>NZ_JBXAKV010000016.1:0-160665 GCF_058798795.1 Pseudomonas sp. GW822-FHT07A10
GGCGATCTTGAGAACGCCATCGCCAGCAAGCCGGCTCCTACAAGCGCGGTCGCAAACCAATCTGTATAGATGTTTATTCCTCGCAAAAATAGTGGCTCCGCTTCCGGCGGCTGAAGACTAGGGTGTATTGACCCCCAGCTCTCAGGACTCGCCATGCATCCCTACTTCTCTCTGCAAGGCCGCACCGCTCTGGTGACCGGCGGCACCCGCGGTATCGGCAAAATGATCGCCAAGGCTTATGTCGAGGCCGGCGCCATCGTGTACGTGTGCGCCCGGGATGCCGAAGCCTGTCAGCAAACTGCCGATGAGCTGAGTGCCTTCGGGATTTGCCACGCCGTGGCCGCCAACCTGGCTCATGAAGAAGGCGTTCAGCAACTGGCTGCGCAATTGAGCGAACAAATTGGTCAACTGGATATTCTGGTGAACAATGCCGGTACCACCTGGGGTGC
Organism: Pseudomonas sp. GW822-FHT07A10; assembly: GCF_058798795.1. Taxonomy (NCBI): domain Bacteria; kingdom Pseudomonadati; phylum Pseudomonadota; class Gammaproteobacteria; order Pseudomonadales; family Pseudomonadaceae; genus Pseudomonas; species Pseudomonas sp. GW822-FHT07A10. The sequence goes on from NZ_JBXAKV010000016.1 coordinate 450, forward strand.
GCCGCTGGAGAGTTACCCGGTCAAGGGCTGGGAAAAAGTCATGCAGCTCAACGTGACCTCGGTGTTCAACTGCATCCAGCAATTTCTACCGCTGCTGCGCAAGGCCGGTTCGGCGGCGAATCCGGCACGGATCATCAACATCGGTTCGGTGGCCGGGATTTCTTCCTTCGGCGAACAGGCGTATGCCTACGGCCCGAGCAAAGCCGCCCTGCACCAACTGTCGCGGATTCTGGCGCGAGAGCTGGTGAGCCAGCACATCAACGTCAACGTGATTGCGCCGGGACGTTTCCCTAGCAAGATGACTCAGCATATCGGCAACGATGAGCAGGCGTTTGCAGAGGACACGGCGTTGATTCCGATGAAGCGCTGGGGCCGGGAGGAAGAAATGGCGGCGCTGGCGATTAGCCTGGCGAGTACGGCCGGGGCGTATATGACCGGGAATGTCATTCCTTTGGATGGCGGGTTTAGTCTCTAGATCGGCGGCGCGGCTATCGCGGGCAAGCCACGCTCCCACAGGTTTTATGCCGTACACAACATTTGCGTTCACTCGAGAACCTTGTGGGAGCGTGGCTTGCCCGCGATGACGGAGTAATAGGCAGCACCGATCTCGAGGCCGCTCGGGTTATCATGCCGCCCTAATCCCGGCCTCGACCCCAGACCATGACCTACAGCGTTTCCCCCATCGGCTTCGTGCGCTCCTGCTTCAAGGAGAAGTTCGCCATCCCGCGTCAACCGCAACTGGCCCCGGCCGCTCGGGGCGTACTGGAGCTGGTGGCGCCGTTCGATCAGGGTGATGCGGTGCAGGGGCTGGAGCAGGTCAGCCATGTGTGGCTGTTGTTCCTGTTCCATCAAGCGCTGGAAGAAAAGCCACGCCTCAAAGTTCGCCCGCCGCGTCTGGGCGGTAACAAATCCATGGGCGTGTTCGCCACCCGCGCGACACATCGTCCTAACGGCATCGGCCAGTCGGTGGTCAAACTGGACAAGGTCGAAGCCAATCGACTGTGGATCTCCGGCATCGACTTGCTGGACGGCACGCCGGTTCTCGACATCAAACCCTACGTGCCCTACGCCGACATCATCGACACGGCGTCCAACGACATCGCCAGCGCCCCGCCACTGCTGATTCCCGTGCAGTGGACGGACTCGGCCCTGCAACAGGCCCACGGCCACGCTCAGCGGCTTGGCGAGCCTCTGGTCGAGTTGATCGAGCAATGCCTGGCACAAGACCCACGCCCGGCGTACCAGATTCCTACGCCTGAGCGCGAATACGGCGCGCAGTTCTGGGATCTGGATGTACGCTGGCATTACCCCGAACCAGGGCTTATCCGCGTTCTCGAAGTCATCCCCGTATCCAACGCCTAGGCAATTGCGTCCGGCATAAAAAAGCCCCCATTGCCTGCACAGGCAATGGGGGCTTTTCAGTAATGCGGTGTGCTTACTTCTCGACGAATGCACGCTCGATCAGGTAATCACCCGGCTCGCGCATCCGCGGCGAAACGGTCAGGCCGAAGCTGTTCAACACTTCGCTGGTCTCGTCGAGCATGCTCGGGCTGCCGCACAGCATGGCGCGGTCGTCCTGCGGGTTGATCGGCGGCAGGCCGATGTCGCTGAACAGCTTGCCACTGCGCATCAGGTCGGTTAGGCGGCCTTCGTTTTCGAACGGCTCGCGGGTCACGGTCGGGTAGTAGATCAACTTGTCACGCAGAGCCTCGCCGAAGAACTCGTTCTGCGGCAGGTGCTCGGTGATGAATTCGCGGTAAGCGACTTCATTGACGTAACGCACGCCGTGGCACAGGATCACTTTTTCGAAACGCTCGTAGGTTTCCGGGTCCTGGATGACGCTCATGAACGGCGCCAGACCGGTACCGGTGCTGAGCAGGTACAAATGCTTGCCAGGCTTCAAGTCATCCAGCACCAGGGTGCCGGTAGGCTTCTTGCTGATGATGATCTCGTCGCCTTCCTTCAGATGCTGCAACTGGGAAGTCAGCGGGCCATCAGGCACTTTGATGCTGAAGAACTCGAGATGCTCTTCCCAGTTCGGGCTGGCAATCGAGTAAGCGCGCATGAGCGGCCGGCCGTTGGGCTGTTGCAGGCCGATCATCACGAACTGACCGTTCTCGAAGCGCAGGCCCGGATCGCGGGTGCACTTGAAGCTGAACAGAGTGTCGTTCCAGTGATGAACACTGAGGACACGCTCGTGGTTCATGTTGCTCATGTACGTGGGACTCCTGGAGATTTTGCCTGCGCCAATGATGTGCACAATTGCATCGCATTCTAATGGCAGCGACAATATCTGTTAAATGGATTATTAAGATAAGGGTTATCGGTTATATCGATATGCGATTTACTCTCCGTCAACTTCAAGTGTTCGTCGCCGTCGCCCAGCAGGAAAGCGTATCCCGTGCCGCGGGCCTGCTCAACCTCTCGCAATCGGCGGCGAGCACCTCGATCACCGAGCTGGAGCGCCAGTGCAGCTGTCAGCTGTTCGATCGCGCCGGCAAACGGCTGAGCCTCAACGCCCTCGGCAAACAGCTATTGCCGCAAGCGGTGGCCCTGCTCGATCAGGCCAAGGAAATCGAAGACTTGCTCAACGGCAAGTCCGGTTTCGGCTCCCTGGCGGTCGGCGCGACCCTGACCATCGGCAATTACCTGGCCACCCTGCTGATCGGCAGCTTCATGCAGCGCCATCCGGAAAGCCAGGTGAAGCTGCATGTGCAGAACACTGCCAACATCGTGCAACAAGTGGCTCACTATGAAATTGATCTGGGTCTAATCGAAGGCGACTGCAGCCATCCGGACATCGAAGTGCAGAGCTGGGTCGAAGATGAACTGGTGGTGTTCTGCGCGCCCCAGCATCCGCTGGCTCAACGCGGTATTGCCACCATGGAGGAGCTGAGTCATGAGGCGTGGATTCTCCGAGAACAAGGCTCGGGCACGCGGCTGACCTTTGACCAGGCCATGCGTCACCACCGCAGCGCGCTGAACATTCGCCTGGAACTGGAACACACTGAAGCGATCAAGCGCGCGGTGGAGTCAGGGTTGGGGATTGGCTGCATTTCGCGCCTGGCGCTGCGCGATGCGTTCCGTCGTGGCAGCCTGGTGCCGGTGGAAACACCGGATCTGGACCTGGCGCGACAGTTCTATTTCATCTGGCACAAACAGAAATACCAGACCTCGGCGATGCGCGAGTTCCTCGAACTGTGCCGCGCCTTCACCGCCGGGGTTCAGCGCAGCGACGAGATCGTTCTGCCTGCCATCGCTTAAAGCAGGATCACCGCCCACACCAACGCGATCATGCTCAACGCCACGAGTTGAGCGGCACTGCCCATGTCCTTGGCGTTCTTGGACAGTGGGTGCAACTCCAGGGAAATGCGGTCGATGGCCGCTTCCACCGCCGAGTTGAGCAATTCGACGATCAACGCCAACAGGCAGACTGCAATCAGCAGCGCCTGCTCGACACGGCTGACATTCAGGAAGAACGACAGCGGAATCAGGATGGCATTGAGCAACACCAGTTGCCGGAAGGCCGCCTCGCCAGTGAAGGCCGCGCGCAGGCCGTCCAGGGAATAGCCGGAGGCGTTGAGGATGCGTTTTAGGCCGGTCTGGCCTTTGAAAGGTGACATAGAGTAAGCAACTGACCAAAAAGGAGTGGGAAAGCTAGATTAAGCAAAGTCAAAAAAGCGTGAATACATAACACCTTAGTGGCTCGAAATTGACTCAAGTTGTTGCAAGAGCAGCGCCGCCTGAGTCCGGGTCCGTACATTCAGCTTACGGAAAATCGCGGTGACGTGGGCCTTGATCGTCGCTTCGGACACGCTCAATTCGTAAGCAATCTGCTTGTTCAGCAAACCCTCACAGACCATGGTCAACACCCGGAACTGCTGGGGCGTCAGGCTGGCAAGGCCTTCGCTGGCCGCCTTGGCTTCGTCGGAAACGCTGACGGCTTCGAAGGCCTGGGGCGGCCAGAAAACGTCACCATCGAGCACCGCGCGCACGGCTTTCTGAATGACACTCAGGTCACTGGACTTGGGAATGAAACCGCTGGCGCCGAACTCACGGGACTTCACCATGATCGACGCTTCTTCCTGCGCCGATACCATCACCACCGGAATCTGCGGGTACTGACCGCGCAACAACACCAGCCCGGAAAAACCGTAGGCCCCTGGCATGTTCAGGTCCAGCAACACCAGGTCCCAATCGGCCTTTTCGGTCAGACGGCTTTCCAGCTCGGCAATGCTCGCCACTTCCACCAGACGGACATCCGGGCCCAGGCCCAGGGTCAATGCTTGATGCAAGGCACTACGAAAAAGAGGGTGGTCATCGGCAATCAGGATTTCGTATGTGGCCATTTTTCAAATGATCCTGTTTTTTGTGGGACGCCCGATGCATTCAGACCTCGCCAAAACAACTCAAGGTGCCGCCACGTAGCGGCACCAACAGGGCACGTTCAACGCCAATCACGTCGGCGTATCAAACCGTGGCCGCGCCCTAATCGGCGCCAAGCATGCCCAGCGAAGCCGGGGTGGTCAAGTTGCATGGCGCGGCCAACGGGCCTCGTTCCTTGCAGTATGGGCGACGTTCAGCCGACAACGGGCGCCGCGTGCTGTACGAAGGGCATCAGCTCGGCGTGGGCCGGTGTTTCAACATTCATATCCAGCTGATGTTTAGCGTCCAGGTAATGCTGGCTGAACACATCAAAATAGGCGTCCAGTGCCGATGCAGCGTCTGTATCGCCAGCAAGATCCAGACACAGCGCGGCCACTTCGGCCGTGCACAGGTGCTCGCTGCGCGTGGACCTGCGCAATCGGTAGCGTGAAAGCTTCTCCGGGAGCAGGCTCAGAATCGGCAACCCATCAAAATAAGGGCTTTTTCGGAAAATCTTCCGGGCTTCGGTCCAGGTGGCGTCCAGCAGAATGAACAGCGGGCGCTTGGTGCTATCGACCGCGACACTGTGGGTAACTCGCTCGGGTTCGACGTATTCGCCCGGAAACACCAGGTACGGTTGCCATTGCGGATCGGCCAACAGCGCCAGCAGTTGCTCATCAATCTCGGTGCGCGACCAGATGAATGCATGATTGTCGCGCACCACATCAGCGATCAGCCAACCGGTGTTGCTTGGCTTGAACACTTCTTTGTTGGTCATGATCAGGCACACGCCGCTGCGGGCTTCGACCTGCGGGCGCCAGGCGCACAGACAATGGCTCTCGATCACGCGGCAGACACGGCAACGCGGTGCACGCCAGCCTCGGGCCTGAATCGGCTTGATGCCTGCCTCTTCGCGCTCATCGCGCAAGCGGGCGACGGCGTTCGTCGCAAAGTGTGCAGGGGTTTGACTCATCGCAGGCAACGCCGACGGCTAAGGGAAATCGACACAAAAAACACTCGGCAAGGCAAAAAGTGCCGGCAGTTTACCAGAGGGTTCGGCGCAAGCCTGTACCGTCCGGGACTCCTCCCCTATAATTCGCCGCCACTGAACGCACAGTCATGTGACGGGTCGAACCACCAGTCACTGAACCAGGAGAGTTTCATGCTGCGCCTTATCGTTCCCACCGCTGCCGTTTTGCTGGCGTCGTCCTTTAGCGCTCAGGCTGCATCCTTGAGTGAGCAGAATCTCAACAGAGAGCTGCGAAACGTCGCCGTACAAAGCAGCGTTGGCACTCCACGGGCGATCAACGAAGACATTCTTGATCAGGGCTACACCGCAGAAGGAAAAGTGCTGATCAACCACTTGAGCGTGCAAAGCAGCCACGCCGAAAAAATGCGCGCCGATCCCAAAGCTGTGTACTTCCAGCTTGGCGCCTCCGTATGCAGAAACCCAGGGTTCCGCAAGCTGATGGCCAAGGGCGCGATCATGCGTTACGACTTCACCGAGGTGAAGACCAACCGTCCGGTCGGCTCCGCAAGCTTCCAGGACTCGGACTGCCCGAAAGAGACTCCCGCGAAGAAGAAATAATTACCTGGCATTGGCGCGCCGCTGTTCATCCTCGGCGCGCAGCTCTGCCAACAGCGCCTGCAAGTAACGCGAACGTCGCTCCCCACCCTCCAGACGTCGGCAGCACTCTTCTTCGAGACTCAAATGATGGGTCTCGGCCGATGCTTTCAGCAATCGATACAGTTGCGCATCGATCTCCAGAGTCACTCTGGGCATGGTTTCCCGCCTCCCTGCATGCATTGATCGCCGTTGATCACGCGATAAATCCCTGAATTGCTTGAATGTTGCGTCCTGCCGTTGACGCAAAGTTGTCGTGTCACGCCTGTAACTTAGTAAATCAGAGCGCGAGACATGCGGCTTGCGTTCAGACGAGCGGTGAAAGCACCTTGCAAATCGTCAATAAGCGGTTGCCAGGAAAGACTTTGCGGCGCAATGATCAAGCCAGCGAAAATCGTTGCGAGGGTCTAAATTCAAAGTGTTCATGTTGTTTTTTTAAGGGCAGAAAAGGGGCTGCCCATTACGGTGTCTTATTGTGCGAACGTTTCTTTCATTCAAGGGATAAGCAGAGCCCGTATGGATGGCTCGATTGCAATCGAGTCAGGTAGAGCGCCCAGGCATGGGCTTGGGCAGACAGCGACACAAGGGGTGTCGCGGCGCCGACGATTGTTTTGTCGGGCCGACGGTTCTGTGCAGAAGGAGAAGTTGAATGCCTTACCAACCGAATGACCTACTGAGCCGTCATTTTCAAGAAAGCGGCCACGACCTCACCAGCAAGGTCGAAGAACAACTCAACCTGGTTTCACCCAACAGCCCCAACATCCCGATTTACCGCGACATGATCCTGACCGTGCTGCGCATGGCTCAGGAAGATCACAACCGCTGGAACGCCAAAATCACCCTGCAAACCTTGCGTGAACTCGAGCACGCTTTCCGTGTGCTGGAGCAGTTCAAGGGACGGCGTAAAGTTACCGTTTTTGGCTCGGCACGCACGCCGATAGAACACCCGCTATATGGTCTGGCCCGAGAACTGGGCGCCGCCCTGGCGCGCTCGGACCTGATGGTCATCACCGGTGCCGGTGGCGGCATCATGGCGGCGGCCCATGAAGGCGCCGGCCTGGAACACAGCCTGGGATTCAATATCACCCTGCCCTTCGAGCAACATGCCAATCCCACGGTCAATGGCACCGCCAACCTGCTGCCCTTCCACTTTTTCTTTACCCGCAAGTTGTTCTTCGTCAAGGAAGCCGATGCGCTGGTCCTGTGCCCAGGCGGTTTCGGTACTCTGGATGAAGCACTGGAGGTGCTGACCCTGATCCAGACCGGCAAAAGCCCGCTGGTGCCCGTGGTGCTACTGGATGCACCAGGCGGTACGTTCTGGCAAGGCGCGCTGGACTTCATTCACCATCAACTGGAGGAAAATCGCTACATCCTGCCGACCGACATGAAGCTGTTGAGCCTGGTCTACAGCGTCGAAGAGGCCGTGGAGCAGATCAACCAGTTCTACAGCAACTTCCACTCAAGCCGCTGGCTCAAACATCAGTTCGTGATTCGCATGAACCACAAGCTCAGCGACCGGGCACTTGAACACATGCAGGAGGCATTCGCCGACCTGTGCCTGAGCGATCATTTCCATCAGCATGCCTACAGTGGCGAGGAGCACGACGAAGCGCAGTTCAGCCATCTGGTGCGCTTGTCCTTTACCTTCAACGCTCGTGATCATGGTCGTCTGCGAGAATTGGTGGATTACATCAACCTGCCGGAAAACTGGGCCCAGTCCAGACCCCAGGCGCAGCAACGCACACGGGAACCGTCCAAGGTAACGTGATGCAAAAAAACGGCCCGCTATCGAAATAGCGAGCCGTTTCAGTCAATCGTCCATCCCTCGGCCGCTGAACAAGCGGCTGATCATTTCCATGGAATATCCCCGATAACTCAGGAACCTGCCCTGTTTGGCACGTTCTCGGGCGTCTATCGGTAAATGCCCGGAAAATTTGCGCCGCCAGGTGTCTTCCAGTAGTTCCTGCCAATCGATACCACTCTCGCGCAAGGCGAGCTCAATGTCGGTACGTTGCAGGCCACGCTGGCTCAGCTCTTCGCGAATGCGCAAAGGGCCATATCCGGAACGGGCACGGTAGGAAACGAAGCTTTCGAGGTAACGGGATTCGGACAACAAGCCCTCTTCCGTCAAGCGGTCGAGTGCTGTGTCGATCATTTCAGGGAGGGCGCCGCGCTGACGCAGTTTACGCGTCAGCTCGACTCGACCGTGCTCGCGTCGCGCGAGCAGGTCCATTGCGGTTCGCCGCACCGCGACGAGTGTATCGAGTACGGCGGTCATCGGATCGATCAGATATCAGCGTCAGCCAGGTCGTCTTCGGTCTCTCTGACGGCCGAAGCCTTGACGTCCGGTGCTGGGGTCAGCAGCTTGTCGCGCAGCTGCTTCTCGAGAGTCGCGGCGATTTCCGGATTGTCTGCCAGGAACTTGGCCGAGTTGGCCTTGCCCTGACCGATCTTGGTGCCGTTGTAGGCATACCAGGCACCGGACTTCTCGACGAAACCGTGCAGCACACCCAGGTCGATCATCTCACCGTTGAGGTAAATGCCCTTGCCGTAAAGAATCTGGAACTCGGCCTGACGGAACGGCGAAGCCACCTTGTTCTTCACGACTTTGACGCGGGTTTCACTACCGACGACTTCATCACCTTCTTTCACCGCGCCAGTACGACGGATGTCCAGACGAACCGATGCGTAGAACTTCAGCGCGTTACCACCGGTGGTGGTTTCCGGGCTGCCGAACATCACGCCGATTTTCATGCGGATCTGGTTGATGAAGATCACCAGGCAGTTGGCGTTCTTGATGTTACCGGTGATTTTACGCAGCGCCTGGGACATCAGACGGGCTTGCAGGCCCACGTGCATGTCGCCCATTTCGCCTTCGATTTCAGCCTTTGGCACCAGAGCGGCCACGGAGTCGACGATGATCACGTCAACGGCGTTGGAACGCACCAGCATGTCGGTGATTTCCAGGGCCTGCTCGCCGGTGTCCGGCTGGGAAACCAGCAGGTCGTCGACGTTGACGCCCAGTTTGCCGGCGTACTCAGGGTCGAGAGCGTGTTCGGCGTCGACGAATGCGCAGGTCGCGCCGGCTTTTTGAGCCTGGGCGATCACCGACAATGTCAGGGTGGTTTTACCGGAGGATTCAGGACCGTAGATTTCAACGATACGGCCTTTTGGCAGGCCGCCAATGCCGAGCGCGATGTCCAGACCCAGAGAGCCAGTGGAAATGGCCGGGATCGCCTGACGGTCCTGATCGCCCATACGCATTACGGCACCCTTGCCGAATTGACGTTCGATCTGACCCAGGGCCGCAGCCAAGGCTTTCTTCTTGTTGTCGTCCATTAAAGTCCTCACGTAATCAATAAGGCCTGACGGCCAACACCTGTATAAGTAGCCAGTATTATTCCACAGCGTTTCAGGATCGCCTACCCCTGATTTGAGATTTCTCCAACGGTATGCCGCAGCAGCCCCTCTAGCGCGGCCTTCACCGTTTGTCGGCGGACCTCGTCACGGTTACCGACAAAGTGCTGGACCTCGCTGAACACCTGCTCACCGACGCCCCAGGCCAGCCACACCGTGCCCACGGGCTTGTTCGGCGAACCGCCATCCGGCCCCGCCACACCGCTGACCGCCACGGCAAACCGCGCCCGGCTTTTTTCCTGCGCGCCTCGGACCATGGCCTCGACCACCTCGCGACTGACCGCTCCGACGGTTGAAAACAACTCGGTCGGGACGTTCAGCTGCTGGATTTTCTGGCGGTTGGAGTAGGTGACATAACCGGCCTCGAACCACGCCGAACTCCCGGGGATACGGGTGATCGCCTCGGCAATTCCGCCCCCTGTGCAGGATTCGGCAGTGGTGACGTGGGCATTGAGAACCTGCAAGCGCCTGCCAAGTTCAGCGGCCAGCTGAGTAATATCTTTCACGACTCTCTCCTGATCGAGCGGAATGAGCACTACCGTACACGAGCGGATCACGCTTGCAAGGTTCAGGATCGATCAAAATGTTAGCGAGCCAGGGCTCTGACGTAGGCCTGACAGGCCTGCAAGGCAATCAGTCCGCGATCACCGGCGTCGGTGATCGCGATAATTCGTTGAGCATGCGCCGGGTCAAGTCGGGCTCGCGGGGCGCCATGATCCACGCCGCCGGCGCCGGAGGTGGCTGGCACTGCGCAGGTAGAGGCAGCGTCATGGGCATCGAGGAGGACTGACAGGCGCACATCAGCAGTGGCAAGACGATCGCGCAGGCGACTTTGATCATGTTCGGCATCGCTAAGCGCTCGATAATGGGTTTGTTCACTGGCCGACAGTCGCTGCTCCAGGGCCAGACGCCTGTTTTGTTCGGCCTGTTGCTCGGTGGCGGTCGCCAGAGTCAGTTGATTAAGGGTCTCGGCGTGCAGCCTGGCCTGTTCCGCCAGTTGCCGGTCGTAGCGCCAATCCTGAAACTGCCAGGCCAGCGCCGCCGAACAACCGGCCAGCACCAGCAGACCGATCAATCGCCAACTGATCAGACCGAGGACTGGCATAGCACCGACCTCGCCCGCGCCCAGGTTTCCAGGCGATCCTGCAACCCGTTCAGCCCGCCGTTGATACGGCGAGTGATGCTGTTGAACTGGTCGCGATCGGCCAATTCATTCAGGCCATTCCGCTCCCAGAACCAGGCGGCGGACTCGGCCGCCCATTGCGGTTGCTCCAGCAATTCAGGTAACGCCAACAAACGTTCATCGCCAAACAGGCCGAGACTGCATTGGCGGTAGTTGTTACGCCCAGTGATCTGGATCAGGCCTCGGCCACGGTACTTTTGACCGTCGCCGTCGGGTTCCGGGGTGTTGCCCAACCGGGCGGCCAGGGCGCCGGTGTCGTATTTGCTCAGGTATTGGTTGTTGCCCAGTTCACGTACGTACTGCAACTGCCCCGACTCATGGCCGACTTGCGCGAGAAAGGCGGCGATGCGCTTCGGGGTGTTGATGTTGCGGTGGGACATGGCGGTGTTGAGGGCGGAAATGAAAACGCCCGCTTGGGAGCGGGCGTTGGGCATGATGCTTTGTAGTTGTTGCGTAACGATCATAGTTACCCCGAAAGGCAGGCGGAAAAGGCGTTAAAGTTGCTCAGCCAACCAAAGCGGCGCACTGGGTCGATGTTCGGTGAACGGGAAGAAAGATCCTTGTGGCCAGTCTCGCAGTGCACGACGATAAGCCTGCAGTTGGGCGTATTGATCAGTGGTCAAAGTAGTACCGCCGCCATCCTCCAGTTCATCTCTGTCGCGAGCAACCATGCTGTCTGTGGCCGACAGCTGTGCATCACGCCAGAAACGCTCGGCGTTCGCGGCTTCTTCCGGTGCAAGGGGTGGTGTATCGACAAGAACGGGATACCCGTTATCGGCACGAACGGAAATCATCTTCGCGGTGACGGCCAGTTCTTGAAGTAGTGACATCCAGTACGTCTGAGGGATCTCTATGACATCGGAAGGAATATCCGATGTATTGATTCCGGGTACATATACACCACAGGTACTTGCGCTAAACAAAACATTGAACTCGTTCATTCAATACCCCTTGGCAAAATAATAAACGCCCCATCCAGCAGCCGATAGACCGCCCATGTCTCGCACTTTCAAGCGACAGCCCTGTTTGGTGGCACTACCCTGGACCATAATGACCGCCGCTCCATCACCACCCACATGGTTGGCAACAATGGAGGAAAAGGCTGTTGGAAACGAAATGGGGAACGTGACAAACACGTCTCCGCTGGCATCCGTCGTCCCGTAGCCCCATTGATCAATGTTGCCGCTGGAATACTTCTGGTATCCAGGAAGGCCGTTCATCCCGGAGAACAATGAGGTGTATTTCAAGCTGACTGTTCCACCGACCAAACGCCATTGGCCGCCCAGCTTGAGAAACTCTGCGGTTTCCCCCAGCCCAAGAACAATTGAACCTGTCACACCGTTGGATGCCTTGATGGTATCTGCGCCGGGCGCTGCCGAGACCGTAAGTGCTCCCGAGCCGGCATTAACAATGTTAATCGTCGCTGCATGCGCAATGTCGGTCGTCACGGGCAACGTCGCAGTAATGGGCGTACCACTGGAAAAACTGCTGACACCTCCGATATTGGACGCTGTCAGCGTCGCACTCGCGGCATACGATGCAAAACCCGAGAATTGCAGGCCACTTCGGGTTACAAAAGAAGTCGTTGCAACAGTGTTACCGTTGTCGAATTGCGGGGCAGTGACGAACAGACCACTGCTGCGCAATGCCGCAAGAAGTTGATTATTCAGCCCTTCCGTAGGGGTTATTCCAGCGGCCTGGATAACACTTAATACTTCCTGGGTAATGCTATTACCCCAACTCGCCGGAATCAAAGATCCGGGCGCCCCCGTCACAGGGTTTTCATCGACAAACTTCCCATCAACCAATCCGGCGCTGGGTACACTTCTTGGGTAATCCACTGATTAGCTCCTGATCCATGATATCCGGTACCAGCCTAAGAGGCGGTACGACAGCAATTCAGCCCACAAATAAAAACGTCCGCTTGGGGCGGACGCTGAACCTGTCTATACGGTGCTGTAACTTATTCAATGCGACTCCAGTGAATCGGTAAGCCAATGGGGAGCCGCGGGCCTGGCAGGCGTTTGCGGAAATTGGCTCGATTCCGGCCACTCGCGTAACGCCTGGCGGTACTCCAGCAACTCCAAATACTGCTTTGCTGTTAGTGTCGTCACCCGACCAAGATCTTGCTCATCGCGGTGGCGTGCTACAAGCCATTGATTGGCTGAGAGGCTGGAACGGCGCCACAAACGCTCTCGCATTACCGGATCGTCTTCCGACATATCAGCCGTCAGTGATGAGTCAAAATGAGCGTCCGACGCAACGGGCGGCGCGACACTCGGCTCTATTGGGTTCAACCGCTCTCCCACTTCAACTTCAACCCCCTCGGGGATAAGCCTCATTGAGGTCAGAAACCCAGGGGCAAACAACTCAGTGATCGCGTAGTGGCCAGTGTCGATCAGTTCAGCGACAACCCCTTCGTCCAGGCGTGCATAAACAGCCATTATTCGTACTCCCAGATTTCACAAAAAGCGTTGCCGCCGGGCCCGCTCAGGCACGAAGCCGAAGCATTGGTCGAACAACTGCCACTGCCTCCCGAACCTCGCGCACCGGGATTACCGTTGCCGTTTACCCCCGTGAAAGGGCCGCCACCGTCAAATTGACTGGCCCCCCCGGTTCCAGACAGAAGTCCCCAGTTGGTATTGCTCATCGCATAGCCGCCGTGAATGCCGCGAGCGTTGGCAAGATTGCCTCCTGTTACAGTCAGCCCTCCCATGCCTCCCTGAACAAACCCGGACGTGGTCGCCACGAACGTCAGGATTTGTCCGCCGAAACCGCCCGCAGCACTCATGTAGGTCCCAAAGGAAGCACCGCCTCCCGCAGCACCCGCCCCGTTGCGCGCGGCACCTCCTGCTCCCAATGTAATAGGCACCCCGGCCAGCATTTCAGCGCTCACGTCATAGAGACTTTCGGCATAGGCACCTGAACCACCGCCGCCCCCCAGACTTTGATAAGTCGCCGCGACGGGCGGGCAACCGGCCCCGGAACCACCGGCGCCCACCAATCGCACGCGAATCCGTTTGGCCTTGGGATTGGGGCGGTAAACCGTAGTCCCGACCGTATCGAATTGCTTGACTGCCAACAGTCGACCAACGGCATCGGTGATGCCGTAGCCACTCAACGTGGTAGGGGTGTTTTTCATTTTGGTGAAATCGACCAATGCGCCGATCGCCAGCGCCAACTGGTCATTTTTGGCTTCGTCTGGTGTCAGCCCAGCAGCCTTGATGACGTTCAGAATCTCTTGCGTCACCCCATTGCCCCAGGCCGCTGGAATCAGCGATCCCGGTGTTCCGACAATGGGGTTTTCATCGACAAACCAGCCGTTGACCAAGCCAACACTGGGAATACTAGTTGGATAATCCACTTTCTCTTCTCTCGCTGTAGGTCTAATAGAACATTGACTATTTCTCGATGGAACCAGGAGCGAGAGGCCAAACGATTTCGGTTGGAAAACCCGCTTGTTGCTCAATGCGATTCAGCTCAACGCTGTAGAGTTTCCACTCCATCAGGGCTAACTGCTCAACGTGAGACGCATCACCGATATCCTCGGCGTATTGAAGTGGCGCTATTCGCAAAACGGCCTCACGAAGAAGCGTGTCACGCTTGGCCAGGACCTGAACTTTGATGTCGAACAGGCGAGCCACCTCGTCCAGTTTCCAGCCATTGTCATTCCAGACGTAGTAGTTGCCCGGCCATGGTTCGACTGTAAAAACTTCCGGTAACTCTCCGAGTTCACTCCAGACCTGCTGGGCCCCGCCATCCTTGCGATAAACCAAACCGCGACGATCAATCACTTCCCGGGGAACATCGTTCACCAGCGCCCATGTACGGCCGCTTTCCGCAGGCGGTAGTTCGAATGAAAGTTCAACGGCATTACTGGGTAATTGAATACCGACACCCGGAGTGACAGGAAACTCTACGGGCCCTGACAAGGCGCCCGAGTTATCTAATAGATAATAAAACATGGGCACCTCAGATAAGTTTTATACGACCGGGATAAGCGATGTTGCGTGGCCGGGATTTGTAGGAGTAGAGCAAGGTATTGGCTGCATCCATCTGGAAACTGGTTCCTGCGGGAAAAATGGGACCGCCATTGCTCAGCCCCGATACATATTGAGGTTCCTCACGGGTATCGGCGCCAAATGCAGTTAGGCTATCGGTCCACCGCGAGCCCACCGCGCCAGCACCATTAGCCCCCATCGCGTAGGAATGAATGGAGCCAGGTTGGAAGGCACCCATTACCCGTCCGGCGTCCACCGAACGCCCCTCGTCCAAAACCCTCAAAAACTCCCCTCGTCCTTCGGGGCCACGAAACGTCAGCGCACCATCACCGGAGGTCCACTTGCCTTCATTACCCGCCCGAGTAGCTTCAGTGCCGAGCATTCCCGACTGCTGTGCGTGATCCCAGAGCCAGGGCCACTCGGCACGTTTCATTACCGTGCCATTGAGCGCCCCATAGCCACCCGGGCTCAGCAGAGTGGTTGTCTCAAAGAACGGACGCCCCAGCGGGGTGTTATCGAATCGCCCGACCGGCCACCAACTGCCGGCACCATCGCTGCGCAGATGCCACCAGTCCCCACTGCCCATCAACACCAGAAACGGATAACCGCCCGCCGATAGATGCGTATGAAATCGGATTCGGTCAGTGCCTACTGCCTGAATAACGAGGCGATTGCCGCTGTTATCAACACGTCGAACGATGACGTCACGAACACCCAACGTAACATTGGCTGGCGGCAGGCTGACGGTGACGGCACCGGAACTGGCATCAATCAGTACGAGACCAAGCTCTTCGACGGTCAGAACTTTTGATGCCGCTAGCCGCGTGATCACCGAATACATCGGATTGGTCTTGCCAATGATCGCCAGGATAGCCTTGAGCAGTTGACTGTTGTCCGCTTCGGAAGGCGCCAGACCTCCCCCGGTAATCACACCCAGAACCTCTTGCGTGACGCTGTTGCCCCATACAGCCGGAATCAACGATCCCGGTGTCCCGGCGACGGGGTTTTCATCGACAAACCGGCCATCGACCAGCCCGACGCTGGGGACGCTTTTTGGATAATCCATATGTCTATCGTTCCTCTGAAATAACAAAAAGTCCGTGTCGACGTGGTTGTCGGTGCAATCGCGCCCACGATTTTTTTTCAAAAAAAAAGCCCACGCATACGTGGGCTTGAACAGGGGAATTGAATGGCTTTCGCCTAGTCAGCCGGGTCGCTGATGAATTCGCGAATAGCCACCAACGCTTCATCGCCCACGCTGCGGGCTTGATCCATCTTGCCCTTGGCCGCGTGCGCGCGGATTTGCGTTTTGGCCTTGAGGCGCAGTGTGCGCAGGGTCAGCAATTGGTCGCTGAGCTCTGCGGCTTTACTCAAGATCTGCTCGGCGGCCTGCTTGGCCGTCCGGCCTTTAACAACCCAAGCAGACACAGCCAGCGGCACGTCCTTTTTCGGGTAGCCGGCGTCCTGAAAGGCTTGGGCGTCAGCGGCCGCCTGGGCATATTCCATGGCTTTGAGTGGATCACCGGCCAGGGCAGCGCGAGCACTGTCTGCGGCGGCATCGACTTTGGCGCACAGGCGTTCGGCTTCCTGCTGTTCCAGCTGAGCAACTTTCGCGGCGTCCAGCAGCCATTTTTCACCGTCCCAGTCATGGGCGGCAGAAGGTTGTGCGGGACGCAGACCGTCCTCGAACTGATGAAGCTCTTGAATAACGTTCATCGAATCAACTCCCAGGAAAAACTGACATTGACGGCCGCCGCAAAGTTGATCGCGATTCCCGTGGCGTAATCAGAAACCGGATGGTTCTTGATCCCCATACTGAACAGCAATTCATCGCTGACGGCGCTGGTCGAACCGAGCATGTGTTCGGCCTGGTAGGACTGCCAAAGCGAACGTACCTGGTTATGGTCAAAACTGGCGGTCAGCGTCGTGACCGTGACGTCGTTGACAAAGTTGTTGGTAACCATCACGCAGGGAAGTGGAGTCGTCCAACCTGCATCGTGATTAGAACTGGTGGTCAGGGCCGGTGAGAGAAAGCAGTAGTTGCCGCCAACCCAACCTGTTGGCGCAAACGCCACGCCGGTGATCTCCGTCGTAGAAGGCGTCGGGTTCCCCACCACCAGACGTGCTGCCCGGGCATGAGGATCCAGGGGCAGGTAAACCACACCATTGCCATTGACGGTTTGTGTCCAGGCCAACCGGTTACGGTTGTAGATCGACCTGATGACCGGCACGGAGCCCGGTGCTCCCGTCATCACCCAGGCGATGCAAATGTCCAGCGGTGTGGACTGAAAACCGCCCCCCGCCCCGCCGTTGACAGTGCCCTTCAAACCTTCGGGCGCAGCGTCATAGATTGTTCCTCGCTGCGTATAGAACGTCAGCGCTCCCCCTATCACTTGCGCTCTCAGGAAATAGCCCGAGTTAGCCAGCAGTTCCAGGCTGCTCCAGGCTGTGGTCACAAATGTACGGGAGCGTCCCAACTGCCCGGCCACGACTTCCTGACCGAGACTGATGTACACACCAGCCGGAATCGAAACCTTGCCACCGCCGGTCGAAACAGCGGTCGGGGTCACCGGCAAACGGGCATCGGCGGTCGCCACTGTCGGCAATGGCAAGGCCGTTAGGGGCAATGCCAGATCCTGGTTCCAGCCCTTGGCGGTGACCGTTTGAATCGCTTGCAGCAACTGGTCGCTTTTCGCCTCATCCGGGGTCAATTCCCCTGCCTTGATGACGTTCACAATCTCCTGCGTTACCCCATTCCCCCATTCCGCCGGAATCAACGACCCCGCCGTCCCGGTCAGCGGGTTCTCATCCACAAACTTCCCATTCACCAATCCGGCGCTGGGCACACTCTTCGGATAATCCATCCCTCTACTCCCTAGTCATAATTGATGTGTACCCTGGTGTGCGCCGGTGCGCTGCGGTGGATCAAACACTCCAGTGCCGAGCCCGGATTCACGCCGAAACGCTCGCCCCAGTAACCCGCCCCAAAACGCCGGCCCAACAGCAATCGCCCACCGGTATTCAGCGTCCACATGAACTGCGCTTCCCAAGTGCCCCAGTGCGCCGCACCGAAACGCGAGCGGCCCATGCGCGGGGCTTCGAGTTCGGTGATGGTGGCGCTCGGGTAACCCTGGCTTTTCGCGATCTCGAGGTAGTAGCCGACGGCTTGACTGCCGACCGCGAGCAGTCGCCGGCGCACGGCCAGGCGGCGGTCATCGAACAGTGGCGTGGCGCCCAGGCATGGGTCGGGAAGGTTCATTACCCGCTCCCAATCGGGCACCAGTTCGCTGACCCCAGCCGGGTCCATTTCGTTGAGCAGGTCGGCGGCGCGGGCGTCGAGGCGGGCCAGCTCCTGTGCCACGCCTTCGAGCACTTCTTCGAGTTCAGGAACTTGTTCAGGGTCCCAGGCCGGCCCACTGGGCAGCAGGCTGCGCAGTTGGGCGTGGTATTGCGCGGCGGTTCTTATGCCCCCCATACGCAACCTCCAAACGTCAGCAATTCGTTTTTGTTGGCAGGGACATCGGCGACGGGCGAGGTGAGTGAGTGGTCGTATTCACCACTGGCGCTGCTGATGGCTTCACGGATGTGACTGATCAACAATTTCTGGCCGAGGTCGGCTTCACGGTTATGCAGGTCACGTAATTGCGCCTCGACTGCCGCACGGACTGCCGTGGTGTCGGGACTCACGCTGAGGTGATAGACGACCGGTACCTGAACCGGCCGCTGTACATGCACCTCGGCGGTGACCGGGCGCAGAGGCTCGATGTAGGCCTGGACTTCGGCCAGTTGTTCGTCATTCGGCACCGGCTGCGGATCGTCGTCACGCATGATGAACAGGCTGACCGTGCCCGGCCCCAACAAACCGCCACGGCACCAGGCGCGGGTCACACCAGGGCATTCCAGGGCCCAGGTTTCATAGTCCTGGGCCGAACCGCCGTGGGGGATGATGCGGTAGGAGCGAATCACCCGCGAGCGCAGTGACTCCAGGCTTTCCCGCGCCACACCACCGTTGAGCCCCGGCGCCAGTACGGTAAAGCTATTGCCGACGATCCCCGCAATCGGCTGCACCGGTATCAACGTCAAGCCGGCCTCGGCATTGCCCAGGCTGCCGGCTTCGAGCGCGGCGATGGTGGTGCTGTTGAGGCCGTTGCTGGTGGTGCGCGCGGCGGTCACTTTGTAGGTGCGACCGTCGCTCGATTGCAGCAGGGTGTCGACGTCCAGCACGGCACCGGCGCTGGCGGTAAAGCTGACGCTGCCGCTGGCCGCTTGTGCGGACTTGCGCGGCTGGTTCAAACGCAGTGCGGCGATCCGTTCCAGGGTCAATTCATCGGCCTTGTCCGGGAGGATCTGCTCGGCGATCCAGTCCAGGTAGCCATACAGGCCATAGGCGGCGCCACCGAGGGTGCGGGCCAGCACTTGCGCATCGGACTGGCGCAGCGAATCGCTGGCCAGGTCGCTTTGGGCGCGCTTGATCAGCACCGGCAGCGAAGGGGTTTCAAACGGCATAGATCACCTGCCAACTGTTATCGGGGTTGATGTCCAAGCGTTCGCCGTCGGCCAGGGTCAGGACCGTGCGCAGGTTCAGGCGCTGGGCGTCGAGGCGTTCGCTGATGATGTCGATGGCGCTGCAGTGGCCGTCGTCGATCAGCCATTGCAGGGCTTCGCGGGCATAGAACTCGGCGTCCATCTGGGTCTGGCGGGTCAGCTTGACCCGGCGCAACAGCCACAACCGCGAACCGATGCGGTCGTCGGCCACCGTAGGAAAGCTGTCGCCCCACCAGCCAAAACGCTCTTCGTCGTCGAGGGCATCGTCATCGGCGGCGCGGCGCCAGGTGAACAGGCTGATCAGCACTGAGCGAGTCAGTGCGGCGTGGAGGTTCTGGCTGATCAACATCACTGCCCTCCCGCCGGTGCGCCGGTCTGGCCGTTGCCCGCTTGCACGCCGACATGCACGTGTTTGATCTGGCTGATGCCGCCGGCAATCTGATCGCCGGTGGAGACGATTTTTCCGGTCTGGTTGATCACGGGGCTGTCGATGTTCACCGCGCTGCTGGCGCGAATGTTCAGGGTGGCGGTTTCGATGTCGATGATCCGCCCGCGCTTGAAGTGGATCTTGTCGCCTTCGTCGGTGTAGATCGCTACTTCTCCCGCGGCCAGGGACTGGAGGCGATAGCGACGGTCGGCGACTACCAACACGATGGCGTGGGAGCGATCACCGCCCAGAAATGTAGCGACACCTTCGGCGCCGGCCAGTGGGTTGCTGGTGAATCCGTAGGGTTCGAAGTGCTCCATGTCGTCGTTCACTTCGCCGGCGGTGAGGCGCATTTGCAGCGATTGAAGCTTGGTGGCCGAGTTGGCGAGCACGACAGTGCCGCGCGCCAGGAGGCGTGTCAGTAGGCTCATGTTGAATTCCTTGGAGGGGCGAGGCCGAAGGCTGCGACCTTTTAAGGGGCTATCAGGTTTTCTTCGGGGGCTCGGGATTGGCATCGAAGGTAGGCGGCGGTGCGACTTGCAGGGTGGTGATCGAACCTTGCGCCGACAGCGAGTAGGTCACTTTGGAAATCAGCATGTCGTCATCGAACCCCAGCACCGGATCCTTGACCCGCACCAACGTGTTATGACGCCACAGATCGCCGTTCGATTGCCGCCAACCCTGCACCTGATAAGTGGTGGTTTTGGCCTTGCCGACGCGGGTAGCGCTTTCCCAGTTGGCCCGTTGCAAGGCGAGATCGGGATTGATCTGCATGCCTTCGTTGATCACCGTGACCCGCCGACGCTTGTAGCTCAGGTCGGCAGATACCGATTCAACCTCGCTGACCGCCGCCCCGCTCTTCTTGTCCGTGCCCTTTTGCTGACCGATGACCCGGTATTCGGAGAACACCTGGCTGTAATCCATCGGTGCGTTGGCCGAGAGAATATTCTTGCCCAACTCCAGCGCATCGCTGGCTCGGCCACCACTGCCAGGCCGGGCCAACACCAACCGGCCCTGGGCATCATCGGTAGAAAACACCCGGAATAACGTCAGCAAGCGGTCGATGGATTGAAACACCGTTTCCCCCGGCACGATGGTGTGACTGCTGAGCCGGGCGGTCTCGGGAATTTCACTGACCACAAAGACCTTGTAGGTGATCGCCAGCGCTTCGACGATGCTCAACAGCGATTGCTCATGCCATTGATTCGGGCGGTTGGTCGCGGCGCAATCCACCAGGTCCTGAGTACAAGAACTGCCTTCGATGTTCAGGCTGATCTGTCGCCCGTCATAGCTGATCGGGGCCTTGAACACATACCCGGTCAGTACCAGATCCTGGCCGATGCGCACTTCACAGGCGTCACCGGGCTGGATCCGCTTGTCCACGGTCTGCCCCGGCCATTGCCAGGTGATGTTGAGTTTAAAGGTGCGGAACTGACGCTCCAGATCCGCCGTGATTTCCACGCTTTTCCAGCCACCGTATTCCAGGCCGCCGACCGTCAATGTGACGCGGTTATCCATCTCGTTCATGGTTCACTTCCCGGATACTTTCACATCGTTCGGCGCGTACCCTGGATGGGCAATTCCGTTGCGCTGAATCACTTCGGTGACCCGCGTTGCATCGGCAAATTGCTTGTACGCCACCACCAGCGCCGGAAGGCTTTCCTGAAAAGACTTGCTGACCTGTCGTACACCCGACGACGCCACTGCCTTGAGATGCGCAAGCAGCGCCTGCTTCACATCGTCGATGGCCTGGTAATGCGCGGAACCGGCCTTGTCCAGCATCGGGTTGGTCGCCTCTACCAGCGCCTTTTGCAGTGCTTTCAAATCGTCGGTGACCGGCACTTCCTGCCGGGTGACCGGCAGGTTCGCCTGCTGCTCCAGCGATGGTGTCGACGACAGTTTCACCGGTGTCGACGCGACCGGCATCGAGGCAACCCATTGCGCTACTTTGACCAGCAACGTGTCCTGCACCAGATCGGCCATGGCTTGCGCCGCGGCCGTGGTGTCCTTGCCGGTGGTGAGCTTTGGGGCATCGGCCTTGCGGATGGCTTCGAGCTGTTGGGACACGTCGGCAATCACGCCACGATAACCCTCCTTCGCGAAGTCCTTGAGCGATTTGATATCGCCGAGCAAGCCCTTGAATTCCGCCGCCACTTCCTTGGGCAATTCCTTGACCGCGTTGACCAGCTCGGTGATCTGCCGATATTGCTCGATCAACGGTTTGAGCTGTTCCTTGATTACGTCATACACCCCGGTCAGGCTGTTGCGCAGATTGGCGATGCCGATTCGCGCGGCCTTGATCAGGGTCATGGCCTGTTCGAAGCGGGCCACCGCCGAACCCAGCAAGGTGTCGGCCTTGGCCAGCAGCACCTTCTGCGTGCTGACCGTGGCCGTCGGAAACGGCAGCGGTTCATCGGGGTAAAACTTCAGCGTGAACGTCACCAGCCCGCCGTCCTGGCGGGTCTGGGTCATATCGCATTCGCCGACCTTGACCTGTATCCGTCCCAGCCACGGGTGCACCAGTTCACCACTGCCCTGCTCCAGCGCCTTGAGCAGCTTGTCGCGCTGCTCCAGGCAATCGGGGCCGACGATGAACGCCGTCAGATCATGGATCTTCGCCTGCTGGCCAAGGCCCTCGAAAAACGGCAGGTCCCGCTGCGGATACTCGTGCAACTGGCCCTTTTTACCGACCGGGGTTTTCGCCTGATCGACCCAGAAACCGACACCGCGAAAGGACGCCGGCAACAAACGGTCACGCCAACTCATTGGAGCCTCCCATGGAAAGTGAGCGGTAGCCGATGCGCGAGTTGAGCGACAGCCCCGGTTGATTGGTTTGCGGTTGATCGGTGCGCAGCCCGGCCGGCGCGTTTTCGAAGCGAACCGTCAGGCCGCCTTCGAGTTGCGTGCGATTGTTGGCGGCGCTTTGCTGCACCAGGGCGTTGGAGCCTTGGGCCAGGTTGTTCGACAGCGGCGCCGCATCATTGCTGGCACCAAAGAACGCTGGTGCGAGCTCCCCCTTGCCTTCGGCATTGGTTTTCTGTTGCGCCGCAGTCAAGCCTTCGACCTTACCGGTAACACTGGTAATGAAACCGCCAAAGCCACCGTTGAACATTTCCCTGATTGGCGCGAGCAGGTCTTGCAGCTTGCCCGACCAAATGGAAAACCACTCGGTGACCGGCTCCCAACCGGCCTTGAACATGTCCAGGGGGGACCAATCAAAGAGTCCCTTGAAGTAATCCACCATCGGTTGCGCCCGCACTTGCAAGTCTTGCCACATGCCCGAGAAGTAATTGCTAACCGGGTCCCAGGCGGCACGAAACACCTCCGTCGGCGACCAGTCGAACAGGCCTTTGAAAAAGGCCACCGCCGGTTGCGCCTGCACTTGCAGGTCCTGCCACAGGCCCGAGAAGTAATTGCTCACCGGGTCCCAGGCGGCACGAAACATCTCCGTCGGCGACCAGTCGAACAGGCCTTTGAAAAAGGCCACCGCCGGTTGCGCCTGCACTTGCAGGTTCTGCCACATCCCCGATAAGTAATTGCTCACCGGATCCCAAGCGGCACGAAACATCTGCGTCGGCGACCAGTCGAACAGGCCTTTGAGGAAATCGACCGCCACCGCGGCCAGCGCACGAAGCACATCCCAGATCGCCGAAAAGCACGTAACCACCGGTTGCCAGGCACGGGCGACCTTGTCCACCACGTTCCAGTCAAAGAGCTTCTTGAGAAAACTCATCGCCGGCACTGCCAAGGCCCTGAGCAAATCCCAGAGCGCGGAAAACAACCCCACCAGCGGCTGCCAATTGCTGGCCACGATGACGAGCGGATGCCAGGAAAACAGCGTCTTGAAAAAGTCGCCGATCGGGGCCGACAGTTTTTTCACGTCCTCCCAGAGCGAACCGAAAAAGCCACTGATCGGTGCCCACGCCGCTTCAATCGACGCTTGGGGCGACCACTCGAAGATCGACCGAAAGCTCTGCCAGGCCTGTGCCGTCGCGCCGTAAATCGATCCCCACAGCTCGGAAACAAAACCGCTGATCGGCGCCCAACCCGCCTTCAGCGCCTCAAGCGGTTTCCAGTTGAACAGGCTCTGGAACGCTGCAAACGTCGACTCCGCCGCCCCTTGCATCGCTTGCCAGATACCTTTGAAGAATCCCGATATCGGCTTCCAGTAAGCCACTATCAAACCCGCTGTCAGGGCAATCACTGCGGCGACAATGCCAATGGGGGAAGCCAGCAGACCCATCACAGCAACGAGCCCCATGGCCCCTGCAGTGACCACCGTGAAGGCCACGGCTGCCGCCGCCAACCCTTCGACCAGTGCAGGGTTATTGGCGACAAATTCGCCAACGGCAGTGATCAACGGCATCAGGCCGGTGACCACACTGTTGACCGCCGGCAGCAGCGCCTGCCCCATTTTCAAGGAAATACCGTCTACCGCATCGTTGAACTGCTTGAGGTTGGTAGCGGTATGACCGAGCGACACCTCAGGCGCTTTCAGCGTCGTGGTTTTACTGGATTTGTCCTCGAGTTCATCTTCTGCCTTGATTGCCTTTTTGATGCCGCTGATGAAGGGTTCCAGCAGCCCGCCCCCATTGATGAAGGCGCCCGCATCGAGCGTGCCGAGGCCGCTGTCCTCGATGCTTTTCTTGAACGCGCCGATCCTGGCCTTGATGCCCTTGAGCTGGGTATCCAGCTTCTGGGCATTGATCACGACCACGGACATGTTCACCGTGGTCTGAATGTTCGTCAGGCTCATGCTTTGTTGTATGTTCGCCATCACTGCACCTGCTGCATCGCATTGATCCGTTGCGCGTGCTCCAGCGATTCGCGGAGCACATCCAGTGGCCTGGCCATCATCTGTTCGGGGTCAACCTTCCAGAACCAGGCCAGGTCATAGGCGACTGCGATCAGGTCGGTGATGGCTCCGATGCCGCACTCATGAAAAAACTCGCGACCGCCCAACTCAGCGTATTGAGGTCAGCCAGATCCAGTTGGTTGACCGACGACGGCGGGATGCCGGCGCACACGGCGATGTATTTGGCCGCGACGTCCATGTCGAGGCTGACCTCTTCGCTCTTGTCGATCTTGTACGGCAGCGCCTTGATCGCTCGCACTTCCTGCACCGTCGGGCGGCGCAGGTTGAGCTCGGTCAAGGGCTCGCCGTGGGCTTCGATCGCAACTTGAAGCTTCACGGCGTTGCTCATTGCCAAGTCCCCTTGATGCCTTCGAATTTCAGTTCGATGGTGGCGTCATCGCCTTTGGATACCGGCTCCTCCACCAGATAAGCGCCGGCTAGTACATAGACTTTGCCGTTACTGAATTCGCAGGTGACGGTCATGTCGGAGCCTGCGATCAGTTGCTTGAGCGGGAAGTCCGCAGTGTGCAGCGCCGTCACTTTGAACGACGGCGCGATGTCGGTTTCCTTGTAGAAGCCCGGCACGACGGTTTCCCGTTTAACGGCCATCAATGGTGCTTCGCAGCCACCGTTGATGGTCAGTTGAGCGCCGTCCACTTTGACGTAGCAGGTGCCCGCAATCAGTTGACCCATGGTGTTTCTCCCTTCAAATAAAAAGCCCACACGCGGTGGGCCGAATTCATACAGTCAAAGGCAGCGATCAGGCTGCGTCGTCGTACTGCAGACGGAACTGGTTGAGCAGCGCGAACACGCGCAGGCCGTTGATGTAGTCCGGCGGGAACAGCACGTTGACCCGGCTCGGGTCCTGAGTGTCGCGCTCGACGATCAGGTGTTCGGCGAACAGCTCGGCGTTTTCCACATGGCCTTCCAGTTCGAGCTTGGCGTACTGGGCGATCAGCTCACCGCGAAGGGTGCTCGGGGTAACGATTGGCTGGCCGGCGCCGAAACGGGTGCCGTCGGAGGCCAGTTTGTGGCGGCCGTATTTGCTGGTGATCACGCTTTGCAGACGACGCACGATGAACGCCGACTGGTGCATGGTTTCGCTGTCCAGGTAGGAGTTGTCTGCCTGGCCGTAGGCGTTCTTCTGATAGGTGGTGATCGAACGCTGAATGCGCACGTAGCCGCCTTCGTAATACGCGGTGGCGATGCCGTAGTTGAGCAGCGACTGACGCTCGGTCAGGGTGAACCGCTCGCTCGCCGGAGCCGGGTCGAGACCTGGCAGGCTGCCGCTTTGGGTCGGACGGCTGGCGTCGGCCGAGATGAACACCGAGGTGCGCGCAGCCAGTGCGGCGGCCTGCACCCAGAACGGTTGCGGTACACCCGGTTCCAGCGCCTGGATGGTCATGTGCTGGTCGTTACGCGCTTGCCCTGCCGCCACCAGAGTGCCGACGGTGCCGCGCTTGGCGCTATAGACGTGACCGAACAATTGCTTGGCCCAGGACCAACGACCGGTGCTGTCATCCATGACTGCTTGCCAGGTGTTGAGGGTCGACAGATCCGACCACGGCATGCAGATGAACTCGAACGGTTCATCGCCCAGCGCAGCCACGGCAGCCACTTGATCCGGCACACCGGCGCCGCCAGTCATGGCGGTGATCGCCGAGGTCAGGCCGGCCGGGGTTTCTTCGCCGTTGCTCTTGCCCAGGCGATTGAATTGCAGGCTGATGTCGTTGCCACTGTCGCCAGTCCATTTGGCGCTCAAAGTGACCACACCTTCGGCCGCCGCCGCAATGACTGGCAGATCGGCGCTGGCGTTGATTTTCAGTGCCAGGGCGGTGGCCGCTTGCGCCGCGGTGGCGCCGTTGACGATGGCCGCCTGAACACGAACGCCGCCGACATACAGGTTGAGCACGCCGCTTTGGGTCGCCGCACCCGTCAGGGTCAGCACACCTTTGGCAATGCTGCCTTCGGTGTTATGCAGCGGCAGGCACCAGATCTCGCCGATCGGGTCGGTCTTGCGCCAGGTTTCGTACATCGAGGCGAGCATCGAGCCTTGGCCGCCAATGCTTTTGGCCAACGCCACGCTGGACACCAGCACCAGCTTGCCAACCTCGGCCGGCGCGATGTTGTCGTTGACCTGAGCGACGATCAGGCGGCGCATGGCCGACGACGCGCTATTGGCGGCCGAGTTGTCCATTTCGGCATAGAACAGCGGAACACGAATGTCCGCGGGGATGTTGCTGAATCCGATCGCCATTATTTGGCTCCCTGTGGTTTCGCCGCTTTCACGGCTTTGGTAGTGATATCGCCATCGGCCAGACGTCGGCGCCACCAGGCGTTGTCCGGCACTTCACGGCCCTCGAGGGGCAACAGATCGCCCGCTTCCGGGTCCGGCACAACACGGCCCGGGGCCGGCAGCACGGTGATGCGTTTGCTCATGGGTTTACGTCTCCAGAGAAAGTCAGTTCCAGGCGCCCGTCGGGGCCTGGGTGTTGCAGATTGGGGTCCGCCGGGTCGATCGCATCGACCCGCACGGTGACCCCGGTAAAGGACGACAAGCCGTCCAGTTCACGCTCGTGCCAGCTCTGCGCCGGTTGCCCCGGCAGATTGCGGCCGAGCTGGAATTCGGAAAAAAAGCGCAGGCGGTAGAGCACGCGGCTGCTGTTGATGGAAACCAGTTCGCCGCCGTCGTAGGCGATGACGCTGTAGTCACTGCCGGGCTTGAAACCCACCAGTGCGCGCCACAGTTCGGCGCGCAGGTCGTGCAGTTGATCCAGCGCTGCAGCGGCGTCCGTGGTGTCGAGCACCAGGGTGACTTCGACGCGCTCGCGGATCGGTTGCAGCATCAGGTTTTGCGCCACGCTTTTGCTGGCCAGATCGGCAATCGGCACCACATAGGCGCAAGGCGTTTGCAACGGGGTGTTGGCTTGCAGCGTGGCGAGGTCGATGCCGGCGGCCACACGATTGGCCAGGGTTGGGCATTGCTCACGCAGTTGCGTGATCAGGGCTGTGATCTTCATGGTTCTTCACCGGGCAATAAAAAACCCGCCGCGGCGGGTTTGAGTGAACGGTACTGGCCGTGGTAAACCCGCGTCCTTGCGGGTCAGTGCGGTATGCACTGTGGATGACGCTCCTTAAGATTGAGGGCTCAATGATCCTGAGACGGATCGCGCGGTGGCACTTCACAAACGCCAATCCGCTTGGCGGCCCAGCGTTCGTAAAGCCCGATGGCCACGTCCGCCCCGGCCATCGCCGTCAGGCAGCCAAAGGCGCCAGCGGCCCAGATCGACAGGCCCGCGGCGTACAACAGCATGATCGCCGAGACGCCGCAGATCATGCAGGCCCCGGACCGCAGGGCCAGGCGCCGCAGCAGTGACCAGCCACGGGCGCCCTCCTTGTCGGCGCGCCACATTTCGCCGGACACCCCGCCCGCTACCGCGAGGAGGATGACGAGCCAGATCGGCATGTCCAGCAACGCTTGTTGCTCGTTTGTCATGTCCCGCCTCCTTGGGATCGATGAGATGGGCCTCTCGAAAATGAGCCGCCTGATTTTGATCGATGAAGAACTACAGCTTTTCAACGATCACGTTGTCGATGAAAGCGAAGTTGACGTACGGGTTCTGCTCATTGGAGAAGGCCAGAGTGGTTTGGGCCGTGGTCGCTGTGAAGTCATAAGTCACAGTGTTCCACTCGACAACGCTACCCTTGACCGTTGGCGTGTTGAAGGTGACGGTCTGACCGGCGACCTTCACTTGCACGACACCATCACCGGAGCGGCTGGCGTACACCGAGTTGCCCAGGCTGAAGGTCAATCGATACTTGGCCCCTACTACGGTGGCGAAGTTCTGCTGAATGCCGCCGCCGTTGCCATAAACATTGTTAGCCAGATCGACAATCACCGCGCCTTCCGCTGCGGCGGAGCCAGGAATCGAGGCGCGCACGTTGAAGTATTCGGCGCCCGACAGAAAGGTCGTCCAGCCGGTGATGAAGTTGGCTTTCGCCGTCGTGTCCAGAATGCAACTGTCGCTGCAACCCGGTTGTTCAAAGCTGCCGTTGACCAGGAGGTTTGCGGCAGTAGCGCTGCCCGCAGCGCCGGACAGAGCCATGACCAGCATCAGCGGGCCAACGATTTTGTTGAATACGTCCATGTTTTACCTATTGAGTCGAATGAATGGATTACGCAGCGGTTTGCTGCAATGACGGTCCAGGATGAGGGTTGATATGCCTGATGTAGGCAGGCATTCCAAAAAGCCCGGTCGCCCAGGCTTTTCAGTAATGCGCTTGCGTGATCTTTCGGCGCTACTGGCGCGGTACGGATCGATTCAAATTGTTTTTCCGACCGCGGTCCCTGCCCGCCGGATAACTGCTTCTGGTGCTTTACGCTGCACACCCGGGTCAGTTGCCAACCCTCTGAACCGTTGAGGCCGGTTCATCGCTGCCTTTGTGGTGGAACTAAAGAGCTTCGTTTCGAGCCGCTTTGTTGAGCGGCTTGAGACAAAGAATATGCATGGATGCATATACAGTCAATGCATAAATGCATTTATTTATGCACAAGAAATGCACAGGCGCATGAAAGCCCCACAGACAAAGGCGTTGGCGGTTTCCGGCAGGCGAAAAAAAACCCGTCGGGCGACGGGTTTTATCTGACAGCGGTGAGGTTAGCGGGCGTACATGCCCCACCAGAAGACGTGACCAAGGATGACGATTTGCTCTTCCTGGATTTCCTGGAAGCTGTAGTCCTCGTCCGGATGCTCATCGCGATTGAAGCTGCGCAGGCGAATCCCGGTCGGCAGGCGATAAAGCTGTTTCACCCGCAACTGGCCATTGTGGTTGATGGCGTACAGGTCGCCGTCGATGATGTCGCCAATCCCGCATTTACCGGCATTCACCCCCACCGTGGCACCATCGCGCAGCACTGGCAACATGCTGTTGCCGCGCACGGTCACGCATTTGGCCTGGTCGAACTGCACACCGTTATGTCGCAAACTGCGCTTGCCGAAGCGCAGGCTAGAGCGCTCGCTCTCTTCGATGACGAATCTTCCTGATCCAGCAGCCAATTCAACCTCGCGAAGAAAGGGGACCGACACCTCGTCGTCATCGACAGGCGTATCGTCGTCCCACAGGCTTATGTCCTTGAGTTCCGAATGCAATTGATCGCGCCCGGCGCTGGCGGCCGGCGCGACATCCGCGCGGCCCCGCAATTGATCGGTGCTCACAGCAAAGTATTCGGCAATCTTCGAGATATGTTTATCCGAAGGATCGACGATCTTCCCGCTGAGGATGCGCGAGAGAGTGGATTGAGGCACGCCGGTGCGACGGTGAAGCTCCGTGGGGGAGATCCCGTGCCGATCGAGCAGCGCTCTTAAGACAGTAGAAACATTGCGTTTTTGCATAACGCGAATAGTGCTTGATCTTTTTTCGGAAGACAAATGCCAAATTGCATAATTTGTGCATAGACCCACGAAAAATAGCCTTGAGGCTTTCATGCCTGCGTCGGGCGGACCGCCCATGGTAACCTTGCGCCCATCGCGGAAAAGCCGGGCCGATGCCCCTCCTTTGCCCCACACCTTTCAACGAATTTGCCTATATCCGATGAATAAAGCCGTCTCCGATCTGTCCTCCCACACGCCAATGATGCAGCAATACTGGCGCCTGAAGAATCAGCACCCCGACCAGCTGATGTTCTATCGCATGGGCGACTTCTACGAGATCTTCTATGAAGATGCGAAGAAGGCCGCCAAGTTGCTGGACATCACCCTGACGGCTCGTGGGCAATCGGCGGGTCAGGCGATTCCGATGTGTGGGATTCCTTACCACGCTGCGGAAGGTTACCTGGCGAAACTGGTGAAGCTTGGCGAATCGGTGGTGATCTGCGAGCAGGTCGGCGACCCGGCCACCAGCAAAGGCCCGGTGGATCGTCAGGTGGTGCGCATTATCACGCCCGGCACGGTCAGCGATGAAGCGCTGCTGGATGAGCGTCGGGACAACCTGATCGCTGCGGTGCTGGGTGACGAGCGTCTGTTCGGTCTGGCGGTGCTGGACATCACCAGCGGCAACTTCACGGTGCTGGAGATCAAGGGCTGGGAAAACCTGCTGGCGGAACTGGAGCGGGTCAACCCGGTTGAGCTGATGATCCCGGACGACTGGCCGAAGGACTTGCCAGCGGAGAAACGTCGTGGGGTTCGTCGCCGTGCGCCGTGGGATTTCGAGCGTGACTCGGCGTTGAAAAGTCTTTGCCAGCAGTTTTCCACCCAGGACCTGAAAGGTTTCGGCTGCGAGAACCTGACCCTGGCCATCGGCGCTGCTGGCTGCCTGCTCAGCTACGCCAAGGAAACCCAGCGCACCGCCCTGCCGCACTTGCGCAGCCTGCGTCATGAACGCCTGGACGACACCGTGGTGCTGGACGGCGCCAGCCGGCGCAACCTGGAACTGGATACCAACCTGGCCGGTGGTCGCGACAACACGTTGCAATCGGTGGTCGACCGCTGCCAGACCGCCATGGGCAGCCGTTTGCTGACCCGCTGGCTGAACCGTCCGCTGCGGGATTTGACCGTACTGCTGGCACGCCAGACGTCGATCACCTGCCTGCTGGACCGTTATCGTTTCGAGAAACTGCAACCGCAGCTCAAGGAAATCGGTGACATCGAGCGGATTCTGGCGCGGATCGGCCTGCGCAATGCCCGTCCTCGTGACCTGGCGCGTCTGCGCGATGCCCTCGGCGCACTGCCAGAGTTGCAGGTGGCGATGGCCGAGCTTGAAGCTCCGCACATCATGCAATTGGCGACGACCACCAGCACCTATCCAGAACTCGCGGCGCTGCTGGAGAAAGCCATCATCGACAACCCGCCGGCGGTGATCCGTGACGGCGGCGTGTTGAAAACCGGTTACGACAGCGAACTCGACGAGCTGCAATCGCTCAGCGAAAACGCCGGGCAGTTCCTGATCGATCTGGAAGCCCGGGAGAAGGCCCGCACCGGCCTGGCCAACCTGAAAGTCGGTTACAACCGCATTCACGGTTACTTCATTGAGTTGCCGAGCAAGCAGGCCGAATCGGCACCCGCAGACTATATCCGTCGCCAGACCCTCAAGGGTGCCGAGCGCTTCATCACCCCGGAACTGAAAGCGTTCGAAGACAAGGCGCTGTCAGCCAAGAGCCGCGCCCTGGCGCGCGAGAAGATGCTCTACGAAGCACTGCTCGAAGACCTGATCGCCCAATTGCCGCCCTTGCAGGACACCGCTGCCGCACTGGCCGAGCTGGACGTGCTGAGCAACCTCGCCGAGCGCGCACTGAATCTGGACTTGAACTGCCCGCGCTTCGTCAGCGAGCCATGCATGCGTATCAGCCAGGGTCGTCACCCGGTGGTCGAACAAGTACTCACCACACCCTTCGTGGCCAACGACCTGAGCCTCGATGACAGCACCCGCATGCTGGTGATCACCGGTCCGAACATGGGCGGTAAATCCACCTACATGCGCCAGACCGCGTTGATCGTGCTGCTGGCGCACATCGGTAGCTTCGTGCCGGCGGCCAGTTGCGAATTGTCCCTGGTCGACCGGATCTTCACCCGGATCGGTTCCAGCGACGACCTGGCGGGCGGACGTTCGACCTTCATGGTCGAAATGAGCGAAACCGCGAACATCCTGCACAACGCCACCGAGCGCAGCCTGGTGCTGATGGACGAAGTCGGTCGCGGCACCAGCACCTTCGACGGCCTGTCCCTGGCGTGGGCCGCGGCCGAGCGTCTGGCGCAACTGCGAGCCTATACACTGTTCGCCACTCACTATTTTGAGCTGACGGTGCTGCCGGAAGCCCAACCGCTAGTAGCCAACGTGCACCTCAATGCCACCGAGCACAACGAACGTATCGTGTTCTTGCACCACGTGCTGCCTGGGCCTGCCAGCCAGAGCTATGGCCTGGCGGTTGCACAGTTGGCCGGGGTGCCGAGCGAAGTGATCGTGCGTGCCCGTGAACACTTGAGCCGGCTGGAATCCACGGCGCTGCCCCATGAAGTGCCGACGCCGGCCAAAGGCAAATCCGTTGCGCCGCAGCAGAGCGACATGTTCGCCAGCCTGCCGCACCCGGTGCTGGATGAACTGGCCAAACTTGATCTGGATGACCTGACACCGCGCAGGGCTTTGGAAATGCTCTATACATTAAAGACACGGATCTAACGCACTTGCCTGCAAGCTGTTAGAATCTCGCGCGGTTTGGGATGCTGCAGGCTCATAGCCTGGCCTGCAGACTATCGCTCCCGAACCTGGCGACCCCGTCCTGAAGGGGCTCCGCTGCCGCCGCCTGAGGAGAAAATTAGAAATGACCTTCGTCGTCACCGACAACTGCATCAAGTGCAAGTACACCGACTGCGTAGAAGTCTGTCCGGTGGACTGCTTTTACGAAGGCCCGAACTTCCTGGTGATTCACCCGGATGAGTGCATCGACTGCGCACTGTGCGAACCAGAATGCCCTGCCGTGGCCATCTTCTCTGAAGATGAAGTTCCCGCCGGCATGGAAAACTTCATTCAGCTGAACATGGAATTGGCCGAGGTATGGCCAAACATCACTGAACGGAAAGATCCATTGCCCGATTCCGCTGAATGGGATGGCAAGCCAGGCAAGATCGAACACCTCGAACGCTGATTTCCCTCGCGTTCCCGAAAAGGCCCCTTGCGGGCCTTTTTGCTTTTCTGCAGGCAAAAAAAGGGGCGGTTTGACCCGCCCACATTTTTTCCCTATTTCCATGTATTCCTTTTCATCGTCCTGATGAATCGCATCCTGCGATGTCCATTCCCCTCTTCCTTGAAGGGCGTGTCTATCCGTCGACACAGTTCAAATACTAGAGGATTCCCCACCAAGAGCAATCGGCCTCCATGGCTGAAATCATCTGTAATATGCTGTTAACTTAATAAAATAAGCATACAAATCAATAGCTTATAAATACAGCATCCTTCGAATAGACAACTACCAGGGTGTAAAAATAATGAACACTTACGAAAGAGTAAGCAAAGACTTACACCACGAGACTACAAACCTGAGGTGGCGCCAATACCAACACACCTTTCATCTTCCCGACAGCAAAAAGCCCCGAACCAGTCGGGGCTCTTTGTTGCCGGTTGAGCGAATGGCTTATTGGAACAGCGACTCACTCGACAGGCCGTTTTTCTCGAGAATCTCCCGAAGACGCTTGAGGCCTTCAACCTGGATTTGCCTGACCCGCTCCCGGGTAAGGCCGATTTCCAGGCCGACATCTTCAAGCGTACTGCTCTCGTGACCTCGCAAGCCGAAGCGGCGTACGACCACCTCGCGTTGCTTGTCGGTCAGCTCCGAGAGCCATTGATCGATGCTCTGCGACAGGTCGTCATCCTGCAACAGTTCACATGGATCGGTCGGGCGGTCGTCGGTCAAGGTGTCCAGCAGGGTTTTATCCGAATCAGGACCCAGCGAGACGTCGACCGAAGAAACCCGCTCGTTCAGGCCAAGCATGCGCTTGACCTCGCCTACCGGTTTCTCCAGCAGGTTGGCAATTTCTTCGGGTGAGGGTTCATGGTCGAGCTTTTGAGTCAGCTCCCGTGCAGCCCGCAAGTACACGTTGAGCTCTTTGACCACATGAATAGGTAGCCGGATGGTCCGGGTCTGATTCATGATCGCGCGTTCGATGGTCTGACGAATCCACCAAGTGGCGTAGGTCGAAAAGCGGAAGCCGCGTTCTGGATCGAACTTTTCCACTGCCCGGATCAGGCCGAGGTTACCCTCTTCGATCAGGTCCAGCAGCGACAGCCCACGATTGACGTAACGCCGGGCGATTTTCACCACCAGCCGCAGGTTGCTTTCAATCATGCGCTTGCGTCCGGCCGGATCACCACTTTGCGACAGGCGCGCAAAATGTACTTCTTCTTCCGGGGAGAGCAATGGGGAAAAGCCGATTTCATTGAGGTACAGCTGCGTGGCATCGAGTGCCCGGGTGTAGTCGATGTACTTGTGTTGCTTTAACGAAGCGGAGTGTCTGGATTTGGCACGAACGGAAGGTGGTGCATCCCCTTCATCATTCGACATCGAATCCATAGCGATGCCGGTCTCCATAAGGAGAACCTCATCGTCGATGTCAAACTCCGGCACTTCTTTACTGAGAGCCATTGTTATAGTCCTTTGGTGAGTTCGACCTCAAGCTCAAGCGGCGCCTTGATCCCTGGCAACGCTGGAGCCTGTTCCCTCTACGTGACGGAACAGGCTTGGCTAACAAATCAACGACGTGGCAGGAACTGCAGCGGATCTACAGGTTTACCTTGTCGGCGAATCTCAAAATGCAGTTTCACCCGGTCTGTACCCGTTGACCCCATTTCGGCAATTGTCTGTCCGACTTTGACCTGCTGCCCCTCCCGAACCAACAGCCTGCGGTTGTGACCGTAGGCACTGACGTAGGTATCGCTGTGTTTGATGATGACTAATTCGCCGTAGCCCCTTAAGCCACTCCCGGCGTATACCACCGTCCCATCAGACGCAGCTAAAACAGGCTGTCCCAAATCTCCGGCGATATCAATTCCTTTATTCAAACTACCGTTTGAAGAGAATTTTCCAATGAGAATGCCACTAGAAGGCCACCCCCAGCCCGTCGGGGCCGGACCGGCAGGAGGCAGTGGAGCGGGTGCCGGTTTGCTGGCGACGGACGGTGCGAGCACCGTTGTACTGGTTGTTGTGCCATTTGCCTGGCGCCGAATTACCGTGGTTTTGCTCGACGACGAAGGTGAGGAACTGGACGAACTCACCACCGCTGTAGGCGTTGAATCGTTGCGACCGTCGAAGCGAATCGTCTGACCCGGATGGATCGTGTAAGGCGTAGGAATGTTGTTCCTTGCCGCGAGGGCTTTGTAGTCCCAGCCGTAGCGAAAGGCGATGGAAAACAACGTGTCCTTGGGTCGAACAACGTACTGGCCGGTGGTTACGGCCGGACGCTGGGCGACCGCATTGTTGCGTTCGACAACTCCCACGCTACTCGATTTGGTGCTGGAGCAACCGACCAGCAAGGTACTCAAGACAAGACCAGTCACCAGACGCTGAAAGCTCGTTATACCCATTCGCTGCGCAACGACTGTGAGACTCACCCGCCGCTCCCTTTGTGGTGGCTGAAAATATGAATTGCCGTGTTTCGGCACGAAATGTCGCAAGTATAACGGGCCGAACAGGCTTTACCTTTAATGAAGCGGATTCGCTTCACGCACACGTTTGCTGCCTGACGATGAATTCCGTTTAACCCATCGATGCCGCTGTAAGACCCGGGCAATCGAAGAGAATTCAGCGCGCTGAAACAAATGCTCAGGCCAGCGGCCCGTTGAGCAGTGGCACAAAGCGCACCGCCCCCAGAACACGCCTGGAAAAGCCCTGTTCTTCACGGATGATCAGCATCAATTGTTGAACTTCACCAGAGCCGACCGGAATCACCAGTCGCCCGCCCGGTGCCAATTGATCGAGCAGCGCCTGAGGCACGTCGGTGGCTACGGCGGTAACAATGATGCCGTTGTAAGGCGCCAGCGCCGGCCAGCCTTCCCAGCCATCGCCCCAGCGAAATACCACATTGCGCAGATTCAGCTCCACCAGGCGCTCCTTGGCTCGATCTTGCAGAACCTTGATGCGCTCGACGGAAAAAACCCGCTCGACCAGTTGCGATAGCACTGCTGTCTGGTAACCCGAACCGGTGCCGATCTCCATCACCTTGTCCAACGGACCGGCTTCCAGCAGCAGCTCGCTCATGCGCGCCACCATATAAGGCTGGGAGATGGTCTGGTTATGGCCAATCGGTAGCGCCGTATCTTCATAAGCGCGGTGGGCCAGCGCCTCATCGACGAACAGGTGACGCGGTGTGCGGCGGATGACTTCCAGCACCTTGGCGTTGGACACCCCTTCTTCATAGAGGCGCTGAATCAGACGCTCACGGGTCCGCTGGGAGGTCATCCCGATGCCGCGGTGCAGAATATCGTCTTGTTCACGAGCCATTAGCGCAGCCCCTCCAGCCAGCCATCGAGACTTCTGAAGGCATCATTAAAGGTGCGATCCAGTTGCAGTGGCGTGATTGAAACATAGCCTTGCATCACCGCATGGAAATCGGTGCCCGGGCCGCCATCCTCGGCGTCCCCCGCCGCAGCGATCCAGTAACCGGATTTACCACGCGGATCGACCACTTTTATCGGCGCAGCGGCGCGGGCGCGATGGCCCAGGCGGGTCAGCTGGATACCGCGGATATGCTCCAGCGGCAAGTTGGGAATGTTCACGTTCAGTACCGTGCGCGGTGGCAGATCGAGGTCCGCGTGGGCCTCTACCAGTTTGCGCGCAAAATAGGCCGCCGTGGGAAGGTTCTCCACTTGCCGTGAGACAAACGAAAAGGCAAACGAAGGACGCTCCAGGAAACGTCCCTCAAGGGCCGCCGCCACAGTACCGGAATACAGCACGTCGTCCCCCAGGTTAGCACCCAGGTTAATACCGGAAACCACCATGTCCGGTTCAAACTCCAGCAAGCCGTTAAGGCCCAGGTGCACGCAATCGGTAGGCGTTCCGTTGAGGCTGATAAAGCCATTGGCCAAAGTATGCGGGTGCAACGGACGGTCGAGCGTCAGCGAGCTGCTGGCGCCGCTTTTGTCCTGGTCCGGGGCGATAACCACGCATTCGGTGTAATCCGCCAGCGCAGCATAAAGCGCGGCGAGACCGGGTGCGGTTACCCCATCGTCGTTAGAAATCAGAATACGCATGGGCTGTCCGTCTGCCCCACCGGCACCAGATCGACGAGTTCACGCACCAATACGGTGGCGAAGCATCCGGCCGGGAGGACGAATTCCAGTTGCAGAATGTCAGGCTCGGGATAATGCCACGTCAACCCGCCAATGGGCAGCCGCAGGATGCGACGTTCGTGGCTCATTCCAGCGTTAATCAACCAATCGCGCAGGTCCGCTTCGCGCGCAGCGATTGCCTGCTCCAGTTCATGGACAGCGCCTGACGCCGGCGAGTCACCTTCGCCCCACTGCGGGCCGGTCGGGTGCAAGTCGAGAATCGCCAGACGCGGGTCACTGCACTCGGCTTCACCTGCCGGGAAGAAACTGCGGCTGTCAGTGAACGCCAGCAGATCGCCGACCTGAGCATGCTGCCAGGTACCATCGGCGACGCGTGCCGCCAGCACCTGATTAAACAGAAAACTACGCGCGGTTGAGAGCAGGCGCGAACGCACATTGCGTTGTTCCGGCAGGGCCTTGCGCGCTGCCCAGGCACGGGCGTCGACGACGTTGCCGCCGTCATGCCCGAAACGCTGGGCGCCGAAATAATTGGGAATACCTTGCCTGGCGATCAGTTGCAGACGCTCTTCGATCGCTGCCTTGTCGCCAGCGAACTGGGTCAGGCGCAACGTAAAGCCGTTGGCCGAATGGGCACCGCGTTGCAGCTTGCGTCTGTGCCGACCGGTCTTGAGAATCTTCAGCGTGTCGTTTTCCGCTGCCGACAGGTCTGGATCAGCCTTGCCGGGCAGTTGCACGCTGAACCACTGGCGAGTCAACGCCTGACGGTCCTTGAGGCCCGCGTAGCTGACAGTACGCAATGGCACGCCCGCAGCCTTGGCAATCCGCCGTGCCGCTTCTTCGGTATTCAGACCGCGTTTTTCCACCCAGATCCATAGGTGTTCGCCGTCGCCGCTCAGGGGAATATCGAGGACTTCATCGACCTGGAAATCTTCCGCCGTGGCTTTCAGCACCGCGCTGCCAAGAGCGTCACCATAGGCCCGCGGGCCGAGCAATTGCGCCTCGTTCATGCGCGCAGCAACAAGGCAACGGAGTGCACGGCAATACCTTCTTCGCGACCGACAAAGCCAAGCTTTTCGGTGGTGGTAGCTTTCACGTTCACTTGATCCAACTCAATTTGAAGATCCGCGGCAATCAGCGCGCGCATCGATTCGATATGCGGGGCCATTTTCGGGGCCTGGGCGACGATGGTGTTATCGACGTTGCCGACTTTCCAGCCCTTGGCGTGGATCAGTGCGACGACATGACGCAACAGCGCACGGCTGTCGGCGCCCTTGAATTGCGGGTCGGTGTCCGGAAAATGCTTGCCGATATCACCCAGCGCGGCAGCGCCGAGCAACGCATCGCTCAAGGCGTGCAGCAGGACATCACCGTCGGAATGGGCAAGCAGCCCGAAGCTGTGTGCAATCCGCACACCGCCCAGCGTGATGAAATCACCTTCACCGAAACGGTGCACATCATAGCCGTGGCCAATACGCATAAAAAAACGCCCCGATTTTTGTCAGGGCGTGATTCTACCTGCATTAGGCGCTTAGAGCGCGCGCGTGATGCTGTAAGTGGTCGTCGATGAAACTGGCGATGAAGAAATAGCTGTGGTCGTAGCCCGGTTGCAAGCGCAACGTCAGCGGATGACCAGCCTGTTTGGTCGCCTGTTGCAGGGCTTCAGGCTTGAGCTGGGTGGCGAGAAAATCGTCGCGATCACCCTGATCCACCAGCAGCGGCAGTTTCTCGTCGGCTTCGGCGATCAATGCACAGGCATCCCACTCGCGCCATTTCGACCGGTCTTCACCCAAGTAGCGGGAAAAGGCTTTCTGCCCCCATGGGCAATCGATCGGATTGTTGATCGGCGAGAACGCCGACACCGACTGATAACGCCCCGGATTGCGCAAGGCGCAGACCAGCGCACCGTGGCCACCCATGGAGTGGCCGCTGATGCCACGCTTTTCCGATGCCGGGAAATGCGCCTCGACCAATGCCGGTAATTCCTGCACGACGTAGTCATGCATCCGATAGTGCCGCGACCACGGTTCCTGCGTGGCATTCAGATAAAAACCGGCACCGAGACCGAAGTCCCAGGCACCATCCGGATCGCCCGGCACTTCGGGACCGCGTGGGCTGGTGTCCGGTGCGACGATAATCAGCCCCAGCTCGGCGGCCATGCGCATGGCACCGGCCTTCTGCATGAAATTTTCGTCGGTGCAGGTCAGGCCGGACAACCAGTAAAGCACCGGCAGCTTGCCGCCCTGCTCCGCTTGCGGCGGCAGGTACACGGCAAACACCATGTCGCAGCCGAGCACGTCGGAGCGGTGCCGGTAGCGCTTGTGCCAGCCGCCGAAGCTTTTCTGGCAGGAGATATTTTCCAGGCTCATGACCGACCTCAGAAATGGATGACGCTACGGATGCTTTTGCCTTCATGCATCAGGTCAAACGCCTTGTTGATATCTTCCAGGCCCATAGTGTGGGTGATGAAGGTATCCAGCGGGATCTCGCCGGTCTGGGCCATTTCGACATAGCTTGGCAACTCGGTACGGCCACGCACGCCACCGAACGCCGAACCGCGCCAGACACGACCGGTGACCAACTGGAATGGACGGGTGGAGATTTCCTGGCCTGCGCCGGCCACACCGATGATGACCGACTCGCCCCAACCTTTGTGGCAGCACTCAAGTGCGGCACGCATCAGCTGCACGTTGCCGATGCATTCGAACGAGAAGTCGACGCCGCCATCGGTCATGTCGACGATCACTTCCTGAATCGGACGATCGAAGTCTTTCGGGTTCACGCAGTCGGTGGCGCCCAATTGCCTGGCGATTTCGAACTTGGCCGGGTTGATGTCGATGGCGATGATCCGGCCAGCCTTGGCTTTGACCGCGCCGATCACGGCAGACAGTCCGATGCCGCCCAGACCGAAGATGGCGACGGTGTCACCCGGTTTGACCTTGGCAGTGTTGATCACTGCACCGATGCCGGTGGTGACGCCACAGCCCAGCAGGCAGACTTTTTCCAGCGGTGCTTCTTTAGGAATTTTGGCGACAGAAATTTCCGGCAGTACGGTGTACTCGGAAAACGTCGAGGTGCCCATGTAGTGGAAAATAGTTTCGCCCTTGTAGGAAAAGCGCGAAGTGCCGTCCGGCATCAGGCCTTTACCCTGGGTTGCACGAATCGCCTGGCAGAGGTTGGTTTTGCCCGACAGACAGAATTTGCACTTGCCACATTCCGGGGTGTACAGCGGGATCACATGATCGCCCACGGCAACCGAAGTCACACCCTCGCCGATCGCTTCGACCACCGCGCCACCTTCGTGGCCCAGGATCGACGGGAAGATACCTTCCGGGTCCGCGCCCGATAGGGTGTAGGCATCGGTATGGCAGACACCGGAAGCGACGACGCGCAGCAGGACTTCGCCCGCCTTGGGCATGGCGACATCGACTTCAACGATCTCGAGGGGCTTCTTGGCCTCGAAGGCAACGGCGGCGCGCGACTTGATCATGCTGACTCTCCAGTGAATAAAAACGAGACAAGGAGTGTAATACAGCTGCATACGATGAATAATCGGGACAAAAGCAAAACATTATTGCCATGCAGGGATAATCCTGATGTCCGAAAACCGCTGGGAAGGCATCGACGAGTTCGTCGCCGTGGCCGAGTGCAGCCAATTCACCGCCGCGGCTGAACGCCTTGGAGTGTCTTCCTCCCACATCAGTCGCCAAATCGTACGACTGGAAGAGCGACTGCAAACCCGCTTGCTCTATCGCAGCACCCGCCGGGTCACGCTGACCGAAGCCGGGCAAACCTTTCTGCAACATTGCCAACGTTTGCAGGACGGCCGCGAAGAAGCGTTGCGCGCTGTCGGCGACCTGACCAGCGAACCCAAGGGCATGCTGCGCATGACCTGTGCCGTGGCCTACGGCGAACGATTCATTGTGCCGCTGGTGACTCGCTTCATGGGGCTGTATCCGCAACTGCGTGTCGACATCGAACTGAGCAACCGCCCGCTCGATCTGGTGCACGAAGGGCTGGACCTGGCCATCCGCCTCGGCCGCCTGCAGGATTCAAGATTGGTCGCGACTCGTTTGGCACCACGGCGCATGTATCTGTGCGCCTCGCCGTCCTACCTGGAACGGTATGGTCGTCCACACAGTTTGTCGGAACTGAGTCGCCACAACTGCCTCATCGGCAGCTCGGATATCTGGCAACTGGAACAGAACGGGCGGGAATTTTCCCAGCGAGTACAGGGAAACTGGCGCTGCAACAGTGGGCAGGCGGTGCTGGATGCCGCGCTACAAGGGGTTGGGTTGTGTCAGTTGCCGGACTACTACGTGCTGGAGCACCTGAAAAACGGCGAGTTGATTTCACTGCTGGAAGCCCATCAACCGCCGAACACAGCGGTTTGGGCGCTTTATCCGCAGCAGCGGCATCTGTCGCCGAAGGTGCGCAAGTTGGTGGATTATTTGAAGAAAGGGTTGGCCGAACGGCCGGAGTATCGGGTTTAAGAGCAAAAGATCACAGCCTGCATAGGCTGCGATCTTTTAACGGCGGTTAGCCCAACGCTGGCGCAACCACTCAAGGTCTTCGGGGCGAGTGACTTTGATGTTATCGGATCGACCTTCGATCAAACGGGGTGCCATACCTGCCCACTCCATCGCCGAGGCTTCATCGGTGATGACAGCATCCGCCACCAGGCTATCCGCCAACGCCCGATGCAATGCTCCAAGGCGAAACATCTGCGGTGTATAAGCCTGCCAGATCACACTGCGATCCACTGTTTCCAGCACACGCCCGTGCTTGTCGACCCGTTTGAGGGTGTCGCGCGCAGGCACCGCCAATAGGCCGCCCACCGGGTCGTCAGCCAGTTCACTGAGCAATTTATCAAGATCATCGCGCGCCAGATTCGGTCGCGCGGCATCGTGAACCAACACCCAATCCTCATCGTCAGCACCCTGGGCATGCAGATGCAGCAAGGCGTTGAGCACTGATCCGGAACGCTCGGCGCCGCCTTCAACCCGCTGAATACGCGGATCGGCAGCACAGGCCAGGTTCGGCCAGTAAGGATCGTCGATGGCAAGACTGACCACCAACCCCTTCAGGGCAGGATGATCGAGGAAACAGCCAAGGCTGTGTTCGAGAATAGTGCGCCCACCCAATTGCAAGTATTGCTTGGGACGGTCCGCGGCCATACGGGCACCGACGCCCGCGGCAGGAATCACGGCCCAGAAGGCCGGTAGCGACTCAATCATTGGGCCAACTGGTAAAGGGTTTCACCATCCTTGACCATGCCCAACTCATGGCGAGCCCGTTCTTCAACGGTCTCCATGCCCTTTTTCAACTCACTGACTTCGGCGTCCATCACCCGATTGCGCTCCAGCAACGCCTCGTTCTCGGCGTGTTGATCCGCAATCTGCTGCTTCAGCTCGGCCACTTGCGCCAGACTGCCATTACCCACCCACAGGCGATACTGCAGGCCGGCCAGCAGCAAGAGCAAGACGAGGAACAACCAATTGGGACTGCGCATCGAATATCAGGTATCCAGTGAAAAAAGACAGCCATGCCAAACTTTGAAGCTTCTGATAGCACGAAGCCTGGAAGAACCAGGCTTGTGCTCTTAAGGCATCAGATTAGTGGCAAATCCGTCGCTGTCGCGATTTTTCCGACACAATCCGGTGTCTTTTTATCGTTTACCACTCAGCCGCGGAATTCGCTACGGCCGTTGTACTTGGCTTTGCCATTCAACTGCTCTTCAATACGCAGCAGTTGGTTGTACTTGGAAACGCGGTCGGAACGGCACAGCGAACCGGTCTTGATCTGGCCAGCCGAGGTGCCCACGGCCAGGTCGGCAATGGTCGAATCTTCGGTTTCGCCGGAGCGGTGCGAGATCACGGCGGTGTAACCAGCGGCCTTGGCCATCTGGATGGCTTCCAGGGTTTCGGTCAGGGTGCCGATCTGGTTGAACTTGATCAGGATCGAGTTGGCGATCTTTTTGTCGATGCCTTCTTTCAGGATCTTGGTGTTGGTCACGAACAGGTCGTCGCCTACCAGCTGAGTCTTCTCGCCGATCTTGTCGGTGAGGATTTTCCAGCCAGCCCAGTCGGACTCGTCCAGACCGTCTTCGATGGAGATGATCGGGTAACGCTCGGTCAGACCTTTCAGGTAGTCGGCGAAACCTTCAGCAGTGAACACCTGGCCTTCGCCGGACAGGTTGTACTTGCCATCTTCGTAGAATTCGCTGGCCGCGCAGTCCAGGGCCAGGGTCACGTCGGTGCCCAGCTTGTAACCGGCGTTGGCCACGGCTTCGGAGATCACTTTCAAAGCGTCTTCGTTGGAAGCCAGGTTCGGCGCGAAACCACCTTCGTCACCGACGGCAGTGCTCAGGCCACGAGCCTTCAGAACGGCTTTGAGATGATGGAAAATCTCGGTGCCCATGCGCAGACCTTCCGAGAAAGACTTGGCGCCAACCGGCTGAACCATGAATTCCTGGATGTCGACGT
Organism: Pseudomonas sp. GW822-FHT07A10; assembly: GCF_058798795.1. Classification (NCBI taxonomy): domain Bacteria; kingdom Pseudomonadati; phylum Pseudomonadota; class Gammaproteobacteria; order Pseudomonadales; family Pseudomonadaceae; genus Pseudomonas; species Pseudomonas sp. GW822-FHT07A10. The sequence continues at coordinate 44,123 of NZ_JBXAKV010000016.1, forward strand.
TGTTATCGGCGTGCTCGCCACCGTTGATGATGTTCATCATCGGAACCGGCATCGAGTAGACACCCGGAGTGCCGTTCAGGTTGGCAATGTGAGCGTACAGCGGCAGGTCCTGGTCCTGTGCTGCTGCCTTGGCCGCGGCCAGGGAAACGGCGAGGATTGCGTTGGCGCCCAGAGTTGCTTTGTTCTCAGTGCCATCGAGCTTGATCATCGCGTGATCCAGCGCTTTCTGGTCGCTTGGGTCTTTGCCCAGCAACAGGTCGCGGATCGGACCGTTGATGTTGGCTACGGCCTTGAGCACGCCTTTACCCAGATAACGGCTCTTGTCGCCATCACGCAGCTCGAGCGCTTCACGCGAGCCAGTGGAAGCACCGGATGGCGCGCATGCGCTGCCGATGATGCCGTTATCGAGAAGCACGTCTGCTTCCACAGTGGGATTGCCACGGGAGTCGAGAACTTCACGACCTTTGATGTCGACGATTTTTGCCATTGTTGTAAACACTCCAAAGTTGACGAAAACGACGCAGCTGAAGGAAATCTTTTATCGTCGGCAAGTGACAGAAAGCGGGCAGGCTTGCGGACGATAAGGCTCAAGCCCGAGGGCCTGAGCATTTAAACCGTGCGGTACTTTACCGGAGAATTGAGGTTTACGCGGTTTCTACCGTCGGAAAACTCTTCACCAGTTCGTCCAGTGCTTTGAGCTGGGCCAGGAATGGCTCCAGTTTGTCCAGACGCAGGGCGCAAGGGCCGTCGCATTTGGCGTTGTCCGGGTCCGGGTGGGCTTCAAGGAACAGCCCGGCCAGCGACTGGCTCATGCCGGCCTTGGCCAGGTCAGTGACCTGGGCACGACGACCGCCGGCGGAATCGGAGCGACCGCCGGGCATTTGCAGCGCGTGGGTCACGTCGAAGAATACCGGATATTCGAACTGCTTCATGATGCCGAAGCCGAGCATGTCGACCACGAGATTGTTGTAGCCGAAGCTCGAACCACGCTCGCAGAGAATCAACTGATCGTTACCAGCTTCCACGCATTTGTTCAGGATGTGTTTCATTTCCTGGGGCGCGAGGAACTGGGCTTTCTTGATGTTGATCACCGCGCCGGTCTTGGCCATCGCGACCACAAGGTCGGTCTGGCGCGACAGGAAGGCCGGCAACTGGATGATGTCGCAGACCTCAGCGACGACCGCGGCCTGGTCAGGCTCGTGGACGTCGGTGATGATCGGTACGCCAAAGGCTTGCTTGATGTCCTGGAAAATCCGCATGCCCTCTTCCAGGCCAGGGCCACGGTAAGAGGTCACAGAAGAACGGTTCGCCTTGTCGAAACTGGCCTTGAACACGTAAGGGATACCGAGTTTTTCGGTGACCTTTACGTACTCTTCGCAGACCTGCATCGCCATGTCACGGTTTTCCAGCACGTTCATGCCACCGAACAGCACCATTGGCTTGTCGTTGGCAATCTCGATATCGCCTACGCGGATGATCTTCTGCGCCATAAGGTTTACGCCTTCTTCTGGTGTTGAGCCAAAGCGGCTTTAACGAAACCGCTGAACAACGGGTGACCGTCGCGTGGCGTCGAGGTGAACTCTGGGTGGAACTGGCAAGCGACGAACCATGGGTGATCCGGTGCTTCAACCACTTCAACCAGCGCGCCATCACCGGAGCGACCGGAGATTTTCAGGCCGGCATCGATGATTTGCGGCAACAGGTTGTTGTTCACTTCGTAGCGATGACGGTGACGCTCGACGATCACATCCTTGGCGTAGCAATCGTGCACCAGGGAACCTGGCTCAAGCAGACAGTCCTGAGCGCCAAGGCGCATGGTGCCGCCCAGATCGGACGATTCGGTACGGGTTTCGACGGCGCCGGTGGCATCTTCCCACTCGGTGATCAGACCGACCACCGGGTGACCGCTGGTGCGATCGAACTCAGTGGAGTTGGCATCTTTCCAGCCCATGACGTTACGAGCGAACTCGATAACGGCCACTTGCATGCCCAGGCAGATACCCAGGTATGGAACCTTGTTTTCGCGAGCGTATTGAACGGCAGTGATCTTGCCTTCAACACCACGCAGACCGAAGCCGCCCGGTACCAGAATCGCGTCGACGCCTTCCAGCAGAGCAGTGCCCTGGTTTTCGATGTCTTCGGAATCGATGTAGCGCAGGTTGACCTTGGTGCGGTTGCTGATGCCGGCGTGACTCATCGCTTCGATCAGCGACTTGTAGGCGTCCAGCAGTTCCATGTACTTGCCGACCATGGCGATGGTGACTTCGTGCTCCGGGTTCAGCTTGGCATCAACCACCGCTTCCCACTCGGACAGATCGGCGCTATCGCATTGCAGGCCGAAACGCTCAACGACGAAATCATCCAGGCCCTGGGAGTGCAGAATGCCCGGGATCTTGTAGATGGTGTCGGCGTCTTCCAGTGCAATCACCGCACGTTCTTCAACGTTGGTGAACTGCGCGATCTTGCGACGCGAAGAAATGTCGATCGGGTGATCGGAGCGGCACACCAGCACGTCAGGCTGCAGGCCGATGGAACGCAGTTCCTTGACCGAGTGCTGGGTTGGCTTGGTTTTGGTTTCGCCGGCAGTGGCGATGTACGGCACCAGTGTCAGGTGCATCAGCATCGCGCGCTTGGCGCCGACTTCGAAACGCAATTGACGGATCGCTTCGAGGAACGGTTGCGACTCGATGTCACCCACGGTGCCACCGATCTCGACCATGGCCACGTCGGCATCGCCGGCGCCCTTGATGATCCGGCGCTTGATTTCGTCGGTGATGTGCGGGATCACCTGAATGGTTGCGCCCAGGTAATCACCACGGCGCTCTTTGCGCAGGACGTGTTCGTAGACACGGCCAGTGGTGAAGTTGTTGTTCTGGGTCATGGTCGTGCGGATGAACCGCTCGTAGTGGCCCAGGTCCAGGTCGGTCTCGGCGCCGTCGTGGGTGACGAACACTTCACCGTGCTGGAACGGGCTCATGGTGCCCGGGTCAACGTTGATGTACGGGTCCAGCTTCAGCATGGTGACCTTAAGTCCCCGCGCCTCCAGGATGGCCGCCAATGAAGCCGAGGCAATGCCTTTCCCCAATGAAGAAACAACACCGCCCGTGACGAATATGTAGCGCGTCATGAAAAACCCTAGAAGTCTGCGTTAAAGCGGTCCGAGCCGCCGGGGAAAGCGAAGGAAGGCCGAAGCCCCCGATCACCTGCATTAATCACAGTGCACCTTTCAAAAAAACCGCCGCGTTGGGACAGACCGGAAGATGAAACACCGGTAGGTTGCTCGCTACACATTTTTTGGAATCGCCCAGCAAAGACTGCTTGGTAATCGGCAACTCCTGCGATTCAGGCGAATCCACAGAAGTTGTATCAAGAAGGGAGCGTAGTCTACCGGAAAGCCCCTTTCAGCTCAAACCTTGATCTTCGATCGGCGGCTGCCAATGCAAATACCAGCCACTGCGCTCACTGCCATTCAGCCCCCGCAGGTTCGCCACTGCCAGCAATTGCTGGCCCCTGTAGACCAGCGGCAATCTGCCACGGGCGAAGCCCGGCACACCGCTTTCGTTGAGCAAACGCTTCAAGTCACGGTGACCGCGATCGGGCAAACTCATGACTTCGCCGCCCTCACGATAGCGGATCTGCAACGGGCCATCGGGGATCTGGCCGGTGAGTGTGAGCACGCCATTATCCGGTAACGCCAGCAATACCGCGGGGTCAGCCCAGGACACCGGGGATGGCGGAGTGCGCAACCATCCACCTGACAACCACCAGAGACGCCCACCAGCGCGATGCAGTTCGCCCGCCGCCAATCGCCAGACCGGACGTGCGTCGCCAGTCGCATCGCGCAAATCCTGCCAACCCGACCAATGGTCACTGTCCGGCAAAGACGTCAGCGGTTTGAGCCAATGACTCAGCGCATTGCGCTGGCGTGCATCAGAGAGCTTTTCCAGGGGCGCCAGCTCCAGCGACGGCAACCCCAGCCAATCGAAATCACTGTCGGTGCCGGCCTGGGCCAGATCAATTTGCGCCAGGTCGTCGAGCAACCCCTGCGCCTCACTCAGATGCGCAGCGCTGCGAGCCATGGTCGCCACTGCTTGCGGCCAGCGCGCGGTCAACACGGGGAACACCTGATGACGCAGGTAATTGCGCGAGAACTGCCGGTCCTGATTCGACGGATCTTCGATCCAGTTCAGCTGATATTCAGTGGCATAGGCCTCAAGCTCGGCGCGAGTGACATCAAGCAGTGGTCGCAGCAGATGCCCATGCCCCAAAGGACGCTCACTCGGCATCCCCGACAAACCTCTCACCCCTGCCCCGCGCATCAGCCGAAACAACAGGGTTTCCGCTTGATCGTCACGGTGCTGACCTGTGAGCAGTACTTCACCGGCACGAGTCGCCGCGATGAAGGCGCCGTAACGCGCATCCCGCGCCGCACGCTCAAGGCTCGCGCCGCGCTCAACCTGAACACGCACAACCTCCAGCGGCACACCCAACGCATCACAGACCGACTGACAATGTTCCGGCCACGCATCAGCCGCAGCCTGCAGGCCGTGGTGGACGTGAATGGCGGTCAACGCCGGCAAGGATTCGGTTTTTGCGAGGTGTGCGAGAAGGTGCAGCAGGACGGTGGAATCGAGACCACCGGAGAAGGCGATGCGCCAGGTCGTGGCGTTGCGCCACGGAGCCAGCCCCTGGAGAAGCCTGGCTGGCAGATCAATCGTCTTAGGGCTCATAGACGTCAGTCGCTTCACATAGACCCATTGTGGGAGCGAGCCTACTCGCGAAGGCTGCTTAACATTCAACATATTTGTTGATTGTTATACCGCAATCGCGAGCAGACGAACGTCGCCCGGCTCTTCCCACATGGCTATAGCGCGATCAGATCAGAGACCGTAGCTCATCAGACGCTCGTAACGACGGGCCAGCAGCGCGTCGTTGTCGAACTTCTTCAGCATCGCCAGTTGCGAGCTCAGCTCGGCGCGGATCGAGGCAGCGGCAGCGGCCGGATCACGATGAGCACCGCCCAACGGCTCGCCGATCACTTTATCGACAATGCCCAGGCCCTTCAGACGCTCGGCAGTGATGCCCATCGCTTCAGCGGCATCCGGAGCTTTCTCGGAAGTTTTCCACAGAATCGAGGCGCAACCTTCCGGCGAAATCACCGCGTAGGTCGAATATTGCAGCATGTTCAGCTGATCGCAGACGCCAATGGCCAGCGCACCACCGGAACCACCCTCACCGATCACGGTGGCGATGATTGGGGTTTTCAGGCGAGCCATGACGCGCAGGTTCCAGGCAATCGCTTCGCTCTGGTTGCGCTCTTCGGCGTCGATGCCAGGGTAAGCGCCCGGGGTGTCGATAAAGGTCAGGATCGGCATTTTGAAACGCTCGGCCATTTCCATCAGGCGACACGCCTTGCGGTAGCCCTCAGGGCGCGGCATGCCGAAGTTGCGGCGAACCTTCTCGCGCACTTCACGGCCTTTCTGGTGACCGATAACCATCACCGGCTTATCGTCCAGACGGGCAACACCGCCAACGATGGCAGCGTCGTCAGAGAAGTGACGGTCGCCGTGCAACTCATCGAACTCGGTGAAGATGTGTTCGATGTAGTCCAGGGTGTACGGACGTTTCGGGTGACGCGCCAGACGCGCGATCTGCCAGCTGGTCAGCTTGCCGAAGATGTCTTCGGTCAGCGTGCTGCTCTTGTCCTGTAGGCGGGAGATCTCATCGCCGATATTCAGCGAATTGTCATTACCGACCAAGCGCAACTCTTCGATCTTGGCTTGCAGGTCGGCGATCGGCTGTTCGAAATCTAGAAAATTCGGGTTCATAGGCGTCCGTCTAGGGTCGCGTCCAAGGGAGCTTGGGCCGGCCGGTTGTCTATTCGCGCCCTACCTTAAGGGACAGGCGCGTTCAGGTCGAGATTAAAAATTCGGGTCGGGATCAGGCGCGGTCCCATGGTAAGGAATGACGCCTGACCGTCAACGGTATTGGAGGAAGACGTTGTCTCGCCCGAACTGGTCACGCAGGGCTTGAATCAAGGCATCCGCCGGGTCGATCCGCCAGGTCTCGCCAAACTGCAACAAGGCCTTCGCATCGGGGCTGGTGTAGTCCATGGTGATCGGGCACGCACCGCGATGACGCTTCAACAACTCGCCCAGCCAGCGTAGCTGATCGCCCTTGAGGTCCTTGGCATGCAACTTCAGGCGCAGGCTTTCGGCCAGGTTGGTGCGCGCATCTTCCATGCTCATCACCCGCTTGACCCGCAACCGCAGGCCACCGGAGAAGTCGTCGTTGCTGACTTCGCCTTCGACCACCACCATCGCATCGGTCTGCAACAGCGACTGCGCGGAATGGAACGCATCGGCGAACAACGAGGCTTCGATCCGACCGGAGCGGTCGTCGAGGGTGATGAAGCCCATCTTGTCGCCCTTTTTGTTCTTCATTACTCGCAGGGCGATGATCATGCCCGCGACCGTTTGCGTGTCGCGAGCCGGTTTCAGGTCGATGATGCGCTGACGGGCGAAGCGACGGATCTCGCCTTCGTATTCGTCGATCGGGTGGCCGGTGAGGTACAGGCCCAAGGTGTCTTTCTCGCCCTTCAGGCGTTCCTTGAGGGTCAGTTCCTTGGCCTTGCGGTGATTGGCGTAGACGTCGGCGTCTTCTTCAACGAACAGACCGCCAAACAGATCGGCATGCCCACTGTCGTGGGTACGAGCGGTTTGTTCGGCAGCCTTGATCGCCTCTTCCATGGCCGTCAACAACACCGCGCGGTTGCGGTCGATGTTGGCCTGATAGGCTTTCTGCTCATCGTGGAAATACGGGCCAAGGCGGTCCAGGGCACCACTGCGGATCAAGCCGTCGAGGGTGCGTTTGTTGATGCGCTTGAGGTCGACCCGCGCGCAAAAATCGAACAGGTCCTTGAACGGCCCGTCTTGCCGCGCCTCGGTAATCGCTTCGACCGGGCCTTCGCCCACGCCCTTGATCGCGCCCAGACCGTAAATGATGCGGCCTTCGTCGTTCACCGTGAACTTGAACTCCGAGGTGTTCACGTCCGGCGCGTCGAGGCGCAGCTTCATGGTCCGCACTTCTTCGATCAAGGTCACGACCTTGTCGGTGTTGTGCATATCCGCCGACAGTACCGCGGCCATGAACGGCGCCGGATAGTGGGCTTTCAGCCACGCGGTCTGGTACGACACCAGGCCGTAGGCAGCGGAGTGGGATTTGTTGAAGCCGTAACCGGCGAATTTTTCTACCAGGTCGAAAATGTTACCGGCAAGGTCAGCATCGATATTGTTGGTGGCGCAACCTTCAATGAAACCGCCGCGCTGCTTGGCCATTTCTTCGGGTTTTTTCTTACCCATGGCTCGACGCAACATGTCCGCGCCGCCAAGGGTGTAACCAGCCATGACCTGGGCAATCTGCATCACCTGTTCCTGATACAGGATGATGCCGTAAGTCGGCGCCAATACCGGCTTGAGGCCGTCGTACTGGTAGTCCGAGTGCGGGTACGCGAGTTCGGCGCGACCGTGCTTACGGTTGATGAAGTCGTCCACCATGCCCGATTGCAGCGGGCCCGGACGGAACAGGGCCACCAGTGCGATCAAGTCTTCCAGGCAGTCGGGCTTGAGCTTTTTGATCAGCTCTTTCATGCCCCGCGACTCGAGCTGGAACACCGCGGTGGTTTCGGCTTTTTGCAGCAGCGTGTAAGTCGGCTTGTCGTCCAGCGGGATGAACGCGATGTCCAGCGGCGGTTCGTTGACCTTGGCGCGGTCGCGGTTGATGGTTTTCAGCGCCCAGTCGATGATCGTCAGGGTCCGAAGCCCCAGGAAGTCGAACTTCACCAGACCGGCAGCCTCGACATCATCCTTGTCGAACTGGGTTACCAGACCGTCGCCCGCTTCGTCGCAATAGATCGGCGAGAAGTCGGTCAGCTTGGTCGGCGCGATCACCACACCACCGGCGTGTTTACCGACGTTACGCACAACGCCTTCGAGCTTGCGCGCCATTTCCCAGATTTCCGCGGCTTCTTCATCGACCTTGATGAAGTCGCGCAGGATTTCTTCCTGTTCGTAGGCTTTTTCCAGGGTCATGCCGACTTCGAACGGAATCATCTTCGACAGACGATCCGCCAGGCCGTAGGACTTGCCCTGCACCCGCGCCACGTCACGGACCACAGCCTTGGCCGCCATGGAACCGAAGGTGATGATCTGGCTTACCGCATTACGGCCGTATTTCTCGGCCACGTATTCGATCACGCGGTCGCGACCGTCCATGCAGAAGTCGACGTCGAAGTCGGGCATGGAAACCCGTTCCGGGTTAAGGAACCGTTCGAACAGCAGGTCATATTCCAGCGGGTCAAGGTCAGTGATCTTCTGCACATAGGCCACCAGCGACCCGGCACCCGACCCACGGCCAGGCCCCACCGGTACGCCGTTGTTCTTGGCCCACTGGATAAAGTCCATCACGATCAGGAAGTAACCGGGGAAGCCCATCTGGATGATGATATCCAGCTCGAAATTCAGCCGGTCGACATAGACTTGGCGCTTGGCTTCGTAGTCTTCGGTGGTGTCCTTGGGCAGCAGAACGGTGAGGCGCTCTTCCAGACCGTCGAAGGAAACCTTGCGGAAATACTCGTCGATGGTCATGCCATCGGGAATCGGGAAGTTGGGCAGGAAGTGCTTGCCCAGCTTCACTTCGATGTTGCAGCGCTTGGCGATCTCGACTGTGTTCTCCAGCGCCTCAGGCAGGTCGCTGAACAGCTCGGCCATTTCCTCGGCGCTTTTGAGGTATTGCTGATCGCTGTAATTCTTCGAACGCCGCGGATCGTCGAGGGCGCGGCCTTCACCGATGCAAACGCGGGTTTCGTGGGCTTCGAAGTCTTCCTGCTTGATGAAGCGCACGTCGTTGGTCGCCACCAGCGGCGCGCCGATTTTCTCGGCCAGGGCCACTGCACCGTGCAGCTGCTCTTCGTCGTTGGGGCGGTTGGTGCGCTGGATTTCCAGGTAGAAACGATCCGGGAACACCGCCATCCACTCGCGAGCCAGGGTTTCGGCTTCGTCCGGGTTGCCGCCGAGCATCGCCAGACCGATTTCGCCCTCTTTCGCCGCCGACAGCATGATCAAGCCTTCGCTGGCTTCGGCCACCCACTCGCGCTCGATGATGATCGAACCATTGCGCTGGCCGTCGATGAAACCACGGGAGATCAGTTCGGTGAGGTTGCGATACCCCGTGGCGTTCATCGCCAGCAGGCTGATCCGGCTCAAGGGGTTGTCCGGATCCTTGTTCGACAGCCACAGGTCGGCGCCACAGATCGGCTTGATCCCGGCGCCCATGGCGGCTTTATAGAATTTGACGAGGGAACACATGTTGTTCTGGTCAGTGACCGCCACGGCAGGCATGTTCATGCCGACCAGGGTCTTGACCAGCGGTTTGATCCGCACCAGACCGTCGACCAGGGAATATTCAGTGTGCAGGCGTAGATGAACGAATGAAGCCGGCATAGTGATCCTGTCTAGAAACTAGAAACGTGAAGACAACAAGGCCCGGATTGTACCGGGCCTTGAGTAAAACATCAGCCTGCGACTAACCCTCGATCAGGTTTTCCCGCGCTTCATACGCCAGGCGTACCGGGGCGAACGAGCGGCGGTGAATCGGTGTCGGCCCCAGACGCGTCAGCGCCTCCAGATGAACGGGCGTCGGGTAGCCTTTGTGGCCACCGATACCGTAACCCGGGTAAATCAGCTCGAACGCCGCCATTTCACGATCACGGCTGACCTTGGCCAGAATTGACGCCGCCGCAATGGCCGGGACCTTGCCATCACCCTGGATCACCGCTTCGGCGCGCATCGAAAGCTTCGGGCACCGGTTGCCATCAATCATCGCCAGTTTCGGCTGAATGTGTAGCCCTTCGACCGCACGCTGCATAGCCAGCATGGTGGCATGGAGAATGTTCAACTCGTCGATTTCTTCGACTTCGGCACGAGCGATGCACCAGCTCAGGGCTTTTTCGCAGATTTCATCGTAAAGCGCTTCGCGACGGGCTTCGGTGAGTTTCTTCGAATCATTGAGGCCAAGGATCGGCCGGCTTGGGTCGAGGATCACCGCCGCCGTCACCACGGCACCGCACAGCGGGCCGCGACCGACTTCATCAACACCTGCCACCAGATCTTCAACTTCATCGACCAGCATAAAATCCAGGCCCAGTTGCTTGCTTGCTTTGCTCATTATGCTCTGCCAATCAGGTTCAGTACCGCGTCCGCTGCCTGATTGGAGGCGTCCAGTCGCAGGGTTCGGTGGATTTCGTCAAAGCCTCGGGTCTGCTCCTCGCCACCTTCGATCAGCGGCGACAGAGTCTGGGCCAGGGCTTCGACTGTCGCATCGTCCTGCAACAACTCTGGCACCAGCAGGCGCTGGGCCAGCAAATTCGGCAACGAGACGTAGGGACTCTTCACCATCCGTTTGAGAATCCAGAACGTCAGCGGTGCCAGGCGATAAGCGACCACCATCGGCCGCTTGTACAGCAATGCTTCCAGGGTGGCGGTGCCCGAAGCGATCAACACCGCGTCGCACGCCGCCAGCGCCAGATGGGATTTGCCGTCGAGCAAAGTCAGCGGCAGATCGCGACCAGCCAGCAGCTCTTCCAACTGGGCCCGACGCTCCGGACTGGCGCACGGCATGACGAATCGCACGCCCGGACGCATGGCCCGCAGGCGCTGAGCAGTGTCGAGGAACAACGCACCGAGGCGCCCGACTTCACCGCCACGACTGCCCGGCATCAGGGCAACCAACGGCCCGTCCGGCAAACCGAGTTCGGCCCGCGCGGCGGCGCGATCGGCCTCCAGCGGGATCGCATCGGCCAGGGAATGCCCTACAAACCGTACCGGCACGCCCTTCTCTTCATAAAATTTAGCTTCGAACGGGAACAGCGTCAGCATCAGGTCGCAACCTTCGCGAATCTTCAGCACCCGCTTCTGTCGCCAGGCCCAGACCGACGGGCTGACGTAATGCACGGTCTTGATCCCGGCCTGACGCAGCTTGAGTTCGATATTGAGGTTGAAGTCCGGGGCATCGATACCGATGAACACGTCCGGCTTCTCGGCGATCAGGTCCGCAACCAGTTTCTTGCGACGGGCCAACAGCTCGCGCAAACGGCCCAGCACTTCCACCAGCCCCATGACAGAAAGGCGTTCCATCGGGAAATACGAGGTCAGGCCTTCGGCCTGCATCAGCGGACCACCGACACCAATGAACTCGACCGCCGGATGCTGTGCCTTGAGCGCACGCATGAGACCCGCACCCAGAATGTCACCGGAAGCCTCACCCGCCACCAGCGCAATACGCAGATTGGCCATGATTAGCGGGTGATGCCGCGGGTCGAAGACTGGATGGAATCACGGAACACCGCGACCTCCGGGAACTGCAGCGAGGGTTCGGCCAGCTCGGCGAGCGCTTGCTCGACTGTCAGGCCCTGGCGGTAAACCACCTTGTAGGCACGACGCAGCGCGTGGATCGCCTCTTCGCTGAAGCCGCGACGGCGCATGCCTTCGAAGTTCATGCTGCGAGCTTCAGCGGGGTTGCCGAATACCGTGACGTACGCTGGAACGTCTTTGCCAATGGCAGTGCCCATGCCGGAAAAGCTGTGGGCGCCAATGTGGCAATACTGGTGAACCAGGGTGAAGCCGGACAGGATCGCCCAGTCTTCAACGTGCACATGCCCCGCCAACGCGGTGTTGTTGACCAGGATGCAATGATTGCCGATAACGCTGTCGTGACCGATGTGGGCATAGGCCATGATCAGGTTGTGATCACCCAGGGTCGTTTCCGAACGGTCCTGAATGGTCCCGCGGTGAATCGTCACGCCTTCACGGATGACGTTGTGGTCACCGATGACCAGACGGGTTTCCTCGCCCTTGTATTTCAGATCGGGCGTGTCCTCACCTACCGAAGAAAACTGGTAGATGCGGTTGTGCTTACCGATTCGGGTCGGGCCCTTGAGAATCACATGCGGCCCGATCACTGTTCCCTCGCCGATTTCCACACCTGCGCCGACGATCGACCAAGGGCCGACTTCGACGTCGTCGGCCAGGATGGCCGTCGGATCGATGATTGCGCGAGGGTCAATCAAACTCATAGTTTGCGTTCCGCACAGATGATTTCAGCGGAGCAGACTGGCTTGCCATCGACCGAAGCCTGGCATTCGAACTTCCAGATCTGACGCTTGCAGCTGATGAACTTGGCTTCAAGGATCAATTGATCGCCCGGCAGCACCGGCTGACGGAAGCGCAGTTTGTCGGAGCCGACGAAGTAGTAAAGCGTGCCATCGGCCGGTTTCACGTCGAGCATTTTGAAACCAAGGATCCCGGCAGCCTGAGCCATTGCTTCGATGATCAGTACGCCCGGCATGATTGGATGCGCAGGGAAGTGACCATTGAAGAACGGTTCGTTGATGCTGACATTCTTGTAGGCGCGAATGCGCTTGCCTTCCACATCCAGATCCACGACCCGGTCCACCAGCAGGAACGGGTAACGGTGAGGCAGGTATTCGCGAATCTCGTTGATGTCCATCATTTCGGGGGGAAGCCTATGTAAAGATTGGGAGCGCGCGACTGACGCGCACTCCTCTAGCAAATCAAGGGAGGCAGTCTAGCGGCTGTGCACACTTGATATGGAAATGGTATCAGCCATCTGATGAAGCATTACCGTCAGGGGTCACGTCCCCTACACGCTTTTCCAGCTGTCGCAGACGTCGCGCGATGTCATCGAGCTGACGGATACGTGCCGCGCTTTTGCGCCATTCGGCTGCCGGTTGCATCGCCGTACCGGAAGAATAGGAACCCGGCTCGGTAATCGAGTGGGTCACCATGGTCATCCCGGTCAGGAAAACGTTGTCGCAAATGTCGATATGCCCCACCAGCCCTACGCCACCGGCGAGCATGCAATGCTTGCCGATTTTGGTGCTGCCGGAAATTCCCACGCACGCGGCCATGGCAGTGTGGTCACCAACCTGGACGTTGTGGGCAATCTGAATCTGGTTGTCGAGCTTCACACCATTACCAATGACGGTATCGGCCAGCGCGCCACGATCGATAGCGGTATTTACGCCTATTTCCACGTCGTCTCCGATCGAGACGCCGCCGATCTGGGCAATTTTCTGCCAGATACCTTTCTCGTTGGCAAAACCGAAGCCTTCACCACCGAGCACGGCACCGGATTGAATCACCACCCGTTTGCCGATGCGCACGTCGTGATACAGCGTGACGCGCGGGGCCAACCAGCCACCCTCGCCAATTTCGCAGCGTGCACCGATGAAGCAATGCGCACCAACGGTCACACCGGCGCCAATACGCGCTGCACTTTCGATGACCGCAAAGGCACCGATGCTCGCCGCCGGATCGACCACCGCATCCGCCGCCACTACCGCTGTCGGATGAATACCGGCCGGCGCCTTGGGCTTGGGATCGAACAGATGGGAAATGCGCGCATAGGCCACATATGGATCTGCCACCACCAGCGCATCACCGGCAAAACCTTCAGCATCAGCGGCCTTCAGCAGCACGGCTGCGGCCTGACTGTCAGCCAGGTATTTACGGTATTGAGGATTTGCCAGAAAGCTCAACTGAGCTGGGCCAGCCTCTTGCAAAGTGGCCAGCCCAGTAATTTCTTTCTCCGGGTCGCCACGTAAGGTGGCGCCGAGGAACTCGGCCAGCTGGCCGAGCTTTATAGTCGCTGTCATGGGTTACTTCAGCTGATTCATGCGCTCGATAACCTGGCGAGTGATGTCGTACTGAGGCTTGACATCAATCACTGCGCCACGCTCGAAGACCAGGTCATAAGCACCTTTCTTGATGACTTCTTCCACAGCGCTGTCCAGTTTCGGCTTGAGCTGCTTCAGCATTTCACGGTCGGCAACGGCTTTGGCTTCGTTCAGCTCCTTGGACTGGAACTGGAAATCACGGGCCTTTTGCTTGAACTCGAGCTCCAGACGTTCACGCTCGCCTTGCTGCATCTTGTCGCCACCGGCCATCAGACGGTCCTGGATACCCTTGGCGCTGCTTTCCAGGCTCTTGAGCTTGGTCAGTTGCGGGCCGAATTTTTTCTCGGCATCCACGGCGTATTTCTTCGCCGCATCGGATTCCAGCAGTGCCATCTGATAGTTCAGAACGGCGATTTTCATGTCGGCAAAAGCCGGACCTGCAACCAGCACGGTCGCCAGGAGAACCAATTGAGTCAACTTACGCACGATGCACTCCTACAAAATCCATTGTCATTATCTTGGGTCAGACGCTTAGAACGTCTGGCCGAGGGAGAATTGGAACACTTGAGTCTCGGCATTGCTGTCCGGTTTTTTGACTGGCATCGCCAAGGCGAAGCTCAACGGACCAAGGGCGGTAACCCATGTCACACCGACACCCACCGAACTGGCCATATTGCTCAGGCTGACGTCGTTACACTGAGTGTTGGACTTGGAACCATCGGCGTTGGTGCTCTGCTTGCAAGTCGAATCGAACACATTACCCACGTCCCAGAATACCGAAGTGCGCAAGGAACGCTGATCTTTCACGAACGGCAGAGGGAACAGAACTTCTACACCACCCTGAATCAGGACGTTACCACCAAACGGTAGTGGATCCTGGTCCGGATCGGTTGCGGTGCCCGGGTTCACGCCCCGGCTCGGCGTACTACGAGGCCCGAGGGTGCTGTCCTTGAAGCCACGAACCGAGTTGAAACCACCTGCATAATAGTTTTCATAGAACGGCAAGCCGTCGGTCGAACCATAGCCATCGCCATAGCCCAGCTCGGTGTGGAGGCGCATGGTGTAGTTTTCAGACAACGGCTGGAACAATTGACCGCGATAATCGAGCTTGAAGAACGACAAGTCGCTGCCCGGTGTCGTGGCTTCCGCGGTCAAGCTCTGGGAGTGACCACGGGTCGCCAGTACCCCTTTGTTCAAGGTGGATTCAGACCAACCGGCCGACGCCTTGAAGTTGAGGTACTGATCACCTTCCTTGTTAACGAAGTCGAAGATTTCGTCGACGGTGTAAAGACCCGTCTTGATCTTGTCTTGTTGTGCAGACAAACCAAACGTCAGACGCGAAGTCTCGCTGATCGGGTAACCAACGCTGACACCTGCACCCAGGCTGTCTACGGCGTAGCTGGCTACGTTGACATCGAGGTCTTTGTAGTCGGTCGTACGATAGAAAGCGTTGTAACCCAGGCTCACACCGTCAGCTGTCCAGTAGGGGTCGACATAACCGAAGTTATAACGGCTTTGGTACTGACTGCGAGTCAAGCCGATGCTGACCTTGTTACCGGTACCCAGGAAGTTGTTCTGAGTGATCGAACCACCAAGGATCAGACCGGCGCTCTGGGCGAAACCGACGCTGGCGGTAATCGAACCGGAAGCCTGTTCTTCAACGCTGTAGTTCACGTCAACCTGATCATCGACACCCGGCACGGCCGGCGTTTCGACGTTGACTTCCTTGAAGAAGCCCAGGCGTTCCAGGCGGGTCTTGGATTGGTCGATCAGGTAGGTCGAAGCCCAGCCGCCTTCCATCTGACGCATTTCACGGCGCAGCACTTCGTCTTCGGACTTGGTGTTGCCACGGAAGTTGATGCGGTTCACGTAAGCACGCTTGCCCGGATCGACAGCGAACGTGATATCGACCGTGTGGTCTTCGTCGTGAGGCTGAGGCACGCCGTTGACGTTAGCGAAGGTGTAACCCTCGTTACCCAGGCGGCGGGTGATCAGTTCGGAGGTGGTGGTCATCAACTTGCGCGAGAACACCTGGCCTTTCTGAACCAGCAGCAGGGACTTGACCTGGTCTTCAGGCACTTTCAGGTCGCCGCTGAGTTTCACGTCACGAACGGTGTATTTCTCGCCTTCGTTGACGTTGACGGTGATATAGACGTGTTTCTTGTCCGGGGTGATGGACACCTGGGTCGAAGCGATATCCATATTGATATAGCCACGGTCCAGGTAATAGGAGCGCAGACGCTCCAGGTCACCGGAGAGTTTTTCACGGGCGTACTTGTCATCGTTCTTGAAGAACGACAGCCAGTTGCTGGTCTTGAGTTCGAACAGGTCGATCAGGTCTTCTTCAGGGAAGACAGTGTTGCCCACCACGTTGATGTGCTGGATCGCCGCTACGGTGCCTTCGTTGATGTTGACCTTCAGGGCAACGCGGTTACGCGGCTGCGGCACCACTTCGGTGTCGACGGTAGCCGAGTAGCGGCCCTGAGCGACGTATTGACGCTGCAGTTCGTTACGCACACCTTCGAGGGTCGCGCGCTGGAAGATCTCGCCTTCGGCCAGACCGGACTGTTTGAGGCCTTTCATCAGGTCTTCAGTGGAGATCGCCTTGTTACCTTCGATCTCGATACTGGCGACCGACGGACGCTCGACTACAGTGATGACCAGGACGTTGCCTTCACGGCCCAGCTGGATATCTTGAAAGAACCCGGTTTTGAACAGCGCACGAGTGGATTCCACCAGGCGACGATCATCCGCCTGCTCGCCGACGTTCAACGGCAAGGCACCAAAGACACTACCCGCGGAGACCCGCTGGAGGCCATTGACGCGAATATCAGAGATAGTGAAGGACTCGGCGTGAACTTCGGCGATCATCAATACGGTGAGAACCGCAGTTAGCAGCAGACGTTTCATGAAGTCCTTTCTTATTCCAACTGGCAATAAAAACTGCCGCAAAATGCGGCAGATTCGCAATTCAGCGAAGCGTTACAGTCGACCCAGATCATTGACCAGAGCAAGCAACATCACCCCGACCACCAAACTGATACCGATCTGTATCCCCCAACCTTGCACCCGATCCGACAAGGGACGACCACGCGCCCACTCGATCAGATAAAACAACAAATGCCCCCCATCCAGTACAGGAATGGGCAGCAAATTCAGAACACCCAGGCTAATACTCAGATAAGCAAGGAAATTCAGGAAATCAGCGATGCCCGACTGGGCAGAAGCGCCCGCCACTTTAGCAATGGTTATCGGTCCACTCAAGTTTTTTACCGAGAGCTCGCCGAACAACATTTTCTTGAGCGAGTCGAGGGTCAGCACGCTCATGGTCCAGGTGCGTCGGGCACCCTCCCCAATCGCGGCCACCGGACCGTAACTGACTTCGCGAATCATCTCTGGTGGCCAATCGACCGCTTTCACCCCAGCGCCCAGATAACCACTGGGTGCCTTGCTCTCGCCGCGCGTGGCCAGCGTCACCGGGACGTCGATTTGAGCACCGTCGCGCTCAACGCGCAGCATGATTTTGGTATCCGGATGCAAACGGACGATGTCGACTACTTGCTGCCAGTCATCCAGTGCCTTGCCATCAAGGGCCAACAGACGGTCACCGGCCTTCAGACCCGCAGCCTTCGCTGGCCCTTTCGGATCAATTTCGGCCAGCACCGGCGGCAATGCCGGACGCCAGGGGCGAATACCCAGCGAGTGAATAGGATCCGGCTCGTTAGCACCCTTGAGCCACTTGTCCAGCATCAGCTCACGAGGCGAATCCACGGTGGAGCCCTGTTCGCGGACCAGCACTTGAAGGGAACCGCTCTCGCCCAGGCGGCGGACCAGTTGCAGGTTCACCGCAGCCCAGCCGGAAGTTGGCTCGCCATCGATGGCAATAATTTCCTGCCCCGGGCTCAAACCTGCCCTGGAGGCGATACTGCCGGATTCGACCGCGCCGATAACCGGGCGCACCTGCTCGCTGCCCAGCATTGCCAGAGCCCAGAAAAACACCATCGCCAATAGAAAGTTGGCAACCGGACCGGCTGCCACGATAGCAATGCGCTGACGGACGGACTTGCGATTGAAGGCGTGATCGAGCTGATCGGCCGGCACCTCACCTTCGCGCTCGTCGAGCATTTTCACGTAGCCACCCAGCGGGATGGCGGCAACCACGAATTCAGTGCCTTTGCTGTCGTGCCAGCGCAGCAGCGGCATGCCGAAGCCCACGGAGAAACGCAGCACTTTGACCCCACAGCGACGTGCGACCCAGAAATGGCCGAATTCGTGGAAGGTGACCAGCACGCCCAGCGCTACCAGGGTGCCGACAATCATATAGAGCGCGCTCATCTACTTTCTCCGCAATCCTATCGGTGCTGCATGGGCCAACGTATTGCAGCACTTATCGGCCGTGACGACTCAACCATTGCCCGGCCAGTACCCGTGCTTTCGCATCGGCCGTAAACACTGCCTCGAGATCATCAACCGCAACCACAGGCTCGAGGTTCAATACTTCCTCGATAATACTCGCGATTTCCAGATAGCGAACCCGTCCGTCGAGAAAGGCCGCAACAGCCACTTCATTCGCGGCGTTGAGCATGGCCGGCGCGCTATTACCAGCCTCGGCGGCTTGACGCGCAAGGCGCAGGCAAGGGAAACGCTCTTCATCGGGTGCCTGGAAATCCAGGCGAGCGATGGCGAACAGATCCAACGGCGCAACACCCGAGTCGATCCGCTCTGGCCAGGCCAGGGCATTGGCAATTGGCGTGCGCATATCAGGATTACCCAACTGCGCCAGCACCGAACCATCGATATAGTCGACCAGCGAATGAATCACGCTTTGCGGGTGAATCACCACTTCGACCTGAGAGGGCGTAGCGTCGAACAGCCAGCAGGCCTCGATCAGCTCGAGCCCTTTGTTCATCATGCTGGCCGAATCCACCGAAATCTTGCGCCCCATGGACCAATTCGGGTGAGCACACGCTTGCTCGGGGGTAACATGTGCCAGTTCGGCAAGGGGCGTCTGCCGAAACGGACCACCAGAGGCTGTCAGTAAAATCCGCCGTACACCGACCGCGCTCAAACCACGGGAGAAATCCTGCGGCATGCACTGGAAAATCGCGTTGTGCTCGCTGTCGATCGGCAGCAGTACCGAACCGCTTTTACGCACGGCCTGCATGAACAGCGCACCGGACATTACCAGCGCTTCTTTATTGGCCAAAAGAATCTTTTTGCCGGCCTCGACCGCCGCCAGGGTCGGACGCAAACCCGCCGCCCCGACGATCGCCGCCATTACCGCATCGACTTCTGGATCCGAGGCGATCTGACACAAGCCCTCCTCTCCCACCAGAACACGGGTCGACAGGCCAGCCGCATGCAATTCGTCCTGCAAGCCCCGGGCAGCGCCTGATTCCGGCACGACCGCGAAACGTGGCGCATGACGCACGCAAAGCGCCAGCAGCTCACTCAAACGAGTGAAACCGCTCAAGGCGAATACCTGATAGCGTTCGGGGTGACGGGCGATGACGTCCAAAGTGCTCAGACCAATCGAGCCGGTCGCCCCCAGCACGGTAATCTGTTGTGGGCGACTCACGATGCCGCCATCCACAGCAACACAGCGAACACCGGAATCGCCGCTGTCAGACTGTCGATGCGGTCCAGCACACCGCCGTGCCCCGGCAGCAGATTACTGCTGTCCTTGATCCCCGACTGGCGCTTGAACATACTTTCGGTGAGGTCGCCCACCACCGAAATGAACACGATGATCGCGGCACCGAACAGGCCCATCAGCATCTGAGCGAAACTCCAGCCCCGCGCAAAACCGACGATTGCCGTGATCACCAGGCTCAGCAGCAAGCCGCCGTACACGCCCTCCCAGCTCTTGCCAGGGCTGACCTGTGGTGCCAGCTTGCGCTTGCCGAAGGCTCGGCCGGAAAAGTACGCACCGATATCGGCGCCCCAGACCAGCACCATCACGGCCATGATCAGCCAGTTGCCCAAGGGCTCCTGCTTGATCAGGATCAGACCTTGCCAGGCCGGCAACAGAATCAACAAGCCGATCGCCAGTTTGCAGGCAGCACTGGCCCAGTGTTCGCTGGACCGTGGATAAGTCAGCACCAGATAGGTGGCCACGCCCCACCAGAGCACCGAGGCGCCCAGCACCCAAGGCGCGAGCCCCGGCAGGATGTGCATGACAAACAGCATCAGCGCGACCACAGCTGCAAAAGCAACACGGATCGCCTGGCCAGCAAAACCTGCCAGGCGTGCCCACTCCCATGCCCCCAGCGTCACCACCAGCCCGATAAACAGCGCAAAACCGGACCCTTCAAGCAGGAAAAACCCGCACAGGGCAATCGGCAGCAGAATCAGTGCCGTGATGATTCGTTGTTTAAGCATTAAACCCGGGCTCCAGACTCGACCTGCTCGCTCGTTTTACCGAAGCGACGCTGGCGAGAAGCGAAATCGGCCAGCGCATTGCGCATGGCGTCGTGTTTGAAGTCCGGCCAGAACAGGTCGGAGAAGTACAACTCGGCGTAAGCCAGCTGCCACAGCAGGAAGTTGCTGATGCGATGCTCGCCACCGGTACGGATGCACAAGTCCGGCAACGGCAGATCGCCGGTCGCCAGACAGGTTTGCAACAGCTCGGGAGTGATGTCTTCCGGGCGCAGATGCCCGGCCTGAACTTCGCGCGCCAGACGTTGCGCGGCTTGCGCGATGTCCCACTGACCACCGTAGTTGGCGGCGATCTGCAGGATAAAACGATTGGCGCCGGCAGTCATCGCCTCGGCTTCACGCATGGCAGCTTGAAGCTCCGGATGAAAACGCGAACGGTCGCCGATGATGCGCAAACTGATGTTGTTGTCGTTCAGGCGCTTGGCCTCGCGACGCAGCGCCCTGAAGAACAGATCCATCAAGGCACTGACCTCATCGGCCGGGCGCTGCCAGTTCTCACTGGAGAATGCAAACAGGGTCAATACCTCAACCCCGGACTCCGCACACACCTCGATGACCGCACGAACAGCATCCACACCCGCTTTATGCCCGGCGACACCCGGCATAAAGCGTTTTTTCGCCCAACGATTATTACCATCCATGATGATCGCGACATGGCGCGGCACCGCGGACGGCGCAGTCTGCTTGGTCTTGTCCATTTGAAACTCGACCCTTATACGGCCATCAGGTCTTTTTCTTTTTCCGCCAGCTTAGCGTCGATTTCAGCCACGAACTTCTTGGTCAGATCGTCGATCTCGCCAGTGGCGCGACGCTCTTCGTCTTCACTGATTTCCTTTTCCTTGACCAGGTCCTTCAGCGAGCTGTTTGCATCGCGACGGATGTTGCGCACGGCAACACGGGCATCCTCAGCGACATCACGAGCCTGCTTGGTGAAGCCCCGGCGGGTTTCTTCAGTCAGGGCTGGCATGGAGATCAGCAGCAACTCACCCAGGTTGGTCGGGTTGAGATTCAGGCCAGCGCTACCGATAGCCTTGTCGACCGCGCCCAGCATGTTGCGCTCGAAGGCAACGACTTGCAGGGTACGGGCGTCTTTAACGGTGATGTTCGCCACTTGCTTGATCGGAGTGTCAGCGCCGTAGTACGGAACCATCACGCCTTCCAGAATGCTTGGGTGCGCCTGGCCGGTACGGATACGCCCGAAGTTGTGCGCCAGCGATTCTACGGATTTCTGCATGCGCTCTTTAGCGTCTTTCTTGATTTCGTTGATCATTGTTGAACTTCCTCGATCAGGGTTCCTTCAGCGCCGCCATGTACGATATTCAACAGGGCACCGGGTTTGTTCATATTAAACACGCGCAGCGGCATCTTGTGGTCGCGGCACAAGCAAATGGCCGTCAGATCCATCACACCCAGCTTGCGATCCAGCACTTCATCGTAGGTCAGATGATCGAACTTCTCGGCATGCGGGTCTTTGAACGGGTCAGCGGTGTAGACGCCATCAACCTTCGTTGCCTTGAGCACCACATCGGCATCGATTTCGATTGCGCGCAGGCAGGCAGCCGAATCCGTAGTGAAGAACGGGTTGCCAGTACCGGCCGCGAAAATCACGACTTCCTTGGAGTTCAGGTGGCGCATGGCTTTGCGGCGATCATAGTGATCGGTCACGCCAACCATGGAAATGGCCGACATCACGATGGCCGAGATATTGGCACGTTCCAGCGCATCGCGCATCGCCAGGGCGTTCATCACAGTGGCCAGCATGCCCATGTGGTCGCCAGTGACCCGATCCATACCGGCTGCACTGAGCGCTGCGCCGCGGAACAGGTTACCCCCGCCGATCACCAGACCGACCTGAACACCGATGCCAACCAGCTGGCCAACTTCCAGTGCCATGCGATCCAGAACTTTCGGATCGATCCCGAACTCTTCCGAGCCCATCAGGGCCTCGCCGCTAAGCTTGAGTAGAATGCGTTTATAGCGAGCCTGATAACCACTGCCCTGCTGAGCCATTGCGAATCTCTCCTGCGGCGTATTTTAAAAATTCTTTGCGAGCTGTTTACAGCTGGCGTTCACTCTAGCTTGGCGCTGCTTCAGCGCCATCGGAACATGGCTTTGTAAGCCAGTTCCAAAAGGAAACCAAATAAAATTGGCAACCCCATCTGAAAAGAGGCTGCGCGCGTAAGCGGGCAGCCTCTTCAGGGCGACAGTTAAAAAACCGTCTTATTGCTTGCTGGCAGCCAGCTGGGCAGCAACTTCTTCTGCGAAGTTGTCTACTGGCTTCTCGATGCCTTCGCCCACTTTGAAGTAGGTGAAAGAAACGATTTCAGCACCGGCTTTCTTAGCCAGGTCGCCGACCTTGATTTCAGGGTTCTTGACGAACGCCTGCTCAACCAGGCTCGCTTCAGCCAGGAACTTGCTGATACGGCCTTTGACCATGTTTTCAACGATGTTTTCTGGCTTGCCGGCAATCTTGTCAGCGTTGAGGGTCAGGAACACGCCTTTCTCGCGCTCGATCGCTTCAGCGGAAACTTCCGACGGCAGCAGGAATTCAGGGTTGGTAGCCGCTACGTGCATAGCGATGTCTTTGGCCAGCTCAACGTCGCCGCCCTTGAGAACAACCGCAACACCAATCTTGTTGCCGTGCAGGTAGCCACCAACAACATCGCCTTCAACGCGAGCCAGGCGACGAATGTTGACGTTTTCGCCAACTTTGCCAACCAGAACCAGACGATCAGCTTCACGCGCTTCGATCAGCGGAGCAGCATCGGTCAGTTTGTCAGCGAACGCTTTTTCAATGCTGGCAGCAACAAATGCCTTGAAGTCGTCCTGCAGAGCCAGGAAGTCGGTCTGCGAGTTCACTTCCAGCAGGACGGCGGATTTACCGTCTTCCTTGAGAGCGATTGCGCCTTCAGCGGCAACGTTGCCGGCTTTCTTGGCAGCCTTGATGGCGCCCGAAGCGCGCATGTCATCAATGGCTTTTTCGATGTCGCCGCCAGCCTTGGTCAAGGCCTTTTTGCAGTCCATCATGCCTTCGCCGGTACGCTCGCGCAGTTCTTTGACCAACGCTGCAGTAATCTCTGCCATTTTCAAATTCCTCTTGGATAGGTTTTCAACCATTCCACCCGATCGAACGGGCGATCAATTCTTCCCGAACCACCCTTGTTAGCTGCCGCACGTTACAGATAAAGCAGTGGGCGCCGACAAATGGTTTTCGAGGTGGCAAAAAGGGGGCCAAGCCCCCTTTTTGCTTACTGAGTCAACGCCAGGGCGTCAATTACTCAGCTGCAGCCTGAGTTTCTTCAGCTACGAATTCTACAGTGCCGCCAGCAACATTGTTGCGACCACGGATAACAGCGTCAGCCATCGAACCCATGTACAGCTGGATAGCGCGGATTGCGTCATCGTTGCCTGGGATGATGTAGTCAACGCCTTCCGGGCTGCTGTTGGTATCGACTACGCCGATAACCGGGATGCCCAGCTTGTTGGCTTCGGTGATCGCGATGCGCTCGTGATCAACGTCGATAACGAACAGAGCGTCTGGCAGACCGCCCATGTCCTTGATACCACCCAGGGAACGATCCAGCTTCTCAAGATCGCGAGTGCGCATCAGCGCTTCTTTCTTGGTCAGCTTGGCGAAAGTACCGTCTTCAGCTTGCACTTCAAGGTCACGCAGACGCTTGATGGAAGCACGGATGGTTTTGAAGTTGGTCAGCATGCCGCCCAACCAGCGGTGATCGACGTACGGCGAACCGCAACGTGCTGCTTCTTCAGCAACGATCTTGCCAGCGGAACGCTTGGTGCCGACGAACAGAATCTTGTTTTTGCCCTGGGCCAGACGCTCTACGAAAGTCAGAGCTTCGTTGAACATTGGCAGGGTTTTTTCAAGGTTGATGATGTGAATCTTGTTACGCGCGCCGAAAATGTACTTACCCATTTTCGGATTCCAGTAACGGGTTTGGTGACCGAAGTGCACACCGGCCTTCAGCATATCGCGCATGTTGACTTGGGACATGATAGTTCCTTAATAAGTCGGGTTTGGCCTCCACGTATCCCAATGACCAACCAGCAGCATCAGCTGAAGGCACCCAGGTCATCGTGTCGACACGTGTGTGGATTTAAGCTTTTCAGGGTACCCCGGAAAGCGGCGCATTTTATATCACAAGGCCGGAAAAAACGGAACCCGCATTCTGAAAACCTGGCGAATGCTTTTGATCCCGCCCTTGGAATCCCCCAAGAATGCGCCATCCTATAGAGAGAAGCGATGCACAGAAGCTCAGATTTGCCCTGATCGTCTGATAGAATTGCGTTTTTCAGGGCCGCGACGATCGTTCGCGCAATGCCCATTTCGTTTTAGAAGGCGCCATTGAGCGCAGAGAGAGCCTGTATGACCGTCACCCTCAAAACCCCAGAGGACATCGCAAAAATGCGGATCGCCGGCAAATTGGCCGCCGATGTGCTGGAAATGATTGCCGATTATGTCAAGCCGGGCGTTACCACCGAAGAGCTGGACCGCATCTGCCACGACTACATCGTCAACGAGCAGAAAGCCATTCCTGCCCCGCTCAACTACAAGGGCTTTCCGAAGTCGATCTGCACCTCGATCAACCACGTGGTCTGCCATGGCATTCCGAACGAGAAGCCGTTGAAGGATGGCGACACGCTGAACATCGACGTCACAGTGATCAAGGACGGCTACCATGGCGATACCAGCCGCATGTTCCACGTCGGCACCGTGCCAGTCTGGGCCGAGCGTCTGTCCCAGGTGACGCAGGAATGCATGTACAAGGCCATCGAACTGGTCAAACCCGGCTGCCGTCTGGGCGATATCGGTGAAGTGATCCAGAAGCACGCGGAAAAGAACGGTTTCTCGGTGGTTCGCGAGTTCTGCGGCCACGGCATCGGCAAGGTGTTCCACGAAGAACCGCAGATCCTGCACTACGGCCGCGCCGGCACCGGCATGGAACTGAAAGCCGGCATGACCTTCACCATCGAGCCGATGATCAACCAGGGCAAAGCCGACACCAAGGTGCTGGGCGATGGCTGGACCGCGATCACCAAGGACCGCAAGTTGTCGGCGCAATGGGAACACACTCTGCTGGTGACCGACACCGGCTACGAGATCTTCACCCTGCGCAGCGACGATACCATCCCGCGCGTTTCGGCCTGATCCCGCCCGCGCCGTTCCCAGCCTTATAGAAAGGAAAGCCAATCGATGCCGCAGGTGGATCCCGAACTCTTCGACCGCGGCCAGTTCCAGGCTGAACTGGCCCTGAAGGCAAGCCCTATCGCTGCTTTCAAGAAGGCGATCCGTCAGGCGCGCGAAGTGCTCGACGAGCGGTTTCGCAGCGGCCGGGAGATTCGCCGGTTGATCGAGGATCGTGCCTGGTTCGTCGATAACATCCTGCAAAAGGCCTGGGAGCAATTCAACTGGAACTTCGAAGCCGACATCGCGCTGGTCGCGGTCGGCGGCTACGGTCGTGGCGAGTTGCACCCCTACTCCGACATCGACCTGCTGATCCTGCTGGACGGCGCCGACCACGAAATTTTCCGCGATTCAATCGAGCGTTTTCTGACGTTGCTGTGGGACATCGGCCTGGAAGTCGGCCAGAGCGTTCGCTCGGTTGACGAATGCGCCGAGGAAGCCCGCGCCGACCTGACGGTGATCACCAACCTGATGGAAAGCCGCACCATTGCCGGTCCCGAGCGCCTGCGCCAGCGCATGCTGGACGTGACCAGCACCGCGCACATGTGGCCCAGCAAGGAGTTCTTCCTGGCCAAGCGCGCCGAGCAGAAAGCCCGTCACCACAAATACAACGACACCGAGTACAACCTGGAACCCAACGTCAAGGGCTCGCCCGGTGGCCTGCGGGATATCCAGACGATTCTGTGGGTCGCCCGTCGTGAGTACGGCACCCTGAACCTGCGGGCCCTGGCCGGCGAAGGTTTCCTGGTGGAGAGCGAGAACGCCTTGCTGGCTTCGTCCCAGGAATTCCTGTGGAAAGTGCGTTACGCGCTGCACATGCTCGCCGGCCGCGCCGAAGACCGCCTGCTGTTCGACCACCAGCGCACGATTGCCGGGCTGCTGGGTTTCGTCGGCAATGACGCCAAGCACGCCATCGAAAACTTCATGCAGCAGTACTACCGGGTGGTCATGAGCATTGCCCAGCTCAGCGACTTGATCATCCAGCACTTCGAAGAAGTGATCCTGGCCCCCGAAGACGAAGCACCGCCGCAGCCAATCAACTCGCGATTCCAACTGCACGACGGCTACATCGAGGCGCGCAACAACAATGTGTTCCGCCGCACGCTGTTCGCCATGCTCGAAATCTTCGTGCTGATGGCCCAGCAGCCGGAGATCAAAGGCGTACGCGCCGACACCATCCGCCTGCTGCGCGAGAACCGTCATTTGATCGACGACGACTTCCGCAACGATATTCGCAATACCAGCCTGTTCATCGAATTGTTCAAGTGCAAGATCGGTATCCACCGCAACCTGCGGCGGATGAACCGTTACGGGATCCTTGGGCGTTATCTGCCAGAGTTCGGCTTTATTGTCGGGCAGATGCAGCACGACCTGTTCCACATCTATACGGTCGACGCGCACACCCTGAACCTGATCAAGCACCTGCGTAAGTTGCAGTACACCCAGGTGTCGGAAAAATTCCCGCTGGCCAGCAAGCTCATGGCCAAACTGCCCAAGCCGGAGTTGATTTACCTGGCCGGCCTGTACCACGACATCGGCAAGGGCCGGCATGGCGACCACTCGGAAATCGGCGCAGTGGACGCCGAAGCCTTTTGTCAGCGCCATCAGTTGCCGATCTGGGACAGCCGCCTGATCGTCTGGCTGGTGCAAAACCATCTCGTAATGTCGACCACTGCCCAGCGCAAGGACTTGTCCGACCCGCATGTGATCCACGATTTCGCGCAGATTGTCGGCGATGAAACCCGCCTCGATTATCTGTATGTGCTGACCGTTGCCGACATCAACGCG
Source organism: Pseudomonas sp. GW822-FHT07A10 (assembly GCF_058798795.1). Lineage (NCBI taxonomy): Bacteria > Pseudomonadati > Pseudomonadota > Gammaproteobacteria > Pseudomonadales > Pseudomonadaceae > Pseudomonas > Pseudomonas sp. GW822-FHT07A10. Next base: position 71,305 of record NZ_JBXAKV010000016.1, read on the forward strand.
ACCAACCCGACGCTATGGAACTCCTGGCGCGCGAGCCTGTTGCGCCAGCTCTACACCGAGACCAAGCGCGCCTTGCGTCGCGGCCTGGAAAACCCGGTGGATCGCGAAGAACAGATCCGCCAGACCCAAAGCGCAGCGCTGGACATTCTGGTACGCGGCGGCACCGACCCGGACGACGTCGAGCAGTTGTGGGCACAACTGGGCGATGACTACTTCCTGCGTCACACCGCCGGCGACGTGGCCTGGCACACTGATGCAATCTTGCAGCAGCCGGCCGACGGCGGCCCGCTGGTGCTGATCAAGGAAACCACCCAGCGCGAGTTCGAGGGCGGTACGCAGATCTTCATTTATGCGCCGGACCAGCACGACTTCTTCGCCGTGACCGTGGCGGCGATGGACCAGCTCAACCTGAACATTCACGACGCCCGGGTCATCACCTCCAGCAGCCAGTTCACCCTCGACACCTATATCGTGCTCGACACCGATGGCGACTCGATCGGCGACAACCCGGCGCGGGTCAAGCAGATTCGCGAAGGCTTGACCGAAGCCCTGCGCAATCCGGACAACTACCCAACGATTATCCAGCGTCGGGTGCCGCGTCAGCTCAAACATTTTGCCTTTGCGCCACAAGTGACGATCCACAACGATGCCCAGCGTCCGGTGACCGTGCTGGAACTCAGTGCACCCGACCGTCCTGGGTTGCTGGCACGAATCGGCACGATCTTCCTTGAGTTCGACTTGTCGTTGCAGAACGCCAAGATCGCCACCTTGGGCGAGCGCGTGGAAGACGTGTTCTTCATCACCGACGCCAACAATCAGCCGCTATCCGACCCGTTGCTGTGCAGTCGTTTGCAGGATGCAATCGTCAAACAGCTGAGCGTCAACCAGGAACCCGATATCAAACATTCGCGCATCAGCATCTGAATTAACCCAATCCCCCTGTGGGAGCGCCTGTGGCGAGGGGGCTTGTTGTGGCGAGGGAGCTTGCCCCCGCTGGGCTGCGAAGCGGCCCCAAAACCTACACCGCGATGTATCAGATACACCGCATGCAAAGGTTTTACGACTGCTCCGCAGCCGAACGGGGGCAAGCCCCCTCGCCACAACAAGCCCCCTACACCACATTAGTCCTCCCACATTGAACGAGGCCTCCATGAACAACGCTCTGAACCAGTTGCAGCCCTACCCGTTCGAAAAGCTCCGCGCCCTGCTCGGCAGCGTCACGCCAAACCCGGACAAACGCGCCATCGCGCTGTCCATCGGCGAACCGAAGCATCGCTCGCCAAGCTTTGTCGCCGAAGCCCTGGCAAGCAATCTGGATCAGATGGCCGTGTACCCGACCACCCTCGGCATCCCGGCCCTGCGTGAAGCGATCGCCGCATGGTGCGAACGCCGTTTCAGTGTTCCAAATGGCTGGCTCGACCCCGCGCGCAACGTGCTGCCGGTCAACGGCACCCGCGAAGCGTTGTTCGCCTTCACCCAGACCGTGGTCAACCGTGGTGAAGACGCGCTGGTGGTCAGCCCGAACCCGTTCTATCAGATCTACGAAGGCGCGGCGTTCCTGGCCGGAGCCAAGCCGCATTACCTGCCATGCCTTGACGAAAACGGCTTCAACCCGGATTTCGACGCTGTTTCGCCAGACATCTGGAAGCGTTGCCAGATCCTGTTCCTGTGCTCGCCGGGCAACCCGACCGGCGCGTTGATCCCGGTTGAAACCCTGAAAAAACTGATCGCCCTGGCCGACGAATACGATTTCGTGATCGCCGCTGACGAGTGCTACAGCGAACTGTACTTCGATGAACAGACCCCGCCACCCGGCCTGCTCAGCGCCTGTGTGGAACTAGGCCGCAAAGACTTCAAGCGTTGCGTGGTGTTTCATAGCCTGTCCAAGCGCTCCAACCTGCCAGGCCTGCGTTCGGGCTTTGTGGCCGGCGATGCAGACATCCTCAAGGGTTTCCTGCTGTATCGCACTTACCACGGCTGTGCGATGCCGGTTCAAACGCAACTGGCCAGCGTTGCAGCGTGGAACGACGAAGTGCATGTGCGGGCCAACCGTGCGCTGTACCGTGAGAAGTACGATGCGGTATTGGAAATCCTCAGCCCGGTGATGGATGTGCAGCGCCCGGATGGCGGTTTCTATCTGTGGCCAAACGTTGAAGGCGACGACGCGGCGTTCTGCCGGGATCTGTTTGCCGAGGAACACGTGACCGTAGTACCAGGCTCCTACCTGTCCCGTGAAGTAGATGGCGTCAACCCGGGAGCCGGGCGTGTGCGGATGGCGCTGGTCGCGCCACTGGCGGAGTGCGTTGAGGCGGCTGAACGGATTCGCGCCTTCATTACCCGCCACAAGTAACCCCTGAATGCCCGTGCCAGGCAATCTGGCGCGGGCACTTCGCATATCAAGTTGCCTGCAATCTTTTCAGCCCCCCCTCACCAAAAAACATCGCCAAAAACCATCACCGAGCAGATGCCAACTCAGGCTGTAGAGCTCCAACAACCCCATCCGAAACGCCACCGCCTGCGCTTCTCGCCGAATCGTTGAACACTTCAAACAGACAAACCCGACCACAGCCGACGCGAAACCGTCCGGTCATGGCATAATCCGTCACCTTTTATTTTCAGCACCTGTAAAGGGGGCAATTCCTTGACCGTTTCAAGCAAAACGTTGCACCTTTTCGGCATCAAAGCCTGCGACACCATGAAAAAGGCGCGCACCTGGCTCGATGAACACGCTGTGAGCTATGACTTTCATGATTACAAAGCGGTCGGAATCGACCGTGAACACCTGACCCAATGGTGCGAGGAGCACGGCTGGCAAGTGGTGTTGAACCGTGCAGGCACGACCTTTCGCAAGCTCGACGACGAACGCAAAGCCGATCTCGACCAGCCGAAAGCCATCGAATTGATGCTCGCACAACCCTCGATGATCAAGCGCCCGGTGCTCGATCTCGGAGACAGAACCCTGATTGGCTTCAAGCCAGATATCTACGCGGCCGCACTCAAGTAAGGCAGCCCGTTCCATTTTGTTAGAGGTATCAACATGTCCACTACCCTGTTCAGCCTGGCCTTTGGTGTCGGCACTCAAAACCGTCAAGGCGCATGGCTGGAAGTGTTTTACGCGCAGCCACTGCTCAACCCTTCGGCCGAACTGGTCGCTGCCATTGCACCGGTTCTGGGCTACACCGAAGGCAATCAGGCCATCGCCTTCAGCACTGCTCAAGCCTCGCAATTGGCCGAAGCGCTCAAAGGCGTCGACGCAGCCCAGGCTGCCTTGCTGACCCGTCTGGCCGAGAGCCACAAGCCGCTGGTTGCCACACTGCTGGCCGAAGACGCGCAACTGAGCTCCACGCCTGAGGCTTACCTCAAGTTGCACCTGCTGTCCCACCGTCTGGTCAAGCCGCACGGCCTGAACCTGGCCGGGATCTTCCCGCTGCTGCCGAACGTGGCCTGGACCAGCCAGGGTGCGATCGACCTGTCCGAACTGGCCGAGCATCAACTGGAAGCCCGCTTGCGCGGCGAGCTGCTGGAAGTGTTCTCGGTGGACAAGTTCCCGAAAATGACCGACTACGTGGTACCGGCCGGCGTGCGTATCGCTGACGCGGCACGTATTCGTCTGGGCGCCTACGTGGGCGAAGGCACCACCGTGATGCACGAAGGTTTCGTTAACTTTAACGCTGGCACCGAAGGCCCGGGCATGATCGAAGGCCGCGTGTCGGCTGGCGTGTTCGTCGGCAAGGGTTCGGACCTGGGCGGCGGCTGCTCGACCATGGGCACCCTGTCGGGTGGCGGCAACATCGTGATCAAGGTGGGCGAAGGCTGCCTGATCGGCGCCAACGCCGGTATCGGTATCCCGTTGGGCGATCGCAACACCGTTGAGTCGGGCCTGTACGTGACGGCCGGCACCAAGGTGGCGCTGCTCGACGAAAAGAATCAGCTGGTCAAAGTGGTTAAAGCCCGTGAACTGGCCGGTCAACCTGACCTGTTGTTCCGCCGCAATTCGGAAACCGGTGCCGTGGAGTGCAAAACCCACAAGTCGGCCATCGAACTGAACGAAGCGCTGCACGCTCACAACTAAGCAGAGCGTCAAACGATCACCTTGTAGGAGCGCCGCATCGCTCGCTCCTACAAGGTCAGGCGTACACCCGCCCATGTCACCAGGGCCGAACAACATGATGATTCCTTCTCCCTGGCGCGCCGATTTCCCGGCCATCGCCGCACTGCAACGGCAAGACCAGACCTATCTGGACAACGCCGCCACCACGCAAAAACCTCAAGCCCTGCTGGATGCCCTGGCGCATTACTACGCCAACGGCGCGGCCAACGTGCATCGGGCGCAACACTTGCCTGGCGCCCATGCCACCCAGGCGTTCGAGGACAGCCGCCGCAAAGTTGCGCAATGGCTCAATGCCGGCGATTGCGGGCAGATTATCTTTACCCACGGTGCGACTTCCGCGCTGAACCTCCTGGCCTATGGCCTGGAACACCTTTTCAATCCGGGCGATGAAATTGTCATCAGCGCTCTGGAGCACCACGCCAACCTGTTGCCGTGGCAGCAACTGGCCCACCGTCGCGACCTGAAGCTGGTGATCCTGCCGCTGAATGTCGATGGTTTGATCGACCTGGATGTCGCCGCGCAGTTGATCGGTCCGCGCACCCGTTTGCTGGCGGTCAGCCAGCTGTCCAACGTGCTGGGCGCCTGGCAACCGTTGCCCGCGCTGTTGGCGATGGCCAAGGCACACAACGCGCTGACCGTGATCGACGGCGCCCAAGGCGTGGTTCATGGCCGACACGATGTGCAGACACTGGGCTGCGACTTCTACGTGTTTTCCAGCCACAAACTCTACGGCCCCGATGGCCTGGGCGTGCTGTTCGGACGTAACGAAGCGCTGCAACAACTGCGCCCCTGGCAGTTCGGCGGCGAAATGGTGCTGGATGCCAACTACCACGATGCTCGCTTTCGGTCCGCACCGCTGGGGTTCGAGGCCGGTACACCGCCGATCGCCAGTGTGATCGGTCTGGGCGCAACGCTGGACTACCTCGCGGGGCTGGATCAGGACGCCGTGTCCGCCCACGAAGCGGCGCTGCATGACTATCTGCTCAAGGGCCTGGAAGCGCGCAACGGCATTCGCCTGCTGGGCAAACCGCAACTGGCGCTGGCCAGTTTTGTCGTCGAAGGTGTGCATAACTCTGATCTGGCGCATTTGCTGACTGAACAGGGCATCGCCGTGCGCGCCGGTCATCATTGCGCCATGCCGTTGCTCAAAAGCTTTGAACTGGTGGGGGCGATTCGGGTGTCGTTGGCGCTGTATAACAATTCCGAAGACCTTGAGCGTTTTTTCGAAGCACTGGATCAGGCCCTGGAGTTGTTGCGATGACACTGCCCGCGGATGCCGTCACGGCACTGGACACGTTTCAGCAGGCGGCGAGCTGGGAACAGCGGGCGCGGTTGCTGATGCAATGGGGCGACCGTCTGCCCGCGTTGAGCGATGTGGATAAAGTCGACGCCAACCGCGTGCACGGTTGTGAAAGCCAGGTCTGGCTGGTCGGCACGTTGCAGGATGGGCACTGGCAATTCAGCGCCAGCAGCGATGCGCGATTGATTCGCGGGTTGGTGGCGTTGCTGCTGGCGCGGGTCAATGGGTTGTCAGCGGTTGAGTTGCGGCAGGTGGATTTGGCGGATTGGTTCAGTCAGCTGGGGCTGGGTCGCCAGTTGTCCCAGTCCCGTAGCAATGGCTTGAATGCGGTGTTGCAGCGGATGCGTGAGCTAGCGCACTGATCGTTCCCACGCTCTGTGTGGGAATGCCTCCACGGACGCTCCGTGTTCGGCTCTGGAAGGGACGCGGAGCGTCCCGGGCTGGATTCCCACGCAGAGCGTGGGAACGATCGAACCACAACCATCAAACCTGAGGTTTGACCCGATCCGCCGGACGCCGCACGCCCGCCACAATCTTATCCACAGCCTTGGTCGCCGCGACCATGCCAAACGTCGCCGTCACCATCATCACCGCGCCAAAGCCCCCGGCGCAGTCGAGCTTCACGCCGTCCCCGACAAAACTCTTCTGCAGGCAAATGCTGCCATCGGGTTTCGGGTAGCGCAGTTGCTCGGTGGAAAACACGCACGGCACGCTGTAGTGACGGGTCACGGTACGGGAGAAGCCGTAGTCGCGGCGCAATGTAGAGCGCACTTTCGACGCCAGCGGATCGTTGAACGTGCGATTCAGGTCGCAGACCTGGATCAGCGTCGGGTCGATCTGCCCGCCCGCGCCGCCGGTGGTGATGATCTGGATCTTGCGCCGCTTGCACCAGGCGATCAGCGCCGCCTTGGCGTTGACACTGTCGATGCAGTCGATCACGCAATCGATGTTCGGCGTGATGTACTCGGCCATGGTTTCGCGGGTGACGAAGTCCGCCACCGCATGCACCGTGCAGTCCGGGTTGATCCCGCGCAGGCGCTCGGCCATCACCTCGACCTTGGGCTTGCCAACGGTGCTGTCCAGCGCATGCAGCTGACGGTTGACGTTGCTGACGCAGACGTCGTCCAGGTCGAACAGCGATATCTCGCCCACGCCACACCGGGCAACCGCTTCCGCTGCCCAGGAGCCGACACCACCGACGCCGACGATCGCCACATGGGCCGCGCGCAAGCGCTCCATGCCTTCAATGCCATACAAGCGGGCAATACCAGCAAACCGCGGATCTTCTGTACTCATGACCATTACCCCAAAAACCGGCGCGCATTATAGGGCTGTCGGCGGTCAAGAGCACCTTTGGTGCTATGGACGACAGACTTGACGGCTTCAATTGACTACAAATTTATTGGAATTGGGCTACATCATCCCGGTCGAAGAACTTAAGTCGACCTGGATTGCCCAATGTCGGGCGTTTCCCTGTTCGCTGTACGGTCAGAGAACCTCCAGTGTAGGATGCGCGCCCCTGCCACCTGGCAGCCGGCCGCCAACCGTTCCTTCGTTCCACAGCCTTTGGAACCCGAAAAAGCTATGTCATCGCGTAAATTTGGACTCAACCTGGTAGTGGTTCTAGCAATCGCCGCCTTGTTCACCGGTTTCTGGGCGTTGGTCAATCGCCCGGTCACCGCCCCCAACTGGCCTGAACAGATCTCCGGCTTCTCGTACTCGCCGTTTCAACAAGGCCAGTACCCGCAGAAAGACCAGTATCCGACCGACGATGAAATGCGTCGCGACCTGGAGATCATGAGCAAGCTGACGGACAACATCCGGACCTACTCGGTCGACGGCACGCTGGAGGACATTCCCAAACTGGCGGAAGAGTTCGGCCTGCGGGTGACCCTGGGGATCTGGATCAGCCCGGACCAGGAACGCAACGAGCGCGAGATTCAGCGCGCCATCCAACTGGCCAACACCTCCCGCAGCGTGGTTCGCGTTGTGGTCGGTAACGAGGCGATCTTCCGCAAGGAAATCACCGCTGCCGAGTTGAGCGTGATCCTGGATCGTGTGCGCGCAGCCGTTAAGGTTCCGGTCACCACCTCCGAACAGTGGCACGTCTGGGAAGAACACCCGGAACTGGCCAAGCACGTCGACCTGATCGCAGCTCACGTCCTGCCCTACTGGGAGTTCATCCCTGTGGACAAGGCCGGCCAGTTCGTTCTCGACCGCGCCCGTGACCTGAAAAAGATGTTCCCGAAAAAACCGTTGCTGCTCTCCGAAGTCGGCTGGCCGAGCAACGGCCGCATGCGCGGTGGCGCCGATGCGTCGCCGGCAGACCAGGCGATTTACTTGCGCACACTGGTCAACAAGCTCAACCGTCAGGGTTTCAACTACTTCGTGATCGAAGCGTTTGACCAACCGTGGAAGGCCAGTGACGAAGGCTCGGTGGGCGCATACTGGGGCGTGTTCAACGCCGCGCGTCAGCAGAAATTCAACTTCGAAGGCCCGGTTGTCGCGATCCCGCAATGGCGCGTACTGGCTATCGGCTCGGTAGTGCTGGCGCTGCTGTCCCTGACCCTGCTGATGATCGACGGTTCGGCCCTGCGTCAACGCGGCCGTACCTTCCTGACCTTTATCGCGTTCCTCTGCGGTTCGGTGCTGGTGTGGATCGGTTACGACTACAGCCAGCAATACAGCACCTGGTTCAGTCTGACGGTGGGTTTCCTGCTTGCCCTCGGTGCGCTCGGAGTGTTCATCGTTCTGCTGACTGAAGCCCATGAGCTGGCCGAAGCAGTCTGGACCCACAAACGCCGGCGTGAATTCCTGCCAGTGGTGGGCGATTCGGACTACCGACCGAAAGTGTCGATTCACGTACCGTGCTACAACGAGCCGCCGGAGATGGTCAAACAGACCCTCAACGCCCTGGCCAACCTCGACTATCCGGACTTCGAAGTCCTGATCATCGACAACAACACCAAGGACCCGGCCGTCTGGGAACCGGTGCGTGATTATTGCGAAACCCTCGGCCCGCGCTTCAAGTTCTTCCACGTCGCGCCATTGGCCGGTTTCAAGGGCGGCGCACTGAATTACCTGATTCCGCACACCGCCAAGGACGCCGAAGTGATTGCGGTGATCGACTCGGACTACTGCGTGCACCCGAATTGGCTCAAGCACATGGTGCCGCACTTCGCCGACCCGAAAATCGCCGTGGTGCAATCGCCACAGGATTACCGCGACCAGAACGAAAGCACCTTCAAGAAGCTCTGCTACGCCGAATACAAAGGCTTCTTCCATATCGGCATGGTCACCCGCAACGACCGCGACGCGATCATCCAGCACGGCACCATGACCATGACCCGTCGCTCGGTGCTCGAGGAACTGGGCTGGGCCGACTGGTGTATCTGTGAAGACGCCGAGCTGGGTCTGCGTGTATTCGAAAAAGGTCTGTCGGCAGCGTATTACCACGACAGCTACGGCAAAGGCCTGATGCCCGATACCTTTATCGACTTCAAGAAACAGCGTTTCCGCTGGGCCTATGGCGCGATCCAGATCATCAAGCGTCACACCGCCAGCCTGCTGCGCGGCAAGGACACCGAGCTGACCCGTGGCCAGCGTTACCACTTCCTCGCGGGCTGGTTGCCGTGGGTGGCGGACGGCATGAACATCTTCTTCACCATCGGCGCACTGTTGTGGTCGGCGGCGATGATCATCGTGCCGCAACGGGTCGATCCACCGCTGCTGATTTTCGCGATCCCGCCATTGGCGCTGTTCGTGTTCAAGGTGGGCAAGATCATCTTCCTGTACCGCCGTGCGGTCGGGGTCAACCTGAAAGACGCCTTCTGCGCCGCGTTGGCCGGGCTGGCGTTGTCGCACACCATCGCCAAAGCGGTGCTGTACGGTTTCTTCACCAGCAGCATTCCGTTCTTCCGCACACCGAAAAATGCCGATAACCACGGCTTCTGGATGGCGATTTCGGAGGCTCGCGAAGAGCTGTTCATCATGCTGCTGCTGTGGGGCGCGGCGCTGGGGATCTTCCTGGTGCAGGGTATACCAAGCAACGACATGCGCTTCTGGGTGACCATGTTGCTGGTGCAGTCGCTGCCGTACCTGGCGGCGCTGATCATGGCGTTCCTGTCGTCGCTGCCTAAACCTTCGGTAGAAGCTGCGCCGGTACCGGCGTAATCCGTTATTAGATAACGTCAAACGGCGGCCTTCGGGCCGCCGTTTTGCTTTAGAATGATCGCCTTTTTCAATGCCAACAAACTCGGTAGGAGCTGCTTCGGCAGCCCCTACATGTTTACCGTGCGCACCTCGGAGTTCTTACATGACGGCCCACGCCGACCTTTCGCCGACCCTTCAACTCGCCATCGACCTGATCCGTCGTCCATCCGTGACGCCGGTCGACGCCGATTGCCAGAAGCAGATGATGCAGCGCCTGGGCGATGCTGGTTTTATGCTGGAGCCGATGCGCATCGAAGATGTGGATAACTTCTGGGCGACCCACGGCAAACATGACGGTCCGGTGCTGTGCTTCGCCGGTCACACCGACGTGGTGCCGACCGGTCCGGTGGCGGCCTGGCAGATCGATCCGTTCAACGCGGTGATCGACGAGCACGGCATGCTCTGCGGTCGTGGTGCGGCAGACATGAAAGGCAGCCTTGCGTCCATGACCGTGGCAGCCGAGCGTTTCGTCGCCGACTATCCGGATCACAAGGGCAAGGTCGCGTTCCTGATCACCAGTGACGAAGAAGGCCCGGCGCACCATGGCACCAAGGCTGTGGTCGAGCGCCTTGCCGCCCGCAAGGAGCGTCTGGACTGGTGCATCGTCGGCGAGCCGTCGAGCACGACCCTGGTGGGTGACGTGGTCAAGAATGGCCGTCGTGGTTCCCTCGGCGCCAAATTGACCGTGCGCGGTGTGCAGGGCCACGTGGCGTATCCGCACCTGGCAAAGAACCCGATCCACCTCGCCGCCCCGGCGCTGGCCGAACTTGCCGCCGAGCACTGGGACCATGGCAACGATTTCTTCCCGCCGACCAGTTTCCAGATCTCCAACGTCAATTCCGGCACCGGTGCGACCAACGTGATTCCGGGTGATCTGGTGGCGGTGTTCAACTTCCGCTTCTCCACCGAGTCCACTGTCGAAGGCCTGCAAAAGCGCGTCGCCGACATTCTCGACAAGCATGGCCTGGACTGGCACATCGACTGGGCGCTGTCCGGCCTGCCGTTCCTCACCGAGCCGGGCGCGCTGCTCGACGCGGTGTCGGCGAGCATCAAGGACATCACCGGTCGTGACACCAAAGCCTCCACCAGCGGCGGCACTTCAGATGGGCGCTTCATCGCGACCATGGGCACCCAAGTGGTTGAACTGGGCCCGGTCAACGCGACGATCCACCAGGTCAACGAGCGTGTACTGGCGGCCGACCTCGACGTGCTGACCGAAATCTACTACCAGACCCTGATCAAGTTGCTCGCCTGATGCTCGCCTGTCCGATCTGCAGCGAACCGCTGAACGCGGTGGACAACGGCGTGGCCTGTCCCGCCGGGCATCGTTTCGACCGCGCACGGCAGGGTTACCTGAACCTGCTGCCGGTACAGCACAAGAACAGCCGTGACCCCGGGGATAACCAGGCGATGGTCGAAGCCCGTCGCGACTTTCTGAACGCCGGCCATTACGCGCCGGTGGCCAAGCGTCTGGCGGAACTGGCGGCCGGTTATGCACCCCAGCGCTGGCTGGACATAGGCTGTGGCGAGGGTTATTACACCGCGCAAATCGCCGAAGCCTTGCCCAACGCCGATGGCTACGCCCTGGACATTTCCCGGGAAGCGGTCAAACGCGCCTGCAAACGCAACCCCGCGCTGACCTGGTTGATCGCCAGTATGGCCCGGGTGCCATTGGCCTCGGGCAGTTGCCAGTTTCTGGCCAGCGTGTTCAGCCCGCTGGACTGGGAAGAAGCCAAGCGTCTGCTCAGCCCCGGTGGCGGCTTGATGAAAGTCGGGCCGACCAGCGGCCATCTGATGGAATTGCGCGAGCGGCTGTACGACGAAGTGCGCGAGTACACCGACGACAAGCACCTGGCGTTGGTGCCGGAAGGCATGGCGTTGCAACACAGCGAAACCCTGGAGTTCAAACTGACGCTGGTCAATGGTCAGGATCGCGCGAACCTCTTGGCGATGACACCTCACGGCTGGCGCGCCAGTGCCGAACGCCGGACAGCAGTCATTGAACAAGTGGAACCGTTCGAGGTCACCGTTTCGATGCGCTACGATTATTTCGTTCTGCAGTAGTAGTTAGAGAACAACTTTAATTTTTGGTCTTGAGTAAAGGCTCAAGGCCGGCTAAATCCGCGAATGGATTTTTCAGACCCGCAGTGAGGACATCCATGCGCCAACCGGACATCGAGATTTACCTGAAAGACGCCGACGTCGATCACAAAGCCATCGCGGCCTGGCTCGGCGCGGCTCTAGGCCCGTGCACTGACTGGGTTCAGAAAGGCCAGACCTACAAGTGCAAGGCTGGTAGCGTGCCAGTGACCTGGCTGCCCAAAGCCGTCGGAAAATGGAACAGCCTGTACCTGGAAAGCGACCAGACCCCATGGGAAGACGACATCGCTTGCGCCCGCGCCGCATTTGCCGCACTGAACGTCGAAGTGCGTTGCGCGCCGGGTAGCTGGGTCGAGGAAGAAGGTGAGGAAACGGCAGATCGCTGGATTCGCATCAGCGTCGATGGCGAAGAAGAGATCACCTGGAAAACCGCGTAAAACGAAAAAGATCGCAGCCTTCGGCAGCTCTCCTACAGAGTTTTGTGTACCCCTGTAGGAGCTGCCGAAGGCTGCGATCTTTTGATCTTAAGGTTTACAGACCTACAACATCCTCAGCCTGCAACCCCTTCTGCCCTTCCACCACCGCATATTCAACCTGCTGACCTTCAGTCAGCGAGCGATGCCCCTCACCACGGATCGCGCGGTAGTGCACGAACACGTCCACCCCGTCCTGGCGCTGAATGAAGCCATAACCCTTGGCGTCATTGAACCACTTCACGTTGCCGGTTTCGCGTGTTGCCATCTGTTCATACTCCTTTTTTATTATTGATCGGGCTTTTCGCGGGAAAGCCTCGGGAACATCGCTTGCACTGATAGCTGCCATTGTCTGGCCAGTGCGGGCTCGCCGAGTATATGACAGACGCAAAAACTCTCAATAGGAGTTTACTTCGCCGCTTTTTTGCCGATTTTCCGCGAATCCGGCACACTATCGACCGCCCGAGCAAACGCTCGGTTTTATTCACTCACGCAGAAGCCGTATGACCCGTTCCCCGTTCCGCCGTCTTGTGTTTGGCACCCTGCGCCGACTGCTGTACCTCTGGGTTCGCTCAGAGACGATCAACCAGTCGTCGTTCACCCTTAACCTCGACCGCAGCCGGCCGGTGTTCTACGTCCTGCAAAATCCTTCGTTGACCGACCTTGCCGTGGTCGATACCGAATGCAGCAAGGCCGGCCTGCCCCGTCCGGTATTGCCGGTATCAGTGGGTGCGCTGGTGGAGCCCGCCGCGTTCTTTTACCTGACACCGGATCCCGACTGGCTCGGCCGTCAGGACAAACGCGGTGCGCCGCCAACCCTGACCCGTCTGGTCAGCGCCCTGAGCCAGAACGCCGCCGAAGACGCGCAGATCATCCCGGTCAGCGTGTTCTGGGGCCAGTCGCCAGACAGCGAGTCGAGCCCATGGAAGCTGCTGTTCGCCGACAGCTGGGCGGTCACCGGACGGTTGCGCCGGTTGCTGAGCATCATCGTACTGGGGCGCAAGACCCGGGTGCAGTTCTCGGCACCGATCCATCTGCGCGAACTGATCGAACACAACAAGGGCCACGAGCGCACGGTGCGCATGGCCCAGCGGATTCTGCGGGTGCACTTCCGCAATCTGAAAGCCGCGGTGATCGGCCCGGACATTTCCCACCGGCGCAACCTGGTCAAAGGCCTGCTCAACCAGCCGCTGGTCAAGCAAGCGATCCTCGACGAAGCCGAGCGCGAAAACATCTCCCCGGAAAAAGCCAAGGCCCAGGCCTTGCGCTACGGAAACGAAATCGCCTCCGACTACACCTACACCGCGATCCGCTTCATGGAAGTGGTGCTGAGCTGGTTCTGGAACAAGATCTACGACGGGATCAAGGTCAACAACATCGAAGGCGTGCAAAAGGTCGCCCCGGGTTACGAAGTGATCTACGTCCCCTGCCACCGTAGCCACATCGACTACCTGCTGCTGTCCTATCTGCTGTTCCGCAACGGCCTGACCCCGCCGCACATCGCCGCCGGGATCAACCTCAACATGCCGGGGATCGGCGGTCTGTTGCGTCGCGGCGGTGCGTTCTTCATGCGCCGCACGTTCAAGGGCAATCCGCTCTATACCTCGGTGTTCAACGAATACCTGCACACTCTGTTCACTAAAGGCTTCCCAGTCGAATACTTCGTCGAAGGCGGCCGTTCGCGCACCGGGCGCATGCTGCAACCGAAAACCGGGATGCTCGCGATCACGCTGCGCAGCTTCCTGCGTTCGTCGCGCATGCCGATCGTGTTCGTGCCGGTGTACATCGGTTACGAGCGCGTGCTGGAAGGCCGTACCTACCTCGGCGAATTGCGTGGCGCGAGCAAGAAGAAAGAATCGATCTTCGACATCTTCAAAGTCATCGGCGCGCTCAAACAGCGTTTCGGTCAGGTCGCGGTGAACTTCGGTGAGCCGATCAAACTGGCGGAGTTCCTCGACAGCGAACAGCCAGACTGGCGCCAACAGGCACACGGCCCGCAATTCAAACCGGCCTGGCTCAACGAGACCACCAACCGCCTCGGCGAGAAAGTCGCACAGCATCTGAACGAAGCGGCGGCGATCAACCCGGTGAATCTGGTAGCCCTGGCGTTGCTGTCCACCAGCCGCCTGGCCCTGGACGATCGCGCCATGGCGCGGGTGCTCGATTTGTATCTGGCGCTGTTGCGCAAGGTTCCCTACTCGCCGCACACCACCCTGCCGGACGGTGACGGCCGCGCGCTGATCGAGCATGTGAAAGACATGGACCTGCTGTCTGAGCAGAACGATGCGCTGGGCAAAATTCTGTACCTGGACGAACAGAACGCCGTCCTGATGACCTACTATCGCAACAACGTGCTGCATATCTTCGCGTTGCCGTCGCTGCTGGCGAGTTTCTTCCAGAGCGCGTCGCGCATGAGCCGCGAGCAGATCCTGCGCTACACCCGTGCGCTGTACCCGTACTTGCAATCGGAGCTGTTCATTCGCTGGACACTGGACGAACTCGATGGCGTGATCGATCAGTGGCTCGAAGCCTTCGTCGAGCAAGGCCTGCTGCGTTTCGAGAAGGACGTGTACCTGCGTCCGGCGCCAAGTTCGCGACATTTCGTGTTGTTGACGCTGCTGTCGAAAAGCATTGCCCAGACCTTGCAACGCTTCTACATGACCGTTTCCCTGCTGCTCAACAGCGGCCAGAACAGCATCAGCGCCGAAGAACTGGAAGACCTGTGCACCGTTATGGCCCAGCGCCTGTCGATCCTCCACGGCCTGAATGCCCCGGAGTTTTTCGACAAGAGCCTGTTCCGGCACTTCATCCAGACGATGCTGAATCTCGACGTGCTGCGCCGCGACGAAGCCGGCAAACTGAGCTATCACGAACTGCTAGGTGAACTGGCCGAAGGCGCCGCCAAACGGGTGCTGCCAGCGGAGATTCGCTTGTCGATCCGTCAGGTGGCACTGCATCGCAGTGAAGATGCGGCAGAAACCGATGTGATCACCCCTTAAAGGTAATAAACGGAAAGAACAAGGATGCTCTTTCCGCTTTACACACATCAAGACCGCCATACGCCCCAGAAAACTTTCGCCAAACAAATACCCATATACAACTCCGTACCGTCAAACACTAAACAACGGCGTTAGCCTTAATGACACGCAGCAACACCTCAACAAGGAAGTTAAAATGACCAAGAAAATAGAAATCCAATACGATCTAAAATATGTACCCTATAAAATCGAAAAGCATTTCGCTCTGGAGGAATATCTCTACGAAGTTGCCAGCGACTCGGAAGAAAACCTTATCAGCACATCCTTTGAAGAGAGCCTCGAAGAGGGTGTATCCGGCAGCGGCCTTGAACTAAATCAAGACCCCAAAGATGCGCAAAAAACTTATCGCGTCGTTATGAACATTTGGCAACCTGGCCACAACCAACCAGACGATGGAAGGTATCTGAATCGCACAGATGATCCTGACGCAACCCTAATGGTAAAAGCCGATCATTACTTTACCGTCGACCTGCAAAATAGTGACACGCATCGTGAAGTTGTCTTTCCAGTAGCGTTTTTCATCGTGTAATCACTGGACAGCGAGCAAACACAACCGAGAATCCAGCGTAAAATTCCGTTAAATTGGTTTTGGCACCAGCATCTTCTGGTGCCTTCGCTACGGAGTTCGACAATGAAGAGACTGTCCATTCTCGCCGTCGCAGCGCTGCTGGGCGCCTGCCAGTCACCGCAGCCGACCGCCAACGCCAGCCTCGACGGAGAAGTGTTCTATCTGCAACGCCTCGCTCTGCCACCGAGCGCGACCTTGGGCGTCAGCTTGCAAGATGTGTCTCTGGCCGACGCACCGGCGGTAGTGCTCGACGAACAGAAAGGCCCGGTCAAAAGCCAGGTGCCGCTGCCGTTTCATCTGAGTTTCGATCCGGCCCAGATCAAACCCGGCCATCGCTATTCCGTCAGCGCGCGCATAGAAATAAATGGCAAACTGATGTTCATCACCACTGAACATCACGCCGTGCAACTTGATGGCAGCGATCCGCAGCCCCTGAAAATCCGTGTGGACGCGGTCCGTTAATTCACTTTTCTGAACCTTCTTTTCTGAACCTTTTTTTCTGAACAAGGAAGCCACCATGCTCCGCCCTACCCTTCGCTTCGCCGGCCTGTGCGCAGGCTTGATGATTTGCGCCAACGCCCTGGCACTGTCACTCAGTGACCTGTCGCAACAAGACGCCACCGGCGGGCTCAAGGACGCCCTGACCCAAGGCGCGCAGCTGGCCGTTAAACAACTGGGCACACCCGGCGGCTTCAGCAACAACCCGGACGTGAAAATCGAACTGCCGGGGAAACTGGGCAAGGTCGCCAAGAAAATGAAACAGTTCGGCATGGGCGATCAGGTCGATCAACTGGAAACCAGCATGAACAAGGCAGCTGAAGCGGCGGTAACGCAGGCTCAGCCGATTCTGGTGGATGCGGTGAAGAAGATGACCGTGGAAGATGCCAAGGGGATTCTCAGCGGCGGCCAGGATTCGGCCACTCAGTACCTTAGCAAAACCAGCCGCGAACAGATCCGCACCAAGTTCTTGCCGATCGTCAAGCAAGCCACCGACCAAGTGGGCTTGGCTCAGCAATACAACGCGTTCGCCGGGCAAGCCGCGACGCTGGGTGTACTGGATGCGAAAAACGCCAACATCGAAAGCTACGTCACCGAGCAGGCGTTGAACGGGTTGTTCGAGATGATTGGCAAACAGGAAGAAACCATTCGCAAGAACCCTGCGGCAGCGGCGACCAGTTTGGCAAAGAAAGTCTTCGGCACGCTGTAATTTTTCAAACGCAACTCATTACACAAAGCCCGCTGATCTGCACAGGTTCAGCGGGCTTTTTAGTTTGCTATGCTGCGGCACCAGAAGATCCAGCCCCCTCAAAACTCTCGACTTGCGGCGACTATTTTATATCCAAAAAAACAGTAACCACAGAAAAAACAGTCTAAAAAACTGTCAACTCTGACAGTTCATTTCTCTCCGCCTACTGGGCATGCTGATTGCGAGTGACATTCATCCCGACACTATCCCTCTCTACAACTAAAAGGTTTGGAAATGACTCCGTCCACCATTACCAGCGCAACAACTGGCACTTTTACCGCAACTATCGATGGCAGCGACTTCATTGCGGCCCGCGTCAATATCTATTCAGATGCAGATGACATTCATCATTTCAGTGGCTCGATGGGTAGCGAGTTACCTAATGATGATTTCCAGTCCATTTACATAACCACTAAAAAGGATGTGGAAAACGGATCACATACTTATCCCAAGGGGATTGATACCCTGGTCTGTATCACCAAAAAAGGCCAAATTACCGACAAGGCGAAAATCTCTGAGGGCACCTGCACCGTGGATTTCGATAAGGCCACTCAGCACTTCAAAATGTCTTTTGATGTAAAGGCCGACTACCCTCCTAACCTTCGATTGCACATTGAAGGGAGTTTTGACCTCACTTCGAGTTAGCGATCAGACGTGTGCAACAGGTAAATCGTTGGCATAGCATCCGGGTTTCATAGAAGAATCCTTTGCCGAGCCAACGATTTCACCTGAGACTCAGCCCCTCGTCACAATTTGTCTCATCTTCAGTTATGCTCGCCGTTCGTCGTGAACGCCGGAGCCGCTGATCTTATGTCCCCCACTCGCCTGTTTGTCCCCCTCGCCCTTGCTCTGCTGAGTGCTTGCGCCTCGCAACCGAAACAGAACCTGACCGTGGAAAAACAAAGCGAATGCCCGGCGAAACTGCACAACGGGCAAACCCTGATCCTGACGCTGCCAAGCAACCCGACCACGGGTTACCGCTGGGCGATCCAGGATTCGGCCGGTGGTGTGTTGCGCGCGCTCAGCCCCGAGGTTTACAGCAACCCGGAAGACGCCGGGATCGTCGGCAGTGCTGGCGTCTCGACCTGGCGTTTCCAGGCCTTCGCCACCGGTACTGGCCGCCTGCGGCTGACTTACTCACAACCGTGGGCACCGGAAGTACCGGCGGTGCAAACCTTCGACTGCGCCATCGCGGTTAACTGATCGTGGGCTGGCTGATTCTGGCGCTGATGGGCGCGGTGACCTTTGTGTATGGCCTGAGCGTGCATGCCGCGCTGCTCTGCCTGCTGGTCAAACCGATGCCTGTGCTGGCCCTGCTCGGCTGGTTGCACGATGCACCGCCCAGCGAGTATCGGCGCTGGATCAGCCTGGGTTTGATTTTCTCCTTGGTCGGCGACGTGTTGCTGGCATGGCCGCAAGACTTGTTCGTGTTTGGACTTGGAGCGTTTTTGCTCGCGCATCTGGCGTATCTGAAGGCCTATTTGAGCGATTGCCGGCGTCTGGCTGTGTTGCCGCTGATTCTCGCCTTCGGCGTGGGTGCCATGCTGCTGGGGATTCTGATTTCCAATGGCTTGGGGCCGCTGCTGGTCCCGGTGATCGTCTACGGTCTGGCCATCAGCGCCATGCTCTGGCGCGCCCTGGCCCGAGTCGGCACCGACGTGCCTAAACGCTCGGCGCTGTTGGCGGCGGCGGGCGCGGTGGCGTTTGTTTTTTCTGACAGTGTGATTGGCATTAACCGGTTTGTGATGCCATTTCATGCCGCGCCTTACGTGATCATTCTGAGTTACTGGTTGGGGCAATGGGGGATTGCGGCGTCGGCGTTCACCCAGCGGCAACGCTAACCCCCGTTGGGCTGCGCAGCAGCCCCAAACCCAGCCGCCGCATCCTTTCAAATTAATTGCATCTACCCGCTTTACGACGGCTACGCCGCCGAACGGGGCGATGCGGCGTTCCGACAAGCCCCCTCGCCACAAAAGCCCCTTCGCCCTTCAAATTGCATCAACCAGCCGGTTTATCAGCAAACCCGCGCATCCCCGCGCCAAGTTGGCTAAAATGCCGGCCTTTTCCACCTACACCGCTGGAACCGCCGTGAGCAAAGAATCCGATCGCCTTTTCGCCCAGCCTTTGGCCCAGGTGCCTGACTTCGCCTTTAACGAGGACGTGGTGCGGGTGTTCCCGGACATGATCAAGCGCTCGGTGCCGGGTTATCCGACCATCGTGGAAAACCTCGGCGTGCTCGCCGCGCAATTCGCTCAGCCAAACAGCGTGCTCTACGATTTGGGTTCGTCGCTGGGCGCCGTGACCCAGGCCTTGCGCCGTCACGTGCGCACCGACGGCTGCCGCGTCATTGCTGTGGATAACTCCGCGGCCATGGTCGAGCGTTGCCGCGAATACCTCAACGGCCAGGACTCGATGTTCCAGGAGTTGCTGCCGGTGGAAGTGATCGAAGGCGACATCCTTGCCCTGGAATTCCAGCCAGCCTCGGTGGTGGCGCTGAAC
Source organism: Pseudomonas sp. GW822-FHT07A10 (assembly GCF_058798795.1). Lineage (NCBI taxonomy): Bacteria > Pseudomonadati > Pseudomonadota > Gammaproteobacteria > Pseudomonadales > Pseudomonadaceae > Pseudomonas > Pseudomonas sp. GW822-FHT07A10. The sequence continues at coordinate 90,852 of NZ_JBXAKV010000016.1, forward strand.
TTCACCCTGCAATTCATCGCCCCGGACCAGCGCACCGCGCTGCTCGCGCGTATTCGCCAATCGTTGCTGCCCGGTGGCGCGCTGATTCTTTCGGAGAAGCTGCGCTTCAATGACCCCGAAGAACACGCGCTGCTCACCGATCTGCACGTGGCCTTCAAACGCGCCAACGGCTACAGCGAACTGGAAATCGCCCAGAAGCGTAGCGCCATCGAAAATGTCATGAAGCCCGACAGCCTTGAAGAACATCGCGAACGCCTGTTGGCCGCCGGGTTCTCGAAAGTCGTGCCGTGGTTCCAGTGTCTTAACTTTGCCTCGTTGATTGCCTTGCCATGATTGATTTGTCCCCCCTCGCCCGCCGTCTGGCCGGTACGCCGCTGGCCGAATGGGCCAACACCCTGCAAGTGCAACTCGACAAGAAAATGGAGAAAGGTCACGGCGACCTGGAACGCTGGCAGAGCGCACTGGATGCGTTGCCGAAGATCCAGCCGAGCGAAGTCGACTTGTTGAACGGCCTTAAGCTGGACACCGATTGCAACGACGAAACCCGTGCGCAAATGCGCACCGCGCTGATGGGCTTGTCACCTTGGCGTAAAGGGCCGTTTGACCTGTTCGGCGTGCATGTCGACACCGAATGGCGCTCGGACTGGAAATGGTCCCGAGTGGCTCCGCATCTGGACCTGAAGGGCAAACGCATCCTCGATGTCGGCTGCGGCAACGGCTATTACATGTGGCGCATGCTCGGTGCCGGGGCCGACAGCGTGATCGGTGTCGACCCCAACTGGCTGTTCTTCTGCCAGTTCCAGGCAGTGCAGCGTTACCTGTCCGAACCCAATGCCTGGCACCTGCCCTTCCCTTTCGAAGACCTGCCGCCGAATCTGGAAGGGTTCGACACGGTGTTTTCCATGGGTGTGTTTTACCACCGCCGTTCGCCGATCGAGCATTTGCTGGCGCTGAAGGATTGTCTGGTCAAGGGTGGTGAACTGGTGCTGGAAACGCTGGTGATCGAAGGCGATCAACAGCAGGTATTGGTGCCGGAAGACCGTTACGCACAGATGCGCAATGTCTGGTTCCTGCCGTCGGTGCCGGCGCTGGAACTGTGGCTGCGTCGCGCCGGGTTCAGCGATGTGCGTTGCGTGGATGTGAGCATGACCACGGTTGAGGAACAACGCGGGACGGAGTGGATGAAGTATCAGTCGTTGAGCGACTTCCTTGACCCGGATGATCACAGCAAAACGATCGAAGGGCTGCCGGCGCCGATGCGTGCGGTGATTGTTGCCCGCAAATAAAACCCTATAGCCCAGGCATCGAAAAACCTGTGGGAGCGGGCAAGCCCGCTCCCACAGGATCAGTGTTTAGTCTGAAGGTTTTGCTCTTCGGGCCTTGAAGAACTCGCTCAACACTGCCCCGCACTCCTCGGCCAACACCCCGCCTTCGTACAGCACCCGGTGATTCAAAAAGCCCTGGGTAAAAAACTGCCCCTGGCTCTGCACAATTCCGGCCTTGGGCTCCAGCGCGCCATACACCACCCGTGCAATCCGCGAATGCACGATCAGCCCGGCGCACATGCTGCACGGCTCCAGCGTCACGTATAGCGTACTGCCCGGCAGGCGATAGTTGCTGGCGGCCTGGGCGGCGGCGCGGATCGCGACCATTTCCGCGTGGGCGCTGGGGTCGTTGCCACTGATCGGGCAATTGAAACCGCGCCCGATGATTTCACCGTCCTGCACCAGCACCGCGCCCACCGGCACTTCACCCAGCGCCGCACCTTGGGCGGCAAGGGCCAGGGCTTCGCGCATGAAGTCACGATCACGGCTACGGTCGATAATCGCTGCGGGGCGTATCTGCCGCATCACGCCACCTCGATGGCGGCCATCAGGCCGGTTTCCATGTGGTCGATCACATGGCAGTGGAACATCCAGACGCCCGGGTTATCCGCCACCAGCGCCACCTGCGCGCGCTCGTTCTTGCCCAACAGGTAAGTATCGGTGAAGTACGGGATAACCCTGTGCCGGTTCGAGGCAATGACTTTGAAGCTCATGCCATGCAAATGGATCGGGTGCTGATACTGAGTCATGTTCTTCAATTCGAAAATATAGCTTTTGCCCTTTTCGAGCTTGGCAATCGGTCGGTCGGCACAGGTCTTGTCGGTGATGTCCCAAGCCTTGCCGTTGATCTGCCACAGGCTGGGCGGCTTGCCATTGTCGACGTTAACCGACACCGAGCCCACCCATTCAAAATTGAAGTTGAGTTTCTCGGCATTGGCCAGGTCTGGCTCGGCCACCGGGTTGGCGGGCAGTGCCGGCGGCCACTCGGTTGGCGCGTCGGTATTGGCCACTGAGCGCAAGGTGCCCAGGCGTACCGGACCGTTGCGCAGGGACAGTTCTTCGCCGGCCGGCGGAGCCTTGATTGCCAGGCAAATGCGCATGCCCGGGCCGAGCCAGTATTCCTTGCCCAGTGGGCGCGGTTCGATGGGATTACCATCCAGCGCATAGATCTGCGCTTCGACGCCGGGGATGTTGAGGCGATAAGTCAGGGTGTTGTCGAGGTTGAGCAGGCGTACGCGGGTGATCTGCCCGGCAGGCAAGTCGATCACCGCTTGCGAGATGCCATTGATGGTCGACAGGCGCCCGGCCGTACCGCCACGGGCCGCTTCACGAGGAATGCTGAACGGCACGAAAGCGCCTTCTTCATCGACATGCCAGCTCTTGAGGCTCAAGGTCTTTTCGTACTTGAAACCGGTGGGCTCGCGCTCTTCGATGATCAGCGGACCGACCAGCCCGCGACCGAGTTCTTCGCTGCTGTTCACGTGCGGGTGATACCAGTAGCTACCGGCGTCGGGCACGCGGAATTTGTAGTCGAAGTATTCGCCCGGCAGCACCGGCAATTGCGACACGTAGGGCACGCCGTCCATTTCCAGCGGCAGACGGATGCCGTGCCAGTGAATGGTGGTCGCCACTGGCAAGTGGTTGATGAAGCGCACCCGCAGCCATTCGCCCTGACGCACACGCAACTCAGTGCCCGGCGCCGAGGGGCCGAACGCCCAGGCCTCGGTCTTGTGCCCGGCTACCAGTTCGACGTCCAGCGGTGCGGCGATCAGCTCATAGTCATGGCCGGCCTCAGCGTCGGCCATCTTGCCCAGCCAGTAACGCGACGCGCCACCGGCCCCCACGCCAACCACCACAAGACCGGCCAGACCACCGAGTATTTGTCGACGGGTAAAGGACATGAACTCAACTACCTCACGTATCAGCCACAGGCGCGGTGCCTGCAAAAGGCGAATACGATACACCTGCGGATGAGAAACAGTAAGGGCAACGCGGCGGATGGGCGCAGTCAACGTAAGGCTGACAACGCATCTGTGGCGAGGGGGCTTGCCCCCGTTCGGCTGCGAAGCAGTCGTAAAACCATCCGACGTGGTGTGTCTGATGCAGTGCGATTGAAGGGTTTGGGGCCGCTTCGCGACCCAACGGGGGCAAGCCCCCTCACCACAAAGGTCCGGTTATGGCTGTAGACCGGTGAGCAGATGCACCACTCCACCGTCCAACATCATGACGCCTGGCACTCCAGCCGCCGTCAACGCCTGCCGATCCATCCGCGCCACATCCCGTAACTCCACCCGCATCCGGGTCAGCGCCACGGGCTGATGCGACTTGAGGTTATCCACACCGCCCAGTGCGGCCACGACATTCGGTGCCAGACCGGAAACGGCTTGAGCTACCGCTTTCGACTCATCCACTACCAGATCCGGGGTCAACGCTTTCCAGAACGCCCGCTGCATTTTCTCGAACATGCTCAGTTCTCCAGAACCAGTGAAGTATCGACCGTCGCCTCGTGGTGCAGCCGCAATGCCTCGCGCACCTGCCCGGCACTTTCCAGCCCCAGCACTTGCTGGGCGATGGCCTGACAGTCCAGCAGGTCGACTTCGCGAACCGCCGCCTTGATCGCCGGAATCAGCGGCACGCTCACCGACAACTCATCCACGCCAAGCCCCAGTAACAGCGGCACCGCCAGATGTTCCGAAGCCAGGGCACCACACACACCGACCCATTTGCCATGGGCATGAGCGGCTTTCACAGTACCGGCGATCAAGCGCAGCACCGATGGATGAAAGCTATCAGCCTGGCTGGCCAGCCGCGGGTGATCGCGGTCCATGGCCAAGGTGTATTGGGTCAGGTCGTTGGTACCAATGGAGAAGAAATCCACCTCGGGCGCAAACAGATCCGCCATCAGCGCCGCGGCCGGTACTTCGATCATGATCCCCAGTTTCGGCAGTTCCGTGAGCCCTGCTGCCAGCGCTTCCTCTTCAAGCAGCTGACGGGCCAGCCGCAACTCCGACAACTGCGTGACCATCGGCAACATGATGTGCAGCCGAGCCAACCCGGCGCTGCTCAGGATCGCCTTGAACTGATCGCGCAACAGCTGCGGACGCTCCAGGCACAAACGAATGCCGCGCATGCCCAGGAACGGGTTGGTTTCGCGGTCCATCGGCACGTAGGCCAATGGTTTATCGCCGCCGACATCCAGGGTCCGCACCACCAGACTGCGCGCTGGCCCCAATGCTCGGGCGATAGCGCTGTAGGTGGACGCTTGCTCGTCATGGCTCGGTGCATGGTTGCGATCCAGATAAAGAAACTCCGAACGCAACAGACCGACGCCCTCGCCGCCCAGTGTCATGGCCTGCTCAGCTTCGGCCAGCGAAGCGATGTTGGCGGTGATTTCAACGTGATGACCATCGCGGGTACAGGCAGCCAGCGCGGCATTTTCCAATTCATATTGCCGGCGTTTCTTTTGTCGCTGACGATTGGCTTGCAACTGCTCGATAGCGGCCAGTTCGGGATCCAGCTGCAACTCGCCCTGGTCGGCATCGAGCAAAACCCGCGTGCCGTTGGCCAGTGCCAGCACCTGAACCGGCAAACCGCAGATCGCTGGCAAGCCGAAGGCCCGGGCGAGAATCGCCACGTGGCTGGTGGCGCCACCGCCGACCGTTGCAAAACCGAGCACCTTGCGCGTGTCCAGCCCTGCCGTCTGGGAAGGTGTCAGTTGCTCGGCAATCAGAATCGCCCCTTCCGGCAACTCCATCGCCTGATCCTCCACACCGAGAATCAACTTGAGTACCCGTTGACCCACGTCGGCCAAATCCGCAGCCCGTTCGGCCAGCAAGGCATTGCCCAGTTTTTTGAACAAGGTAGCCGTCGACTCGGTGGCCGCCCGCCAGGCGAAACCGGCGCTTTTGCCGGCGTCGATCAGCGCCAGGGCCTGATCCAGCAGGCTTGGGTCTTCGAGCAGTTCCTGATGCGCCTTGAAGATATCTGCCTGGGTGTCACCCGTGGCCTGGTCACGCAACTGCTGCAGGTCCAGGACTGCCGTCGCCAACGCCTGGGACAGGTGCTCGCGCTCAACTTGCGCGCCCCGACCGGATTCAATGATTTCAAGGGTCTGCTGCGCGATCTGCACCACCTGACCAAACGCCGACCCCGCCGATGCACAGACGCCGTGCAACACCTTCAGCGATGAAGCATCAGTCGCAACCGTCTCAACCTCTGCCATCACCGTCACGGCTTCTCCGCACCCGGCGGCCAACAACTCGACCAGGGTCTTGATCGCCACTTCGGCATCCGCGCCCGCCGCGCTGACTTGCACGATGTCGCCGTGAGCGGTCTGCAACGCCATGATCGCCACCAGGGATTTGGCGTTCGCGCTGTCCTGCTGTTTATGCAGACAAATACTCGCCGAAAAACCTTTCGCCGCCTGGGCAAACACCGCCGCAGGGCGAGCGTGCAAGCCATTGAGATTGGGCAGCGTCAGCGGTTTTGAGAACAGTGCCTCGCCCTCCTCCGGCTCATCGGCCGCTACTTCAGACGGATTCAAACTCAGCAGCAACTGACCACTTTCCACTACGCCCGTTTCAGGCGTCAGCCAAGTGAACGGCTCACCGCTGACCACCAACATCAAGGTCAACAAACTGCGGGCGTTCAAGGCAATGTAATCGGCATCGAACTCGATCAGCGCCTGCCCCACCTCAACCCGCTGACCTTCCTCCACCAACCGGGTGAAGCCCTTGCCGGCCAGATTCACGGTGTCGAGGCCAATGTGCATCAACACCTGCACGCCGTTGTCGTCGGTGATGCTGACGGCATGCCCGCTGGCCTGCACATTGCTGATCACTCCAGCCAGCGGTGCGCACAAGGTGGACGAGGTCGGGTCGATACACAGACCGTCACCGATCACGCGACTGGAAAACACCTGATCGGGCACTTGGTCCAGCGGCATCAGCACGCCGGACAAGGGTGCCAGCAATTGCAATTGTTGGGGTGTGGCCATGACGTCACCTGCTGTTTTGTTCTTTGAAGTGCCGATGGAGCGCGAGGCCCCGACAGCATCGCTTATTTCCACCAATACTCGACCTGCAATCCGACGTTCGAACCATGCCGCGCCGTGCCGAAGGCGCCGGTGTCGGATAACGCCGAACCTGCAGCCAGTTCATTGGCCGCCCGTTTGGCCGCCTCGTTCCAGCTGGCATAGGTGTAATACAGACGCACCTCGGGGCGCGCCCAGAATTCCGGGCCCTTGGGTGACCAGGTCGGGGCGATGGTGAACTTGCTCAGTTTGCGCGTGCCGCCTGTGGCCTCGACCTGATCGTGGCCCAGTTCGGTCACCAGTTTGATTTGCTCGGTGATCGCATAGGCCGGGCGAATCCCGAGGGAAATCCAGTTCTGGTCAGCGCCGTCGGGGCGAATGTCCTTCTGATAAACAGCCTCGACCTGCCCGCCAAAGCGCGGCGTCACTTGCCAGTCGAAGAACTCCACCACGCGGTAGCTTTTACTGCTGTCGTCCAGCTTCACGTTACCGGTATAGCCCAACCCGGTGCCGGGGCCTTCGCCGTACTGAAAGGCCAGTTTGTTCTTGCCGCCCAGGAAACCCTTCTGCACATGCTGGGTGGTGATCGCCCAGCCACGGTGAGCGTCGCGGCTGTCGGGTTCGTCGATGTAGCTCAAGCCGAACTCCAGCTCACCGCCGGGGTTGGTGTTGAAGCCGGAGACGTTGAAATCGTGACGGTTGATGTAGTCCTTCTGGTACAGGTTGTCCTTGCGCGAGAAGGCGTAGCTGTACTTCAGATCACCGATCAGCACGTCTTCGATACCGCCGCCGGTGGCGCTCTGATTCCAGTAGTAGAAATCGGAAATATGGATGTCGTTACGTTTGTAGTAACGCCGACCGGCCCACAGCGAACCACCATTGAGGCTGGGCATGTTCGACCATTGCGCATACAGCTGCGGCATGCGCACCGAGCCGTTGTCACCATTGAACGTCAGGTTGCGGTCGTACTGGTTATACAGCGAAGCCATGCCGTCGACACTGAGCACCGAACCGTCGTCCAGCGTGAACAGGTCCTGACGCAATTCCAGCTCAGCATACTGTTCACATTCGTTGCCCAACCGGTATTTGGACTGCGCGCCCGGCAATTGAAAACACGACTGTGAACTGCTGTTGACCGAGGTGCCGACACCGCTACGCAAATAGCCGGCGAACTCCAGCGCCTGGGCCGAGAACGGTAATCCAAGGCACACACCCGCAACTGCAAGACTGCGATTTATTGTTGTTTTCAAGAACCACCTCATTATTTTTATTGTGTGATGCAGCAAAACCGGCGCGCAAAACTCCCCCGCGCAGTGTTCTGCGTGTTGTTCGAAACAGTGTTTTTAAATGTTGGTCAGGTGCAGAACGAACGACTCATAGGGCCTTAAAAAGACCTGCCGATGCCGTGGCGGACAGTCCGGGTAATTGCTGATCACCAGACGCTGTGCCATCGCTTCGCTGATCACCTCCGGCGGCAGTTCAACTTCGCACGGTGTGCCATAAAAGTTATTCAGCACCAGCAAACGCTCACCATTGCCTTCACGCACGTACGCCCAGATTTGCGTGTGTTCAGGCAACAACTGTCGGTACACACCATCGGACATCAGCGCTTCACTGCGGCGCAGGGCAATCAGCTGACGGTAGTGATGCAGCACCGAATCCGGGTCGTCGAGTTGGTGGGCGACGTTGATTTGCGCGGCATTGGCCGGCACTCCGATCCACGGCTCGACAGCGCTGAAACCGGCGTTCGGCTCGGCGCTCCAGTGCATCGGCGTGCGACTGTTGTCCCGGGACTTCTGCATGATCGCCGCCATGTTGTCGGCGTCGCTGGCACCGGCCTCGCGCTTGAGCCGGAAGATGTTCAGAGTCTCGACATCGCGGTACTGATCGATGTGATCGAACCCCGGATTGGTCATGCCCAGCTCTTCACCTTGATACACAAACGGCGTTCCCTGGAGGAAATGCAACGCGGTGCCGAGCATCTTCGCCGACACCACCCGATGCTCGCCGTCATCACCAAACCGCGAAACCACCCGCGGCTGGTCGTGGTTACACCAGAACAGCGCGTTCCAGCCACCGCCGGCCTGCATGCCGGTCTGCCAGTCGGAGAGGATGCGCTTGAGTTCGAGGAAGTCGAAATCGGCGCGAATCCACTTTTGCAGGTTCGGGTAATCAACCTTCAGGTGATGAAAGTTGAAGGTCATCGACAGCTCTTTCGACTCCGGCCGCGAGTAGCGAATGCAGTGTTCCAGACTGGTGGACGACATCTCGCCGACGTTGATCAGGTCATGACCTTCGAACACTTCGCGGTGCATCTGCTGCAAGTACTCGTGGACGTTCGGGCCATCGGTGTAAAAGCGTCGACCGTCAGTGTTGTCCTCAGGGAAATCCGCCGGTTTGGAAATCAGGTTGATCACATCCAGACGGAAACCGCCCACGCCTTTGTCGCGCCAGAATCGCATCATCTTGAAGACTTCAGCGCGCACCCTGGGGTTGTCCCAGTTCAGGTCGGCCTGCGTGTGGTCGAACAAGTGCAGGTAATACTGGCCGGTCTGGGCTTCGTACTCCCAGGCCGAACCGCCGAACTTGGATTCCCAGTTGTTCGGCTGGTCGCGCCAGATATAGAAGTCGCGGTAAGGGCTATCGAGGCTGCTGCGGGCCTGCTGGAACCAGGTGTGTTCGATCGAGGTGTGGTTGACCACGATGTCGAGCATCAGCTTGATCCCGCGCTTGGCGGCTTCGGCAATCAGCAACTCGCAGTCAGCCATGGTCCCGTAACTCGGGTCGATGGCGTAGTAATCGCTGATGTCGTAACCGTTGTCACGCTGGGGCGAACGCAGGAACGGCGTAATCCACAGGCAATCGACACCCAGCCAGTGCAGGTAATCGAGCTTGGCCACGACGCCGAGCAAATCCCCCGTGGGGTTGCCGGCGTGGCTGTGAAAACTCTTCGGGTAGATCTGGTAGATCACCGAACGTTGCCAGTCTTGCATGGCGGATTCCTTTTTGAATAGGTACTGGCGAATGCGATCTATCAGGCGACCCGATACCCGGGCCGGACAATCTTCATGCTCAACCCGCAGGTCAAAACAAACGGCACGACCATGGCAATCACCATCCCGACCACGAACATCGGGATGAACTGCGGGATGATCGAGATGAAACCGGGCAAACCGCCAACGCCGATCGCCGAGGCCTGGACCTTGTTCAGCGACAGGAAGACGCAGCCCAGGGCCGAGCCGATCAGGGCCGCATAGAACGGAAACTTGTAGCGCAGGTTGACCCCGAACATGGCCGGTTCGGTGATGCCGAAGTAGGCAGAAATCGCCGAGGTCGAGGCCATGCTTTTGTCCCGCACACTGCGGGTCATGTAGAACACCCCCAGTGCCGCGCTGCCTTGTGCGAGGTTGGACATGACGATCATCGGCCAGATGAACGTGCCGCCCTGGGTGGAGATCAGTTGCAGGTCGACTGCGAGAAACATGTGGTGCATGCCGGTGATCACCAGTGGTGCGTAGAGCAGGCCGAAAATCGCCCCGCCAACCATCGGCGCCAGGTCGAACAGGGTGACCACGCCTTCAGTGATGAGAATCCCCAGATGGCGGGTCACCGGACCAATTACCGCCAGCGCCAGCACACCGGTGACGACGATGGTGGTGATCGGCACCACCAGCAATTGCACCGCGTTAGGCACCCGCGCCCGCAGCCACTTTTCGATGACGCTCATCACATAGGCCGCCAGCAGGATCGGCAAGATTTGCCCCTGGTAACCGACTTTCTCGATCTGGAACACACCGAGGATGTCGAAGTACGGCAGGCTCTGCCCCTCAAGCCCGGCCACCGCTTTGCCGTAGTTCCAGGCGTTGAGTAGATCCGGGTGCACCAGCATCAGGCCGAGCACAATGCCGAGGATTTCGCTGCCGCCAAAGCGCTTGGCCGCCGACCAGCCCACCAGCGCCGGAAGGAACACGAAGGACGTGTTGGCCATCAGGTTGATCAGGCTCCAGAGCCCGTCCAGCGTCGGATAGGCGTCCAGCAGGGTCTTGCCCTCGATGAACATGCCCTTGGCGCCGATCAGGTTGTTGATGCCCATCAACAGGCCGGCAATGATCAGCGCCGGGAGAATCGGCATGAACACATCGGAAAACACCCGCACCAGTCGCTGCATGGCGTTGATCTTGTCGGCGCTTTTCTGTTTGACGTCGGCGATGGTCGAGACGGCGAGACCGGTCTGTCGGCGCAGCTCGGCGTAGACCTTTTCCACTTCGCCGGGGCCGATCACCACCTGGAACAAGCCGCCGGTATAGAACGAACCCTTGACCAGATCGATCTGGTTCAGCGTGGCGCTGTTGACCAGGCTCGGGTCCTTGAGGGCCAGGCGCAGCCGTGTGACACAGTGCGCGGCCTGCTCGAGGTTGTCGCTGCCACCGAGGCTATGCAGCAGCTCGGTGACGATGTTCGGATAGTCATGGCTCATGCTTGTTCTTCCGCTGTAGTTTTTTGTTATTGGCAGCACGCCGAAGCGAAAAATACTCGTCTGTACGAGTTAAAGCAACAACTCGTACAGACGAGTTTGATTTTGTTTATCCTGAACCCGACAGGCGGCGATATTTCCTACCTCCGAAGTCAAAGAAACCCAAAGCCGCATGGACAAACCCCTACCCTGCCCTTAAGGTTCAAAACCTTGAGCACAACGCGGCACAGAGCCATCCCCATGAGTAAATACAACCAGATCTACAGCGATCTGCTTGCCAGCATTACCACCGAACGTCTGGAACGCGGCGCCCGATTGCCTTCCGAAACCGAACTGATGGACAGCTATCAAGCCAGTCGCGGCACCGTGCGCAAGGCCATCGAGCAATTGCAGGAGCGCGGTTTCGCCCAGAAAGTCCACGGCAAAGGCACCTTCGTGCTGTCCACCAACCCGATCGAGTTTCAGCTCGGCGGCATCGTCAGCTTCCAGGAAACCTACCCGCGACTGGGCAACGACGTCAGCACCGAAGTGGTCGAATTCACCCAGATTCCCCTCGAAGGCCCGCTGCTCGAACACATCAAGGCGGCTGAAGGTAGCCTGATCACGCGGATCAAGCGCGTGCGGCGGATCGACGGCAAACGCGTGATCCTGGACATCAACCATTTCGTCAGCGACGTGATTCCCGGCTTGTCCCGCGAAATCGCCGAGCACTCGATCTATGCCTTCATCGAGCAAACCCTGCAACTGCAGATCGCCTACGCCCAGCGCACCATCGAAGCGGTGCCGCGCAGCAAGGACGACCAGCAACACCTGGACCTCGACGGCCAGAGCCATGTGATTGTGGTCAGTAACCAGACATTCCTGCAGGATGGGCGGCAATTCGAGTACACCGAGTCGCGGCATACGCTGGATAAGTTCTACTTCTCCGACATAGCCCGGCGCTGAAACGCAAAAGGCCGTATGAACTCACGTTCACACGGCCTTCCGGGTGTCACGGACGATCAGTGACAGCCGGGATTCCTCAGTCTCGAATTGATTATTCAATCAAAACCATAAAAGTATTTAAACCGGCGAGAGTTCGCGATTTTCATCATGAACACTGCTGGTCCATTGAGCCAAAGCTGCCGCCAGCTTTTCTTCAATATGGCTCTCGATGGTTCGCAAGCGCAGCAACGGGATATTGCATTTTTGCAGAATGCTGTTTTTCAGGGCATCTCGTTCGGCCTGTTCAGGCTCATCATGAGAGCCCCCATCAACCTCGATGACGCCCAGAGGTTTTTTCCCTACCTTGAAATAAAGCACGAAATCACAGCTGGCCTTGTTTTTCATGAGCGCCAGTTCCTGTGCCGTCAAAACTTCATTGGCGACCGAGACCAGTTGTATCAACTCAATCTGAGTGTGAAACATCACCGATCGGTAGGCATCCTGAGCAAGCGTTTCACGAAGTAGCTGCGCCACTATCTGTTCTGATTTGAACGATGAATCATTCGGCCGAAGTCTTGCGTTAAGACGCTCGAGCGATTGGTCGTATTCTTTGTAGAGCAGGTCGAAGGCTGATATCACGGGTGCGCGGTGGAGCTGCCCTTGTTCCGCGTAGTATTCGATGTATCGCACCAGCGCGGCGATATGCCCGTTGTTCGCCGTGAAGACATCATCCCCTGTGACCAGGGTGAATCGATTCCTGGCCCGTGATACAGCCACATTGACCATGCGTGGGTCATCCACGAAATCCAGACGTTCCTGGGGTACGCGCTTCTTGTCCAGTACGGTGGAAAAAACAATTTCGTCGCACTCTCTGCCCTGGAACTTGTGCACGGTGTCCTTGACGAAATCCGCTGGCAAAAGCGTACCCGAGAGCGTGGCCTGTGCCCTGAAAGGTGCGATGAAGCCCCTGCCGTCTTCGCCCGTCCATGCACACTCGCCCTCCCCCTCAAGCATTGCCAGCAGCGAATCCAGCTCCCTGAGATTGGTGTTCTTTCGAGTGTGATTACCCTTGGCGGTAACGAGCAGCGACAACGGTTTTTCCCCGAGGTCTTGCGTCATCGGAACCAGCTGGTTGTCGTAAAACTGCTGATTGCAGAACTGAATGATTCGCGGGTGACAGCGATAATGCTCTTTCAGGAGCGTCACCGGGATCGAACCATCGAATACTCCGATGCACGAATCGAGCAGGCTGTACTTGTCGCAATCGTAGAAGTCCTTGGGCGCAGGTAAACCCAGTTGCGCCGGGATGTGTGCCAGCTGTTTTCTATCACCAACGATGATCAGATTCTTCGCGCAACCCAGCGCCAATATTCCCGGGATGATGTCCTGTTGCGAAGCCTCGTCGATGATGACGTAATCAAGCAAGGCACCACTGGCGAGAGAGTTGACGATCGAGTGCGTGCTGCTGGAAATGATTGGATAGCGCTTCACGAATCCATCGAACTGGCGCTTGTAAGACTTGGCATCAAAGGGTTCAGAGTCTGGCACATGCTGATGCAAGTGCTGCTTCAGGTAGTTCATCGAAACGCTCGTCAGCTCATCCAGCAGCGCCTGGTAATTGCCGAGTCGCAACGTTTCCTGGTGGGCGGCCAGTAGGGTTTTTCTTTCCAGCAGCGCTTTGTCGTAATAGTGAAGCTGCAGGCCATAGAACACCGATTTGCGCTTTTCCCAGTTATCGAATGGTTTCGTGCGCACAATCCTGAAATTGAACAGCAGCTCGATCCGGTCCTTGAGCCTGACGTGCCTGCCCGCAAGATGTGTCAGGTAGGCCATCAGGTCGGCCGACTTTTGCGGGGAGAGCTTGTACTTGTCCAGAGCGAGCACCTGCACGGCGTTTTCCTGCTGCCATTGCAAGAGATAGCGACGCTCGACCTCCAGCTCGGCGATTTCAATCTGCAGCTGGGCTACCGCGTTGCGGGTATGCAGATAGCGCTTGAGCTGTTGCAACACGCCCTGGATGCGCTCCATCGAGGGCGCGGCGTCGGGCTCTGCCGATGGTTTTGGGGCAGGGTTGGCGAAGAATGCCTCTCGGTTGCTTTTGCTACCCAACGTGGCAACCAGATAATCCAGCCCGGACTTGCCCAGTTTTTCGCAGACGTTCCCAACGGCCGCATTGTTGTTGGAGACCACCGCCACGTTTTTTCCACGCAACAGCAGATTGGCGATGATATTCAGAATGGTCTGCGTCTTGCCGGTGCCGGGAGGCCCTTCGATCAGACTGATCTGCGATGCGAACGCGCGTTCGACTGCTGCAAGCTGGCTTTCATTGATGCCGAAAGGGAAGATGAAATTTCCCGCCTGCTCCTGCCTGCCATTGTGCCCCTTGCAGTAGGCGTGCAATGCCGTATCCGCGCAGGGAGGTAGTGCGTCGAGCTGGCGCAACACATTTTGGGCGATCTCCTTGTCCGTCGACGCTGCATGATCGACGCGGGCAGTAGCCACAGAATGGAAATAGCGGAAGGTCGACTCGTCCTTCATGTCCGTCGGCGTCACAAGCTCGATAGAGTCCATCTTGAACACGTAACTAGCCGCGCTTGAGGAATACTGAACGACGGCATATTTCTCGCCGTAGATCACAGCTTTCTCAACGGCGCTTACCACTGAGCTGCCTTTTTTTCGCAGAAGCTGGCCTTTCACCTCTCGAGTGGGAACGACCTCGCAGTCACCCAGCGGGCTAGGAAAACTCTTGCCGGAGGGAAAGTGGCAAGTCAGCGAGAATCCACCGCTCCCGTCACTCTTTATTGTCCAGTCGTTGATCTGACGGGTCTTGTCTATACCGCGCACGCTGATGGAAACCATATATCCCTTACGCAGGCCCGTTCAAAGCCTGTACACATCCATGTTGTCGGAGTCCGAATCTTTTGATTCGACGAGTTTGACACTATTTTGACATCACTCTTTGTCCGGGCACCAGCTTCCAGTTGGTGCGTCGAACAGACTGATGTAAACGTTTCCTTCAGATGCGACAAGGGCGCTTCTCAGCGCCCTTGTCGTTCAACTTATTCCCACTCAATCATAAAAATCATAAAGAAAACCATATAAATCAAAGCTTTATTTTGATCATACCTGCTGATACCACGAAAAATACCATAGACGAAAAACTGTTTTCACAAATACTGCATCATTCATGCGATGTGGTGATCGGCTGGGGAATTGGCCCGCCTGCCAATACCGCACTGATCCTATAATATTTACTCAAGATCCAATGCCGGAAAGT
This sequence comes from Pseudomonas sp. GW822-FHT07A10, assembly GCF_058798795.1. Classification (NCBI taxonomy): domain Bacteria; kingdom Pseudomonadati; phylum Pseudomonadota; class Gammaproteobacteria; order Pseudomonadales; family Pseudomonadaceae; genus Pseudomonas; species Pseudomonas sp. GW822-FHT07A10. The sequence continues at coordinate 105,884 of NZ_JBXAKV010000016.1, forward strand.
GCTCGCAGGCCAGGAGTCACGATCAGTGAAATGTTGGTAAATGGGCCAATACTTCATAAGCTGAAACACGCTCGCCTATGGGAATAATGAACGTGCTGTACGGCAATCAGACAGTGCACAACCGCCATCGCGGCGCTGCAAAGCGTAGGCAAACCCTCATCGCCCTCAGCAGCACCGACGGTATTTCATCCACAGCCCGTATAGTTGAGAATGCCCGGTCGTAAGAGCTGTTTCCAATGAAAGCGGATTTTCTTCAAGTGGTCGATTATGGACATGCACAGCAGTTCTGCGACAAATGATTGCGCCCGGATTCATCGCGCCGGGGTGGATCTTAATGGGCTGATGTCGGTCCTTGGCAAACACCTGTATTCCACGCCCACCGTGGCCTTGCGCGAACTGGTACAGAACGCACATGACTCAATCCTGCGCCGACGTCTGGAAGGCGACTGGCAGGGCATGGGCCGTATAGAAGTGATCGGTGATCCCCAGTCAAACACCATCAGTATCATCGATACCGGCGCCGGCCTGACGGAGCATGAGATTCACGCGTACCTCGCGACCGTAGGTGTTGGCTACACCAGAGGTCTGCGCGAGGCCGGCGAGGAAGCGGGAGGACTGATTGGCATGTTCGGACTGGGCTTTCTGTCGGCGTTTGTACTAGCCAGGCGGGTCATCGTTCGCAGCACCTCCTATCAGCAGCCGAACCTGGGGTTCTGTTACCAGTCCAGCAATGGCGAGCAGTACAGCGTGGAGGCCTGCGAGGCACGCCCGGTGGGCACGCATGTCACCCTGGAACTGCATGAGCACCATCGCGCCCTGGCCGAGGCCACACGTCTGCGTGCGATTCTGGAACGCTATTGCGCGCTGCTGGAGGTGCCCATCCATGTAGGTGCGGGTGCCGGCGAGGCCATCAACCGGGAACTGCCACCCTGGCGACTGTCTGCAGGAGGCGGTTTGCATCCATTGCAATTGCACAAACGGCAACTGGCGTTCGCCGAGGGCTTTGAACACACCTTCGAACCGATCTGCTGTATGCCTGTAGATTCGCTAGAACAGACCGATCTGCAAGGGTTGCTGTGGGTTCAGGACGGCGCGACCTATGGTTCAAACGATAACCGCAATCTAAGTGTATTCCTGCGCGGGATGCTGCTGGATGACAATGCCCGCGACCTGTTGCCGTCTTGGGCGGGTTTTATCGGCGGCGTGATCGAGTCTAGGCACCTGACCCCAACGGCGAGCCGCGAGGCTCTGCAGCGCGATCAGCACTACCTCGAGACCCGTCATGCTATCGGCGAGGCGCTGATCGATGGCTTGGTCGGGCTCGCCGAGCATCAGCCGCAGGCCTGGCGTCGGGTGTTGTCGCGCCATAACGAATCCTTGTTAGGGGCGACCCTGTGCGATCAGCGCCTCTTCGATCTGCTCAAGGACAGCCTGAGTATTCCCACCTCCCAGGGTGAACTGCCGGTTCGCCATCTGGTAGTTGAGGGTGCCGTCCATGTGTTGCTCGACAGCCAAGACGGCTTTGAAACAATGTTGTTCCATGCTTTGGGTTTTCCGGTGGCGCATGGCAATCGTTATGCCGTGCTGCCGTTCCTGCGCCTTTGGTGCGAGGTGCAAGGTATTCGTTTGGTCGAATTGGGCAGCGAAAGTGGCAACCGGCAATTGTTCACGCCGGTCAGCCTGCCGACGTCACAACTTGACTGGCTGAGTACACGGCTGGCGGTGAACGAAGAACTGGTGGTGGCGCGTTTTGCTCCCGAGGCACTACCACTGGTGGTAGTCAGTAATCACGAGGCGCAGTTGAAGGCCCGGCTTGAAAGCGACGAGGCGGATCGGCATATTGCATCGGCAGCCTTGCACCTGGCCCGTCAGTACACGCAGCAGATAACAACCCAGGCCGCTAACCGTCTTTATCTCAACTTCGCCAACCCGGCAATCCAGGCCCTGATCCAAGCCGTCGACGGCAATCAGCCGGGCGCCCTGGATGCGGCCCGGTTGCTCAAGGCGTTCAAGGTAATTATTGCCGGACAGGCCGCACTGCAGACGCCATCCGCCCTGACAGAGGCGCTGGAAGGACTGGCGCAGTCGATGCAGGTGTTGCTGGCCCGATGATTGATGATCCTGATGGATCCAGTGGAGAGTGACGTACATGGATATCTGGAGTTGGTTGGGAAAACTCAAGGCCGAGTTGCGAGAGTCGGGTAAGGGGCAGGCTGTCGATTCGCTGGACCGTATGCTTCAACACATATTCAACCTAGAAGTCACTCAGGCTCAAGCTTTGCTTCCAGAGGTCAAGGCGCTGGCCAAGACCGTTGGCAATCCCTGGCTGGAAGTATTCGTCGGCCATTGGGAAATGCGCAATCGCGTCGGCAGCCTGTTGGAAGGTGAAACGGCACTGGCGCAGGTGGTGACGCTGTTCGAGCGAGCCAACCGGGAAGATGCCCGACAGTGCCCGCAATCGGTCTGCGTGACCCAAGATCTGGTGTCCTGCTATGCCAATGTCGACGGTGCGGGGTGGGCCGAGGAACGGATCGCCGTCTGTGACGAAACCTTGCAACGTCTGGACCCGAGCTGGGGATGTTTTTCCTGCATAAGTTACGAAAAAGCCGATGCCATGCTCGATGATGGACGCCCCGAGGACGCGCTTGCATTCCTGGACGAGCAGCAGGACAAGATACTGGCCGCAGGGCAACCGAACCACGACTGCATGCACGAGGTGCGCATAGCTACCCTACTGCAGCTGAAGAGGCCTGAGCAGGCCTGGGCGGTGATGGCGGAGTGGGATGCTGGTGTGAAGGGCCACGAGTGGCCGACCGAGCGTCAGCAGCGATTGATGTACAAGGCCCAAGTGCTCGCCCAGTTACAGCACGACGACGAGGCTTGGGCGTTGCTGCTGGCCGAAGATGAGCTGATCCCGCGCTACCGTCTGTTCTGGTTGTGCGCACTCGAAGAGTTGTTGCGCCGGGCCCCGGAGCGCAATACTCAGGCGCTGGCCAAGCTTTTGCAGAAGGTCATCGAGCAGCATGATCGCAACGGCGCACACCGACTGGTCATTCAAGTCGCCGCTATCAGCATTCCACTGGCACTGCAGCGCGAAGACCTAGCCCAGGCTCGCCATCATCTAAAACTGGCACGCACGCATATCGGGCAACTGCGCCGGGATCGTGGTGCGCAGACGCTGCTGGAGTCGCTGGCGAGACAGATTGATGCTACCTGCTCGCAGGGCGAGACAACGTTGCGCTGACGACTCGGGTAACGCAGTACTAAAAATGATGGGCTATGAGCCGGCGACGCATTTGTCGATAAGCCAAATTGCACGACAGTTAGTACTGACATCTGCATTGCTAAGAGTCTCGATACCATGTCGGCATTCCTTATCCGGGACATGGTATCGATAAAGCTTTCTCACATACGTACAATGTGCGCCATTAACAACGCCATTGATGACGTATCAAACATCACCATCCAATTTTATTTTTTAAATAAAATCAAATAGTTATTAGCAAACCCTACTCCCACTCAATCGTCGCCGGCGGCTTGCTCGACACGTCGTAGGTAACGCGGGAGATGCCTTCGATTTCATTGATGATGCGACCGCTGACGGTTTCCAGCAGTTCGTAAGGCAGGTGTGCCCAACGCGCGGTCATGAAGTCGATGGTTTCCACGGCACGCAGGGCAACGACCCAGGCGTAACGACGGCCATCGCCGACAACACCAACCGATTTCACCGGCTGGAACACCACGAACGCCTGGCTGACCTTGTGGTACCAGTCGGCCTTGCGCAGTTCTTCGATGAAGATGTGGTCGGCACGACGCAGCAAGTCGGCGTATTCCTTCTTCACTTCACCGAGGATCCGCACGCCCAGGCCCGGACCCGGGAACGGATGACGGTAGACCATGTCGTACGGCAGGCCGAGTTCCAGGCCCAGACGACGGACTTCGTCCTTGAACAGCTCGCGCAGCGGTTCAACCAGCTTGAGGTTCATTTCTTCCGGCAGGCCACCCACGTTGTGGTGCGACTTGATCACGTGCGCCTTGCCGCTTTTCGCGCCAGCCGACTCGATCACGTCCGGGTAGATGGTGCCCTGGGCCAGGTACTTGATGTTGTCCAGCTTGCAGGATTCGGCATCGAACACGTCGATGAAGGTACGGCCGATGATCTTGCGCTTCTTCTCTGGATCGGACTCGCCAGCCAAGTTGTTGAGGAACTGGTCCTCAGCGTTGGCGCGGATCACTTTGACGCCCATGTTCTCGGCGAACATGGCCATCACTTGCTCGCCTTCGTGCAGACGCAGCAGGCCGTTGTCGACGAACACGCAGGTCAGCTGATCGCCAATGGCCTTGTGCAGCAGCGCGGCAACCACCGAGGAGTCCACGCCGCCGGACAGGCCGAGCAGTACGTTGTCGGTGCCGACCTGGGCACGGACCTGGGCGATGGCATCTTCGGCAATCTTCGACGGCGTCCACAGGGCTTCACAGCCACAGATGTCGAGGATGAAGCGCGACAGGATGCGACCGCCCTGCTTGGTGTGGGTCACTTCCGGGTGGAACTGCACGCCGTAGTAGGCACGGTCATCGTTGAACATGCCGGCAATCGGGCAGCTCGGGGTGCTGGCCAGGATGTGGAAGTCTTCCGGCATCTTGGTGACCTTGTCACCGTGGCTCATCCAAACGTCGAGGCCGAACAGGCCATCGGCGTCGATATGGTCTTCGATGCCGTCGAGCAGGCGGCTCTTGCCGACCACATCGACACGGGCGTAACCGAACTCACGTAGGTCGGAACCTTCAACCTTGCCGCCCAGTTGCTCGGCCATGGTCTGCATGCCATAGCAGATACCGAAGACTGGCACGCCCAGGTCAAACACCGCTTGCGGGCAGCGAGGGCTGTCGGCTTCGTGCACGGACTCGGGGCCGCCGGCGAGGATCACACCTTTTGGTGCGAATTCGCGAATGGCTTCCTCGTCCATGTCGAACGGATGCAGTTCGCAGTAAACGCCGATTTCACGCACGCGGCGGGCGATCAGTTGGGTGTACTGGGAACCGAAGTCGAGGATCAGGATGCGGTGAGCGTGAATGTCGAGGGCCATGATTCAGTCTCGTCTAAGTAATTCAGAAACAGTCGTGATTCAGAAACAACTCGGGGCTGAATAGAACAGCCCCGGTTGCTTAACGATTTGCTTGAAGCCTCAACCTACGCGGTAGTTTGGCGCTTCTTTGGTGATCTGTACGTCGTGGACGTGGGACTCGGCCATGCCAGCGCCGGTGATCCGCACGAACTCAGGTTTGGTGCGCATTTCTTCGATGTCGGCGCTGCCGGTGTAACCCATCGAGGAACGCAGGCCGCCCATCAGTTGATGGATGATGGCGCTCAGGGTGCCCTTGTAAGGAACACGCCCTTCGATACCTTCCGGAACCAGCTTCTCGGCACCCGCGGAGGAGTCCTGGAAGTAACGGTCGGAGGAACCTTGAGCCTGGGACATTGCGCCCAGCGAACCCATGCCGCGATAAGCCTTGTACGAACGGCCCTGGAACAGTTCGATCTCGCCTGGCGCTTCTTCAGTACCGGCGAACATCGAGCCCATCATCACGCAGGAGGCACCCGCCACGATGGCCTTGGACAGGTCACCGGAGAAACGGATGCCGCCGTCGGCGATCAACGGAACACCGGTGCCTTCAAGGGCAGCGGCAACGTTGGCGATGGCACTGATTTGCGGAACGCCGACACCGGCGACGATACGGGTGGTGCAGATCGAGCCTGGGCCGATACCGACCTTGACTGCGTCAGCGCCGGCTTCGGCCAGGGCCTTGGCGGCAGCGCCGGTGGCGATGTTGCCGCCGATGACCTGCACTTCAGGGAAGTTCTGTTTGACCCAACGAACGCGGTCGATCACGCCTTTGGAGTGGCCGTGGGCAGTGTCGACCACCACCACGTCAACACCGGCATGGACCAGGGCAGCTACACGGTCACCGGTGTCTTTACCGGTACCGACTGCAGCTCCAACGCGCAGACGACCTTGATCGTCCTTGCTGGCCAGCGGATAAGCCTTGGCTTTTTCGATGTCGTTGACGGTCATCATGCCTTTGAGGGCGAATTTGTCGTCGACGATCAGCACGCGCTCGATGCGGTGCTTGTGCAGCAATTCACGCACATCGTTCTTGTTGGCGCCTTCCTTGACCGTGACCAGACGCTCTTTAGGCGTCATCACTTCACGGACGCTGACGTCCATGCGGTTTTCGAAACGCACGTCACGGGAAGTGACGATGCCGACCAGGTCGCCATCGTGCAGTACCGGAACGCCGGAGATGTTGTGCAGGCGGGTCAGTTCGAACAGTTCACGCACCGTGGCATCGGCCTCGATGGTGATCGGGTCCTTGACCACACCGGCTTCGTAACGCTTGACCTTGCGCACTTCGGCAGCTTGCTGCTCGATGGTCATGTTCTTGTGGATGATGCCGATGCCACCTTCCTGAGCCATGGCGATTGCCAGACGGGCTTCAGTAACGGTGTCCATAGCGGCGGAAACCAGTGGAATATTCAGCTCGATGCCACGGGTAAGGCGGGTCTTGAGACTGACTTCGTTAGGAAGCACCTCGGAATAACCGGGCACTAGGAGAATGTCGTCGAATGTCAGAGCTTCTTGGCTGATACGCAGCATCGCGGGGGCTCCCGAGCGGGAAAATGGAAGCGCGCCATTATAGTCAGACACCCCCTCGGGTTCAATGTAAAACTCTGTCTATTATTGGCATTACTGACATACGGAGAAACATTGTCCCCCGTAGGGGACCGACGCCGGCATTTAGAGTTCGACTTTGACCCAACTCACGGGCTGATCCAGCCAATCGGCAAACTCATCGATAAAGTCCTGCTTGAACCCGGCCTCGAGCCAATTGTTGAAGATGAACCCCAGGTTGGAAAAGCCGCATTCCTGCAGAAACAGAAAGCCGTTGATGTCGTCTTCATGCCCGCACTCAGGGCAGGTGAAGTTATCGGTGCGCCCCGGCATCCAGTCTTCCAGGCTTTCGAACAGCGCTTCGCCGATCTCCTTGCGGCACTCGGCGCAGCCGGCTTCTTCGAGAAAACCCTTGGCCGGTGTATAGATGCAACGCTTGGTGATGATCTCCAGCCCATTGATCGGCTCGCCGAACGGCAGCGCTTCAGGGTGCAGGACCACGGCGCGGGCGCCGTCGGCGATGGCGTGGGCCATGTGATTGCCGGTGCGGCCACAGGTGGTCAGCTCTTCTTTAATGATGTTCTTGCGCACCAGCCACCGCACGACCGCCCGGGCCCGGGGTTCGTGTACCGGCAGTGTGGAGATTTTCGGGACAATGATGCTTTGCGAATTCATGGTGCAAGCCTACTGCGTCAAATGGATGTTGCTGCGGTGCGCCGATTGTCAGGGCGGCCGGCAGCTTAATCCCTGACGAAATCCGGTCAAGTACTCAAATAACGCCCAACCAAGGCAATCCCGCTGGCCAGCACCAGCCAGGTCACCAGCCGCACGAAAGCCTCGCGGGACAATTTCATGATCAATCGCCGACCGATCCACAGCCCCAGCGCCATCGCCGGCAACAAACACAGCGCCAATACCAACAAGGGTAGCTCGGCATATACACCGGCGACGGCAAACAGGCTCAAACGCACCACGGTGCTGCAACTGATCAACGCACTCTGGGTGGCCCGGGCCTCGTCCTTGGGCAACCGACTGTTCAAATAGATCGCATACAAAAAACCACCACTGCCAAACAGCGCCCCGAACATCCCGCCCACCGTGCCCATCGGCACCGCCCAACCCGCGGACAATTGCCTCGGACGGGTTTTAATCCACAAGCTGTAAATCGCATAGGCGCTGATAAACAACCCCATCAACAGCAGCAATACATCGGATTTCAGGTTCAGCAGAAAGATCACCCCCAACGTGCAACCCACCGCCATGCACGGCAGCAGTCGCAGCAATTCGGACCGCTCTACATTTCGGCGCGAGGGCAGCAGATTGCCGAACGCGGCGACGAAATCCAGCAGCACCAACAGCGGCACGATTTTCGACAGTGGCATGAACAGAATCAGAATCGGCCCCGCCACCAGCGCGGTGCCAAAACCGGCAATGCCGAACACGATGTAGGCCAGGGCAACACCCAATCCGATCACCAACCAATCCACCACACCCCACGGCCATTGGCTCAACAACTCCAGCACATTCATCGACACGGCTTCCTTTTATTCCTGTGATGACTTTAGCCAGCGCCGGGCGTTGCGACTAATATCTTCAAAATCGATCACCCATCTCAAAAAGGCATACCTGGTGCTTTCAACCCGCCAATTGCGTTACTTCGTGGAAATCGCCGAGAGCGGCAGCTTCAGCGCGGCGGCCGAACGATTGTTTATTGCTCAATCGGCCTTGAGCCGGCAGATCAAGGACATGGAAACCCGCCTGCAAACGCCGCTGTTCGAACGCACCGCCCGCCAGCCCCGCCTGACGGCGGCGGGTGAAGCCTTTTTGCCTCGGGCCAGAAACCTGCTGAACGAACTGACCAAGGCCAGCGAAATGGCCACTCAAGTGGGCACTGGTCAACTGGGCGTCTTGCGCCTGAGCCATTCCAGCACCGTACCCATGAGTGATCGACTGCTGCGCGGGATCAGCGTTTATCTGGATCTGCATGCCGGTGTGTCGATGGACATCGTCAAGCTGTCCTCCGAGGCACAACTGGAAGAGTTGGCCGAAGGTCGCCTCGATGTGGGTCTGTTGCGCCTGCCGGTGCTGCGTCAACGTGAAGGGGTGCAGATTGTTCCGCTGTACAGCGAGCGTCTGTTGCTGGCGGTGCCGCCGAATCATCGGCTGGCGGTGGATAAGTCCACGCACGGCATCGATCTGGCACAGTTGAAGGATGAAGCGTTTATTTCCATCCCTCATCCACAGCGTGGCGGCCTGAGCTATCTATCTGCCGAGTTGTGCATGCGCCAAGGGTTCTTTCCCCGAGCGGCTCGGGTGGTGTCGCGCAAAACCACGCAACTGCAATTGATCCAGGCCGGGTTCGGCATCGCGCTGTTACCGGAGTCGATGCAAGACATCGCGCCGCCGGATATCCATTTTCTTTCATTAGCCGATCCGGATTGCCACAGCACCGTCGCCCTCGCCTGCCGGCAAGATCCCACCGCGCTGGTTCAGCAATTCGTTGAACACTTCACCCGGCTGCCGTAGCAAAGCCTGCTCCCACAAGGGATTTACACTGGCTCATGGAGATTGATCGCCGAATGCCTTTAAACTGCGCCCCATGATTAAAGATCCCTTTGCAAGACTCGGCCTGGACCGGGAAGTCCTGACTGTCAGCCAGCTCAACGGCCGCGCGCGGGTGTTGCTCGAAGACGTGTTCAGCAACATCTGGGTCGAAGGCGAAATCTCCAACCTCGCCCGCCCGGCGTCCGGCCATGTGTATTTCACCCTCAAGGACAGCGGCGCCCAAGTACGTTGTGCACTGTTCCGGCAGAACGCCGCGCGGGTTCGCCAGGCGCTGAAGGATGGCCTGGCGGTCAAGGTTCGTGGCAAGGTTTCGCTGTTTGAAGGCCGTGGTGACTACCAACTGATTCTCGACACCGTGGAGCCGGCTGGTGACGGTGCCCTGCGCCTGGCCTTCGATGCTTTGAAGGAAAAACTCAGCGCCGAAGGCCTGTTCAGTGCCGAGCGCAAAGTGCCATTGCCGGCGCACCCGCAACGCATCGGCATCATCAGTTCACCCACTGGCGCGGTGATCCGCGACATCATCAGTGTGTTCCGCCGCCGTGCGCCGCAGGTGCAACTGACGTTGATCCCCACCGCCGTGCAAGGCCGCGAAGCCACCGCACAGATTGTCCGCGCACTGAAACTGGCTGACGCCCGTGGTTTCGATGCGTTGATCCTGGCCCGTGGCGGCGGCTCGCTGGAAGACCTCTGGTGTTTCAACGAAGAAGCCGTGGCCCGCGCCGTGGACGCCTGCGTGACGCCGATCGTCAGCGCCGTCGGCCATGAAACCGACGTATCGATCAGTGACTTCGTGGCCGACGTTCGCGCGCCGACGCCGTCCGCCGCCGCCGAACTGCTGGCGCCGGACTCCAGCGATCTGGTGCGTCGGGTCGAAAGCCTGCACCGACGACTGGTGATGCGCATGCGTGACCGCTTGATGCGCGATCGGCTGCGTCTGGAAGGCATCTCTCGCCGCTTGCGCCATCCCGGCGAACGCCTGCGTCAGCAAGCGCAACGCCTGGATGATCTGGACATGCGCCTGCGCCGCGCCTTCGAACGTAGCCTCAATACCCGTCGCGAACGCTTGATCCGTCTGGAAACCCGTCTCGCCGGGCAGCATCCCGGGCGACAACTGGCGATGCTTCGCCAGCGCCTCGACAGCCTCGCCGAGCGCCTGCCTCGGGCCATGCGCGAAGGGCTTAAATCCCGTCGCCTGCAATTGCAAAGTCAGATGCAGACGCTGCATGTGGTCAGCCCGTTGGCGACCCTCGCTCGTGGCTACAGCATTCTGCTGGACGAGCGCGGCAACGCGATCCGCAGCGCCGCGCAAACCCACACCGGCCAGCGCCTGAAAGCCAAACTGGGCGAAGGCGAGCTGCAAGTGCGGGTCGAAGACAATCACCTGACACCTGTCACCCTTTCTTTACTGGATTGATCCATGCCGCGTTTTTTCGCTCCGCTGCTATTGCTGTGCCTGACCTTCAACGCCCATGCCGACAGTTACATCACCCGTCTGTTGAACAAACCGGTACCGGGTGGCGTAGCCGTGGTGGATCTGGGCAGCTCTGCCCAGGCGCCAAAAGCCAGCTATCAAGGCAGACCGGTACTGGTGGTCAAGGAACAGAACAACTGGCTGGCCATCGTCGGCGTGCCGCTGACGGTCAAACCGGGCAGCCAGTCGCTGAGCAGCGGTGGCCGCAACCTGAGCTTCACCGTCGGCAACAAGAAATACCCGGAACAGCACATCACCCTGAAGAATACGCAGCAGGTCAATCCGAACCCGGAAAATCTCAAGCGCATCGAGGGCGAGTTGGCCGAGCAGATCCAGGCTTACCGCAGCTTCAGCCCGAATACTCCGAGCAACCTGTTGCTGGACAAACCGGTCAATGGGCCGTTGTCGAGCAAGTTCGGGGTGCGCCGCTTCTTCAATGGCGAAGAACGCAATCCCCACGCGGGCCTCGACTTTGCAGTGCCCGCCGGCACGCCGATCAAAACCCCGGCCGCCGGCAAGGTAATCCTGATCGGTAACTACTTCTTCAACGGCAACACAGTGTTCGTCGACCACGGCCAGGGCTTTATCAGCATGTTCTGCCACATGTCGAAGATCGACGTGAAAGTCGGCCAGCAACTGGCGCGTGGTGAGGTGGTCGGGAAAGTCGGCTCAACTGGCCGCGCGACCGGGCCGCATATGCACTGGAACGTCAGCTTGAACGATGCGCGGGTGGACCCGGCGATTTTCATTGGTGCGTTTCAGCCATAAGCAGTGGTTGAGGTTGATGGCCTCTTCGCGGGCAAGCCTCGCTCCTACAGTTTTCGGGTGACCGCAACACAAATCTGTAGGAGCGAGGCTTGCCCGCGAAGGCGATGTCACAGGCGCCGCTGACCTGAACTACACCGCCAACCTCCAATTGCGCATCACTCAAGCCTCTCGCAAAAATAAAAACAATCGCTGCCATTCCAAGCAATAAAATCGCGACAAACTATATTTTTCGACTATTCCTCTCAAAGTTTTTCGACTGCTTGCCATCCTTTCCCCCCGCGGTTAGGGTTGAAGACATGAAAACCTCTCACACCCTCATTCAGCTCCGCCAGCACCGCAGCCTGTGCCTCGTCAGTGCACGACTGCCAGGCTGAATCGCGGTGCCTCGTCTGATGCTTTACCAGAACATTTGATCCACCGGCAGGCCGCCTTTTTTCGGCCCACACAATAAGGATTTTCCAATGAGCATGCTCAAAGACCCGTCTTCGAAATACCGCGCGTTCCCGACCATCAACCTGCCGGACCGCACCTGGCCATCGAAGACCATCACTGCAGCGCCGATCTGGTGCAGTTCGGACCTTCGTGACGGCAACCAGTCGTTGATCGAGCCAATGGATGCGGTCAAGAAGCTGCGTTTCTGGAAGACCCTGGTGCAGGTCGGCGTGAAAGAAATCGAAGCCTCGTTCCCGGCCGCTTCGCAAACCGACTTCGACTTCGTGCGTACCCTGATCGAAGGCGGCCACATCCCTGACGACACCACCATTCAGGTGCTGACCCAGGGCCGTGAAGACTTGATCGCGCGTACCTTTGAATCCCTGCGCGGTGCCAAGAAGGCCATCGTTCACCTGTACAACGCGACCTCCCCTTCCTTCCGCCGCATTGTCTTCAACCAGGACAAGGACGGGATCAAGGCCATCGCCGTGAACGCCGCCAAGCTGTTCGTCAAATATGCAGCCCAGCAGCCGGACACCGAGTGGACCTTCGAATACTCGCCAGAAACCTTCAGCGCCACCGAACTGGAATTCGCCAAGGAAGTCTGCGACGCGGTGATCGAGGTGTGGAACCCGACGCCTGAGCACAAGGTGATCCTCAACCTGCCCGCCACCGTCGAATGCGCGACCCCGAACATCTATGCCGACCAGATCGAATGGTTCGGTCGTCACATCAACCGTCGTGACAGCGTGATCATCAGCCTGCACACCCACAACGACCGTGGCACCGGCGTGGCCGCCACCGAGCTGGGCCTGATGGCCGGCGCCGACCGTGTCGAAGGCTGCCTGTTCGGCAACGGCGAGCGTACCGGTAACGTCGATCTCGTCACCGTGGCATTGAACCTCTACACCCAGGGCGTCAACCCTGAGCTGGATTTCTCCGACATCGATGGCGTGCGCAAAGTCGTCGAAGAGTGCAACCAGATTGCGGTGCACCCACGTCACCCGTACGTCGGCGACCTGGTTCACACCGCGTTCTCCGGCTCGCACCAGGATGCAATCCGCAAGGGCTTCGCCCAGCAACAACCGGACGCCCTGTGGGAAGTGCCGTACCTGCCGATCGACCCGGCCGACATTGGCCGCAGCTACGAGGCGGTGATTCGCGTCAACAGCCAGTCGGGCAAGGGCGGTATCGCTTACCTGCTGGAACAGGAATACGGCATCAGCTTGCCGCGCCGTATGCAAATCGAGTTCAGCCAGGTCGTGCAGCGTGAAACCGATCGCCTGGGCCTGGAGATGACCGCCCAGCAGATCCACGCGCTGCTGCACAGCGAGTACTTGCAGGCCAACACCCCGTACGCTCTGGTCAGCCATCGCTTGCAGGAAGAAAACGGTCACAGCGCCGTGGAAGTCGAAGTCTCCAGCAAAGGTCAGGGCGAAACCAACCTGCACTGGCGCGGCAAGGGCAACGGTGCCCTGGAAGCACTGGTGGCCGGCCTGCCGATCCCGGTGGAAATCATGGACTACAACGAACACGCCATCGGCGCGGGCACCAATGCCAAGGCTGCGGCCTACATTGAATTGCGGGTGAATGGTGAGCGTGCGGTGCATGGCGTCGGCATCGACGAGAACATCACCACTGCCAGCTTCAAGGCCCTGTTCAGCGCACTGAACCGCTCCCTGAGCCAGCCGGAAGCGAAAGCGGCGTAAGCTCCGCTGCAATGCAAAAGGCCCCGGGGTGAGAACCTCGGGGCCTTTTTTGTTGATCAACGATCGATCAGGTGAACTCGAAGGTATCCGCATCCAGATTCGCCGGGAACCGTGTGCGATACGCCGCCAGTTCCGCCGCGTCCAGTACGACCTTGAACACACCATCGGCATCACCTGCACCGAGCAGCGTCTCGCCCTGAAAATCCAGGACCTGACTGTCACCGGTATACGCAAAGCCTTTGCCATCGGTACCGATACGGTTCACCGCCGCCACATAGCAGAGGTTTTCGATCGCCCGTGCCGGCAGCAATCGGTTCCAGTGCTGACGCCGTGCGCCCGGCCAGTTGGCGGTGTACAGCAGCAAGTCAGTGTCTTGCGGATCACGACTCCAGACCGGGAAGCGCAGGTCGTAGCAAATCAGCGGCCGCACTCGCCACCCCTTCAATTCGAACTGCACCTGACGCTCGCCCGGGGTGTAGTGGTTGTTCTCCCCCGCCATGCGGAACAAGTGACGCTTGTCGTAGTGCCACAACTCCCCGTCCGGCCGTGCCCACAACAGACGATTGCGATGGCTGCCGTCAGCCGCCTGGACGATGATGCTGCCGGTCACCACCGCGCCCAGCTTCGCTGCCTGAGCCCGCATCCATTTACTGGTGGGGCCATTTTCCGGCTCGGCGAGGGCTTCCGACTCCATGGAGAAACCGGTGGTGAACATCTCCGGCAGGATGATCAGGTCCGCGCCACGAGCCTGTTCCAGCAGCGGCTCGAAATGCTCCAGATTGGCCTGACGATCGTGCCAGGCCAGGGTGGTCTGGATCAGCGCAAGATTCAGATTGGGCAGAGTACTCAGATCACGCATAGTTTTGCCGCTGCTTCACGCAGGGTCTCCTCACGCTTGGCAAAGCACAGACGCACCAGGCGCTGGCCTTCAGGTGGAGTCTGGTAGAACACCGAGATCGGAATGCTCGCGACGCCATGCTCGCGGGTCATCCACAGCGCCATCTCGACGTCATTGAGGTCCGGGCGAATCTGCGAGTAATCGACCAACTGGAAATAAGTACCGGCCACGCGGGTAAAACTGAAGCGCGACGGCGTCAGCAGATCGCAGAACAGATCACGCTTGGCCTGATAGAAGCCCGGCAGCTCTTCGACGTGTTCCGGGTGCTCGGCCATGTAATCGGCCAACGCGTACTGCAACGGCGTCACGCCGCAGAAACTGACGTACTGGTGCACCTTGCGCAGCTCCGCGCTAAGGGCCGGCGGCGCCACGACATAACCGGTTTTCCAACCGGTGACGTGGTACGTCTTGCCGAACGAACTGACCACGAAAGCGCGCTGATACAACTCTTCATGGGCCAATACACTGGCGTGAGACACACCGTCGAACACCAGGTGTTCGTAGACTTCGTCGCTGATCACATAGATGTCGCGGTCGCGGATCAATGCCGCCAACTGATCCAGCTCGGCACGGCTGATCAGCGCACCGCTTGGGTTGTGCGGGGTATTGAGGATGATCATCCGCGTGCGCGGGCTCAGGGCTTCGGCGAGCTTCTGGAAGTCGATGGCGAAGTCCTTCAGGCCGAGTTGCACATGCACACAGCGACCACCGGCCAGCTCGACCGAGGGCTCGTAGCTGTCGTAGCACGGATCGAACACGATCACTTCATCGCCGCTGTGGATCACCGCCTGAATCGCGCAGAAGATCGCCTGGGTCGCGCCGGGGGTGACCGTCACTTCGCTGTCGGCATCAACATGCGCGCCGTAGCTGCGAGCGATCTTCGCCGCGATCTGCTGACGCAACGCCGGCAAGCCGGTCATCGGCGAATATTGATTGTGGCCACTGGCGATATGCCGACCGACCGCATCGCGCAGGGCCTGCGGACCGTCGAAATCGGGAAAACCCTGGGACAGATTGATCGCCCCGGTTTGCGCCGCGAGCTGAGACATCTGCGTGAAGATAGTGATGCCGACATTCGGCAGCTTACTGGTGATCATCGGTGATTCCCTGGGCTACACCCGGCTCTAACGGCGGCACGGGAGAGCCCGAGGATAGCCCAAACGACGCCCACAAAAAAAGGGCGCCAACCGGCACCCTTCTTCTAATGTACACCGCATAACTTGTGGCGAGGGAGCAAGCTCCCTCGCCACAACAAGCCCTCACAAAAAGAGTGAGGCCTTGAATCAGCGCTTGTCGCGGCGCTTCTTGTCGGCCTTTTTGTGGTGCGACATCAAACGACGCTTCTTGTTGACCTGACGGTCGGTGAGCGAGTTCTTGTTGCCTTCGTACGGGTTCTCGCCGCCCTTGAACTCGATGCGGATCGGCGTACCGACCAGCTTGAGCACACGACGGTAAGTGTTTTCCAGGTAACGGACGTAAGACTTCGGCACCTTCTCGATCTGGTTACCGTGGATCACGATGATCGGCGGGTTCGCACCACCCAAGTGGGCATAACGCAGCTTGATCCGGCGGTTGTTGACCATCGGTGGCGCGTGCTCGCCGACCGCATCTTCCAGAATCTGGGTCAGGCGGTTGGTCGGCCAGCGGGTGACCGCGGACTTGAACGAGTTCTGTACCGACGCGTAGAGATTACCTACGCCAGTGCCGTGCAGGGCCGAGATGAAGTGGATGTCGGCGAAGTCGACAAAGAACAGTCGACGTTGCAGCTCGACCTTCACGAAATCGCGCTCGCTCGGCGTCATGCCGTCCCACTTGTTGATCGCGATCACCAGCGCACGACCGGCTTCAAGGGCAAAGCCCAGCAGGTTGAGGTCGTGGTCCACCACGCCTTCGCGGGCGTCCATCACGAAGATCACCACGTTGGCGTCTTTGATCGCCTGCAGGGTTTTGACCACGGAGAACTTTTCGACTTCTTCGTGGATCTTGCCGCGCTTGCGCACACCGGCGGTGTCGATCAGCGTGTACTTCTCGTCGTTACGCTCGAACGGGATGTAGATACTGTCGCGGGTAGTACCGGGCTGGTCATACACGATCACCCGGTCTTCACCGAGCATGCGATTGACCAGAGTCGACTTGCCGACGTTCGGACGGCCAATGATGGCGATCTTGATACCGTCTTTTTCGCTTGGGCCAGGAATGCGCTTGGCTTCCTCACCTTCGGCAACGATCTCTTCCTCTTCGCCTTCTTGCGGTTCTTCTTCGTCTTTCGGGAAGTCGCTCAGGGCGATTTCCAGCATCTGGGTGATGCCACGACCATGGGCACCGGCGATCGGGATCGCGTGGCCCATGCCCAACGGGGCGAATTCGGCGCGGGCCATTTCAGGGTCGATGTTGTCGACCTTGTTGGCGACCACATAGGAACGCTTATTACGCTTGCGCAAGTGCTCGGCGATCATCTGGTCGGCGGCGGTAAAACCGGCCTTGGCATCTACCAGGAACAGAACGACATCCGCTTCTTCAATGGCCAGCAGCGACTGCTCGGCCATTTTTTCGTCCATACCGTGCTCGTCACCGGAGATACCACCAGTGTCGACCAGAATGTAGGAACGCCCTTGCCACTTGGCCTCACCGTATTGGCGATCACGGGTCAGACCGGACAAGTCGCCGACAATGGCGTCGCGAGTCCTGGTCAGGCGGTTGAACAAGGTGGACTTGCCGACGTTCGGTCGGCCCACCAGGGCGATTACGGGAACCATGCGGCTCTCCACTTCGTTATTTCAGAAAATACAAAAGCCGCTGCGAGGCAGCGGCTGGTGCTCGGGGCAGCGCTTGAAAGCGCTGCGAGCCTTGCAGAACAAGGCCGCTTGGGGGTTAAACCCCAAGCATAGTCTTTACTTGATGGTCAGGGCTTCCAGTTTGCCGCTGTTGCCATACACATAAATCGTGTCACCCACCACCAGCGGACGGGCACGCAGGCCGTCGCTGTCGATGCGCTCGCGGCCGACGAAACGACCGTCCACCTGACTCAGCAGGTGCAGGTAACCTTCCAGGTCACCGACTGCAACGTAGCTGGAGAACACTTCCGGAGCCGACAGTTGACGGCGGGCCAACGAATCGTTGCTCCACAATGCAGTGGTGGAACGCTCGTCGACGCCTTCAACAGTGCCCGAAGACAGGCTCACGTAGACGCTGCCAAAACCCTGGGCGACGCCGGCATAACTGGAAGCATCACGCTGCCAGAGCTGACGACCGCTTTCCAGGTCCAGTGCCGCGACGCGCCCCTGGTAGCTGGCGACATACAGTGTACCGCCGGACAGCAGCAAGCCACCGTCGATATCGACCACACGCTCAAGCTCCGAACGACCTTGTGGAATCGCTACACGCTGTTCCCAAACCGGCACGCCGTTGGACACATCAAGAGCAACCACTTTACCGGTCGACAGGCCAGCCACCGCGAGGCGGTTGGTGACGATCGGTGCGCTGGTGCCGCGCAGGGTCAGGACCGCTGGCGTGCTGTCGTACAACCAGCGCTGGTTGCCGGTGGAGGCATCCAGACCGATCAGACGGTCATCCTGGGTCTGAACCACAACAACGTCACCGTTGGTGGCCGGTGGTGCGAGAACTTCGCTGGTCACGCGAGCGCGCCATTTCTCTTCACCGCTGCTGGCATCCAGGGCAACGATTTCGCCCTTGAGCGTGCCGATCATGACCAGACCGTAACCCACGCCAACGGCACCGGAGACAGGCAGTTCGAGATCTTTCTTCCACTTGACGTCGCCATTGCTGCGATCCATCGCCATCACCACACCGGTGACGTCGGCGGCATAGATGGTATCGCCATCGATCGCCGGAACCAGCATGTTGTAGGTTTCGCCCTGACCGTTACCGATCGAACGACTCCACTGCTTGTGCAGAACCACTTCTTCTTTGAAGTCGGTCAGCTCGGCCGGTGGCAACTCTTTTTTGCTGTTGCTGCTGCAACCCGCGGCCAGAATGGCCAGAGCCAGCAATGCTGCATGTTTCCAACGGATCACGTCACGCATCCCCTTTGGCCAGGTCGTCCAGCTTGATTTGTAGGCCACCGACCGCCGCTTCATCCGACAGTGCCGCCTTGGCTTTTTGATACGCAGCGTTCGCTTCGTCGGTACGACCCAGTTGTACCAGCAGGTCACCCTTGAGTTCTTCGCGAGTGGCCAGGAAGGCCTTATCGGCATCGCCTTCGAGCAGTTTCAGGGCTTCATCGACCTTGCTCTGCGCAGCCAGCACCTGCGCCAGGCGCTGACGGGCGATTTCACCGAGTGCCGGGTTGGCCGGTTTGTCGACAATGGCTTTCAGTTCGCTGGCAGCGTCGTCCAGCTTGCCGCTGTCGACCGCGACTTTCGCCACGAACAGGCTGCCGTATTGCGCGTAGGCAGTGCCGCCGAACTCGCTGTTGAGCTTGCCGGCCAGATCCGAAACACGTGCAGCATCAGGCTTGCCGTCAGGCGTCAGCGTGGTTTCCAGCAATTGCTGGTAGAGAATCGAGGCGCCTTGCGACTGATTGCTCTGATACTTCTGAAAGGCCTGCCAGCCGAACACGATGACCAACGCCAACAGACCGCCAGTAACCAGGGGCTTGCCGTTGCGTGTCCACCACTCCTTCAACTCCGCCACATGTTCGTCTTCGGTACTCGACACCCCAATACTCCTTAATCGCTAAATCGGCTGTTTGACAGCTTCAACCCTGCACGACGCAGGTGGCCAGGTGTGCAGCAAGCGCATCCCAGGCAATGCTTTGTTGTTCGCCCTGGCCACGCAGGGGTTTGAAACCTACCACTTGCTGGGCCATTTCGTCGTCACCGAGGATCAATGCGTACAGCGCACCGCTCTTGTCGGCCTTCTTGAACTGGCTTTTGAAGCTGCCGCCCCCGGCATTGATTTGCAGGCGCAGGTTGGGCAGTTGATCACGAACACGCTCGCTCAGGGTCAGGCCGGCCAGCTCGGCGGCTTCACCGAAGGCGCAGAGGTAGACGTCAACCTGACGGGAGATCTCTTCGGGGATCTGCTCCAGGGTTTCAAGCAGCAGCACCAGACGCTCGATGCCCATGGCGAAACCGACGCCTGGGGTCGGCTTGCCGCCCATCTGCTCCACCAGACCGTCGTAACGACCACCGGCACATACCGTGCCTTGGGCGCCCAATTGGTCGGTGACCCATTCGAATACGGTCTTGCTGTAGTAATCCAGCCCGCGAACCAGCTTCGGGTTGATCACATAAGGAATGCCGGCGGCGTCCAGGCGAGCCTTGAGGCCCTCGAAGTGCACGCGGGATTCTTCGTCGAGGTAGTCGGCCATTTTCGGCGCGTCGGCCAGCACCGCTTGAGTGTCGGCGTTCTTGGTATCCAGGACCCGCAGCGGGTTGGTCTTCAGACGGCGCTGGCTGTCTTCGTCCAGTTGATCCAGGCGAGCGGTCAGGTACTCGACCAGTGCTTCGCGATAACGACCACGGGATTCGGCAGTGCCCAAGCTGTTGAGTTCGAGCTTGACCGCATCGCGGATACCCAGCTCGCCCCACAGGCGCCAGGTCAGCACGATCAGCTCGGCGTCGATGTCCGGACCGTCGAGGTTGAAGACTTCACAACCAATCTGGTGGAACTGGCGATAACGGCCTTTCTGCGGACGTTCGTGGCGGAACATCGGGCCGATGTACCAGAGCTTCTGCACCTGGCCGCCGCCGGTAATGCCGTGTTCGAGCACCGCACGCACGCAGGCCGCGGTGCCTTCAGGACGCAGGGTCAGGGAATCGCCGTTGCGGTCTTCGAAGGTGTACATCTCTTTTTCGACGATGTCGGTCACTTCACCGATGGAGCGCTTGAACAGCTCGGTGAACTCGACGATCGGCATGCGGATCTGCTTGTAACCGTAGTTATCCAGCAAACGCGAAACGGTGCCCTCGAAATGACGCCACAGGGGAGTCTGTTCGGGCAGGATGTCGTTCATGCCACGGATGGCTTGCAGAGACTTGCTCACTTTAAATCCTTAAATTCGTTCGGCTCTTTAGTCAGGCTCAGCCGCGAGCGATTACAGCAGCGTCGGCTTCGACCTTTTCGGCCGCTTTCTGGCGGATCAAGCGTTCAAGCTCATCCACCAGATTGTCATTCGTCAGTTTCTGCGACGGCTTGCCGTCGATGTAAATCAGGTTTGGCGTGCCGCCGGTCAAGCCGATATGGGCTTCCTTGGCTTCGCCCGGCCCGTTGACCACGCAACCGATTACCGCGACATCCAGCGGCACCAGCAAGTCTTCGAGACGCCCTTCCAGCTCGTTCATGGTTTTGACCACATCGAAGTTCTGCCGCGAGCAGCTCGGGCAGGCGATGAAGTTGATGCCACGGGAACGCAGGTGCAGGGATTTGAGAATGTCGTAGCCGACTTTCACTTCCTCGACCGGGTCGGCCGCCAACGAGATGCGAATAGTATCGCCAATCCCTTCGGCGAGCAGCATACCGAGGCCCACGGCGGATTTCACTGTGCCTGAACGCAAACCACCGGCTTCGGTGATGCCCAAGTGCAATGGCTGGACGATTTCCTTGGCCAGCAAGCGGTAGGCTTCAACGGCCATGAACACGTCGGAAGCTTTTACGCTGACCTTGAAGTCCTGGAAATTCAGGCGTTCGAGGTGTTCGACGTGACGCAGGGCAGACTCGACCAGCGCGGCCGGAGTCGGCTCGCCATATTTCTTTTGCAGGTCTTTTTCCAGGGAACCGGCGTTCACGCCGATACGGATTGGAATCCCGCGATCACGGGCGGCATCGACCACCGCACGTACGCGGTCTTCACGACCGATGTTGCCTGGGTTGATGCGCAGGCAATCGACCCCCAGTTCGGCTACGCGCAGAGCGATCCTGTAGTCGAAGTGGATGTCGGCCACCAACGGCACCTTGACCAGTTGCTTGATCATGCCGAAGGCTTCGGCGGCGTCCATGTCCGGCACCGAAACCCGAACGATATCGACGCCAGCGGCTTCCAGACGATTGATCTGGGCCACGGTGGCGGCCACGTCATTGGTGTCGCTGTTGGTCATGCTCTGCACAGCGATGGGCGCATCGCCGCCAACAGGCACGTTACCGACCCAGATTTTCCGGGATTCGCGACGCTTGATTGGAGATTCGCCGTGCATGACTTATTGACCTAACTTCAGGCGAGCAGTCTCGCCACTGGTGAACGGAGCGACATCAACTACCTGCCCGTTGTAGCTGACCTGCGCGCCACGGGCGAAGCCCAGACGCACGGCAAAGGGCGGCTTGCCGCTGACGGAAACACTATCGCCTTTACGCTTGAGACCACTCAACAACACTTTACCCGTGCCGTCGGTCACTTGAGTCCAGCAATCGGCGCTGAATTGCAGTTGAACCTGGCCCTGGCCCGCAACCGGAGCTGCTGGAGCAGCAGCTGCAACGGCCGGCGCAATCGGAGCCGTCGCAACCGCTGCCGGTGTCGCGACAACCGGAGCAGTATTGTGGGCCGGAGCCGCAGGTGTTGCTACCGGGGCTGCTGGAGCGGGTGTTGGCGCCGGCGCGCTTGCTTCAGCGTTGACAGGCTCCTCAGCCTGCGGCAACGCCAGAGGCGTTTCACCTTCAGACTCACCTTGCGCAACCGCCTGGTCTTCCGGCTCGTCCAGCGGATGGATCTGGGTGGTGCCATCGGCGCCTTCGACTTCAACGTGTTCCGGAGCCAGGCTGACCAGGTCCTTGGTGCGCAATGAAGTTTGATCCTGCCACCAGACAAAACCACCACCAATCACCGCGATCAGCAACAGCAGACTGACAATTCGCAAAATAGTGTGGGAAACCCGAACCGGCTCTTCGATACGCCCCAGGCTGTGGACGTTGCTGCCCTGGGAGTCGGTGCCGGTGGATTGGTCGAACTGCTGAACCAGAACAGCCTGGTCCATGCCCAGCAATTTGGCGTACGCGCGAATATAGCCACGAGCAAAGGTGTGGCCAGGCAGCTTGTCAAAAGCGCCGGCTTCCAGATTACTCAGGGAATTGACGGTGAGGTTGAGCTTGAGGGCCACTTCGGCCAGCGACCAGCCATTGCTTTCGCGGGCCTGGCGCAAAGTCTCACCGGGGTTAACGCGATTCGCTGCTACAACTTCGGGATGCGCCGCTTTCATCATTGCTCCGACAGGTATTGCTGATATTCCGGCGTACCGGGATAGAGTCGTTTTAATTGCAGGCCATAACTGGCGGCCTTGTCGCGATCTTCAAACACTTTTGCCAGTCGAACGCCGAGCAATAGACTACGTGCATTTTGCTCGGTGAGCAGGCTAAAACGATCGTAATAGTCACGCGCGGGCACATAATGCCTGTCTTCGAATGACAACTCAGCCATTTCCAGCAAGGCACGTGGCTGTTGGCGGTTCAAACGCAGGGCTTTTTCCAGTTGCTGGCGAGCCAGGTCACGCTGGCCCAGCTTTGAAGCGGTCATGCCGAGGTTCTCGAAAACCCGCGAACGCTCAGGATACAGAGTATCGGCGGCGGCCTGTTCAAAGCGCTCGTACGCCTCTTTGTAACGTTTTTCTTCGAACAGAAAACTGCCGTAGTTGTTCAGGATTCGCGCATCGGCGGGACGGGAAGACAGTGCCTTGCGAAAATGCTGATCGGCCAGTTCCGGCTCCATCTCGGCCTGGAACACCAGCCCCAACGCCGCGTTGGCGTCAGCATCCGAGTCATCCAGTTCCAACGCCTTCTTCAGCGGGACCTTGGCGCGCTCGGTCATGCCCTGCTGCAAGTACCCCAGGCCCAGCTGCACGTAGGCGGCACGCGCTTCATCACGGCCCTTGCTGGTCTTCATCGGGTTGAAATCGCCCGACAGGACACAACCAGCACACAGGCTGGCCAACAGCACAAGCAGCGCGAAGCGCAGGGACATAGAGATCCTCTCTTAATTATTGTTCGCAGCGTTTTGCGGCATATCGTTGTCGGCGCTCAACTCACGCACGGCGATATAGCGTTCGCTGCGACGGGTGCGATCCAGCACCTGCCCTACCAACTGGCCACACGCGGCATCGATGTCTTCACCGCGGGTGGTACGCACGGTGACGTTGAAGCCTGCATGGTGAAGCTGATCCTGGAAACGGCGAATCGCATTGTTGCTCGGACGCTCGTAACCGGAGTGCGGGAACGGGTTGAACGGAATCAGGTTGATCTTGCACGGAACATTCTTGAGCAACTCGATCATTTCGACCGCGTGTTCGACCTTGTCGTTGACGTCCTTGAGCAAGGTGTACTCGATGGTCAGTACGCGCTTTTCGCCCAGGGACGACATGTAGCGCTGACACGATTCCAGCAGCATCTTAAGCGGATACTTCTTGTTGATCGGCACCAATTGGTTACGCAATGCGTCATTCGGTGCGTGCAGGGACAACGCCAGGGAAACATCGATGTGCTTGGACAGCTCATCGATCATTGGCACCACACCCGAAGTCGACAGGGTTACGCGGCGCTTGGAGATGCCATAGCCCAGGTCATCCATCATCAGATGCATGGCGGCCACGACGTTGTCGAAGTTCAGCAGCGGCTCACCCATGCCCATCATCACCACGTTGGTGATGGCACGGTCGACGGTTGCCGGGACGCTGCCAAAGGATTTGTTGGCAATCCACACCTGGCCGATGACTTCGGCGGCGGTGAGGTTGCTATTGAAACCTTGCTTGCCGGTGGAGCAGAAACTGCAGTCCAGGGCACAGCCTGCCTGGGACGAAACGCACAAGGTGCCGCGTTTGCCCTGGGGAATGTAAACGGTCTCGACGCAGCTGCCGGACGCCACGCGCACCACCCACTTACGGGTGCCGTCGCTGGAGATGTCCTCGCTGACCACTTCCGGACCACGAATTTCAGCAACAGCCTTGAGCTTTTCGCGCAAGGCCTTGCTGACGTTCGTCATGGCGTCGAAATCATCGACACCAAAGTGGTGAATCCATTTCATTACCTGACCGGCACGGAAACGCTTCTCCCCGATTGAGTCGAAGAATTTTTCCATTTCCTGTTGAGTCAGACCCAGCAGGTTGGTTTTTACAGTCGATGTAGTCATGGATTCACCTTCACTCTTAAGCCAATGCTTAGCGAGTGGTTACTTCAGTAGCTGCGAAGAAGTACGAGATTTCGCGAGCAGCAGCGGCTTCGGAGTCCGAACCGTGTACGGCGTTGGCGTCGATGGAATCAGCGAAGTCAGCGCGGATGGTGCCAGGAGCAGCTTCTTTAGGGTTGGTAGCGCCCATCAGCTCACGGTTCAGAGCGATAGCGTTTTCGCCTTCCAGAACCTGAACGACAACCGGACCGGAAATCATGAAAGCAACCAGGTCGTTGAAGAAACCACGAGCGCTGTGCTCAGCGTAGAAGCCTTCAGCTTCGGCTTTGGACAGTTGCTTCAGTTTCGAAGCTACAACGCGCAGGCCTGCTTTTTCGAAACGAGTGGTGATCTCGCCGATGACATTTTTAGCAACAGCGTCAGGCTTGATGATGGAGAAAGTACGTTGAACAGCCATGGTGTAACTCCAGAAACGGTAATTTGCGAAAAATTAAACCCGCGAATTATACGCGGGTTCTTTGGTATTGCCTAACTGCGTACGGTGCAGACTCAGTCTGCTTCTTCGATCCAGGCGGCCTGAATGGCTTCAAGCACCTTCTCGCCACCGCGTGTCGGATCATCACTGAACTCCGGCAATGCCAGCACCCACTGGTGCAGATCGACGAAGTTCACGTAACGCGGGTCCACATCCGGCTTTGACTCAGCCAGCTGGATCGCGATTTCCAGCACATCAACCCATTTCAGGCTCATGAAAGTTCCTTGAATCAGTGCGGCGCTTCGGCGGCATGGTTGAGCGAGTACTTCGGAATTTCGACGGTCAGGTCTTCAGTCCCGACTTTTGCCTGACAGGCCAGACGCGACTGGGCTTCCAGCCCCCAAGCCTTATCAAGATAGTCTTCCTCCAGCTCATCAGCCTCTTCCAGCGAGTCGAAACCCTCACGAATGATGCAGTGACAAGTGGTGCACGCGCAGACGCCGCCGCAAGCGCTTTCCATCTCGATATGGTGTTCATGGGCCAGCTCGAGAATGGATATGCCGGGCTCAGCCTCCACAACCATGCCTTCCGGGCAGAACTTCTCGTGTGGCAGAAAAATGACCTGCGGCATCAATTATTCCTCGATTTCATTCAGATTGCGCCCCGCCAGAGCGGCTTTCACCGTCGAGTCCAGGCGGCGGGCAGCAAAGGCATCGGTCACTTGCGACAGACGTTTGGTCTGCTGCTCAATGGCGTAACCATCGGTGCCTTTCATCAATTCGGTCAGTTCCTGCATCTGCAATTCGATGACCATGCGCTCTTCGGCGTCGAGCAAGCGTTCGCCGTCGACATCCAGAGCACCCTGCACTGCTTCGATCAGGCGCTGGGCATCGACCTGCTGTTCACGCAATACACGGGCGACCTTGTCGTCATTGGCGTGCTGGAACGAATCCTTGAGCATTTTGGCGATTTCGCCGTCGGTCAGGCCGTAGGACGGTTTGACCTGAATGCTGGCTTCGACACCCGAACCCAATTCGCGGGCCGAGACACTGAGCAGACCGTCGGCATCGACCTGGAAGGTCACGCGAATCTTCGCCGCACCAGCAACCATCGCTGGAATACCGCGCAATTCGAAGCGTGCCAGGGAGCGGCAGTCGCTGATCAACTCACGCTCGCCCTGCAATACGTGGATCGCCATGGCCGACTGGCCGTCTTTATAAGTGGTGAAGTCCTGGGCCCGGGCAACAGGGATGGTGGTGTTGCGCGGAATCACCTTCTCCATCAGGCCGCCCATGGTTTCCAGCCCCAGGGACAACGGAATCACGTCGAGCAACAGCAGTTCGCCGCCGTCACGCTTATTGCCAGCCAGGGTATCGGCCTGGATCGCAGCACCGATGGCCACGACTTGGTCCGGGTCGATTTCGGTCAGCGGTTCACGACCGAAGGCTTGCGCAACGGCTTCGCGAACGCGCGGTACGCGAGTCGAGCCGCCGACCATGACCACCGCATGAACGTCTTCCAGCTCAATGCCGGAATCACGCACCGCACGACGACAGGCTTTCAGGCTGCGAGCAACCATTGGCTCGATCAGCGCATTGAACGCTTCACGGGTCAGCCCGGCCTTCCAGTCGCCATACGCGACTTCGACGGACGAGGAATTGGTCAGGGCTTCTTTGGCCGCACACGCGGTTTGCAGCAGATTGCGCTGCTCGCCCGGATCGAGGTCGGCCGACAGACCGGCACTCTCGATGATCCAACCAGCAATGGCGTGATCGAAGTCATCGCCACCCAAAGCGCTGTCGCCGCCGGTAGCCAGCACTTCGAACACACCGCCGGTCAGACGCAGAATCGAAATATCAAAGGTGCCGCCGCCCAGGTCATAAATGGCAACCAGGCCTTCAGCCTGTTGATCCAGACCGTAAGCCACCGCAGCAGCGGTCGGTTCATTGAGCAAGCGCAGCACGTTCAGGCCGGCCAACTTGGCCGCATCCTTGGTGGCTTGACGCTGAGCATCATCGAAATAGGCCGGAACGGTGATCACTGCGCCGACCAGTTCGCCACCCAAGGTCGCTTCAGCGCGCTGACGCAGCACCTTGAGGATATCGGCGGAGACTTCGACCGGGCTTTTCGGGCCTTGCACCGTGTCGATGAACGGCATGTGCGACTCGCCGTCGACAAAACGGTATGGCAGCTGATCGCCCAATTGCTTGACGTCGGACAAACCACGTCCCATCAAGCGCTTGACCGACAGCACAGTGTTCAGAGGATCGGTAGCGGCAGCCAGTTTGGCCGATTCGCCGACCTCGACGCGATCGGCGTGATAGCGCACGGCAGACGGCAGGATAACCCGCCCTTGCGCATCGGCCAGAGGCTCGGAAAGACCACTGCGCAATGCAGCGACCAGCGAATTGGTAGTGCCCAAGTCGATCCCCACAGCCAGACGACGCTGGTGCGGTTGAGGACTTTGGCCGGGTTCGGCGATCTGCAGTAGGGCCATCGTGATCAGGACTTATCTGTATATCAGGCGTGCGACCGGAGCGGCACTGGGTTAATCGTCGAGGCGCTCTTCTAACTGGCGCACTTCGTAGGTGAGCTTGTCGAGGAACTGCATGCGCCGCATCAGGCGTTCGGCCCGTTCGCGTTGCGCCGCATCATTCCAGCAAGCTGCGAAGCTTTGGTTCAGTTCATCCTGAGCTGCCTTGAGGCGGCGCTTGAACGTGGCAATACCCGCCATGTCGGCGCTGTCCTGCAGATCTTCGAGCTCTTCACGCAACTCCATCTGCTGCAGAAGAAACTCCGGATCATGCACCGTGACCTCCAGCGGCAACTCGCCACCACTCAATGCGAGCAAGTATCGCGCGCGCTTGGGGGGGCTTTTGAGCGTCTGGTAGGCCTCGTTGAGGCTCGCGGATTGCTCGAGCGCCAGCCGCTGCTCACGCTCGGAAGCGTCGGCAAAGCGGTCCGGATGAACGCCGCGCGCCAACTCACGGTAGCGCGTAGCCAGCTGATCGAGGTCCAGATTGAAACTCGGTTGCAGCTCAAATAAAGCGAAATGACAAGGAGTACCCACGAGCAGCCTCAGATGTTGAAGCTTTCGCCGCAGCCACATTCACCGCGTACGTTGGGGTTGTTGAACTTGAAGCCTTCGTTCAACCCTTCCTTGACGAAATCAAGCTCGGTGCCGTCCAGGTACGCCAGGCTTTTCGGGTCGATGATCACTTTCTCGCCGTGACTTTCGAACACTTGATCGTCCGCGCCTACCTCGTCGACAAACTCCAGCACATAGGCAAGGCCGGAACAGCCCGTGGTGCGAACACCCAGACGAATCCCATCACCCTTGCCGCGCCCGTTGAGGGAGCGTCGCACGTGTTGAGCAGCCGCTTCTGTCATGCTGATAGCCATCGGTGACTCCTTACTCGTCGCCAAATCTTGAAAGTCAGATCAAGCCTTTCTTCTGCTTGTAGTCGCGAACGGCCGCCTTGATGGCGTCTTCAGCGAGTACGGAGCAGTGAATTTTCACTGGCGGCAGGGCCAGTTCTTCGGCCAGTTGAGTGTTCTTGATGGTCTCTGCTTCATCCAGAGTCTTGCCTTTCATCCACTCGGTCGCCAGGGAGCTGGAGGCGATCGCGGAACCGCAACCGTAGGTCTTGAACTTGGCGTCTTCGATGATGCCTTGCTCGTTGACCTTGATCTGCAGACGCATCACGTCACCGCACGCCGGAGCGCCGACCATGCCGGTGCCGACATCAGGATCTTCTGCATCCATCTTGCCGACGTTGCGCGGGTTCTCGTAGTGGTCGATGACCTTTTCGCTGTAAGCCATGATTCTTAATCCTCACTCATCAGGAGTCGCTCTTGAAACCCTGCAAATCGTGGATTCGCAGGGCCCGGTTGCGGCGACTTGAATATCAGTGTGCCGCCCACTCGATTTTCGAAATGTCGACGCCGTCTTTGTACATGTCCCACAGCGGCGACAGAGTGCGCAGCTTGGTGACGGCCTCGCAGACTTTCTGCGCGGCGTAGTCGATTTCTTCTTCGGTGGTGAAGCGACCGAAGGTGAAGCGAATCGAGCTGTGTGCCAGTTCGTCGTTGCGGCCCAGGGCGCGCAGAACGTACGAAGGCTCAAGCGATGCCGAGGTGCAGGCCGAACCCGACGAAACCGCCAGATCCTTGAGCGCCATGATCAGCGACTCGCCTTCGACATAGTTGAAGCTCAGGTTCAGGTTGTGCGGTACGCGGGCGGTCATGCTGCCGTTGACGTACAACTCTTCCAGGCCTTCAACCTGTTTGAAGAAACGGTCGCTCAGCGCTTTGATGCGTGCATTCTCGGCAGCCATGTCTTCCTTGGCCACACGGAACGCTTCGCCCATGCCGACGATCTGGTGAGTCGCCAGGGTGCCGGAACGCATGCCACGCTCGTGACCGCCGCCGTGCATGGTCGCTTCGATGCGCACACGCGGCTTGCGGCTGACGTACAGCGCGCCGATGCCTTTAGGGCCATAGGTCTTGTGGGCAGAGAACGACATCAGGTCAACTTTCAGTTTCGACAGGTCGATCTCGACCTTGCCGGTGGACTGAGCAGCGTCGACGTGGAACAGAATACCCCGGGAGCGAGTCAGCTCACCGATGGCAGCGATGTCGTTGATGGTGCCGATTTCGTTGTTCACGTGCATGACCGATACCAGAATGGTGTCGTCACGCAGGGCAGCTTCGACCATTTCCGGAGTGACCAGGCCATCTTCACGAGGATCGAGGTAGGTCACTTCGAAACCTTCACGCTCCAATTGGCGCATGGTGTCGAGGACAGCCTTGTGCTCAATCTTGGTGGTGATCAGGTGTTTGCCTTTGGTGGAGTAGAAATGCGCCGCACCCTTGATTGCCAGGTTGTCGGACTCGGTGGCACCGGAGGTCCAGACGATTTCACGCGGGTCGGCGTTAACCAGGTCAGCGACCTGGCGACGAGCGTTCTCGACGGACTCTTCGGCTTTCCAGCCGAACACGTGGGAACGGGACGCCGGGTTACCGAAGTTTCCGTCGACCAGCAGGCATTCACTCATCTTTTGCGCGACACGCGGATCAACCGGGGTGGTCGCAGAGTAATCAAGGTAAATCGGCAATTTCATGGACTATCTCCTAAATCAGGCTGGCTGGCGTGCCGCTAGCTCTTTGGCTGTCATTCGACGGCGGACGCTTCAATCTTGTCCAGGCGTGGCGCCTTGCTGTTGCAACGACGCTGGTCCTGACGCTGGGCTACTTCTTGCACCTCACGGCGAGTTACAAGGTCAGCCAAGCTGATACCGCTCAGAAATTCGTGAATCTGCAGGCTAAGATCGCACCACAAATGGTGAGTCAGACAGGTGTCGCCGGAATGGCAATCGCCCTGGCCCTGGCACTTGGTTGCATCGACCGATTCGTTGACCGCATCGATTACCTGGGCGACCTGGATGCCCTGCATGTCGCGGGACAATTGGTAGCCACCGCCCGGACCGCGAACACTGGACACCAGATTGCTACGACGCAATTTGGCGAAAAGCTGCTCGAGGTAGGACAGGGAGATGCCTTGGCGCTCGGAGATATCGGCCAGGGACACCGGCCCGTGCTGCGCGTGTAACGCCAGGTCAAGCATGGCGGTCACGGCGTATCGGCCTTTTGTAGTCAGTCGCATGGACAATTACCACGGAGTTCGGAATGGGGCGAGTATGCAATTCCCGAGTATTTAAGTCAACTATAAGACCTAGCGCATTACTCAGGTTTACCCGCAAAAGAGCGCGCGCATCATAGCAGGGTCTGCGGCGCAATGGCACACCAACCAGCGCGGTGCAAATGCCTGAATGCGACCCTGCCGTGAATCAGCTGGCCTTGCTTTCGTCCTTGCCCTTCACACAGGCAAAGTCTTCTTCACGCAGTTCAGGCAGATCCTTGGCACAGTAATTACTGCCCAGATCCTTCAGCGCTCCACACATACCCTCCAGACGCCCATCGACCGCCTGCAAGTGATCGAGCAACTGACCGATCGCCCGGGCCACCGGGTCCGGCATGTCTTCGCCGACACCGTAGGCATCGAAGCCGATCTTCTCGGCCATGGCCTTGCGCTTGGCATCCTGCTCATCGTCGGACTTGACGATAATCCGCCCCGGAATCCCCACCACCGTCGCACCCGGCGGAACTGCCTTGGTGACCACGGCATTGGAACCCACCTTGGCCCCGGCACCGACAGTGAATGGGCCGAGCACCTTGGCGCCGGCACCAACCACCACACCGTCCTCCAGGGTCGGGTGACGCTTGCCCTTGTTCCAGCTAGTGCCACCAAGGGTCACGCCCTGATAAAGGGTGACATCGTTGCCGATCTCGGCAGTCTCACCAATAACGATGCCCATGCCATGGTCGATAAAGAAGCGACGACCGACCTTGGCCCCCGGATGAATCTCGATCCCGGTCAACCAGCGACCGAAGTTCGACACCAGCCGCGCCAGCCATTTCAGCTCTGCGCGCCACAGGAGCGACGACAGGCGATGGATCCAGATGGCATGCATGCCTGGATAGCAGGTCAGGACCTCAAAAGCATTACGCGCTGCCGGGTCACGATGAAAAACACTTTGGATATCTTCACGCAAACGCTCGAACATCATTAATCCTTCCGCTTTAGAAGCTCGCCACGGGCCGCCTTCTGGGTTTCCGTGAGGATGCCACGCAATATATTCATTTCCGCCCGGCTGACCGAGCTGCGTCCGTACAACCGGCGCAGGCGCGCCATCAAGTGCCGTGGCTTTTCCGGGTCGAGGAATTCGATGGCCACCAGGGTTTGCTCCAGGTGCTCATAGAATCGCTCCAGCTCATCCATGGTCGCCAGCTCACCACTCTTGGTGGACGCCACTTCCTCCTTCTCGACCTTGCTCGGCTGACCCTGGGCCGCTAGCCAGGACATGCGCACTTCATAGCTCAACACCTGCACCGCCGCCCCGAGGTTCAGCGAACTGAACTCGGGGTCTGATGGAATGTGCACGTGATAATGACATCGCTGCAGCTCTTCGTTGGTCAGGCCGGAATCTTCACGACCGAACACCAATGCGATCTCGGCACCCTGCCCCGCCTCCTCGACCACCCTTGCACCGCACTCACGGGGATCGAGCAACGGCCAGGGAATGCGACGATCACGAGCACTGGTACCCAGCACCAGATTGCAGCCGACCAAGGCATCTTCCAAGGTGGCGACGACTTGCGCGTTTTCAAGGATGTCCCCGGCGCCGGACGCACGCGCATCGGCCTCGTGGTGCGGGAACAACCGCGGCTCGACCAGCACCAGTCGCGACAGGCCCATGTTCTTCATGGCACGCGCAGCACCGCCGATATTTCCGGGATGACTGGTATTGACCAGGACGACACGAATGTTTTGCAGCAAGGGAGGCGCTCTCGAACATTGAATGAGGGAGCCGAATCTTACAGCTCCTCCTACCGTTAAGCCATGAAAGCGAACGTCGACCTTCTCCTGTAGAAACTTTCTGATAGAATGCCCGGCTTTCTTTAACAACCTTAGGTGACACATCCATGCAGCCCATGCTGAATATCGCGCTGCGCGCCGCCCGCAGCGCCAGTGAATTGATCTTCCGCTCCATCGAGCGCCTGGATACCATCAAGGTCGACGAAAAAGACGCCAAGGATTATGTATCCGAGGTGGATCGCGCCGCCGAACAGAAAATCATCGACGCACTGCGCAAGGCCTACCCGAATCACTCGATCATGGGTGAAGAAACCGGCCTGCACGCCGGCACCGGCATCGAAGGCGAAGAATACCTGTGGATCATCGACCCACTGGACGGTACCACCAACTTCCTGCGCGGCATTCCTCACTTCGCTGTCAGCATCGCCTGCAAATACCGCGGTCGCCTGGAACATGCTGTTGTTCTGGACCCGGTTCGCCAGGAAGAATTCACCGCCAGCCGCGGTCGCGGCGCTCAACTGAACGGTCGTCGCCTGCGCGTTAGCGGCCGTACCAGCCTGGACGGCGCCCTGCTGGGTACCGGCTTCCCGTTCCGTGACGACCAGATGGACAACCTCGACAACTACCTGGGCATGTTCCGCGCCCTGGTTGGCCAGACCGCCGGCATCCGCCGTGCCGGTTCGGCAAGCCTCGACCTGGCCTACGTGGCTGCCGGCCGTTTCGACGCCTTCTGGGAGTCGGGCCTGTCCGAGTGGGACATGGCTGCAGGCGCCCTGCTGATCCAGGAAGCCGGCGGCTTGGTGAGCGACTTCACCGGCGGCCACGACTTCCTCGAGAAAGGCCACGTTGTTGCCGGCAACACCAAGTGCTTCAAGGCAGTACTGACAGCGATCCAGCCGCACCTGCCAGCTTCGCTGAAGCGCTAAGCGCCCAAGCCCAAGCCCAAGCCCAAAAAGCCGCAGCACTTAAAGCAAACGCCCCGACTGGTTCGGGGCGTTTGCTTTTGTGCGGAGTAATGCCACCAACTTAAGCCGTAACGCGACCTGTAGCAGCTGCCGAAGGCTGCGTTCGGCTGCGAAGCAGTCGTAAAGTCAGAGATTGCGGCATGTCAGACAGACCGCATTAGCCGGATTCACGACTGCTTCGCAGCCGGACGCAGCCTCGCTGGAGCTCGACAGCTGCTACAGCCAGACGCAGCCTTCGGCAGCAGCTACAGAAAGAGCGCCGCAGCTTTTTATATATGCAGCCATAACGAAAAATGCCCCGCATCTTTCGATACGAGGCATTTTCTTGAAAAGCCAACCTGAGCAGGCCAGCTTTTCGGCATCGGAAGCTGGACTTAAGCCAGTTTTTCCTTGATGCGAGCTGCTTTACCGGACAGGTCACGCAGGTAGTACAGCTTGGCTTTACGTACGTCACCGCGACGCTTGACAGCCATGCTGTCGATTTGCGGGCTGTAGGTCTGGAAAGTACGCTCTACGCCAACACCGTTGGAGATTTTACGAACGGTGAAAGCACTGTTTACGCCGCGGTTACGCTTGGCGATAACTACGCCTTCGAACGCTTGCAGACGCGAACGATCGCCTTCCTTCACTTTCACCTGAACGACAATGGTGTCGCCCGGGGCAAAGGTAGGGATCTCTTTAGTCATCTGCTCTGCTTCGAGTGCAAGGATGATTTTGTTAGTCATGCTGTGCTCCTAAGGTAAATCGTCGGATCTACCATCGATACGTTGTTAACTATCGTCCCGCTCGCGGATGTATTCCTCGAGCAGCTTCTTCTCTTCTCCAGAAAGCGAGCGGCTTTCCAGAAGATCGGCGCGTCGTTCATAGGTCCTACCAAGGGACTGCTGTAAACGCCAACGCCGGATGTGCGCGTGATTGCCACTTAGCAATACGTCGGGAACACGCTGATCCGCATACACCTCCGGTCGGGTGTAGTGCGGGCAATCCAGCAAACCATCCGTAAAGGAATCTTCCTCAGCGGAGTCCGCATGCCCTAAAGCTCCAGGCAGCAGTCGTGTAACCGCATCGATCAGGACCATCGCCGGCAGCTCGCCGCCAGACAGTACATAGTCGCCAATCGACCACTCTTCATCGACATGAGCATCAATAAAACGCTCGTCAATGCCTTCATAGCGGCCAGCAATCAGGATCAATGCATCCAGATTCGCCAACTCGCGTACCGCCGACTGTGTCAGTTGACGGCCTTGGGGGGACAGGTAAATTACCTTCGCCGCCTCCCCGGCTGCTGCCTTGGCCTGAACCAGAGCATCTTCCAGGGGCTTGATCTTCATCACCATGCCCGGACCACCGCCAAATGGGCGATCATCCACAGTGTGATGTCGATCCGTCGTGTAGTCTCGCGGATTCCAACAGGTAAGCTGCAACAACCCCTGTTTCACCGCCCGACTGGTGATGCCGTACTCGCTGATGGCGGAGAACATCTCGGGAAACAAACTGATCACTTCTACGCGCAGGTTAGCCACGTTTAGAAGTCCGCATCCCATTCCACCTTCATCTCGCCCGCTGCTAGATCGACGGCCAACACGCATTGCTCGGTATACGGCAACAGGCGTTCACGATCATCCAGGCTGCCAGCGCAAGGCTTGACCACCATTACATCATTGGCGCCGGTTTCCAGAAGATGATCGATTTTCCCGAACAATTGCCCGTGAGTATCGATGACCTTCAGACCTTCCAGCTGGTACCAGTAGTACTCGCCATCGGTCAATTCAGGGAACAGGTTGCGCGGCACGCAGATCTCATAACCAGCCAGAAGACGAGCTTCTTCACGATCATCAAGACCCTTGAGCTTTGCGACCAGGAACTTGTCGTTCCCGCGTCCGCTGACCAGCTCGACCTGTTTTACGTTGCCTTCGCGCCTGAGCGTCCAGGTTTTGTAGTCCAACAGGTTTTTAATCGGATCAGTAAAGGAATACACCTTCACTTCGCCGCGAACGCCGTGAACAGAATAAATCTTGCCGATAACGATCAAATCATCAGCAACAGCTGGCGTCGCGTTCATATTGCTCAGGCCGCAGCCTTAGCAGATTCCTTCAACAACTGAGCAACGCGCTCAGAAGGCTGTGCACCAACGCTCAGCCAGTAGGCTACGCGCTCTTGGTTCACGGACAGACGAACTTCTTGACCACGAGCAACAGGGTTGAAGAAACCAACCTGTTCCTTGTGCGAACCGTCACGCGGGTTGCGGCTGTCGGTTACGGTCAAGTGGTAAAACGGGCGCTTTTTGGAGCCGCCAAGGGCAAGACGGATTGTTAGCATGTGAACATCGTTCCTGTAGTCGGTGCTGCAAATCTAAATGCACAGCGGGCATAGGTGCCCGAAAGGCCGCATATTCTAAGGAATATCCGGACTTTTGCAAATGTCTTTTTCCGGCGCCTATCGGCGTGCCATCCAGATTTGCTATAGAGCCATCGTTGAAGATGGCCAGTCAGCTCCCGCCAAGCGCGGGTTTGCTGGAGATCCCACGTCCGTGTGGGGCTGCGCCGACATGACTGCCGGCGCGAATTCTTTACATTTTTGGCATGCCGCCGCCGGGCAACATACCGCCCATGCCGCGCATCATTTTGGCCATTCCGCCTTTCGCGGAGAATTTCTTCATCATCTTCTGCATCTGCTTGTGCTGCTTGATCAAGCGACCGATGTCCTGCACCTGGGTGCCGGAACCCATGGCGATCCGGCGCTTGCGCGAACCACTGATCAGCTCAGGGTCGCGGCGCTCGGCCGGGGTCATGGAATTGATGATGGCTTCCATCTGCTTGAATTGCTTCTCTGCCGCGCCTTGGGCATTGCCCATCTGCGCCAGGTTCACACCACCGATATTCGGCAGTTTGTCCATGAGGCCGCCGAGGCCGCCCATGTTCTTCATCTGTTGCAGCTGATCGCGGAAGTCTTCGAGGTCGAAGCCCTTGCCCTTCTTCAGCTTCTTGGCCAGTTTGTCGGCCTTGTCCTTGTCGAGGGTCGCTTCAGCCTGTTCGATCAGGCTGAGCACGTCGCCCATGCCGAGGATGCGCGATGCGATACGCTCAGGATGGAACGGTTCGAGCGCTTCGCTCTTCTCGCCCATGCCGATGAACTTGATCGGCTTGCCGGTAATGGCACGTACCGACAGTGCGGCACCGCCACGAGCATCACCGTCGACCTTGGTCAGGATCACACCGGTCAGCGGCAATGCATCACCGAAGGCCTTGGCCGTGTTGGCGGCGTCCTGGCCGGTCATGGCATCGACCACGAACAGAGTTTCGACTGGATTGATCGCGGCGTGCAGCGCCTTGATCTCGCCCATCATCTCTTCGTCGATGTGCAAACGACCGGCGGTGTCGACGATGACCACGTCGATGAATTTCAGCTTGGCTTCTTTAATAGCCGCTTGCGCGATGTCGACCGGCTTCTGGCTCAGGTCAGACGGGAAGAACGTCACGCCGATGTCGTTGGCCAGGGTTTCCAGCTGCTTGATCGCCGCCGGACGGTAAACGTCCGCGGACACGACCATGACCGACTTCTTTTTGCGCTCTTTAAGGAAGCGCGCCAGTTTGCCGGCGGTGGTGGTTTTACCCGCACCCTGCAAACCGGCCATCAGAACCACGGCCGGTGGAACGGCGCTCAGGTTCAGGTCTTCGTTGGCTGCGCCCATCAGGCTTTCGAGTTCGGCCTGGACGATCTTCACGAAGGCCTGGCCCGGCGTCAGGCTGCGGGACACCTCGGTGCCGACAGCGCGCTCCTTGACCGAATTGACGAAGTCTTTGACCACCGGCAAGGCGACGTCGGCTTCGAGCAACGCCATGCGCACTTCACGCAGGGTGTCTTTGATGTTGTCTTCGGTCAGCTTGGCCTTGCCGGTGACATGGCGCAGCGTCTGCGAGAGACGGTCGGTTAAGTTTTCAAACATTGCGCGATCCTTTCAGGCCCTGTGTAGACCGGGATAATGGCGGCCCAGACCGGAATCAACATGTGCTCGGCGAGCCTGCGGCGTGGGCAGGTCGCGGATTATAGCGAAGACTGCGTCTGGCGGACACCTCGCCGTCAGCTTGTATAGTCTTTCGTGCCGTATGGGTTCTATGCCAAACTCAACGCCTTTCGGGCCTGCCTAACAGGATTTATGCTCCCCTTGTCACCCAGCTTGCTTACCACTCTCGCCGCCGCCTGCTTATATGCCGCTGCGACCTTCTATCAAGGCACTCGCCTGGCCACCGGCGCCAAGGCGAACAAGCGCCTGCTGGTCACGCTCGGCGTACTGGCCGTGCTGGCCCACAGCGCCAGCCTGATCAGCTATCTGCTGACTCCGGTCGGCCTGGCCCTGGACTTTTTCAGCGCCGCCAGCCTGATTGCCGCAGCGGTCATCGCCCTGACCCTGCTGGCCTGCTCACGGATTCCAGTGGAAAACCTGCTTGTATTGCTGTTCCCGCTGGGCGCCGCAACAGTGTTGCTGGCACAGTTCGCCCCCGCCGGCACGGTGCAGGTCATCGACGAAGAGCCAGGCATTCTCGCCCACATTCTCTTGTCGATCCTCGCTTACGGCATGTTCACCATCGCGGTGTTCCAGGCCTTGCTGCTGCTGGTTCAGGACCATCAGCTCAAGCACAAGCATCCGTCCGGGCTGATCAAGAACTTCCCGCCGCTGCAAACCATGGAAAGCCTGCTGTTCGGTTTCCTCTGGGCCGGCTGGAGCCTGCTGTCGTTGTCGCTGATTTCCGGCTGGCTGTTCGTCGAGAACCTGTTCGCCCAGCACCTGGTGCATAAAACCCTGCTGGCGTGCCTGGCCTGGATCGTGTTCAGCGTGCTGCTCTGGGGGCGCAACCGTCTCGGCTGGCGCGGACACAAAGCCATCCGCTGGACCCTTGCCGGTTTCTGCCTGCTGATGCTGGCGTATTTCGGCAGCAAGCTGGTCCGCGAATACATTCTGCACATCTGACGGGCGGCATTAATGGACGACTTGCCCATAGGGCCGATGCTCGCGGTGCTGGCCCTGCTGATTTTATGGTCGGGGCTGTTTACCGCCATCGAAGTTGCGCAACAGCAATTACTGGCCCAGCGCACGGCCTCGCGCTCCAGCGACAAGCCCGTGGCCAAGCTGAGCTTCCCGCTCAACAGCCTGATCCTCTGCAACACCTTGTGCCGCGCGCTGGTGGTGGTCATCAGCACCTTGCTGGCGATGTTCATCTGGGCACAAAACGGCCCCTGGATAGCCTGCCTCGGTGCCGGCGCAGTGTTGCTGGTGTTCGCCGACTACCTGCCACGCGCCCTCGCCGCACGCTATCCGGATGCCGTCCTGGCCTTGGGCAACACACTGCTCGGCATACCGTTGAAAATCGTCTATCCCGCCGCATGGCTACTCAATGGCATCAGCCAACTGCTGATGCGGCCATTCGCCCGCAAAATCAACGTGGTGCAGCAAAGCGAAGACGAGGCACCGGCAGATCGGCACGACGATCACGAACACGCGGCCTATCGCCCACTGTCAGGTATCCACGCACTGGATAACATCACGGTCAACGATATTCTGGTGCCACGCAGCGACGTCGACGGGATCAACCTGGACGACCCCCTCGAAGAAATCATCGAGCAACTGCGCCACAACAAGCGCACCCGCCTGCCGGTATTCCACAGCGACATCAACCAGGTTGAAGCGGTACTCAACACCCGACAGATCCGTCATTTACTGCCGGATTCAAGCCTGACCGTGGAAGCGCTGCTGGCGGCCAGTCACGAACCGTACTTCGTGCCGGAAAGCACACCGTTGCAACTGCAATTGCTGAATTTCCACAAGCAGCAGCGGCGCTTGGGCATGGTGGTCGACGAGTACGGGGAAGTACTGGGTATCGTGACCCTGGAAGATATTCTCGAAGAAATCGTCGGAGAGTTCGAAAGCCAGCACAGCCTGGATAACCCGCACATTCACCCGCAGGCCGATGGCCGACTGGTGATTGATGGCGCAGCGTCCATCCGCGAGCTGAACAAGAGCCTCGGCTGGCATTTGCCCAGCGATGGTCCGAAAACCCTCAACGGCCTGGTGACCGAGGCGTTGGAGACGATTCCGGACAGTGCGGTGTGCCTGAAGATCGGACGATACCGGCTGGAGATTCTGGAGACTGAAGAGAATCGCGTCACGCGCGTGCTGATCTGGCATACCAGCTCAGCGCCTGCGCTTATCCGTTAATGGGTTAAAACAACCGCCCCTCTTGTTCGATAGTTAGCCACCTTCCTATAATCGAGCCGGCTTACCCAAGCCTCCCACCGAACCACATGCTTACCCCGCATGCAGCAGGTTCCGGCCAGATCTTCGACAACATCCGTACCACTGCGGCGATTGTTCCTACCTTGAACAGCGACCGTGTCTCAACCCACATCCCTGGGTATTCGACCATAATAATTCGCTCCACTGGGGCACATGACTGTCAGGGATAACGACATGACGACCAGCACAACGTTCAGCGACACCGCGCCTGCCCAACCGACGAACTCCGCCACCCGCGTGGCTACCGCGAGTTTCATCGGCACGGCCATTGAGTTCTACGACTTCTACGTCTATGCCACCGCCGCAGCATTGGTGATCGGCCCGGTGTTCTTTCCGCAAACCTCCGGCACCGCGCAGATGCTGTCGGCATTCCTCACCTTCGGCATCGCTTTCCTTGCGCGGCCGCTGGGTTCGGCGCTATTCGGCCATTTCGGTGACCGCATCGGGCGCAAATCGACACTGGTTGCGTCCTTGCTGCTGATGGGCGTGTGCACCACGCTGATCGGCGTACTACCGGGGTACGACAGCATTGGCGCCTGGGCGCCGATCCTGCTTTGCGTACTGCGCTTCGGCCAGGGCCTGGGGCTGGGCGGCGAATGGGGCGGCGCCGCATTGCTGGCCACGGAGAACGCGCCCAAAGGCAAGCGCGCCTGGTTCGGCATGTTTCCGCAACTCGGCCCATCGATCGGGTTTCTGGCGGCCAACGGCCTGTTCCTGACCCTGGCCATGAGCCTGAACGACGAGCAATTCCGTTCGTGGGGCTGGCGGATTCCGTTCCTGCTCAGTGCCGCGCTGGTGATGGTGGGCCTGTACGTACGCCTCAAGCTCCACGAAACCCCGGTGTTCGCCAACGCCGTGGCTCGCCAGGAGCGGGTGAAGATTCCGTTGGTCGAGCTGTTCAGCCAATACTGGGCACCGATGCTGCTGGGCGCCGGGTCGATGGTGGTGTGCTATGCACTGTTTTACATCTCGACAGTCTTTTCGCTGAGTTACGGTGTGTCGACGCTTGGCTACACCCGGGAAACCTTCCTCGCGCTGCTGTGTTTCGCGGTGCTGTTCATGGCCGCAGCGACACCGCTGTCGGCTTGGGCCAGTGATCGTTTCGGGCGTAAACCGGTACTGATCATCGGTGGCGTGCTGGCGATTCTGTCCGGGTTCTTGATGGAACCGCTGCTGACCCATGGCTCGACCTGGGGCGTGGCGTTGTTCCTGTGCATAGAACTGTTTCTGATGGGCGTGACGTTCGCACCGATGGGCGCGCTGCTGCCGGAGCTGTTTCCGACCCACGTGCGCTATACCGGAGCATCGGCTGCTTACAACCTGGGCGGTATTGTCGGCGCCTCGGCGGCACCGTTCTTTGCGCAGAAACTGGTGGCGATGGGTGGTTTGAGTTATGTCGGCGGGTATGTGTCGGGGGCGGCGGTGCTGAGCCTGATAGCGGTGCTGTGCCTGAAGGAGACACGCAATAACGATTTGAATCGGGTTGCCTGAAGCCAAAAGCTTCGCGGGCAAGCCTCGCTCCTACGGGTCATTTGTCGAACGCACTTGCGTCTTGACGTGATCCCTGTAGGAGCGAGGCTTGCCCGCGAATGCCGCGATGCGGTTACAGCTCTACAACGACAGCTTGGGACGCGCGGGTCGCCTTGGCACGAGCGGCCTCGATGGATTCGTCGCGAGCCAACGCCACCCCCATCCGCCGCTGGCCATTGACCTCAGGCTTGCCGAACAGACGCAACGCAGTATCCGGCTCGCTCAACGCTGCACCCAGGTTGGCGAAAGCGGTCTGAGTCGACTGCCCTTCCACCAGAATCACCGCCGACGCCGATGGGCCGAACTGACGGATCAGTGGAATCGGCAGGCCCAGGATCGCCCGTGCGTGCAGTGCGAACTGCGACAGGTCCTGGGAAATCAGGGTCACCAGACCGGTGTCATGCGGGCGCGGCGAGACTTCGCTGAACCACACCTGATCACCCTTGATGAACAACTCGACGCCAAACAGGCCACGACCGCCCAAGGCTTCGGTGACCGCTTTGGCAACGCGCTCGGATTCGGCCAAAGCAACCGGGCTCATGGCTTGTGGCTGCCAGGATTCCTGGTAGTCGCCCTTCTCCTGACGGTGACCGACAGGCGCACAGAACGTAGTGCCGCCGACGTGACGCACGGTCAGCAGAGTGATTTCGTAGTCGAAGTCGATGAAGCCTTCAATGATCACGCGGCCTTTACCGGCGCGGCCGCCTTCTTGAGCGTAATCCCAGGCTTTCTGCACGTCATCGACGCTGCGCAGCAGGCTCTGGCCCTTGCCCGAGGAACTCATGACCGGTTTGACCACGCACGGGAAACCCAGGTCTTCGACTGCCTTGCGGTAATCCTCGAAGGTGTCGGCGAAGTGGTACGGCGATGTCGGCAGGTCCAGCTCTTCGGCGGCCAGGCGACGGATGCCTTCGCGGTTCATGGTCAGCTGTGCAGCACGCGCGGTGGGGATCACGGTGAAGCCTTCGGACTCCAGCTCCACCAGGGTCGCGGTGGCGATGGCTTCGATTTCCGGCACGATGAAGTGCGGTTTCTCGGCTTCGATCACCGCACGCAGGGCGGCGCCGTCGAGCATATTGATCACATGGCTGCGATGGGCGACTTGCATGGCCGGCGCATTGGCGTAGCGATCCACGGCAATCACTTCAACGCCCAGGCGTTGCAGCTCGATCACCACTTCCTTGCCCAACTCACCACAGCCACACATCAATACGCGGGTCGCGGTTGGCGACAATGGAGTTCCGATACGGGTCATCTCAGGTCCTCAAAGGAGCGGATCATCGAGGGAAGCGCGCTTCCCATGGGGAGAAAGCGCGGCATTTTACATGAACCTGAGGGTTTGGCTTCAGCTGACGACGGCCTGTTTGCGCAGACGCCAGGCCATGG
Organism: Pseudomonas sp. GW822-FHT07A10; assembly: GCF_058798795.1. Lineage (NCBI taxonomy): Bacteria > Pseudomonadati > Pseudomonadota > Gammaproteobacteria > Pseudomonadales > Pseudomonadaceae > Pseudomonas > Pseudomonas sp. GW822-FHT07A10. The sequence goes on from NZ_JBXAKV010000016.1 coordinate 148,550, forward strand.
CCAACCAGACCACGGTGACGCCCGCGAACTTCGAACCCAGCGCAGTGAAGATCACGCCCGGTGTGAGCGCATCAATCATGCCGAAGAAGATGAAGGTGTCCAGCGGGATGCTCAGGGCCGAACTTATCCACAGGCGATCGTGCAACGGGCGCTTGGTGAGGCTGAACACCAGCCAGTCGATGCACTCGGACACGGCGAACGCCGTGGCGCTGGCGAGAGCAATTGAGGGATCGGAGGTGACGTAGGACAACATCAGCGCCACCAGCATCGCCGCGATCGCGCCATGGCCGAAGCGGGTTTGCACCATATCGCGCAGCACGAACACCAGGCCACCCCAGGCCGACCAGATGATGTCCAGGTGCGGGGCGGTGGAAAAGGCGTAATTGATCAGCACGACGCTGCTGATGTAGGCGATCAGGAAGAGCATGGACGGGAGATACCTGTCAATTTTGTGCACAGGGTACTTCATCTTCAGCGCACAGATAACCTGTGGCGAGGGGGCTCGCCCCCGTTCGGCTGCGCAGCAGTCGTGAAATCAGCAAACGCCGTACGACTGAAAGAATGAAGTCGCAGGTTTAGCGCCGCTTCGCAACGCAACGGGGGCAAGCCCCCTCGCCACAAAAGCCGCGCTACCACAAAAAATCAGGAATCGGATTTGGAAGGCAACATCCAGATCAGCCCACTCGATTTCGCCCGCTCATGACACAACCCCAACACTTTGCGCCGTTCCTCATTGTCCATCCGGCTCCAGCGGGTGATCTCTTCCACCGTACGCTGACACCCGGTGCAAATGTCATCCTCATCCAGCGCACAAATGCTCACGCACGGCGACGGGACTGGTCGCTCACGTTCAGGGGTGCTCATTGTTCCTGCTCGACCAGATCGCGGGCGTAACGCTGCGAGTTGTGCACATAGTGCGCGGCGCTGGCTTCGAGCATCTTCTTCTGCGGCTCGGTCAGCTCTCGCACCACCTTGCCCGGCGAGCCCATGACCAACGAACCGTCCGGAATTTCCTTGCCTTCGCCGATCAGCGAGTTGGCGCCGATGATGCAGTTCTTGCCGATTTTCGCGCCGTTGAGGATTACCGCATTGATGCCGATCAGGCTGTAATCGCCCACCGTGCAGCCGTGGAGCATGGCATTGTGACCGATGGTCACGCCGGTACCGATGGTCAGCGGATAGCCCATGTCGGTGTGCATCACGGTGCCGTCCTGCACGTTACTGTTCTTGCCGATCAGGATCAATTCGTTGTCGCCACGCAACACGGCGTTGAACCAGACGTTGGCGCCCTCTTCCAGTTTGACCTTGCCCACCAGCACGGCATTGGGTGCGACCCAGCTCTGCGGATGGGTCTCGACGCGGGCGTCGCCCAAGCGGTATTTCATCGTGTTGTCCTCAAGGCCAGGCTGGCTCACTAGCGAAAAGCGGGATTCACGCCATACGAGCGATGGCTTCAGGTGTTGATAAAACTCTTGGGCGGTTGGTGCAGGCTGATTTTCGCGTCATAGAGCAGGTTGATCAACTCGACGATCATGATCGCCGTCAGCCCCCAGATCTTGTACTCGCCATAACGATAGCTCGGCACGTACCAACTGTGGCCTTGATAGTCGATGCGGTGGGTGTGCTCGCGCGGGTCCTTGCGGAAGAATTCCAGAGGCACGCTGAACACTGCGGCGATCTCGGCATCGTTGGCCAGGTATTCGACGAAATCCGGAATCACGCCGACATAGGGCGTGACCTTGATGCCGTGCAGGGAGATCAACGGGCTCAGTGGGCCGATCACTTCGACCAGCCCCGGCGGCAGGCCGATTTCTTCTTCAGCCTCGCGCAGAGCGGTAAAGATCAGATCAGGGTCTTCAGGGTCGCGTCGACCGCCGGGAAAAGCGACTTCACCGCCATGGGTCGAGAGCCCACTCGCGCGAAGGGTCAGGACCAGTTCCGGTTCGTCACTGCGCGTGATGGGCACCAATACCGCGGCTTCGGGGAAACGTCGGTCGGTTTCCAGCGTTCGCGGTGTGTGATTGCTTACCCGGTGCAGTAGCTCGTCCAGCATGAGTCTTCTCGATCTGTGCCTTACCCTGCATCATGCACCAATCGCACCGGCCGCCCAACCCCCGAACAGCCTCATGTCGCGAAACGACAACTTGCCGACCGACACCGCTGCACGCCAAGATAGGCGCAGCATTCAGGAACCCAAGCATGAAATTTTGCAGTCAATGCGGCAACCCGGTGACCCAGCGCATTCCCGAAGGCGATTCGCGCCTGCGTTTTGTCTGCGACAGCTGTCATACCATTCATTACCAGAACCCCAATATCGTCGCCGGTTGCGTGCCGACCTGGGGCTCGAAGGTATTGCTGTGCCGTCGCGCCATCGAGCCACGGCTCGGTTACTGGACCCTGCCCGCCGGTTTCATGGAAAACGGTGAGACCATTGAACAGGCCGCCATTCGCGAAACCGCCGAAGAAGCTTGCGCCCGGGTGCGCAACCTGAGCATCTATACGCTGATCGATGTGCCGCACATCAGTCAGGTGCATGTGTTCTTTCGCGCTGAGCTTGTGGATCTGGATTTTCGCGCAGGCCCCGAGAGCCTTGAAGTGCAGCTGTTCGAAGAGGCCGATATTCCTTGGGGCGAACTGGCTTTCCGCACGGTGGGCCGTACATTAGAATGCTTCTTCGCTGACCGGCGGGCCGAGGTCTACCCCGTGCGGTCCGAATCGATCCCGCCACTCGCTCAGCCTGCCATCATCTAAGCACTTGTTAGTAAAAAACCATCTATAAATAAAATAGTCGCGACACCTCTTAGGGATATCGTTTCAATGCGCTGGTTGCTTGCCCTGTTTTGCTTATCGTTCGTTGCAGTCTCCCAGGCTTCCGTCGCGACCGCCCCGGACGGCAAAGTCATCGAAAAAGTTCTGGTCCTCAAGTCTGCCCACCAGTTGCAGTTGATCAACGACGGCAAGCCGTTCAAGACCTATCGCATTTCATTGGGCAAACGCCCCATTGGCCCAAAACTGATGGAAGGTGATAAACGCACCCCCGAAGGCCTTTACTGGCTGGACTGGCGCAAGACCAGCGACCGTTTCAACCTGGCGATGCACATTTCCTATCCCAACATCAGCGACTCCGCCCGCGCCCGGCGCGAAGGCGTCGAGCCTGGCGGCATGATCATGATCCACGGCACCCCGGACACCGAAGACAACCCCGAAGACCTGTTCCACACCCTGGACTGGACCGACGGCTGCATCGCCATGCGCAACATGGACATGCGTGAAGTCTGGGGTCTGGTACCGGACGGCACGATGATCGAAATCCGCCCGTAACGGCTACCTTCAAGGCTGGCGACGAGCTTTTGTGGCGAGGGGGCTTGCCCCCGTTCGGCTGCGAAGCAGTCGTAAAATCAGCAAGCGCGGTGATTCAGTTGGAACGAGGTGGCAGTTTTTGGCGCCGCTTCGCAACGCAACGGGGGCAAGCCCCCTCGCCACAAGGGATCGAGCGAACTCCAGCATAAGTTCTGGCCGCTACCTTCGGTCGGCATCGAAAAATAATTTCAAAAGATCGCAGCCTTCGTCAGCGCCTAGCGGGTAGATACCAATTCGCTCTGTAGGCGCTATCAAAGGCTGCGATCTTTGCTTTCAATACCCCCTCCTCTAATACCACTTCAAACCAACCCCTCTAGGCCCTATCAATCAGAGCTGGCTTTAACGCGTCAACAGCAAAGTAGCGGCATTGACATGGTATTTAAGTGGTATTAGTTTCGCCGCATTACCGGGCGACAACACTCCAATATCCGCATCGGACCAACGCACATGAACGATCTACAGGCACTACGCCCTGACGACACCCAGCCCACGCCGCTGTACCTGCAACTGGCGCGCAATCTGGAAGCGGCGATCCACGCCGGCCAGTGGAAAGCCGAGCAGGCCATGCCGTCGGAACGCAACCTCAGCGAAATACTGGGCATCTCCCGCGTCACCGCACGCAAAGCGCTGGAAGTGCTGTTAGAGCAAGGCCTGATCCGCCGTAACCAAGGCTCCGGCACGTTCATCACCCCGCGCCTGGAACAGCCTTTGTCGCGCCTCTCGGGCTTCAGTGAAATGCTTCGGCTCAAGGGTTTCGTCCCCGGCTCGCAATGGCTGGAACGAGAAATCACCCCGCCGACCCACGAAGAACTGATCCGCCTCGGCCTCTCGCCCAATGACAAGGTCGCGCGGCTCAAACGCTTGCGCAAAGCCGACGACACAGTGATGGCGATCGAAATGAGCACCCTGCCCGCCTCGATCACTCCCAAGCCGCAAGCGGTGGGCGATTCCCTCTACGAATACCTCGACGGCATCGGCAAACCGGTGGTCCGCGCCCTGCAACACATTCAGGCGATCAACGCCTCCGACGAATTCGCCGCGCTGGTGGGCATCGCCCCCGGCACCGCCATGCTGCTGATGACCCGGGTCGGCTACCTGGAAGACAACACGCCGATCGAAGTCACCGACACCTATTGCCGCAACGACTACTACGACTTCGTCGCAGAGCTTCGCCGCTAAATCTGAGAGCCGATCATGTCCGAAGACAACATCCTCACCGCCCACGGCTGGATTCGCGGCCGGCTGATTCACGAACACGGCAAGGTCGTGTCCATCGAAGGCGAACCTTGCGATCCGGCGGACAACGACCTGCCGTATCTGCTCCCGGGCTTCATCGACCTGCATGTTCACGGCGGGGGTGGCAAAGACATCATGGAAGGCGCGCCAGCCTTCGAAACCATCACCAGAACCCACGTGCGCTTCGGCACCACCTCGCTGCTGGCGACCACCATGACCGCGCCGAGCGAAGAGATTTCCAGCGTGCTCAAAGCCGTCGGCGAGTTCTGCGAGCAGCGGCCCAAAGGCAGCGCCCGGGTACTCGGCGTGCATCTGGAAGGTCCCTACATCAACCCCGGAAAACTCGGCGCCCAACCGAATTTCGCCCACACCGCGTTGATGGCCGAAGTCGAGGAATACCTGGCGCTGGCGCCGATCCGAGTGATCACCATCGCCCCGGAAATCGCCGGCCACGACGGTTTGATCCGCGCCCTCAGCGCTCGCGGCGTGCGCATGCAAATCGGCCACACGCTGGGCAGTTACGAGGAAGGCGTCGCCGCGTTGGCCGCCGGCGCCAGCAGTTTCACCCACCTCTACAACGCCATGAGCCCGTTGCATCATCGCGAGCCCGGCATCGTCGGTGCGGCGCTGGCCCACGCCAAGTACGCCGAACTGATTCCGGACTTGCTCCACGTACACCCCGGTGCGATCCGCGTGGCCTTGCGCTCGATCCCGTGCCTGTATTGCGTCACCGATTCCACCGCCGCCGCCGGCATGCCCGACGGCGAATACAAACTCGGCAGCCACACCGTGACCAAATGCCTGGGCGGTGTGCGCCTGCCCGACGGCACGCTGGCCGGCAGCACCCTGACCATGGATCAGGCCCTGCGCAACCTGGTGAAGATCGGCCTGCCGATCAGCGAAGCCTCGCAACGTCTTTCGCAATTCCCCGCCGACTACCTCGGCCTCCAAGAACGCGGGCGCCTGCAACCCGGCGCCTGGGCCGACTGCGTGCGGCTGGATCGCTCACTCACACTGACCGCCGTCATGGTCGAAGGAGAAGACATTGACTTCAAAAATGCTTGAAGAGGCGCTGTCCTCGTTCGAGGCCGTGCAAGCCCAATTGCAGCAACTCGACCCGCAGATGATCGAGATTGCCGCGCGCCTGCGCCGTCAGCCGCCGCAAGTGGCAATGACCGTGGCTCGCGGCAGTTCCGACCACGCGGCGAGCTATTTCGCCTACCTGACCATGCAGCAATTGGGCATTCCGGTGGCGTCGTTGCCCATGTCGGTGGTGACCATGCAACAGGCGCCGTTGAAGGTCAGCGGCCAGGTCGCGTTCGCTTTCTCGCAATCGGGGCAGAGCCCGGATTTGGTGAACAGCCTGCGTTTGCTGCGCAAGCGCGGCGCCCTGAGCATTTCCATGGTCAACGCCGAGAACTCGCCTTTGGAAGCGGCCTGCGAATTCAGCCTGCCGCTGTGCGCCGGCACCGAAAGCAGCGTCGCCGCGACCAAGAGTTTTATAGCCACCCTCACCGCCAGCGCCCGCCTGATCGCCCATTGGAAAGAAGACGTGGAATTGCTGGAGGCCGGCCTTGCCCTGCCGGAAGGTTTGCGTGAGGCGGCGCAACAGGACTGGAGCCAGGCCATCGATGCGTTGCGCGATTGCCAGCGCTTGATGGTGATCGGCCGTGGCGCCGGCTTCGCTATTGCCCAGGAAGCGGCACTCAAGTTCAAGGAAACCTCGGCGATCCAGGCCGAAGCCTTCAGCAGCGCCGAAGTGCGGCACGGCCCGATGGCGTTGATCGACGAGAACTACCACCTGCTGATCTTCGCCCCGCGCGGTGCCGAGCAGGCCGGGTTGCTGAGCCTGGCCGCCGACATGCGTCAACGCGGCGCCCGCGTGCTGCTGGCCGCGCCAGATGACGTCGCCGAACGCGACCTGACCCTGACCCGCGCCGAACACCCGGCCCTGGACCCGATTCTGGCGATCCAGAGTTTCTACGTCATGGCCGCCGGTTTGGCCGTCGCCCGTGGCATGGACCCGGACCAGCCGCGTCACTTGAGCAAAGTGACGCGCACGCACTGAGTCCGATTTGAAGCTTTCCTGATGAGACCGAGCCATGCACAACAACAATAAAGAGCTGACCCTCAGCGCCCCGCTCAGCGGCCCGGTGCTCACACTCGCGAAAGTCCCGGACCCGGTGTTCGCCAGTGGCGCCATGGGCGACGGGATCGCCATCGATCCATTGAACGACACTCTGTACTCGCCCTGTGAAGCGGTCGTGATCCACATCGCCCGCACCGGTCACGCCATCACCTTGCGCGCCGATAACGGCGCCGAGTTACTGCTTCATCTGGGCCTTGATACGGTCGAGTTGCAGGGTGTCGGTTTCTCGATGCTGGTCAAGGAAGGTGCGCGGGTCAGCAATGGCCAGCCGCTGCTGCGCTATGACCTGGACCAGGTCGCGCAGCAGTGCAAAAGCCTGGTCAGCCTGATGATTCTGACCAACAGTCAGGACTTCCAAGCACGTCCGATTACGCTGAAATCAGTGAAGGTGGGCGATCCGCTGCTGCACATCGTGCCGAAAGTAACGAACAGCGCGCAGATCGACATTGAAGTGCTCGGCATCGAGGTTCAAGGGCATGTTCATGTCGCCCATCGCGGTGGCTTGCACGCCCGGCCTGCGGCGCTGATCCGCCAAACCGCCCAACAGTTCAAGAGCAAATCCTGGCTGCACTTCGCCGGTAAATCGGCGGCCTGCGACAGTTTGATCGGCCTGATGGGGCTGGCTGTCGGTGAGCGGGATGAAATCCGGGTCAGTTGCCAGGGGCCGGATGCCGAAGCGGCGCTGCAAGCCCTGTTGGCCGCGTTATCCACAGCCCTGGCCGAAGACAACCACGCTGCCGCACCAACGCCAATAGCCCAACGCAATCGCCCCGCCGAAGCGGGTGTGCTGCACGGTGTGTGCGCAGCTCCAGGCCTGGTGGGCGGGCCGTTGTTTCGTCTGAACTCGATCAGTCTTCCAGTAGATGCTGGTAATCATGAGCCGAAGCAACAACGTTACGCGCTGGACACCGCGCTGACTCAAGTACGCAGCGAAATCGACGGCACACGGGCCCAAGCGAAGAAGCACAAGAACACCGATGAAGAAGCGATCTTCGCCGCGCACCTGGCATTGCTCGAAGACCCGGCGCTGCTCGATGCGGCTCATCAATCCATCGACCAAGGCATCGCCGCGACTCACGCCTGGAGTCAATCCATCGACGTGCAATGCGAGGTGCTGCTGCAACTCGGCAGCCCGTTGCTGGCCGAACGCGCCAACGACCTGCGTGACCTCAAGCAACGGGTGCTGCGCGCCTTGCTGGGTGAGGCCTGGCATTACGACGTACCGGCCGGCGCCATTGTCGCCGCCCATGAACTGACCCCGTCCGATTTGCTGCAACTGAGCCAACAAGGGGTGGCCGGGTTGTGCATGGCCGAAGGTGGCGCGACGTCCCATGTGGCGATTCTCGCTCGCGGCAAAGGCTTGCCGTGCATGGTTGCACTGGGCTCGACGCTGCTCGATCAGGAGCAAGGTCAAGCGGTGGTGCTGGATGCCGACGGCGGTCGCCTCGAACTGATACCGACTGCCGAGCGCCTGGCCGAGGTGCATCAGGCGCAACTCGATCATCAGCAACGTCGCGCGCTTCAACAGTCTCAGGCTCACGTCCCGGCACTGACACTTGATGGTTTGCCAATCGAAGTCGCCGCCAATGTCGCTTCCAGTGCCGAGGCAGCTGATGCCCTGGCCAACGGTGCCGATGGCGTCGGTCTGCTGCGTACCGAATTCCTCTTCGTCGACCGCCAAACCGCGCCGGACGAACAGGAGCAGCACGTCGCCTATCAAGCCGTGCTCGACGCCATGGGCGACAAGTCGGTGATCATCCGCACCATCGATGTCGGCGGCGATAAACAGCTCGACTATTTACCGCTCCCTGTCGAAGCGAACCCGGTGCTTGGTTTGCGCGGCATTCGTCTGGCTCAGGTGCGCCCGGAGCTGCTGGATCAGCAGCTGCGCGCCCTGCTGCAAGTCAGCCCGTTGTCGCGCTGCCGAATCCTGTTGCCGATGGTCACTGAAGTCGATGAGTTGCTGCACATCCGCCAGCGTCTCGACGCGTTGTGCATTGAACTCAATGTGAGTGAGCGCCCGGAATTGGGCGTGATGATCGAAGTTCCGGCCGCCGCGCTGCTGGCCGAGCAACTGGCCGAGCACGCGGACTTCCTGTCCATCGGCACCAACGACTTGTCGCAATACACCCTGGCCATGGACCGCGACCACGCCGGCCTCGCCTCCCGCGTCGATGCGATGCACCCGGCGCTGCTGCGGCTGATCGCCCAGACCTGCGCCGGTGCCGCGGTGCATAACCGGTGGGTCGGGGTCTGCGGCGCCCTCGCCTCCGATCCGTTGGCCACGCCGGTACTGATTGGCCTGGGCGTCAGCGAGTTGTCGGTCAGCCCGGTGCAAATCGGTGAAATCAAGGACCGCGTACGCCACCTCGACGCCACCGAATGCCGACGCATCAGCCAGGACCTGCTCAAGCTGAGCAGCGCCGGCGCGGTGCGTCACGCCTGTCACCAGCAATGGCCTCTGAGCTGAACAACAACGATAAGAATCCAGGGAGATCCGCCATGTACCAATACTTCATCGAAGGCCTGCAGCGCCTCGGTCGCGCGCTGATGCTGCCGATCGCGATCCTGCCGATTGCCGGGTTACTGCTGCGTCTGGGCGACACTGACCTGCTGGACATCGCGATCATCCACGACGCCGGCCAGGTGATTTTCGCCAACCTGGCGCTGATCTTCGCCATCGGCATCGCGGTCGGTTTTGCCAAGGACAACAACGGCACCGCAGGCCTGGCCGGGGTCATTGGTTATCTGGTGATGATCTCCACCCTCAAGGTGCTCGACTCGAGCATCAACATGGGCATGCTGGCCGGGATCGTCAGCGGCCTGATGGCCGGTGCGCTGTACAACCGCTTCAAAGACATCAAGCTGCCGGAATACCTGGCGTTCTTCGGCGGTCGGCGTTTCGTGCCGATAGTCACCGGGTTCGCTGCCGTCGGCCTGGGCGTCATCTTCGGTTTCATCTGGCCACCGATCCAGCACGGCATCAACGGCTTCGGCACGTTGATGATGGAGAGCGGCAGCTTTGGTGCGTTCATCTTCGGCGTGTTCAACCGCTTGCTGATCGTCACCGGCCTGCACCACATCCTCAACAACATGGCGTGGTTCGTGTTCGGCAACTTCACCGATCCGACCACGGGCGCACTGGTGACCGGCGACCTGTCACGTTACTTTGCCGGCGACCCGAAAGGCGGCCAGTTCATGACCGGCATGTTCCCGATGATGATCTTCGGCCTGCCCGCCGCGTGCCTGGCGATGTACCGCAACGCCCTGCCGGAACGGCGCAAAGTCATGGGCGGGATCTTCCTGTCCATGGCCCTGACCTCGTTTTTGACCGGCGTCACCGAGCCGATCGAATTCGCCTTCATGTTCCTCGCACCGCTACTGTTTTTGCTTCATGCGCTGCTAACGGGACTGTCGATGGCCGTCACCAACCTGCTGAACATTCACCTGGGGTTTACCTTTTCCGGCGGTTTCATCGACATGATTCTGGGCTGGGGTGAATCCACCAACGGCTGGCGCGTGCTTCCCGTGGGTCTGGCGTATGCAGTGATCTACTACGCGGTGTTTGATTTCTGTATCCGCCGCTTCAACCTGAAGACGCCGGGGCGTGAGGATGTTCAGGCTGGCGACAAAGTTGTGGTCACCGAGAATGAACGCGCCGGGGCATATATCAAGGCGCTGGGCGGTGCGGAGAATTTGATCACGGTCGGCGCTTGCACCACGCGACTGCGGTTGGACATGGCTGATCGCAACAAAGCCTCGGATGCGGACTTGAAAGCGTTGGGTGCAATGGCGGTAGTGCGTCCGGGCAAGGGCGGCAGTTTGCAGGTGGTGGTCGGGCCGATGGCAGACAGCATTGCCGACGAGATCCGGTTGGCGATGCCGGCTTTGGGCCGCGCGGTTGTGGCCTCCCCTACCGCTGATATCGATGAGCCAAAACCTGTGGCGGTGACGAACACTGAAGCCCAACAATGGTTGAAGGCGCTGGGCGGCGGCGAGAATGTGCTGCAGATGGATTGCATCGCCATGACCCGGATTCGGTTGCAGCTGGCGGATGGCACGGGGTTGTCGGAAGGCCAGTTGAAAGCGCTTGGTTGCCAGGGTGTCAGCCAACTTGAGGGGGGCGTTTGGCATCTGTTGATTGGCGACAAGGCGCCAAGTTTGAGTGGTGCGTTGGAAGCGTTGGTTAATCGCAGTGAGGTGAGTGCCAGGGTTTAGATCATAGGCGCGGGACAGTCAGTCTTCGCGGGCAAGCCTCGCTCCTACGAGGAATGTGTTGTTTGCACGTCGATGTCCGACACCATTCCCCTGTAGGAGCGAGGCTTGCCCGCGAAGAGGCCCGCACTCCCAATGAAAATCTCAAAGCCCGCTGACCGTCACTGGTCCAGCGGGCTTTTTCATTGTGCTACCCCTGCGGATCGACCTGATCCAGCACCCGGTTCACCGACAACTCCGCCAACGAAATCATCTGCTGAATGCCCAAGGCCAGATTGCAGGCTGGGCCGGTGAGATCGAACGCCAACTCACTGGCCATGACATTCGCCGAAGCCAGTGTTTCACAGGCATGGGCCAACAGGGTTTCTGAATCTACGTTGGGCGCGACGACGAAGATCGTACTTGGACGCTGCTCGGCTTTGACCTTCTTCTGGGAAGGTGGCGCGAGATAGTGATCGAGTGCACGGATTGCGGCATCGTGGAGTTTTTTGGAATTGAGGCAGGTGTAGGGGGAAACGGATTCGTTTTCCATGTTTGTTTCTAAATCTGTTTCTAAATCTGTTTCTAAATCTGTTTCTAAATCTGTTTCTACGTCTGTTTCTACGTCTGTTTCTGGAGGATTTGGGCTGTCTTTGATCATTGTGAAACTCCTAACAAAAAGTTGGAGCTACCAGCATCACTTGCAGATGATGGGTGGCAGCTGTGCGCGGGTCTGCAAGACCGAGTCGTTAGGCAACCTCGGCAGACCCGAAGATCTCCCGCACACAGCCACCATAAATCGATGACCATTGATTTAAGCGCCACGATTATAGGTGCGCTTAAAGGTGCCTAACAAACTATCGGCGGGCTTGCAGTCCCGATCGCTGAATTGGCAGCGACGTCCAAAGGTTAGAGAGCCCACTTCCGACGGACAACCTGAAAGACTTGTGGGAAGGTTCTGAAGTTTTTACAGATCAATAAACATCATTGCCTGTAAGACCGCCATCGCGGGCAAGCCCGCTCCCACATTAGTGGAGCGGCGTACACCCACCAAACTACAGGTCGAGCGTTAGCTCGCCTGCCGCTTTTGATCTTGACCCACCCGCCCCTTCGGGAGGCTGAGCGCAGGTGTTCATCTGGGGATTGGCGCGCAGCGCCGTTCGACGCAGTCGAACCC
>NZ_JBXAKV010000017.1:0-145011 GCF_058798795.1 Pseudomonas sp. GW822-FHT07A10
CGCAGCTACGTCTACGAGCCGGGCAGCTTCCGCCCGTTGGCCATGCTCGACGGCAAAGGCCCGAAAAAGGCCTGCCCGTTCTACTACCAACTCGACCACCTCGGCACGCCGCAGGAACTGACGGATTTCGGTGGCGAGATTGTCTGGTCGGCGAAGTACAACGCCTACGGCAAGCTCACGCATCTGGCACTCGGTGGAGGCGAGCAGCTCGACCAACCACTGCGTTTCCAGGGGCAGTACTTCGACGCCGAGAGCGGCCTGCACTACAACCGGCATCGGTACTATGATCCGGAGGTGGGTCGGTATCTGACACCGGATCCGATCAAGCTAGCCGGTGGGCTGAACCAGTACCAGTACACGCCGAATCCGACGGGGTGGGTTGATCCGTTGGGGTTGGCATGTCTACCGTGTCCCGGAGAAATAGAGGCTGATGGGCCGTTCAGCGAAATTGTTCCGGGTGGTGGTTTAGCAGCACACGAGGCCCAAGGAGGGCATCTTATTGCGAAGCATATCGGGAGAACGGATTTGCAGTTAGCACAAAGACTGGAAGCAGAGCCAACTATCCCTGCCGCTTCAACATTCCCTGATCGAGCTATTGCTGAGTCGGCTGTCGCGAGGGCGCTATCTGAAAACAAAAAACGGATCGACAAGTTCCTTAAAAGTAAAAAGAGCAAGACGACCATTACGCACAATTCGACCTGCCAGTAGGAATCAGTTTGCCTAACGGTAGTACCGACTATGTGCCAGCCTCGAAAGTATTGTTGGTATTGATAAAAGACGCCCGACGTCCTGAGGGATATTTTTTGCTGACAGGGTTTCCAGAGATATGAACAAAGAATTTCCCGAGTTACACGACTTTTTTGGAGCGTACTTCCATCAAGATTGGACGGTCGAACATGATACGGCTGAGCAAGTGATTGATGCTTTTTTAGCTGACTCCGATCCCGAGGATCTGATGGTAGTCCAGCATGAACTCAACACACTGCTTGATCAGCGGAAAGATGAGCTGGTGTTAAGGGATTACCTATTGAAAGAACTGAGCTGTTACTACTGCTACTGGAATGCGTGGGAATCAGGCGAGTCGTGGTTGCTCCATATCGCCAACAGATTGGCTAGTCGGCTGGATCGTCCTTGATGGAAAATTGCTGCGAAATTTCTGGGCAAAGTCGTCGGAAGTTTCCTTCAAGTTGTAGCGGTTTCCATGAACTGGTGCGCAGCGCGCCTCATCGATAGTCTTTGGGCGGTCACTGCAAATTCAGTGACAGGGCGTGGAAGCCCTTCTATCGTTAGGCGCATCAAGCGCCACCAGTTCGGCGTTTTTTATCGTCTGTGTTTCATGGTGGCTGTGCGCGGGGCGCTTTCGAGTGCGCCGGGTGCCTAACGTCCCGGTCTTCCACACCTGCGTACAGCCGCCACCTATTCGCGTGGAAGTGATTTCTGGCGGCTTCAATCCATACGTTAGGACTTAAATCGATGAAGACGCTTACACCCGATCCACCCTACGAAAAACCAATCCCCCACCCCGAAAACCGCTTCATGGCCCTCACCGGCAACTGCACCGACATGCCCACCCTGTTCGTCGATACCCACGCGCCGATCGATGTTTTGTATGACACTGCCAGCTATCGAATTCGCGCAGTTACTCAGGTGCTTGAGAACATGTCGATGCGCGGTTCAGTCGAGTGCGAATCCTTCATTCTCAGTGATTTTGCTTTGCTCTGTGCCATTCCATTGCGCGATGGCTGCGATGTGCTGGATGTCATTGGACGGCGGTTGCGGGCTCGGCCTTCGGAGTAGCGTCTAGCGCGGCTTTTGTGGCGAGGGGGCTTGCCCCCGTTGGGCAGCGCAGCGGCCCCAAAATCAGCAATCCGGTTTTGTCAGGCTCGCTAGGGGGGGCTTTGCGACTGCTTCGCGGTCGAACGGGGGCAAGCCCCCTCGCCACAAGGGCCTGACCGCACACAATCCCCCAAACACCACACCTACATTGGATGGGCGGTGTTTATTGGGGCTTTGGCAACTTGAGCTCCGCACACAACCCACCATCCACGCGATTGCTCAAGGTCAGTGCCCCGCCAATCGCCAGCGCCAATTGCTGGGCAATCGCCAACCCCAACCCGGTCCCGCCGGTGCTGCGATTACGCGAATTCTCCACGCGGTAGAACGGCTGCATCACCTGGGCCAATTGCTCTTCGGCAATCCCCGGCCCTCGGTCCATGACCTTCACCGACAAGCTGCCGTCGGCCTTCGTTTCCACCCACAACTCAGCCGCGCCAGCGAATTTCAGCGCGTTGTCCACCAGGTTAACCAGCACTCGCCGCAAGGCATGGGGCCGGGTGTTGATCACTGCGGCGCTTTTGCCGCCCAGCTGCACGTCTTTGCCCATGTCCTGATAGTCGAACACCAGGCTGTCGAGGAACGAATCCAGATCGGTGCGGCGACTTTCCTCGGTGGCGCCATGGATGCTGCGGGCGTAGGCCACGCCTTCGCGCACCAGGTGTTCCATCTCGCCGAGGTCATTCCACAGTTTGTCTTTTTCGCTGGAGTCGTCCATGAATTCGGCACGCAGTTTCATGCGCGTGATCGGGGTTTGCAGGTCGTGGGAAATCGCCGCCAACAGTTGCATGCGCTCCTTGAGATACGCCGCGATGCGCGCTTGCATGGCATTGAATGCCCTGGCGGCGTAGGCGACTTCGGTCGGGCCTTTTTCATCGAGGTGCACGGCGTGGGTGTTGGGGTCGAGGGTTTCCACGGCTTGGGCGAGGCGGGTGAGCGGGCGGATGGCGATTCTCACGGCCAGCCAGGTGCAGGCGATCAGCAGCGCCAGTTGCCCCAGTAATACCGCCGGTAACCACGGGGACAAAGGCACCATCGCGGGTCGCACGTCGATGGTGACGGGGCTGCCGTCCTTCAGTTTCAGATGGGCCTGGAAGTGTTTCTTCGGGCCGGGGATGTCGGTAAAAGTCAGCGGGTATTCATGGCCGATGGCGTCCTGAATCGAGGGGACTGCAATCGGCACATCGCTGGGCGCCATCGGTGTGCCGGGCGAACCTTCATTCAGCAGATAACCATAGTTGGTGCGTTCCAGGCGCTGCAGCCAGCTCGCTCGTTCGTTGGCAGGCAAGCGGTCGAGGATGGCGAGGGAGGTCGAAACGTCGGTTTCCAGATTGCCCAACATCGTATTTTTTGCACTTTCATAACGCTCGTAGTACTGCGCGCCAAAGGACAGCGCCTGGGCGAGGATCAGGCCGATCAGGAAAATCAGCGACAGCCGCGAGGCCAGCGTGCGGGGCCAGTGCAGCGCAAGGTTCATGACGGCGCACCGAGCACTTCCACCGGCAGGGAAAACACATAGCCTTCGCTGCGTACGGTCTTGATGTAGGCCGGTTCCCGGGCATCGTCGAGCAGGCGCTGACGCAAGCGGCTGACCAGCAAATCGATGGAGCGGTCAAACAGATCGGCGTCGCGACCTTGAGTCAGGTTGAGCAACTGGTCGCGATTGAGCACCCGCTGAGGATGATCGAGGAACACCCGCAGCAAACGATATTCCGCGCCGCTGAGGGCGACCATGGTGCCGTCCTGATCCAGCAGATGCCGGGCCGAGGTGTCCAGGCGCCAGCGACCGAACGCCAGCAGGCGACCGCTTTCGGTGATCACCAGATTCGGCGGCAGCATCCGCGTACGGCGCAGCACGGCGTTGATCCGGGCAAGCAGTTCACGGGCGGCGAACGGTTTGACCAGGTAGTCGTCGGCGCCCATTTCCAGGCCGATGATGCGGTCGGTTTCATCGTTGCGGGCGGTGAGCATCAGCACCGGCGTGGCCTTGTGTTTGCCGGCGCGCAGCTCACGGCAGAGCAGCAGGCCATCGTCGCCCGGCATCATGATGTCGAGCACGATCAGGTCCACTGGCGTGGTCTCCAGAAACGCGCGCATCTGCCGTCCATCCGCCACCACGGTGGTGCGCAGGCCGTTCTTCTTCAGGTAATTGCCTACCAGTTCCCGGATCTCGCGGTCATCGTCCACGATGAGAATGTGATCGACGTGTTCCATGGTCGCCATGCCTCTTGAGTAGGAGTTTTCGCGCAGTCTACCGAGTCAAGGCTCGCTCGCCCGCAGCGGTTTGTATTGCAGTGTATCTGGCCTGTCGGCGGATACACGGGGACGCAAAAACAGCCGGTTTCAGGGGTTTTGTATCGCTGTGTATCGCCGGCCGTTGCTGATACATAGCAATTTACTCGCGCCTGTTCCAGACACAGACGGGATACCTCGCGGGCTTCTAATGGCTTCCATCGAGGCAAACCCAAACCGCCTCGGCCCCATCAACGATTTGGCAACGATTGACCCATTGAAGCCCCGAGGAAACCACCATGAATACCAAAGCCGTCTACGCCGCCTGCCTGTTTGCCGCCCTGAACATCTGCACCTTGTCGGCCCGGGCCGAAGCCAATGTCACCCCGCAAACCTACACCTATGGCACGCACCTGGACATCCAGAAAGTGCTGTCGATGAAAGAGGACGCCACGCCTTCCTGCGGGATTGTGAATGCGCGGATGACCTACCTGGATTCCCAAGGCAAAACCCAAGCCCTGAATTACAGCAAATTCGCGGACAACTGCAACGAAGACAACTGAGTCCCTTGCTCACCCGTTATCAACCCCTTTTTTGAAACAGGAAGAACCCCATGAACAACGTCACTCGCTTTTTAACCGCCATCGTTTTCTCCGTAGCCGGCGTCGCCGCCCATGCCAACGCTGCTGTTGAGCAGAGCAGCGGTGGCAGCAGCACCTGCTTCCAACTGACGCCGCTGGTGGCTGAGGATGGTTCCAGCCGCACACCGCAGGGGCAATTGGTTGCAGAGAACGGCTCCAGCCACACACCGCAGGGGCAATTGCTTGCAGAGAACGGTTACAGCCGGACGCCACAGGGCCAGCAGTTGGAAAACCAGATGGCTTGAAGCCAGGCACTGTTCTGATGAACTCAATATTCCCAGTGTGGGAGCAGGCTAGCCCCCACATGGGACTCGTATTCTCAAGGTGAACCCATGTTTCTCATCGCATTCCTGGGCGGCATTTTGACCGTCCTCAGCCCCTGCATCCTCCCGGTCGTGCCGTTTTTGTTTGCCGGTGTTAAACGCACACGCACCTCGATCCTGCTCACCCTCGGCGGCATGGCCCTGACCTTCGCCCTGATCTCCAGCCTGGCCGTGGTCAGCAGCGATTGGGTGATACAAGCCAACAACACCGGTCGCCATGCGGCGTTGATCGTGATGGTGCTGTTTGCGCTGTCGCTGATCTCCGCGCGCATCGGCGGCTGGCTGGCGCGACCGTTCGTGTTGCTGGGCAATCGCCTCGACCCCAACACTCGCAAAATGTCCGGCCCGCTGGGCTCGGTGATGATTGGCGTCGCCACCGGCCTGCTCTGGGCACCGTGTGCCGGGCCGATCCTCGGGGTGATCCTCACCGGCGCCATGCTGCAAGGCGCCAACGCTCAGACCAGTCTGCTGCTGGTGGCGTATGGCCTGGGCAGCGCGTTGTCACTGGGCACCTTGATCTTCGCCGGTCGCGGTCTGGTCAATCGCTTGAAACCGTCGATTCCGGTTACCGGTTGGCTGCGTCGCGGCGCCGGTGCTGGGGTGTTGGTCGCGGCGGCGGTCATTGCCACCGGAACCGATAACAGATTGCTCGCCGGCACCTCCTCCGAAGGTGTTACCTCGGTGGAACAGCAGGTGCTGGAAACCGTGCCGAAGGTGGTCGATTACCTGGTCAGCAAGGTCAAGGCCGACCCGATGGACGCGGCCAAAGGTGCGATGCCGTCACTCTCTGGCGCGGTCGAATGGCTCAACTCGCCAGCGCTGAGCAACGACTCCCTGCGCGGCAAGGTGGTGCTGGTGGATTTCTGGACCTATGACTGCATCAACTGCCAGCACACCTTGCCCTACGTGAAGGACTGGGCGAAAAAATATGAAAAGGACGGCCTGGTGGTGATCGGCGTGCACACCCCGGAATACGGTTACGAACGCATCCTCGACAACGTTCGCGATCAGGTGAAAAAGCTCGGTATCACCTACCCGGTGGCGATCGACAACAACTACGCGATCTGGCGCGCCTTCGACAACCAATACTGGCCGGCTCACTACCTGATCGATGCCAAGGGGCAGGTGCGTTACAGCCACTTTGGCGAGGGTCGCTACGAGACTCAGGAGCAGATGATCCGGCAGTTGTTGGAAGAGGCCAAGGCGCCTGCCGCGTAACCTTTCCAATCAATGGCTCACAGGTTGCGCACCATGAGCCATTGGTCGTTTTCCCAGGCCTGAAAACGCTCCAGCACTGTCCATCCGCGTCTGGCGTAGTAATCGCTCTGGTCCCGGGTGTGTAAATAGATCTTCGCCACGCCACGTTCCCTGGCCTGCGCGCATATCCCCTCAATCAAACGCTCCGCCAATCCTTTTCCCCTTGCTTGGGGGGTGACGAACACACAAGCCAGCCAAGGACCCAGGTCAGGCCGGTGAGCCAGGTCGGCGGTGGCCAGTGCCGCACCACCCAACAGGCGGTCTTCATCCCGGGCGATCAAACATTGCCACGTGCCGTCGAATTGGCCGTCAGCGAATTCCCGTTGCCACTGAGGCAAGGGCTGGTCGGCGTATTCATAGTGGAATTGTTGGTGAATCCATGAAGCAAAGATGTCGCTGTGGTGCATGTGGTGAGCGAGCCAGTCCAGGCGAGGCATGGGGGAATCCTTTCAAAAAACGGTGGCCCATAAGAGCTGATTCAGGGCACATCGGCAATCCCGGGGGGCGGGTGTTAATCCTGCGTTACAAACGCATGACCATGTATCGGAGATCGGTGTATTTCGTGAGTCTGCCGGACGACCGGGCAGGACGGATACCTATCCGGGAGCTTTAGTTTGTGGACGGGGTCACTTGCGACCCTGCCATCACGATCATGAAAGGGAGAGGGTTATGCCTAAGTTCATTATTGAACGCGAGCTTCCGGGAGCCGGCGCACTGCCACAACAGGAACTCAAAGCGATCTCGCAAAAATCCTGCGATGTGTTGCGCGGATTGGGGCCGCAAGTGCAATGGCAGCAGAGTTACGTCACGGGCGACAAGATTTACTGCGTGTACATCGCGCCGAGCGAGGAACTCATCAGGGAGCATGCCAAACAAGGTGGCTTTCCGATCAACAGCGTTTCCCGAGTCATGAGCATCATCGACCCCACCACGGCGGAGTAAGCCGAGACCCGTTACAACCCGCAGCGGAGCAGACTTCATGAGTACACCCATTGACCTCACCGCCCTGAAAAACCGTCAGATGACTGCGTGGGCCAGCGGCGACTATGCCGTGATCGGCACCACGTTACAGATCGTCGGCGAACAATTGGCTGAAGCCTGCGACCTGCTCTGCGATGAGCTCGTGCTGGACGTCGCTGCGGGCAACGGTAATGCCACGCTTGCCGCTGCGCGCCGGGGCTGTAAGGTCACGTCCACCGACTATGTGGCCAAGCTGCTTGAGCGCGGCGAAGACCGGGCACGGGCGGAACACCTGAACGTGACCTTTCAGGTGGCCGACGCCGAGGCGCTACCTTTCGAGGATGCCA
The DNA here is from genome assembly GCF_058798795.1 of Pseudomonas sp. GW822-FHT07A10. Lineage (NCBI taxonomy): Bacteria > Pseudomonadati > Pseudomonadota > Gammaproteobacteria > Pseudomonadales > Pseudomonadaceae > Pseudomonas > Pseudomonas sp. GW822-FHT07A10. The sequence goes on from NZ_JBXAKV010000017.1 coordinate 7,594, forward strand.
GTTTCGATGCTGTGCTCTCGACCTTTGGGGTGATGTTTACCCCTGATCAGCCAAAGGCTGCCGCGGAATTGGCGCGGGTGTGCCGCCCGGGAGGCCGGATCGGCCTTGCCAACTGGACGCCTGAAGGTTTCGTTGGCCAGATGTTCAAGGTCCTGGGGCGCCACATGCCGCCACCCGTGGGCGCTCAACCGCCTTCAAACTGGGGCTCTGAAGCGTGGTTGCACTCACAGTTCGATCAGCGCGACTTCGTGCTTCAGGTAACGCGGCGATTGTTCAATTTCCGCTATCGCTCGGCGGCTCATTTCATCGACACCTTCCGCACCTGGTATGGCCCGGTTCACAAGGCCTTTGCGACCCTGCCACCTGAAGGGGCCGCCGCCCTGGAAAACGACCTGACGGAACTGCTCAAGCGCCTGAACCGAGCGGGGGAGCGGTCGTTGGTGGTGCCAAGCGAATACCTGGAGGTGGTGATCACCCGGCGCTGAGTCGAGAACACAAAATCCCCGTGGGCGCGACCTCCTGTGGCGAGGGGGCTTGCCCCCGTTCGGCTGCGAAGCAGTCGCAAAGCTTTTGGGGCCGCTTCGCGACCCAACGGGGGCAAGCCCCCTCGCCACAGGGGTCGCGTCCACAAAGGTATGTGCACAATTTGGTATTCAGCCGTTGCAGTCACTCATCCAGTGACTCGGTGTACACCACCCACACGCTGCATGGCATTTTGTACAGCACATGCTCCACCGTGCTGCCGATCAACCGGCCCATGCCGCGATGGCCGATCCGGCCCATGACGATCACATCCACATCATGGGTCTCGGTGTAGTGGGTCAGTACCTTGGTGGGGTTGCCCATGATCATGTGCCGCTGCTCCGGCGCGATGCCGTTGCGCGCGGCCAGTTCGTTGAAGGCATTCTCCTGGAGGTCGAACAGGGTCTTGACCTGGTCCGAAGAGAAAAGCGCCGAACCGTTATAGAAGTTGAACTCGTCCGCGCTGATGGATGAAAGGTCATAGGCGTAGACCACATCGAGTTCGGCATTGCAGGCGCTCGCCAGTTTTGAGGCTTCGTGAAGGATCCGGTCGTTGAAACTGTTGTATTGATCATCGCGGTGAAACGGGTCGATCGCCGCGACGATCTTGCGCGGCAACGCGCGAGTGGCATGGCTGACGAAATGCAGCGGCACCGGGCATTCACGCAACAAATGCACGTCGAGGGGGGTAAACACCAGCCGCGACAGCCGCGATGGATGATCCAGCGCCTTGATCAGCACGTCCATCGGCTGCTCCTTGAGGTGAATCAGGATCTCCTCCAGCGGATGCTCGACCCAGGCCACCTCGGTGGTGACGTTCACACCGATCTTGCGCAAGGGGTGGGCCTGTTCTTCAAGCCACTGGCGGTGGCGCTCGACATAGCCCAAGCGCATCTGCTCCATGGCCTTTTCGTTGACCAGGCTGGCGGTCGCCAGGCCTTCCAGATAGTCGAAGGCCACGATGTGCAGGGCCGCCCCCTCGGCCTTGGCCAGCATCGCAGCCCGGTCAAAGGCGGGGCTGTGTTCCATCAGCGGTGAGGCGACCAGCATGAAGCGCGGTTGACCAGACATGACAAACCTCCCGTGGGTAAGCGAGCAGACGGTGGTCGTTCAATACATCTCAACCCTTTCATTATTGACCATGATCAACCCCTCGTCCGGTTCTAATGTGGGAGCGGGCTTGCTCGCGAAGGCGTCGGCATATCCAACATCGATGTGCCAGACAGACCACCTTCGCGAGCAAGCCCGCTCCCACAGGGGGATTTTGGTGTTCTTTTTATCTAAACAACCGTTGCGCCCCGAGCCTCCAGCAACTCCCGCAATACGGACCGGTGGCAGTGCGCTTCGTCTTCGCAGTAACACCCCACGGCCAGTGAGGTTTGATGGGAGAGGGCGGCCAGCAGGTCCAGCAACTGACTGGGCGCGGGATGGTTCATCTCGGCCTTGAACTTGCGCTTGAAGTTCTCCCAGGCTTTGGCATCTTCTGCCGCTTTGGCTTCGGCCACCAGTTCGGAGCTGGGGGACAGCAGCGGTTGCCACACATCATAGAAATCACGGCTGGCGAATTCGGCCTTCGGTACGCCACGGGGCGGGCGGCGTACCGTGCCTAGGCGCAGGCCTTCATTTGCGGTGCGGGGTGAGCCGAGTCGCACGATATGGATGGGCATGATTGCAGTGCCTATTTGAGCCGCGAGCCGTCGAACCACTCCAGCGCCGTGCGCCAGATGCAGATCCCCAGGAAGTACGCCGACATCAGCAGCCACAGGCCCATCACCAGTGGATTGATGACCGGATGGTTGAGCACCAGCGACAAGCTGCACAGCAACCAGATGGCCGTCACGGCAATGTTGATCGGCATGAAGCGGCGCACGCGGAACGGGTGCAGGAATTTCATTCGAGTCACGGTCAACAGCGCCAGGCCGATCACGGTGAGCAACGTGATCCACGGCGACGGACCGATGATGTACAGGCACAGCGCAACCACGTTCCACGCAGCGGGGAAGCCCTGGAAGTAGTTGTCCTTGCTCTTCATGTTGACGTTGCAGAAGCAGAACAGCGACGACACCAGAATCAGCGACACGGTCAGCAGCAGGGTGTAGTCCGGCAACGGGATGTAACGGTAGATGAACAGCGCCGGGATAAACACATACGTCAGGTAGTCGATCACCAGGTCGAGGATCGAGCCGTCGAAACTCGGCAGCACCGATTGCACATTGACCTTGCGTGCCAGCGCGCCGTCCAGCCCGTCGACGATCAGCGCCACGCCCAGCCACAGCAGGCAATGGGTGGGCTGGTTCTCCAGCAGGGCGAGGGTCGCGAGGAAAGCAGTGACCACGCCGGTGGCGGTAAAACCATGGGCGCCCCATGCTTTGAGCCTGGCGATGTGTACGGTGGATATCACGGGGGCGTTCTCCAGAAAATGAAGCAAGCCAGTTATCACCCTGCTATTGAGGGCGTCGGCAAACCGGATCGGGTTGCAGGTATCGACCGGATTTTCGGGGATAAGGTTCACCACCTTTGAATCTTAGACGCCGCGCAAAAAAATACCCCGGAAATATCCGGGGTACGTCATGAGCGTGGTCTGCCTGTGTTGTCAGCTTAATGAGGAAAGAACACACGCAGCCGATGGCTATCCGGGTCAAGGGCGACGAAGGTGCGACCGAAATCGAGTTCGGTCGGTGTTTGCAGCATGGTCAGCCCCAGGGCGCTCCACTTGGCAAACAGTGCATCGACCTGCTCGGCGGACTCTACCGGGAACGCCAGCTCGGTTCCGCCGCCCGTTACAGTCGTTGCAGGTTCGGCGGTATGCCGCGACCAGAGCCCCAGTTTATAGCCGTCGTCCAGGACAAACAGGGCGAAGGTCGGCGACTCTTCCACGGGCTTGCGCTCCAGCAGAAACTCATAAAACCGTGCACTGACGGCGGGATTGTCCACGAAAAGCAAAATGAAACGGGGAGTGATCATGGGGTTGCTCCATTAGAAGGTGGACGCAGCATAAAAGGAGGCGCTGTCAGTTTCTGTCAGGAGTGTGAAGGGGCACCTTTTGACGTCAGCCAGACGGAGTTGGCGGAATGTCCGGCGAGGACTATCGTTGCCTGACTTGGTTTCTGCCCATCAATGAGGACGTCGTCATGAACACCAGCGATTTGCTTGAGCAATTACTGCGGGCCGGCCAGGGCTCGTTGTCGCAACAAGGTGGTGGTGCGGCGTCGACTCAAGGCGGCTTGGGCGATTTGGGTGGCTTGCTCGGTGGCCTGTTGGGTGGCAGCGCGGGTGGAGGTGCTGGCGGCGGAGGTCTGGGAGGTTTGCTCGGTGGTCTGTTGGGCGGCGGTTCCCCTTCGGGCGGTTCAAGCCAAACGCGCTCGGGCGGCACCAACTATGCGGCGCTGGCCTCTTTGGGGATGATGGCGTTCCAGGCCTATCAGGCATGGCAACGCAGCCAGGCCTCGGCACCCCAACAGGCGCCGCGTACCGTTGATCTGTTGTCCGGTCCGGAAATCGAAGACCACAGCCATGCCATCCTTCGCGCCTTGATCGCCGCCGCCAAGGCCGACGGCCGTATCGACGACGCCGAGAAACAAATGATCAGCACTGAAATCGGCCGCCATACCGACGACCCGCAACTGCAACAATGGCTCGATGACGAAGTCGCCCGGCCGCTGGATGCCGCCGATGTGGCGCAGTCCGCCCAGGACCCGGGCATGGCCGCCGAGATGTACCTGGCCAGCGTGATGCTGGTGGACGATCAGCAGGATGCCGAGCGCAATTATCTGGACGAACTGGCCGCTGCGCTGAAGATCGATCCAGAGCTGCAACTGCACCTGGAGCAACAGGCCAAGGGCGGTGCGGCTTAAAAGGTCGAAAACGTGCCGTGCCGGCAACGACGCGACGAACGACGGGGCGGCCCCTCCTGCATGAAATACGTATTTCTGCAGGAGCTGCCGCAGGGCTGCGATCTTTTCGCGGCCATAACGCCTAATCGGTAACCTTCAAGCCCAATGCTGCAAAACACTCTTCGATCGATCGCCGCTGCGTCTCGGCATACAAGCCCAACTCATCAATCGTCGACCGTCCCAGCGCCTTTTCGAACGCCTGTTGGTTCGAGTGCACGCCATAGTGGGTTTGCGCCGCGTCCCCCAGGTTCGACTGAAAAATCCCCGCCGCACTGACCGGCAGGAAATCTTCGTACACCAGCGGTTCAACCCGCACATACCCGTCGCGGAGCAAATCCTCCAGAGACGCGTCTTTCAGCCCATCCGCCGCCAGGCCTTTTTCGGTCATGAAGTAGCGAAAGTACGCCAGTTCCTGTTGGCGCATTTCTTCTACGGTGTCAGGGAATTCGCCAAAGTGCTGCGTCATTAGCGCGTTGTAGCGTGCGGTATTGGCTTCGTTGGGGAACTCCTTGAGCTCATCCCGGGCAGCGTTGAGCAAACGGTCGTAAAGTGCCCGGCCCTTGGGCGTGAGCGCTGCGCCGCGTTGTTCGATTTCACCGAAGCGGGCGCTGTGGCTGCCGCGCATCTCGGCTTGATCGGTAAAAGCAATCGGCTCGTCCAACGCCTTGAAGCTGGTTTGACGCAGCAGAATCGGGCATTGGCGGCGGGGTGGGCCTTCGATCACCGCTTTGGGGGTAATGCCATGGGCGGGCATTTGTGCCTGGACGATGTCGATGTCCAGGGTGCGCGGCGTCAGGTGGTTAATGTGCGGGCCTTTGAACGCCACCACGTCGGCGATCAGTCGATGCTGGGCGCTGAGTTGTTGGTACTGCTCGGCGGTGACGGTGGCGCTGTGGTGCCAGCGGAAGGTTTCCAAGGCTTGTGCGACGAAGTCCTGCGCCTCGTATTCGGTCAGCCCTCCCTGGGTTTCGGCGCGCTCGATGAGCGTCAGCGCAGCCGGGGTGAAGATTGAACGCTGGTCCAGCACTGATTGGGCAAAGGCCCGCAGTTCGGTGTCTTCGATCAGTTCCAGGCGCAGTAGCGAGGTGAACACCCGGAACGGGCTGACTTGCAACGCCGCCTCATGCACGGCACGGAACGCGGTGGAATGCACCGGCACGCCGGCCGGGGTCAGGTCGTAATAGCCCACCGGTTGCATGCCCATCACCGCGAACAGGCGGGCGAGGGTTGCCAGTTCAGTGGCGGTGCCGACGCGGATTGCACCGTGGCGCTCCAGGTCCAGCCGCTGGATTTCCCCGGTGCTGTGCAACTGTCGGGCGATTTGCGGGTCGCTGTCCAGCACGTGGCGGTTGGTCTGTTCCACCAGTTCCATCAGCGCGCCGTACAGCGGCACTTCTTCGCGGTACATGTCGGACATCGCTTTGGAGAAGCGTTGGCGGATCAGGTCAGGGCTGACGAAATTCGGGTGGCTCATGAAAAAAATTCCTGGCGCAGTGACGTAACGGATGCCGGAAAAGATCGCAGCCTTCGGCGGCGCCGACAAACGAAGTTTCTGACGAACTTCATTCTGCCAAGGACTGTTCTTGCAACGCGGAAGTGTTCGGTCAACGCAGCACTTGGTCCACCAATTCGATCCAGTGCCTGACTGGGGTGCGTCCGGCGCTGTTGAGGTGGCTCTGGCAGCCGATGTTGGCGGTGGCGATGACGTCGGGGTGGCCGCTTTCCAGGGCGTTGAGTTTGTTGTCGCGCAGTTGCCGGGCCAGCTCCGGTTGGGTGATCGAATAGGTGCCCGCCGATCCGCAGCACAAATGACTGTCGGGCACAGCTGTGAGATTGAAGCCCAACCGCGTCAGCACGGCCTCGACCGCGCCGCCGAGTTTCTGTGCGTGCTGCAAGGTGCAGGGGCAGTGAAAGGCGATCCGTCGGTCGGTGGCGGCGCAGACCCGTTCCAACGGTTCATCGGCCAGCACTTGCACCAGGTCCAGCGCCAGTTCGCTGACTCGCCGTGCCTTGGCCGCATAAACCGGGTCGCGCTCCAGCAGATGCCCGTAATCCTTGATGAATGCGCCGCAGCCGCTGGCGGTTTGCACGATGGCTTCGGCGCCGCTTTCCAGGTGCGGCCACCAGGCGTCGATGTTGCGTCGGGCGCGGTCCAGGCCCACGGCTTGGGCGTCGAGGTGATAGTCCAGCGCGCCGCAACAACCGGCTTCCGGCACCGCAATCACGCTGATCCCCAGCCGATCCAGCACCCGCGCCGTCGCGGCGTTGGTGTTCGGTGACAGACCGGGTTGTACGCAGCCTTCGAGCATCAACACCTGGCGCGCATGCCGAGGGACGGGGCGTTTGCCCGGAGCAGGGAGGTCGTGGGGTAACTTCGCCTCAACCCCCCGTGGCAGCAACGGCCGGAAAGTGGCGCCGATCTGCAGCAGGGTCTTGAACAGGATCGGGTTTGGCGCCAATGCCCGCAGGCCCTGACGCAATAGCCGTTGACTGGCCGGGCGTGGCACCGCTTGATCGATCACGGCGCGGCCAATGTCCAGCAGGTTGTGATAATCCACCCCGGACGGGCAGGTGGTTTCGCAGTTGCGGCAGGTCAGGCAGCGATCCAGGTGCAATTGGGCCTGTGCCGTGGCGGGGGCGCCTTCGAGCACTTGCTTGATCAGGTAGATACGCCCGCGCGGCCCGTCCAGTTCGTCGCCGAGCAGTTGATAGGTCGGACAGGTGGCGTTGCAAAACCCGCAGTGCACGCAGGTGCGCAGAATCTTGTCCGCTTCTTCGGCGCGGGGCAGTTTCCGGGACTGCTCGCTAAGGTTGGTTTGCATCTAGAACTCCGCGTACATCCGGCCAGGGTTGAACAGCCTTTGCGGGTCGAGTTGCGCCTTGAGTTGCCGGTGATAGCGCAGCAGCGCCGGGGCCAGGGGCTGGAAAGGCGTTTCTGTGACGCCATGACTGAAGCAGGTGGCATGGCCGCCGTGCTGCTGAGCCAGTGATTGAATGTTATCGGCTGCTGATTTCAACCAGCGTTGCGCGCCACCCCAGTCGATCAATTGCTCGCCGGGCAAGTCCAGTGGCCCGAGGTTGTTGGGCAATGACAAGCGCCACAACGGCAGGCCTTCATTGAAAAAGTCTAGTCGTTGTTCGTTCAGGTCGGCCCAATAACCAGAATCCAGCGGCTCGCCGCCGAGCCGTTGATGAGCCGCCGCGACCGAGCCTTCGCCACCTTCCAGGCGCAGGTACAAACGCTGGCCATCGTGGCTGGCAGCGCTGATGGGCAGCGGTTGCTGGCCCCATTGCGCCAGATTGGCCAAGGCGCGGGCGCAGTCGATGTCCAGGCTGATGCTCAAGCATTGCCGGGGTTTGGGCAGCACCTTGAGCGAGACTTCGGTCAGCACCCCGAGGCAGCCATAACTGCCGACCATCAGGCGCGACAGGTCATAGCCGGCGACGTTTTTCATCACTTCGCCGCCAAAGCGCAGGTGAGTGCCCAAGCCGCTGATCACCCGCGTACCGAGGACAAAGTCGCGCACCGAACCGGCCCATGGGCGCCGCGGCCCGGACAGCCCCGCGGCGATCATTCCGCCGACCGTGGCGCCTTCGCCAAACGACGGCGGTTCGCAGGGCAGCATTTGCCCTGCGGCGTCCAGTGCAGCAAACAGTTCGCTCAGCGGTGTGCCGGCGCGAACGCTGATCACCAGTTCCGTCGGGTCATAGCTGACGATGCCGCAGTGGGCGCGGGTATCGAGCACTTCCCCGGCCACTTCACGGCCGAGAAACGCCTTGGTGTTCCCTCCCTGAATGCGCAGCGGCGTGGCGTTCTCTCGCGCTTGCCTGACCTGCCCGAGCAGGGCTGCACTGGCATCGAAGTCCGCCATCAGAAACGCTCCAGCTCAGGAAACGGCAGTTTTCCTGCGTGGATGTGCATCGCGCCGAATTCCGCGCAGCGGTGCAGGGTCGGGATGTTCTTACCGGGGTTGAGCAGCCCCTGCGGGTCAAACGCGGCTTTCACCGCGTGAAACAAGGTCAACTCGTCACTGTTGAACTGCGCGCACATCTGATTGATTTTCTCCCGGCCCACGCCGTGCTCGCCGGTGATGCTGCCGCCGACTTTCACGCACAGTTCGAGGATCTTGCCGCCGAGGGCTTCGGCCCGTTCCAGTTCGCCGGGCTGGTTGGCGTCGAACAGGATCAGCGGGTGCATGTTGCCGTCGCCGGCGTGGAACACGTTGGCCACCCGCAAGCCATATTCTTGCGCCAGGTTGGCGATGCCCTTGAGTACGCCGGGCAGTTCGCGACGGGGGATGGTGCCGTCCATGCAGTAGTAATCCGGCGATAGACGGCCGATGGCCGGGAAGGCGTTTTTGCGTCCGGCCCAGAACCGCACGCGCTCGGCCTCGTCCCGGGCCTGGCGCACCTCGCTGGCGCCGGCCTGTTGCAGCACCTCGCGGACTCGTTCGCAATCGTCCTGGACATCGGCTTCGACGCCGTCCAGTTCGCACAGCAGGATCGCTTCGGCATCCACTGGGTAACCGGCGTGGATGAAGTCTTCAGCGGCGCGGATCGCCAGGTTGTCCATCATTTCCAGGCCGCCGGGAATGATCCCGGCGGCGATGATTTCGGCCACCGCGCGGCCGGCCTTTTCCACGGAATCGAAACTGGCCAGCAGGACTTTGGCGACCTGGGGTTTGGGCAGCAGTTTGACCGTGACTTCGGTGATGATCCCCAGCAAGCCTTCGGAGCCGGTGAACAGCGCCAGCAGGTCAAACCCCGGCGCGTCCAGCGAGTCGGCGCCGAGGGTCAGGTGTTCGCCTTCAAGGGTCAGGATTTCGAGTTTCAGCAGGTTGTGCACGGTCAGGCCGTACTTGAGGCAATGCACGCCACCGGCGTTTTCCGCGACGTTGCCGCCGATTGAACAAGCGATTTGCGAGGACGGGTCCGGTGCGTAATACAAACCGAAGGGCGCCGCTGCCTGGGAAATCGCCAGGTTGCGCACCCCTGGCTGGACCCGTGCGGTGCGGGCGGCGGGGTCGATGTGCAAGATGTTGTTGAATCGCACCATCACCAGCAACACGCCTTTGTCCAACGGCAGCGCACCGCCGGACAACCCGGTGCCGGCCCCGCGCGCCACCACCGGCACGTTCCGGGCATGACAGAGCTTGAGCAGTGCCTGCACCTGTTCAAGATGCCGGGGCAGGGCCACCAGCATCGGCGTGGTGCGATAGGCCGAGAGACCGTCGCATTCGTAGGGCTTGAGTTCTTCCTCGCGCCAGATAATGTCCAGGTCCGGCACCTCCTGTTGCAAGGCCTTGAGCAGCACCGCCTTGTCGACGTTGGGCAGGGCGCCGTCGATGCGTTCGTCGTAAAGAATGTTCATCAATCGCGCCTCGTATGAATCGCCGAGCATCCCCCCCGAATTATCTGCCAACCCGTAGCAGCTGCCGAGCTTGCGAGGTTGCGTTCGGCTGCGTAGCAGTCGTAAAACCAGAGCTTGCAGTGCATCAGGCAAACTGCGTCAGCCGGATTCACGACTGCTGCGCAGCCGAACGCAGCCTCGCAAGCTCGACAGCTGCTACCGGCGAACGCAGCCTCGCAAGCTCGGCAGCTGCTATGAGGCGGTGGGGGTCATGTGATGCGCCCGCAAAAACTCCCGGTACAAGCGTGCGGTTTTGGTCGGCTGCTCAACCATCGGCATGTGGCCGACTCCGTCCCAGATTTCCACCCGCAGATCGGCGATGCCCTTGCTCCAGACGGGCACGCTACTGACGTCGATCAAGCGGTCCTTGCGCCCCCACAGCAGCAGCGCCGGGCATTTGATGTCGGGCAGTTTCGGTTCCATCGGCGGGCTGGCCCGGAAGTCCCTGAAGATTTCTTCCAGCTCGTCGCGCTGCTGTTCATAGCGCTGGGCGACGGCGTCCAGCACGATCCCCGGTACCCATGGCGGCGAAGCCATGGTCATGGCGTAGAAATGCTGAAACTCTTCACGGGAATGAATCAGGAACGGGTTATGGCCGCGAGCCAGGTGGCGCTCCATGTCGCTGGGTTCCGGGGCAGTGACGCCAGCCGGATCGAGCAGCGCCAGTGAAACGATACGCTCGGGGTAATTGACCGCCAGCCATGCCGCGATGTAGCCACCCATGGAATTGCCGATCACGTGCACCTTCTCGACGCCGCAGACATCGAGCAACTGGATCAATCGTTTGGCCTGGACCGGAATGTCGTAGCCACCACCGGCCTTGAAACCGGTTTCGCCATGGCCGGCGAGGTCGGGAATGATCACCCGGTAGTCGTTGACAAAATGCCGGGCGAAGCGCAGCCAGATATTCTTGTCGGCGCTGTAGCCGTGCAGCATCAGTATGTTGCTGGAGGCTTCGTACGGCCCGCCCTGCCAGGTCGAAACGGTCATTTCGGTGATCGGCACGATAAGCTTGTGCAACCGATACAGCCGGGCCTCCAGCGCCATGTTCAAGTCATAGAGCCAGTAACCGATGGCCGGGTAGCTCAACCAGCTCCAGGCCGCGAAAACGGCGATAGCGACAACCAACAAAAGCATCAGGCTATTCCTTTTGCAGTGATCAGGACGGAGGGTGGTTGGCGGAGCCTCTGCAGCGGCCTCCTGTTTATCGTGGTTTATCGATCCCTTACTTCATGTATAGACAAACATTGGGCACTCGCCTCATCGCGATGCCACACTATTGGAGCTACCAGCTGTCAGACCGTCATCCGGTGATGGCTATTCGCCGTTCCCCTGATAGACTTCAAACACTTTCACCCATGTGTTGTCAGGCTCGGTTCAGTAGTACAGAGGCCTCTATGGAAAAAAAGGGAGGAAAGGGACTTTCATTGGCCAGGAGGCTGTATGGGTCGCGCATCCTGGGTCTGGCCCTTGGACTATTGTGTGTCGGTGCAGGGATGTATCCACTCGACCCCGCGCCCTGGGTCTGGGTGGTGATGCTGTTCAACGGCGTCATCTGGCCGCATGTGGCCTATCAATGGGCGCGTCGGGCGAAAATTCCTTATCACGCCGAACACCGCAACATTCTGGTGGACGCGTTTCTCGGCGGTTTCTGGGTGGCCGCCATGCAGTTCAATCCGCTGCCCAGCGCAGCTACGCTGTCGATGATGGCGATGCACAACGTGGCCATCGGTGGCTTGCGTTTTCTGTTGGCGGGTGCCGTCGCGCAGGTGCTCGGGATAGGCCTCGGGCTGCTGGTGTTCATGCCGGCTTTTGTCCCGCAAACCAGTCCATTTCAGCTATACGCCTGTTTACCTTTGCTGTCGATTTATCCGATGTCCCTGGGCTGGGTCTGCTTCCGTCAGGCCCACACCCTCGGCCGACACAAGCGCGAGTTGCTGGCCCTGAGCCGCACCGACAGCCTGACCGGTCTGCTGAATCACGGTGCCTGGAAAGACCAGCTGGACATCGAGTTTCAGCGTTGCCGGCGCCAGCAGAAGGGCGGGGCGATTGCGTTGATCGACATCGATCATTTCAAGACCATCAACGACACCTACGGCCATGTCGCCGGGGACATCGTCTTGCGTCAGCTGAGCAAAATCCTCAAGCAGAACCTGCGTGCCGCCGATGTCGCCGGACGCTATGGCGGCGACGAATTCTGCGTGCTGCTGCCGGACCTGCCGCTGGAGCGCGCCGCCGTGGCGATGGATGCGCTGCGTGCTCGTTTCGCCACGTTGGGTTACGAGCAGAACCCGGCGCTGAAGGTCAGCTTGAGCATCGGCCTGGCGGCCTTCAACCCGGACCATGACGACGCGACCCTGTGGCTCAACGACGCCGATCAGGCGCTCTACGAAGCCAAGACCACCGGGCGTAACCGCGTCATCTGCCATGGCGACGGCAAGCCGCGTAAAGAGTTGCTTGATTCTGTGTAACCCAATAACCACACAAGCCCGCACACAGGGGATGTGCGGTGAATCAAATCTGTATGTGTCGCATCCGGTGTAGAGCCTTGCGTCGTAGTCAGGTAGGGTCTAAAGACCCCGACACGAAACAAGGATCGATTCATGACGTTCAAGCTCCCGCGTTCCTTCCTGGCCACCAGTCTTGGCCTGACCCTCGCCCTCGGCGCCTTCACCCCCGCAGCCTTCGCCGAACCCCACAAACAAGTCCTCGCCGATGCAGAACAGTACAAGGCTGAAGCCCTGAAACTGCTGGAACGGCTGGTGAACATCGACTCCGGCTCCGGCTATGAACCGGGCCTGACCCAGGTGAGTGACATCGCCATCGAAGAGTTGAAGAAACTGGGTGCCACCATCGAACTGGTGCCCAACACCCCGGACGAGAGCAACCATGTGCTGGCTACCCTCAAAGGCACCGGCAAGGCGAAGATCCTGCTGATGGCGCACATGGACACTGTGTTCAAGGAAGGCTCCGCCGCCGAGCGCCCGTTCCACATCAAGGACGGCCGCGCCTATGGGCCGGGCGTGATGGACGACAAGGGCGGCATCGTCGCCGGGATCTACGCGCTGAAAGTCCTCAAGAACCTCGACTTCAAGGACTACGCGCAGATCACCTTCCTGCTCGATGCCAGTGAGGAAACCGGCTCGGACGTCGCTACTGACCTGATCAAGAAAACCGCCAAGGCCCACGACGTGACCCTCAACCTCGAACCGGGTCGCCCGGCCGATGGCCTGGTGGTCTGGCGCAAAGGCAGTGCTACCGCCGTGGTCGAGGTCAAAGGCAAGGCTGCGCATGCGGGCGTTGCCCCGGAATTGGGGCGTAACGCTGCCATGGAAGCCGCGCACCAGATTCTGCAACTCGGCAAACTGGGCGATGAAGCGAAGAAAACCACCATCAACTTCACCGTGCTCAAGGCCGGTGACCGCACCAACGTGATTCCGGATCAGGCTACGGCCAAGGCTGACGTGCGGGCGGCGGTGCCGGAGGAATTCGACCGGATCGAAAAGGACCTTGCGCGGGTGTCGAAGGACAAACTGATTGCCGATACGCAAGTCACCACCAGCCTCAAGCGCGGCTTGCCACCGATGCCGCAAACGGCGGAATCGGATCGCTTGATGGCCATGGCCCAGGGCATTTACGGCGAAATTGGCCGCAAGTTGACGGAAGAAGGCAGCGGCGGGGCGGCAGATGCGAGTTTGTCCGCGGGTGTTGGTACGCCGACGCTGGACGGGTTCGGGATTGTCGGCGGCAATATCCATACGCCTGAGGAGTACGCCGAGGTCGAAAGCGTGGCGCCGCGGATTTATTTGCTGTCGCGGATGATTATGGAATTGGCCAAGCGGTAATCGGCCAGATCGTCAGGGCCCTGTGGTGAGCATTGCCCAATGCGGAACCCGCTCCCACAGGGATTTTCAGTGTTTCGGCTTACTGCGTATTGCCTACTCGATCGGTGTATCGACAAACACCTCAAGCCTTTCGGCATAAGCCGTAAACGCGTTGATCAGTGGAAACTGCTTGGCCTCCACCTGATCCGGCACCACCAGGTTGGTAAAGCTCCAGGCCACCGCCAAGCTAATCCCGTCCTGCGCAATCGAGCCGTCGGTCTTCAGCGGCTGTTTTTCCAGCTCCCGCTCCAGCGCCGAATACGCCGCCGCCAATTGCCCTTCGACCCGTTCCACCCAAGGCGTGTACTGAATTTCCGCTGGCCGCAGGTTGCGTTCGTAGTAAAGCTGTACCGACTTCTCGCACGCCGCCAATGCCAGGCCGATCAGCCGCAGCGAGCGCAAGCGTTGAACCGGATTGTCGGATATCAGGCTTTTACCCGGAGCGGCCAAGGCTTCGAGGTAATCGATGATCAGCGTTGAATCCATCAACACCTCACCGTCATCCAGCACCAGCGTCGGCGCCTTCACCACCGGGTTGATCTGCTGGAACTGCTCGAAGTGCCTGAACACCGAAACCGACGCGTGTTCCAGCGGGATGCCCAGGCATTTGGCGGAAATGGCGACGCGCCGCACGTAGGGCGAATCCAGCATGCCGATCAGTTTCATTGAGCCTCTCCTTACAGACGGTCCTTGGGGAGGGACAACCTTAGCCGAGGTTCAGCGACCTGCAAGCGGTTTCGCGCTAATTCTCAGGCCTATTGTTCATCCTCGAAGGCTAATCCTCAAAACCTGCCTGTTCATGAATCTCATCGACCTTCAATTCCAGTCGATAAGCCACGGCGATGAACAGCGCCTGGCACAGGCACAAGGTGGCACTCAATGAACGGAAGGCAAACGAGCTGCCCTCGTTGACCAGCAGCACGGTGTTGGCGCGCTTGGCCAATGGCGAGAGGTTGCTGTCGGTGATGATCAGGGTTTTCGCCTGATGGTGCTGGGCGATGCGCAGGCAGTGCTGGGTTTCCTTGCCGTAGGGCGTGAAGCTGATGGCGATCACCAGGTCATTGGCGCGCACGCTGCGCATCTGTTCGCGGTAGCTGCCGCCAAGGCCCGACACCAGGTGGATGCGCTTGTTGGTGTGTTGCAGGTTGTAGACCAGGTAATCGGCCACCGCAAACGAGCGACGCACCCCGACCACGTAGATGTTATCGGCATTCACCACCAGGTCCACGGCCTTGTCGAAAGCCTGGTCATCGAGTTCCAGCCCCAAACGCTCGATACCCGACAGGGTGGCGTTGATGCATTCGCGCGCCAGGTCGCCGCCGCTGGCCTTCTGCGACTTGTTGGCGATCATGCTGCGGATGCGTTGCTGGTAGTTCTGCACCGGCGTGGTCTTGTGGGTGTAGGCCTCGCGAAACAGCGCCTGCATTTCACTGAACCCGCTGAAGCCGAAGCGCTGGGAAAAGCGCACGATGGCCGACGGGTGCACTTCGCATTCGCGGGCGATGTCGCTGATGCGGTCGACCATGATCCGGTCGCTCTGCTGGCTCATGTAGCTGGCGATGCGTTTGAGCTGGCGCGGCAGACTTTCGTACTCCTCGGTGATCAGCTGCAACAGACGCTCGGCATTGATCGGAGGGCTGGCGAGATCGCTGTCGGGCGAGCTCTCGGTCGTAGCCGGCTGATCGGTGCGGGACATAGAAAATCCTTCTGGCTTGTTCTTATAGGAATGACGGTTCTCGTCATCCCCTGACAATAGGTTGGCTGTGCGCAGTCTACAGGGTAGGCCGGAATAAAATCTTGAGCTTGCAATCGGCCTGGGGTCTGCTGAAACGATGCACGGTGTCTGGAACGCTTGTATCAAAGTTTATTGGAAAAAATATTCCACGTAAAAAATATATAGAATAAATATTGATTGTTCGGCCCCGGTCGTTTTAGTCTGCATCCACCAAGAGTGTTCGGCGCCTTCATCGCCCCGAACGCAGGCTGATAAAAATAACAGGAGCCAGCATGGGCCAGACTCGTTTTGCCAGTGGGCGTCAATTGGATCTGATTTGCCTCGGACGCCTTGGCGTCGATCTTTATGCGCAACAAGTCGGGGCGCGGCTGGAGGATGTGAGCAGCTTCGCCAAGTACCTGGGCGGTTCGTCCGCCAACATCGCCTTCGGCACCGCGCGGCTGGGGCTGAAGTCGGCGATGTTGAGCCGGGTAGGGGACGACCACATGGGCCGTTTCCTCGTTGAATCCCTGGTCCGTGAAGGCTGCGACGTCAGCGGCATCAAGGTCGATCCGGAACGCCTGACCGCCATGGTCCTGCTGGGCCTCAAGGATCGCGAAACCTTTCCCCTGGTGTTCTATCGCGAAAATTGCGCCGACATGGCGTTGCGCGCCGAAGACATCAGCGAAGCCTTTATCGCTTCCAGCAAAGCCCTGCTGATCACCGGCACCCATTTCTCCACCGACGGCGTCTACAAGGCGAGCATTCAGGCGCTGGACTATGCCGAAAAGCATAACGTCAAACGGGTGCTGGACATCGACTACCGCCCGGTGCTCTGGGGTCTGGCCGGCAAGGCAGACGGCGAAACCCGTTTCGTCGCCGACCAGAACGTCAGCCAGCACGTGCAGAAAATCCTCCCGCGTTTCGACCTGATCGTCGGCACTGAAGAAGAATTCCTGATCGCCGGCGGCGCCGAGGATCTGCTCACCGCGCTGCGCAATGTCCGGCGCCTGAGCGCGGCAACCCTGGTGGTCAAGCTCGGCCCGCAAGGTTGCACGGTGATTCATGGGGCGATCCCGGTGCGTCTCGAAGACGGCGCGATCTATCCCGGTGTGCGCGTCGAAGTGCTGAATGTGCTGGGGGCCGGCGATGCCTTCATGTCGGGTTTCCTCAGTGGCTGGCTGGAGGACGCCAGCGACGAGCGCTGCTGCCAGTTGGCCAATGCCTGCGGCGGTCTGGTGGTATCGCGCCATGCCTGCGCCCCGGCGATGCCGACCCGCGCCGAACTCGATTACCTGTTCAACAGCCCGGTGCCGATCACCCGGCCGGATCAGGACGTGACATTGCAGCGTCTGCATCAGGTCAGCGTGCCGCGTAAACAGTGGAAGCAACTGTTCATTTTTGCCTTCGATCATCGCGGGCAACTGGTAGAGCTGGCCCACAAGGGCGGGCGCGACCTGAGCGCCATCTGCGAGCTCAAACAACTCTTTATCAAAGCCGTGGAACGGGTCGAGGCGGATTTGCGTGAGCAGGGCGTCGACGCCGATGTCGGCTTGCTGGCCGATCAACGTTTCGGCCAGGACTCGCTGAACACCGCCACCGGTCGCGGCTGGTGGGTGGCGCGGCCAGTGGAAGTGCAGGGTTCGCGGCCATTGGCGTTCGAACACGGGCGCTCGATCGGCAGCAACCTGATCGCCTGGCCGCAAGAACAGATCATCAAGTGCCTGGTGCAATTCCATCCCGACGACGAGCCTCTGCTGCGTCTGGAGCAGGAGGCGCAGATCAAGGGCCTGTATCAGGCCTCGCAGGTCAGCGGGCATGAATTGCTGCTGGAGATCATTCCGCCCAAGGATCACCCATCACCGCATCCGGACGTGCTCTATCGCGCCCTCAAACGCCTCTACAACCTGGGCATCTACCCGGCGTGGTGGAAGATCGAAGCGCAAAGCGCCGAGGAGTGGAAACAACTCGACGAGCTGATCCAGGAACGCGACCCGTATTGCCGTGGCGTGGTGCTGCTGGGCCTGAATGCCCCGGCGGCGACCCTGGCCGAAGGGTTTCAACAGGCCAGCCAGAGCCAGACCTGCCGTGGTTTCGCCGTGGGCCGGACGATCTTCCAGGAACCGAGCCGCGCGTGGCTGGCCGGTGAAATCGACGACGAAGCGCTGATTCGCCAGGTGCAGGGCACCTTCGTCGAACTGATCGATGCCTGGCGCACGGCCCGAGCCTGAACAAAGTCATGTGGTCGATTGGGCTTTTTGTGGCGAGGGGGCTTGCCCCCGTTCGAGTGCGTAGCACTCGCTATTTTGGGACCGCTTCGCGCTCCAACGGGGGCAAGCCCCCTCGCCACAAGAGCGCCACTGGCCACAGATGATTGGCCGAATTTTTTAGAGAAAACAATAAAAGGTGCAGCCATGCCCGCTATCCGAATTGGCATCAACCCGATCTCCTGGAGCAACGACGACCTGCCGTCCCTCGGTGGCGAGACGCCGTTGAGCACCGCCCTCAGCGAAGGCAAGGACATTGGCTACGAAGGCTTTGAACTCAACGGCAAGTTCCCCAAGGACGCCAAAGGCGTCGGCGATGTGCTGCGGCCTTACGACCTGGCGCTGGTGTCGGGCTGGTATTCCAGCCGTCTGGCCCGCCGTTCCGTGGCCGAGGAAATCGACGCCATCGGCAGCCATGTCGAGCTGCTGGCGAAGAACGGCGCCAAGGTGTTGGTCTATGGCGAAGTCGCCGACTCCATTCAAGGCCAGCGCATTCCACTGGTCGAGCGCCCGCGTTTCCACACCGAGCAGGCCTGGCAAGAATACGCCGACAAACTCACCGAACTGGCGCGTTTCACCCTGTCCCAGGGCGTGCGTCTGGCGTATCACCATCACATGGGTGCCTACGTCGAATCCCCGGCCGACATCGACAAACTGATGGCATTGACCGGCAGCGAAGTTGGCCTGCTGTTCGATTCGGGCCACTGCTACATGGGCGGCGGCGAACCGCTGCAGGTGCTGCGCAAACACATCGAACGGGTCTGTCACGTGCATTTCAAGGATGTGCGCAAACCGGTGGTGCAACTGGCGCGCAACAACCTGTGGAGCTTTCCGGACTGCATCATCAACGGCACCTTCACGGTGCCTGGCGATGGCGACATCGACTTCGGCGCCTTGCTCGACGTGCTACTGGGCGCCGATTACCACGGCTGGCTGGTGGTGGAAGCTGAGCAGGATCCGGCGGTGGCTCCGAGTTACGTCTACGCCAAAAAAGGCTACGACACCTTGCGTGCCTTGCTCGACGAGAGGACCGCGCGATGAGCCTGTTGGTCAAGAGCAATGCCCGCGGTCGGACCATGGTCGAGCTGGGTCAGGGTGAGCTGGAATACGTCGGTTTTGCCGCCTACCGCCTGAGTCTTGGCGAAACCCTTCCGGTCAGCGCGGGCGACAAGGAATTGTGCCTGGTGCTGCTCAGCGGTCGGGTCGGCATCAAGGGTGAAGCACCGGGGCAGGGCGCGTTCGACTGGGACAACATCGGCGATCGCCAGTCGGTGTTCGAAGACAAATCGCCGTTCGCCGTGTATTTGCCACCCGGCAGCCAGGCCCAGGTGGTGGCGTTGAGCGACGTGCAAATCGCCGTGTGCGCGGCGCCCGGTTCCACCGCCGAAAACCTCGTCCCAAGGCTGATCAAACCCGACAGCATGAAACGCAGCGTGCGCGGCAAGGGTGCCAACACCCGTTATGTCTGCGACATTTTGCCGGACACCGAGCCCGCCCATTCGCTGCTGGTGGTGGAAGTGCGTACGCCGTCCGGTCACTCGTCGAGCTACCCACCGCACAAGCACGACACCGACGATCTGCCGCACCAGAGCTTTCTCGAAGAAACCTATTACCACCAGATCAACCCGCCCCAGGGCTTCGTGTTCCAGCGGGTCTACACCGACGATCGCAGTATCGATCAGGCCATGGCGGTGGAAAACAGCGATCTGGTTGTGGTGCCCAAGGGTTATCACCCGGTCAGCGTGCCCTACGGCTATGAGTCGTATTACCTGAACGTGATGGCCGGCCCGAAACGCGTCTGGCAGTTCCATAACGATCCGCAGCACAGCTGGCTTCTGGATCTCTGAATTACAACGCCTGAATTCAAACATTCGAACGGAGAACAAGAATAATGAGCGACGCCCCGGTCATAGGCCATTACATCGACGGTCAGCTGCAGGACAGTGGTAGCGAGCGGTTCAGCAATGTCTTCAATCCGGCCACCGGCAGCGTTCAGGCGCGGGTCGGGCTGGCCAGCCAGAAGACTGTGGATGAGGCCGTCGCTTCGGCCATGAAGGCGTTCCCGGCCTGGGCCGAGCAATCGTCCCTGCGCCGTTCGCGGGTGATGTTCAAGTTCAAGGAATTGCTCGATCGCCATCACAACGAACTGGCCGAAATCATCAGCCGCGAACACGGCAAGGTGTTCTCCGACGCCAAGGGCGAAGTGACCCGTGGCATCGAAATCGTCGAATACGCCTGCGGTGCGCCGAACCTGCTGAAAACCGATTTCAGCGACAACATCGGCGGTGGCATCGACAACTGGAACCTGCGCCAGCCATTGGGCGTCTGCGCGGGCGTTACGCCGTTCAACTTCCCGGTGATGGTGCCGCTGTGGATGATCCCGTTGGCGCTAGTCACCGGCAACTGCTTCATCCTCAAACCGTCTGAGCGTGATCCATCCGCCAGTTTGTTGATGGCTCGTTTGCTCACCGAAGCCGGGTTGCCGGACGGAGTGTTCAACGTGGTCCAGGGCGACAAGGCGGCGGTCGATGCCTTGCTGCAACACCCGGACATCGAGGCGATTTCCTTTGTTGGCTCGACGCCGATTGCCGAGTACATCCACCAGCAAGCCACCTCGCGCGGCAAACGCGTACAGGCGCTGGGCGGTGCGAAGAACCACATGATCGTCATGCCCGATGCCGATCTGGATCAGGCGGCGGATGCGCTGATCGGCGCGGCGTACGGCTCGGCCGGTGAGCGTTGCATGGCGATTTCGATTGCCGTGGCTGTCGGTGATGTCGGTGACCAGTTGATTGCCAAACTGTTGCCGCGTATCGATCAACTGAAGGTCGGCAATGGCATGCAGGGCGACAGCGACATGGGGCCGCTGGTGACTGCCGAACACAAGGCCAAGGTCGAGGGTTTTATCGGCGAAGGCGTGGCCCAGGGCGCGCAGCTGATTGTCGATGGGCGCAACTTCAAGGTGCCGGGCGCCGAGAAAGGCTTCTTCGTCGGCGCCACGCTGTTCGACAAGGTCACGACCGAGATGAGCATCTACCAGCAAGAGATCTTCGGACCGGTGCTGGGCATTGTGCGCGTGCCGGACTTCGCCAGCGCCGTGGCGCTGATCAACGCCCATGAATTCGGCAACGGCGTGTCCTGTTTCACCAGCGACGGCGGCATCGCCCGCTCGTTTGCCCGCAGCATCAAGGTCGGCATGGTCGGCATCAACGTACCGATTCCGGTGCCCATGGCCTGGCACTCGTTCGGCGGCTGGAAGCGCTCGCTGTTCGGTGATCACCACGCGTATGGCGAAGAAGGCATTCGCTTCTACAGCCGCTACAAAAGCGTGATGCAGCGTTGGCCCGACAGCATCGCCAAGGGCCCTGAATTCAGCATGCCGACAGCCAAATAATTCACGTGTGCGGAGAACAACAAAAAATGAGCAAACCCCTGCGTTTCGCCTTGAACCGTATGGTCGCCCCACGTTTGTCCCTGCCGGCGTTCATCGAGTTGGCGGTGACCCTCAAGGCCGACGCCATCGAGATTCGCAACGATCTCAAAGGCGTCGAGATCGAGGATGGCACCGCACCCGAACACGTCCGTGAGCTGTGCGCGGCCAAAGGCATCACTGTGCTGTCGATCAACGCGCTGTATCCGTTCGATGTCTGGAATGACGAGCGCCGCGCACACGCCCTGAAGCTTGCCGCTTATGCCCGTGACTGTGGCGCACGGGGCTTGGTGATGTGCCCATTGAACGACCGCGCCGATCCACGAACCGAAGCGCAGCGTGCGTCTGGCCTGCGCACGGCGCTGAGTGAACTGGCACCGATCCTGCGCGATCACGGCATTCTCGGCTTCATCGAACCGCTGGGTTTCGAAGAATGCTCGCTGCGGCGCAAACGCACGGCAGTCGATGCGATCAAGGCCATCGGAGGGCTGGATGTGTTTCGTCTGGTGCATGACACCTTCCACCATCACCTGGCCAGCGAGCATGAATTCTTCCCTGAACTGACCGGGTTGGTGCACATCTCCGGCGTCGAAGATGCCGAGGCGCCACTGGCGACCATTCGTGACGGCCATCGGGTGCTGGTGGGCGAGGGCGACATCCTCGGCAATGCGGCGCAGATCGACACCTTGCTCAGTAGCGGCTATAGCGGCTACCTGTCGTTCGAACCGTTTGCCGACAGCGTCCATGACCTGGCGGATATCCAGACGGCGATCGGCGCGAGCATGGATCACCTGCAGAAATCCCTGAGCTGACATCGGATTCGCATACGGAAAAGGTGCAAGCATGACCACAACAAGACTGACCATGGCCCAGGCCCTGGTGAAATTCCTCGATAACCAGTACATCGAGGTCGATGGGGTTCAGAGCAAATTCGTCGCTGGGATCTTTACCATTTTTGGCCACGGCAATGTGCTGGGGCTGGGGCAAGCCCTGGAACAGGACAGCGGCGACCTGATCGTCCATCAGGGCCGCAACGAACAAGGCATGGCCCACGCGGCCATTGGTTTTGCCAAGCAACACCTGCGGCGCAAGATCTACGCCTGCTCTTCATCGGTGGGCCCGGGCGCGGCGAACATGCTGACTGCTGCCGCGACGGCCACCGCCAACCGTATTCCCTTGCTGCTGTTGCCCGGCGACGTCTACGCCTGCCGCCAACCAGACCCGGTGCTGCAACAGATCGAGCAGTTCCACGACCTGAGCATCAGCACCAACGATGCGTTCAAGGCCGTGAGCAAATACTGGGACCGGATCAACCGTCCCGAGCAACTGATGACCGCGGCGATCCACGCCATGCGCGTGCTCACCGACCCCGCCGAAACCGGCGCCGTCACCCTGGCCTTGCCGCAAGACGTGCAGGCCGAGGCGTACGACTACCCTGATTACTTCCTGCAAAAACGCGTGCACCGCATCGAGCGCCGTCCGGCCACCGAAGCGATGCTCGGCGATGCCGTGGCGCTGTTCAAAGGCAAGCGCAAACCGCTGATCATCTGCGGCGGCGGGGTCAAGTATTCCGGTGCCAATGCAGCGTTGCAGGCCTTTGCCGAGCGCTTCGATATTCCTTTCGCCGAAACCCAGGCCGGCAAGAGCGCGGTGGTGTCGAGCCATCCACTGAACGTCGGGGGGATCGGCGAAACCGGTTGCCTGGCGGCGAACCTGTTGGCCAAGGACGCTGATTTGATCATAGGCGTCGGCACCCGCTACAGCGATTTCACCACCGCGTCGAAATCCTTGTTCAAACACCCGGATGTGCAATTTCTCAACCTCAACATCAGCCCTTGCGACGCCCTGAAACTCGATGGCGTGCAACTGCTGGCGGACGCCAGAACCGGCTTGAACGCCTTGGCCGCTGTGTTGGGCGACTATCGCTCCGGCTGGGGCGATCAACCCCGACAGGCCCGGGCGCAGCTGGACGAGGAAGTCGACCGCATCTATCAGGTCGAATACCAGACTCAAGACTTCGTCCCGGAAATCAACGATCACCTGGACCCGGCGGTGCTGCGCGAATTCATCGAGCTGACCGGTTCCTGCCTGACCCAGAGCCGGGTGCTCGGTGTGCTCAATGAAACCCTGGCCGATGATGCGGTGATCGTCGCCGCCGCCGGCAGTCTGCCCGGCGACTTGCAGCGCAGCTGGCGCAGCAAGGGCGTGAACACCTACCACGTCGAATACGGTTATTCGTGCATGGGTTATGAGGTGAACGCCGCACTGGGGGTGAAGCTCGCCGAGCCTGAGCGCGAGGTCTATGCGCTGGTGGGCGACGGCTCCTACATGATGCTGCACTCGGAGCTGGCAACCTCGATCCAGGAGCGCCGCAAGATCAACGTGGTGTTGCTGGACAACATGACCTTCGGCTGCATCAACAACCTGCAAATGGAACACGGCATGGACAGCTTCGGCACCGAGTTCCGTTTCCGCAATCCTGAAACCGGCAAGCTCGATGGCGGTTTCGTGCCGGTGGATTTCGCCATGAGCGCGGCGGCTTACGGCTGCAAGACCTACAAGGTCAACACCGTCGAGGAGCTGCAAGCCGCGTTGGCCGATGCACGCTTGCAGACGGTGTCGACGCTGATCGACATCAAGGTCCTGCCCAAAACCATGATTCACAAATACCTGTCATGGTGGCGGGTCGGCGTGGCGCAAGTCTCCACCAGCGCGCGCACTGACGCAGTGGCCAAGACCCTCAACGAACGATTGGCCAAGGCCCGTCAATACTGATTGCCCTGAAACGAACAACAGGAGTGTTTATATGTCTTCGCTTTCCAATTCGTTGCGCATTGGCGTCATCGGCACCGGGGCCATCGGCCAGGACCATATCCGTCGTTGCAGCCAGACCTTGCTCAACAGTCAGGTTGTCGCGGTCACCGACATCAATTTGCAGCAAGCGGCCAAGGTCGTCTCCGATCTGAAACTGACCGCCGAGGTCTATCCCGATGGCCACGCGCTGATCAAGGCGCCGGACGTCGACGCAATCCTCGTCACCTCCTGGGGCCCGAGCCACGAAGAGTTCGTACTGGCGGCCATTGCGGCGGGCAAACCGGTGTTCTGCGAGAAACCGCTGGCGGTCACCGCCGAAGGCTGCCGCAAGATCGTCGAGGCCGAAGTGGCCCACGGCAAGCGACTGGTGCAGGTTGGTTTCATGCGCCCGTACGATGAAGGTTATCGGGCATTGAAATCGGTGATCGACAGTGGCCAGATCGGCGAGCCGCTGATGCTGCACTGCGCACACCGCAACCCGACCGTAGGTGAAAATTACAAGACCGACATGGCGATTACCGACACGCTGATCCATGAGCTGGACGTGTTGCGCTGGTTGCTCGACGACGACTATGTGTCGGTGCAAGTGGTGTTCCCGCGCAAGACCAGCAAGGCCCACGCCCATTTGAAAGACCCGCAGATCGTGTTGCTGGAAACCGCCAAGGGCACGCGCATCGACGTGGAAGTGTTCGTCAACTGCCAGTACGGCTACGACATCCAGTGCGAAGTGGTAGGGGAGACGGGCATCGCCAAACTGCCGGAGCCGTCGCAGGTTCAGCTGCGCAGCGGAGCGAAACTGTCCAATGCGATTCTGATGGACTGGAAGGATCGGTTCATCGCCGCGTACGACGTCGAGTTGCAGGCGTTCATCGATGGCGTGCGCGGCGGGCAGGTCGGCGGGCCATCGGCGTGGGACGGTTTCGCCGCCGCCGTCGCTGCGGATGCCTGCATCGAGGCGCAGAACAGCGGCCAGATTGTGAAGGTCGCACTCCCTGATCGCCCACACTTCTACGGCTAACCGATCATTCCCACGCTCTGCGTGGGAATGCATCCCGTGACGCTCCGCGTCACAAAACGGACGCAGAGCGTCCATGGCGGCGTTCCCACGCAGAGCGTGGGAACGATCAGCGTAAGGTGATGGAGAACAAAAAAATGCGCATCGCACTAGACCCCTACATGTACCGCAACCTGTCCCTGGGCAAGATGGTCGACAAGGTCGCCGAGCTTGGTTACGAACACATCGAGCTGTCGCCCCGAGAAGATTTCCTGCCGTTCTATAAAGCCCCGCGAGTCGACAAGGCGCGGATCAAGGAATTTCGCAAAGCCCTGAGCGATACCGGGGTCAAACTCTCTTCCTTATTACCCATGTACCACTGGGCCGCCGCCGATGAAGGTTTGCGCGTGGCCGCCGTGCGCAACTGGAAGCGGGCGATCCAGATTGCCGTGGAGATGGACTGCGAACTGGTCAACACCGAGTTCACCGGTCAGTCGGACAACCCATTGGTCTGCGAGAACCAGTTCATGCGCTCCATGGACGAACTGATCCCCGAGTTCGAACGCGAAGGCATCAAGCTCGATATCCAGGCCCATCCTTATGATTTCTGCGAGCGCAACAACGAGTCGGTGGACATCATTCGCGGTCTGGACCGCGACTGGATCAACTACCTCTACGCCGCGCCGCACACGTTTTTCTATGACGATGGCGTGGGTGATATCGCCTCGATGCTCAAGTACGCCGGTTCGAAGCTGAGTCATTTGATCATCGCCGACACCTACAACCACAAGGCCTCTTCGGGCTTGCGCTACATCGTCAACCCGCCGGGTGTCACTGCCACCGTGCATCAGCACCTGGACATCGGCCAGGGCGAGGTCGACTGGGAAGCGTTTTTCGGCACCTTGCGCGAGATCAAGTTCGATGGCATCGCCACCGTCTCGGTGTTCGCCTGGGAAGACCGGCCGGACGAGTCCAACCGAATGATGCTCGAACGCGTGACCCGCGAACTCTGCCAATAACCGCGGCATACACAAAAAACCTGTGGGAGCGGGCTTGTGTGGCGAGGGGGCTTGCCCCCGTTCGACTGCGAAGCAGTCGTAAACCAGTCACTGCTTTCTAAATTCAATAACGCGGTGATTGGTTTTAGGGGTGCTTCGCGCCCCAACGAGGGCAAGCCCCTCGCCACACAAGCTCGCTCCCACAGGGGCCGCGTTCTATAAGGAGAATACTTTCATGCGTATCGGACTTGTCGGTTACGGCCATGGCGGCCGGTTTTTCCATGCTCCGCTGATCAGCAGTTTGCCGGCGGCGACGTTTGTGGGCGTGGTCACCCGTTCCGCCGAGCGCCGACAACTGCTGGCCACGGAACATCCCGGTGTGCCGGCCTTCGACAGCATTGGCCAACTGGTCGAAGCCGGGATTGATGTGCTGGTGGTGTCCACGCCGCTCAAAGGTCGTCCGGCGTTGGTGCTCGACGCCATCGAACACGGGGTGGCGGTGGTCAGCGACAAGCCGTTCGCCGCCGATACGCAGCAGGCGCAAACCCTGATCACCATGGCCGAGCGTCAGGGCGTGCATTTGAGCGTTTACCAGAACCGGCGCTGGGACTCGGATTTCCTCACCGTACGCAAACTCATCGAGTCCGGTGCCCTGGGCCAGGTCACCCGTTTCGAGTCGCGGATCGAACGCTACTCGCCACAGTCGGTGAACAACGGCAGCGGCGGTGGTTTCCTGCGTGATCTGGGCAGCCATCTGGTGGATCAGGCGTTGCTGTTGTTCGGCCCCGTCACCCGGGTTTACGCCGAACTGGATTACCTCGAAAAAGGCCAGACCTTCGACAACGGCTTCTTTATGTCCCTGACCCATGCCAGTGGCGTGATCTCGCACCTGAGTGGCAGTTGCCTGCAAAACACCCCGGGCCCGCGTTTTCGCGTGACCGGCACCCAGGGCTGCTACAGCGTCGATGGTCTGGACGGGCAAGAGGCGTCGACCCTGGCCGGGCTCACGCCCAAATCCGAGGGCGAGCGCTGGGGCGTCGAAGAGCATCGTCGCTGGGGCTGGTTCGAACAGGGCGAGGTGCGCGAGCGGGTGCCGTCCGAGCGAGGCTGCTGGAACCAGTTCTATTTGCAGCTACAAACCGCGTTACAGAGCGGTGGCCCACTGCCGGTCGAGGCCCGTGATGCACTGGCGACCACCCGCGTGCTAGACGCTGCGCGGCTCAGTTTCGAGCGCCATCAAGTGGTGGCGTTGAGCGCATTTGAAAGCCATGGAACAAAATCAGAATAAAATTCTAAAATGAGTTGATATAGAAATTATTTTCTAATAAAGTCGTTTCCAGGTTGCCGACTATCAACGTCCGATCACGCTCAAGCAGGCCTTGAACGAGTGAAGGACGCACCAAAAACAAGAAACAAAGCCAGGTACCGTCGATGAAAACCTTCAACTCTGCTCTGCATGCTTTACGTTCCGCGCTGCACCTCTCTCGCGACCTGCCTCGCGTCTCGTTTCATTCCGTCTCTCGCTTGCTTTGCGTCGAACGCAAGGGCGCCCTGGTCTGCTGCATTCCGGGAGCGCCGATAGTCCGCTTGCCCGCTTACTGAAATCGTCACGCCTTATCCATAAAACCAACAAGAATGTGGAGAAAGACCTTTCATGAAGACCAAGACCCGTTTCGCCTCACTCGCCTTGTCCCTGATGCTCGCCAGCGGTGCCGCACTCGCTGACATGAAGATCGGCGTCAGCATGGCGCAGTTCGATGACACCTGGCTGACCTATCTGCGCGAATCCATGGACACCAAAGCCAAGTCCTATCCTGATGGCGTCAAGCTGCAGTTCGAAGATGCGCGCAGCGACGTGGTCAGGCAGTTGAGCCAGGTAGAAAGCTTCATCAGCCAGAAAGTCGATGCCATTGTGGTCAACCCGGTGGATACCGCCGCCACCAAGAAAATTACCGAAGCGGCGGTCAAGGCCGGCATTCCGCTGGTGTACGTCAATCGCCGCCCCGATGACTTGAACCTGCCCAAAGGCGTGGTCACTGTCGCCTCCAACGATCTGGAGGCCGGTCAGATGCAGATGCAGTACCTGGCGGAAAAAATGGGCGGCAAGGGCGACATCGTGATTCTGCTCGGTGATTTGGCCAACAACTCCACCACCAACCGTACCAAGGGCGTAAAAGAGGTGCTGGCCAAGTACCCGAACATCAAGATCGAGCAAGAGCAGAGCGGCATCTGGTCGCGGGACAAGGGCATGACCCTGGTCAACGACTGGCTGACCCAGGGCCGCAAGTTCGACGCGGTCGTCTCCAACAACGACGAGATGGCGATTGGCGCGGCCATGGCCCTGCAGCAGGCGGGTGTCGCCAAAGGCAGCGTGCTGATCGCCGGTGTCGACGGTACGCCCGACGGTTTGAACGCGGTGAAGAAGGGCTCTCTGCTGGTTTCGGTGTTCCAGGACGCCAAGGGGCAGGCCGACGGTTCGGTCGACACGGCGGTGAAAATGGCCAGGAACGAGCCGGTCGAACAGGCCGTGTGGGTGCCGTATCGCTTGATCACTTTGCAAAACGTTGACCAGTTCAAATAGTCCGTCCGTTCGATAACAACAATAAGCACGCAAGGTTGCGACGCGACCTTGCTGATGGAGTACCTGATCATGTTCGCTTCAGCGACTGCTTCGAGCCCCCCGTTGGTGGGTATCCAGCCAACCGCAACACCTGTCGATGAGCCGTACCTGTTGGAGATCATCAACGTCAGCAAGGGTTTTCCCGGTGTGGTGGCCTTGTCCGACGTACAGCTGCGGGTGCGTCCCGGTTCCGTGCTGGCGCTGATGGGCGAAAACGGTGCTGGCAAATCCACCCTGATGAAAATCATTGCCGGCATCTACCAGCCGGACGCTGGCGAGTTGCGCCTGCGGGGCAAGCCGGTGGTCTTCGAAACGCCACTGGCCGCGCTCCAGGCCGGGATTGCGATGATCCACCAGGAACTCAACCTGATGCCGCACATGAGCATCGCCGAGAACATCTGGATCGGCCGCGAGCAGCTCAACGGCCTGCACATGATCGATCACCGCGAAATGCACCGCTGCACCGCCAAACTGCTGGAGCGTCTGCGGATCAATCTCGATCCGGAAGAGCAGGTGGGCAACCTGAGCATCGCCGAACGGCAGATGGTCGAGATCGCCAAGGCGGTGTCCTACGACTCCGACATCCTGATCATGGACGAACCGACTTCGGCCATTACCGATAAGGAAGTCGCTCACCTGTTCTCGATCATTGCCGACCTCAAGAGCCAGGGCAAAGGCATCATCTACATCACTCACAAAATGAACGAAGTGTTCAGCATCGCCGATGAAGTGGCGGTATTCCGCGACGGCGCCTACATCGGCCTGCAGCGGGCCGACAGCATGGACGGCGACAGCCTGATTTCGATGATGGTCGGTCGCGAACTGAGCCAGTTGTTCCCGGTGCGCGAGAAGCCGATCGGCGATCTGTTGCTGTCGGTACGCGACCTCAAGCTGGACGGCATTTTCAAAGACGTCTCCTTCGACCTGCATGCCGGGGAGATCCTGGGCATCGCCGGATTGATGGGCTCGGGGCGGACCAATGTCGCCGAGGCGATTTTCGGCATCACTCCGAGTGACGGTGGCGAGATCCGGCTCGACGGCGAGGTGGTGCGCATCACTGATCCGCACATGGCCATCGAGAAGGGCTTCGCGTTGTTGACCGAAGATCGCAAGCTCAGCGGCCTGTTCCCGTGCCTGTCGGTGCTGGAAAACATGGAAATGGCGGTATTGCCCCATTACGTCGGTAACGGCTTCATCCAGCAGAAAGCCCTGCGCGCGTTGTGTGAAGACATGTGCAAGAAGCTGCGGGTGAAAACGCCGTCGCTGGAGCAGTGCATCGATACCTTGTCCGGCGGTAATCAGCAGAAGGCGTTGCTGGCGCGCTGGCTGATGACCAACCCGCGAATCCTGATTCTCGACGAGCCAACCCGGGGCATCGATGTTGGCGCCAAGGCCGAGATCTACCGGCTGATCTCGTACCTGGCCAGCGAAGGCATGGCGGTGATCATGATCTCCTCGGAACTGCCGGAAGTGCTGGGCATGAGCGACCGGGTCATGGTCATGCACGAGGGCGACCTGATGGGCACCCTCGACCGCAGCGAAGCGACCCAGGAACGAGTGATGCAACTGGCCTCGGGCATGTCCGCGGTTCACTAATGGATGCCGGCGGTGGCCATGGCTGCCGCCGATGACGCAATAGAAGGGTGAGTGGTTATGAACGCGATACTGGAAAACAAGCCTGCAATGGCACCGGTCAAGAGTCGCCGGCGCTTTCCGACCGAGTTGAGTATCTTCCTGGTGCTGATCGGCATTGGCCTGGTCTTCGAGTTGTTCGGCTGGATCGTGCGGGATCAGAGCTTTCTGATGAACTCTCAGCGCCTGGTGCTGATGATTCTGCAAGTGTCGATCATCGGCCTGCTGGCAATCGGGGTAACCCAGGTCATCATCACCACCGGTATCGATCTGTCCTCCGGTTCGGTGCTGGCGCTGTCGGCGATGATTGCCGCCAGCCTGGCCCAGACCTCGGACTTTGCCCGGGCGGTGTTTCCGTCCCTGACTGACTTGCCGGTGTGGATTCCGGTGATCACCGGGCTGGGGGTGGGATTGCTGGCGGGGGCGATCAACGGCAGCATCATTGCAATCACCGGGATTCCACCGTTCATTGCCACCCTCGGCATGATGGTCTCGGCGCGCGGTCTGGCGCGCTACTACACCGAAGGTCAGCCGGTGAGCATGCTCTCGGATTCCTACACGGCCATTGGACATGGCGCGATGCCGGTGATCATCTTTCTGGTGGTGGCGGTGATCTTTCACATTGCCCTGCGCTACACCAAGTACGGCAAGTACACCTACGCCATCGGCGGCAACATGCAGGCGGCGCGCACCTCCGGCATCAACGTCAAGCGGCATCTGGTGATCGTCTACAGCATCGCCGGGTTGCTTGCCGGCCTGGCCGGGGTGGTGGCGTCGGCACGGGCCGCGACCGGGCAGGCCGGGATGGGCATGTCTTATGAGCTGGACGCGATCGCCGCGGCGGTCATCGGCGGCACCAGCCTGGCCGGTGGCGTTGGGCGCATCACCGGCACCGTGATTGGCGCATTGATTCTCGGGGTTATGGCCAGCGGCTTTACCTTTGTCGGTGTTGACGCTTATATTCAAGACATTATCAAGGGGCTGATTATTGTGGTGGCGGTGGTCATCGACCAGTACCGCAACAAGCGCAAACTCAAGCGCTAAGCCACACGAAACACGAAACTGCGCCACGCCTGACCCGCGTGGCGCAGCCGTTTGTCTTCTATATACAGCCGTTGGACTGAATTTCTTGCTATAAACGCACTCCGATAAGCGCCTCAAAGCTCGCCATAGAGCACTTTCAAGGCTTTGTCGGACAGATTTGCTGTCTTTTCAGTTGCTGAGGCCTCAAGTCGGCCTTAGACTGCCGCCCCTCGTAAATTGAGTGCCGGGTGGCGCTTGGAATAAACGGCGCCGTTCCAATGACCGCACAAGGCTCAACGGAACGCTCCCTAATTCGCCTTAATGCACGTTTTTTTATAGAGATATCAATGACAAAGGACAAGTTGCTGGCCATGCCGGCGGATGACTACATGAATGCCGAGCAACATGCTTTTTTCTCTGAGCTGTTGCAGAACATGAAAGTCGAAACCCATGAGCGCATCGAACAGAATCGCATCGCCATCGAGAGCCTGGACACCCCGGCCGATCCGGCTGACGCAGCTTCTGTCGAAGAAGAGCGCACCTGGCTGGTGAACGCGATCGATCGCGACCAGCGCATGCTGCCTCAGTTGGAACAGGCCCTGGAACGCATCAAGGAAGACAGCTTCGGCTGGTGCGATGACAGCGGCGAGCCAATTGGCCTCAAGCGCCTGCTGATCAGCCCGACCACCAAGTACTGCATCGAAGCTCAAGAACGTCACGAGCAGATCGACAAGCACCAGCGTCAGGCCTGATTTCGTAGCGCCCCCATCGCGGGCAAGCCCGCTCCCACAGGTTCAGCACGGACTTTGTGGGAGCAGGCTTGCCCGCGATGCTTTTCGACGTCTGCGAAAAGCCGACGCACTTCTATTGATCTGCTGCAACCCCCCACTACTAACGGACCATAGATAATGGCCTTGTGGTGGCGTTTAATGCGGATACAACAATTAGAAGATGCCTGGGGTGACAAACGATGACGCGAGACGGGTCTCTGGCTGGGGCAGTGCCCGCAGCCGTACTTTTGCCGAAAAACCAGTGGCTCACGCCGACCCTGCAAAGCATCGCCCTGATGCTCTTGCTGTGTGGCATGGCATTGGCTGGCTGGTCGCTTTACCTTGGCCTGCCATTGGCCGTGCTGATCATCTGGCTGCCGCGCCTGCGTTCGCGCGCGCTCCCCGAGGCAACCCCAGAGGACAGCGCCAGCGCCATCGCCGGTTTGACTCGTGATCTTTCCTACACCACCAGTCATAACGCCTTGTCGGCTGCCGGCGTAGCCTTTTCGGTCAAGCAACTGGCCGACAAGCTGCAATCGCAACTCGGCGCCGCAGCACAGATTGTCAGCAGCGCTGAAGTGATGATCGCCACCGAACAGGTTACCTCGACACTCAGCCGGGAAGCCTTGAGCGCGGCCAGCGAAGCCCATCAGAGCAGCGCGGCAGGGCGTACGGAACTGATCGAGTCCATCGCGCGCATGCATCAACTCAGTCAGCGTGCCAGCAGCAGCCGCGAGTTGATCGAAGCCCTGAGCCTGCGCAGTGACGATATCCAGCGGGTCACGCTGGTGATCCAGTCCATCGCCAGCCAGACCAACCTGTTGGCGCTGAATGCGGCCATCGAAGCGGCGCGGGCCGGGGAACATGGTCGCGGGTTTGCGGTGGTGGCCGATGAGGTTCGTGGCCTGGCCGCGCGCACGGCGACGGCGACCGGCGAAGTCGGGGAGATGGTCGCTGACATTCAACAACGCACGGCGCAAGTTGTAGAGCAGATTCGTCAGTTGGCCAGCGACCTGAATACCGGCGTTGCGCAGGTCGAGCACACGGGGCAGCACCTGGAAAACATCGCGCGCCTGGCCGCCGGTGTTGAAAGGCAGGTCGGGGAAATCGCTCTGGGCGCGGACACTAATCGCGAACAACTCGACAGCCTGTTCCACGCCATCGAACAAATGCGCAGCGACCTGGCGATCAGTGACCAGCAAACCCAGCGCCTGGCCCAGGCGGCGGTGCAAATGGAAGGGCAGGCCGAAACCATCAGCGAACGCCTTGCCGAAGTCGGGCTGGATGACTATCACCAGCGGATTTACGACCTGGCCCGCGAAGGGGCAAGTCAGATTGCAGCGCGTTTCGAGGCGGATATAGACCAGGGGCGGGTCAGCCTCGACGACCTGTTCGATCGCAATTACCAGGCGATCCCCAACACCAGCCCGACCAAATACCAGACCCGCTTCGACCGTTACACCGATCAGGTCTTGCCGGCGATTCAGGAACCGTTGCTGCCGCGTCACGAAGGCCTGGTGTTCGCCATTGCCTGCACGCAGCAGGGGTATGTGCCGACCCACAACACCGTGTTCAGCCAGCCGCTGACCGGCGACGTGCAGGTCGATACCCTGCAAAACCGCACCAAGCGCAAGTTCGCCGACCGCACCGGGATTCGCTGTGGCAGCCACCAGCAGGCCGTACTGTTGCAGACCTACACCCGCGACACCGGTGAACTGATGCACGACCTCTCGGTGCCGATCATGCTCAAGGGTCGCCACTGGGGTGGATTGCGGTTGGGCTACAAACCGGAAAAGCCTCGCTGATAGCCTGACAATTGTTACCGCATATGCAACGAAGCTGTGCAGCGCCGTTGCTGTTTCCTCGCGGATGAACTCATTAACATGCCTGCATAGTTAGGTCGCTAATGAAATTCGAGAGGTCAGCATGCAAAGCAAAGTCGATGTCGCGGTCATGATTGGCAGCGGCGTGCCCGCCAGTTTGCGAGCGATGGGGCAGAGCGTCTGTTGGGTGGTGCTGCTCAATGGTGAGCGCCGGGGGACGGTGTTCTCCAGTCGCAATGAAGCCGAGGAGTGCAGGGCTGCCTGGTTGGCACAATTGAACGCCGAAATGCCCGACAGCCTGCATTGAGCCTCTTGGCTAGTGGATCTGGTGCATGCGCAGGTTCAGGTCGTCGACCACATGGGCCCAATCGGCGTCTTCACGCAGTTGTTCCTTGAGGAAGCCGGCTTGTTGCGGGGTCCAGAACTCGGCATCGATGAGTTTCTTGTCATCGGGCAACGGTGAATGCAGGGCAATGAAATCGTCGATGGCCTTTTCGCTGGAGTCCAGGCCGAGCTGGTCGAACAAGCCTTTCAAGTCATGTGTGGGTGAATCCATCTTCATCTCCTTGCAGATAATCAATCGCCTGGGGCGTGAGGTCTGAGGTGCGGCTTCATTGCATCTGAAGGCGCCGCGCGCCAGGGAGTTCGATAACGATGTCCAAAGCAGGGATGAGCATAGACTGCAAACCCGATGGTCAGCCCTTCAACGCACCCTCATCGACGGCAAGCTTCAGGGCTTTGGCGGATTCCTGGGCGGCAATCGTCGCGACTTCCGCAGTCTTGAACCAGCGATCCTTTTCAACCTGGTGATACGACACGGTGGTCAACGGCGGTTTGGCGCGCATGATAATGACTGCCTGGAATTCACCGTCGACCTCTCTGGCTTCGCCCCGGATAAAAAATTCACCGATATCAAATTCCGTCACGTAGCAGTCTTCCCTTTGAAATATTATGTTGTATTGAGCGCCGTCCACCCTGGGGACGGGTTTCATGGGGCGGGCAGTATGGCAGTAGTTGCCTGCCGGCGGCTGAGTTAAGTCGCCGGCGTGACGAAACGTCTATAGATGTGAATGCCGCAGGATGAGTCAGTTGCGAGACTCGAGCGAGCGGGCAAGGGCGCAGGCTTCGTTATGGTCGGCGCGGAAACCTCTGACACGTCCTGTGGATATTTCCCTGATGTGAAAAAAGGCGTTGCCGGCCAATACCACCTGAAAACGCGGGAGCAGATGCGCCTCAGGGAGGAAATCCTGCTGGCGGAGTACTATCGATTGCAGAAGTGACGAACTGTTTGTGTGGTGTGTGTGAGGCTGGGCGAAGTGAGTCAGTGTGCACATATGAAGTCCTTTTCGTGGTTTTACCGACGTGTGTACGTTGTTTTGGGTAGTCTCGGTGAGCATGGCTGCTCTAGAATCGCCGTCACTGGTTGGCGATTGCTGCCCATCTAAAGCAATTTTTTTCTGGCGATATGTCGGAAAAGTGCTTTTTTTAAAGAGATTTTTCCCTAAAGTTGGTAGTCAGGTTTTTCTGGCCGTCAGAAGGGCGTTTTCCTTCAACCTCTGACGACCGCCAGGCAAGACGACGCGGGGGATGTTCCAGTAATCTTCCCAAACCTCGCGATGAATGAGCCCTCTGCTCGTTCCAGGATTACGACCCGGGTCATTTGGCTAAACCTCGGCATTGCCGCTTTTTTCTGCTGTGCGCGTTTCCTGCGTGCGGCATCATTTTCAGATGTGGGGATGTTTCCTTGGCAGTAAGTAATCTCGATATGCATGCTTTGTTCGTACTGGGTGATTTGCGCGCAAAGCTGGTTAAACAGTTTCAGTCACGTTTCGTCTACATCACCGAACAGAACGCTGAAGGCATTTACATTGCCGAGATCGACACCGAAGCCGCGCTGGTGGTAGACGACAAGCCCGGGCTGAAACTCAAGGTCGGCGATCATTTCAGCGCTTCCGTATTGCCCAGCCGCGAAGGCGGCAAGCTGGACATCAAGTTCCGCGAAATCAAATTGACGGTATACGGACTGGGGGATTACGCGTTCGTGACCACCGCGGACGGCCACGGCATCGTGTTCAAGGAAGGTCATAGCGTGGTGATGGTGTTTGCGGCCCACCAACAATTGCAGGAAGGCCTGACCAAGACACTGAAAGCCGTGACTGCCAAGGCCGCCAAGTGGCGCAAAGGCGAACTGGTGACCTTCAAGGCCAGCGAGTAATGACCCAGACCCGCGCCGATTTCCATGAGCAGAACCAGGCCAGTGCACATGCCGAGGCCCAGCGCCTGTTGGCTGAAAAGGCCGTTCTGCAGGGAGCCTGGCTGAGTTGGGTAGCGTCACAGATTTATATGTTGCGCCCGGCGGCGTACGCCAGCATGGTCAGAAGAGAGCTTGCGCGCTTGCAGGAACCTTCCGAAAAATAATCCTCGCCCCTCGAAAGCAGAAACCTCTACTACAGTCAGTTGACTGAGTATTCAGAGGCTTGCGGTCTTCTTTGTCAGGCCATCCTGCTATTGCTGTGAACAGCACGAGGTGCAAGAGCATGAAGGGATTACGACGGTTACTGGCCGCTACCCTGGCCACGTTCGGCTTGTTGGTTTCACCCGTTCCGGTATTCGCTGCCCAGGCGCCGATTCACTTTGCCGACCTGAATTGGGAAAGTGGCAGCCTGATCACCGAGATTCTGCGGATCATCGTCGAGCAGGGCTACGGCTTGCCGACCGATACCTTGCCGGGGACGACCATCACCCTGGAAACCGCCTTGGCCAACAATGACATTCAGGTCATTGGCGAAGAGTGGGCGGGCCGCAGTCCGGTCTGGGTCAAGGCTGAGGCCGAGGGCAAAGTCGCGAGCCTGGGCGATACGGTCAAGGGCGCCACCGAGGGCTGGTGGGTGCCGGAATACGTGATCAAGGGCGACCCGGCCAAGGGCATCAAGTCGCTGGCGCCGGGGCTGCGCAGTGTCAGTGATCTGCCGCGCTACAAGGATGTGTTCAAAGACCCGGAAACCCCGAGCAAGGGGCGCTTCCTGAACAGCCCGATCGGCTGGACGTCGGAGGTGGTCAACAAGCAGAAGCTCAAGGCCTATGGGCTGAACGACAGCTACGTGAACTTTCGCAGTGGTTCGGGGGCGGCGCTGGACGCAGAGATCAGTTCGTCGATTCGTCGCGGCAAACCAGTCCTGTTCTATTACTGGTCACCGACGCCATTGCTCGGCCGTTTCAAGCTGATTCAACTGCAAGAGCCGCCATTCGACGCCGAAGCCTGGAAAACCCTGACCGAGGCCGACAACCCTAATCCGAAGCCGACTCGCTCACTGCCCTCGAAGCTGTCCATCGGTGTGTCCGCGCCGTTCCAGAAACAGTACCCGCAGCTCACCGAGTTCTTCAGCAAGGTCGATTTACCGATCGAAGCGTTGAACAAGGCCCTGGCGGACATGAGTGAAAAACACACCCCGCCACGTCAAGCGGCCGAGGCGTTCATGAAGGCGAACCCGCAGATGTGGCAGGCCTGGGTACCCAAGGATGTGGCGGATAAAGTCGCTGCCCAGCTGAAATAAACTGCTCGGGTGTACATAAATCCCGTAGAAGCCTGCGATCTTTTGATTTTGCCGTTGGAAGCAAAGTCAAAAGATTGCAGGCTTCGCCAGCTTGTGCCTGGCGCTTTTAAAATCGCGCAAGGAAGTTCATTCTTCTGCAACATTTCACACGGGACGTCTGAATATGAGCCTTTTGGTCGCGCAATGGATTGCTGCAATCTTTCTAGTCATCAGCCTGATCCACCTGTATTGGGCGGCGGGTGGCAAGTGGGGTAGCGAGGCGGTGATACCGAGAGTACCCGGGGAGGGCGGTGAGGCATCAAGGCCGGCGTTCAAGCCATCGGGCTTTGGCACGCTGCTGGTGGCGGTGGGTTTGCTGCTGATTGCGATGCTGGTGTGCCTGCGGGTCGGGCTGTATCTGCCCACGGTGCATCACTGGTCGTTGCAATGGGTGATTAGCGCGATTGCGCTGCTGATGTTCGCTCGGGCGATCGGCGATTCGAATCTGGTGGGGTTCTTCAAGCAGGTCAAGGATTCGAAGTTTGCCCGGCTCGACACTTGGGCGTATTCGCCGTTGTGCTTGGTGTTGGGGGCCGGGTTGCTGGCAGTGGCCTGGATCTGAGGGGGCGGTCAATCGCTTTCGCGAGCAAGCCCGCGAAGAGATCCCGCCAATCAACACAAATCCCTGAACTAACTCCCGGGTTCCGTGCGCCGACTACTCACTTCCGCCGGCACATCATCCCCTGCCATGCGCTTGCGGAACAGCGCCGCCCGGGCGAGCAGCAGCGTGGTCACCGGCATCGTGATCGATAACAGAATCGGAATCAGCCAGGCGTGCAACACCGGCCCCGACTTGAGCGCCGAAAAGTAAATGATCGAAGCCAGTGCCACGCACCACGCACCCAATGTCGAGGCCAGCGCCGGCGGGTGCATGCGCTGGAAGTAATCCTTCATCCGCAGCAGCCCGACTGCGCCGATCAGCGCAAACAGACTGCCAAACACCAGCAGAATCGCCACCGGTATTTCCACCCACAAAGACAGTTCAGCGCTCATTCGATCACCTCGCCGCGCAACAGAAATTTAGCCAGGGCAAACGAGCCGACGAAGCCGAACAGCGCGATCAGCAGCGCCGCCTCGAAGTAAGTGTCACTGGCATAACGAATGCCCAGCGCGAGCATCATCAGCATGGCGATGATGTACAGGTAATCCAGGGCCAGAACCCGGTCCTGGGCCGACGGGCCCTTGAATAGGCGGATCAGGGTCAGAATCATCGCCAGCGAAAAGATGAACAGACTCAGCAGGATCGCGTTCGACAGCAATTCGCTCATTCGAAGATCTCCATCAAGGGGCGCTCGTAGGTCGCCTTGAAGTGCTGGATGAATTGGTTTTCGTCATCCAGATCGAAGACGTGTAGCAACAGAATGCTGCGATCCAGCGCCAGTTCCGACCAGACCGTGCCAGGAATCACCGTGCAGATGATCGACAGGGCCGCCAGACCGTTGGCATCGCGCAAGTCCAGCGGCACCTTGATGAACCGCGAGCGAGGCGCACGCCGCCCGGTATTGAGCACGCCCCAGGCCACGGCGAGGTTGGACACCAGCACATCGCGCCCGACCAGCAAGAACAAATGCAGGATTACCCCAGGGCGACGAATGCGGATCGGCAACGGCCGCAACTTGCGCATCATCAGCGGAGCGCAGAAGCCCAATACCGCGCCCAACAGCACATTGCCGGGGCTCATCGACAGGTTCAACAGCAGCCACAGCAGCCACAAGGACAGCGACAACCACGGCGCAGGAAACAGACGCTTCATGGTTGCACCTCCACCAGTGCTGCCCTGGCTTCAGGGCTCGGCACCGCACGGGTGCCGAGCACCGCCATCACGTATTGCTGAGGGTTATTCAATGCTTGAGCGGCGGCCTGGGTGTAGCGCAGCAGCGGTTCAGCCTTGAACGTCAGCGCGATGCTCAGCCCCAGCAGCACCATGATCGGCACGCATTCCAGGCGGCGCAGCAAGGGCGACGGTCGCTCTTGCGGGGTCCAGAAACGCTGGATGCCCAAACGCGAGAAAGCGATCAACGAGGCCAATCCGGACAGGATCAACAACGCCAGCAACCCCCACGCGCCGTTCGATACCGGCTCGTCGCTGCCATGACCCAGGCCCAGCGGGTTGAGCAGGGCGCTGAGCAGGCTGAGTTTGCCGATAAAACCGGAGAGCGGCGGCATACCGATAATCAATAAAGCGCAGGCGATGAAGCTCAGGCCGAGGAAGGCCATGGTCCAGGGAATCACCTGACCGACCACGGCTTTCTGGTCGTCATCGAGGTTGAAGCCTTTGGCCGGCTGCAAGGATTCCAGGGGCCGTGGCAGCAGCTCGCCGTCATCGTCCAGTGGCATTTCGTTGGCCGAACGCGAACGCTCGATCAACTCCGCCAGCAGGAACAGTGCGCTCAAGGCCAGGGTCGAGCTGACCAGATAAAACAGCGCCGCGCCGATCAGGTTCGGCTGGGCGAAACCGATGGCCGACAACAAAATGCCTGCCGACACCAGAATGCTCAGGCTGGCCATGCGCTCCAGGCGTTGCGCGGCGAGGATCGCCACGGCGGCGCAGACGATGGTCGCCATGCCGCCGTAGATCAGCCAGTCGCCACCGAAGTACGCGGAGGCCCCGGCCTGGCCGGAGAACAGCAGCGTCCACAGGCGTAGCAGGGTGTAGACGCCGACCTTGGTCATGATCGCGAACATCGCCGCTACCGGCGCGCTGGCCGCGGAATAGGCCGGCACCAGCCAGAAGTTCAGCGGCCACATGCCAGCCTTGGCCAGGAACGCCACTGCCAGAATCGCCGCGCCGGCATGCAGCAGGCCGCGATCGGCTTCCGGCACCAGCGGGATTTTCAGCGCCAGGTCGGCCATGTTCAGTGTGCCGGTAACGCCGTAGATCAGCGCCGCGCCAATCAGGAACAGCGACGAGGCCAGCAGGTTGATCGAGATGTAATGCAGCCCCGACGACACCCGCGCCCGACCCGAACCGTGCAGCATCAGCCCGTAAGAGGCGGCGAGCAGTACTTCGAAAAACACGAACAGGTTGAACAGGTCCGCCGTGAGGAAGGCGCCGTACAGGCCCATCAACTGAATCTGGAACAGTGCGTGGAAACTCGAACCGGCGCCGTCCCAGCGGGCCATGGCGAACAGCAGGGCGCTGACGCCGATGATCCCGGTCAGCACCAGCATCAACGCCGACAGGCGATCGACCACCAGCACGATACCGAACGGCGCCTGCCAGTTGCCCGGCAGGTACACGCCAATGGAGCCGGGCACGCCGGTGGTTTGCGTCCATTGCAGCAACATCACGGCAATGCCCAGCCCCAACAGGCTGGAGAACAGATTGATCTTGGCCTTCAGTGGGCGGTGTTTTTCGCCCAGCATCAGCATCACGGCGGCAGTCAGCAGCGGCAGCAGGATCGGTGCGACGATCAAGTGAGTCATCGCCATCATTCTTTAGGCTCCCGGCCATCCACATGGTCGGTGCCGGTCAGGCCCCGGGAGGCGAGCAGCACCACCAGGAACAGCGCGGTCATGGCGAAACTGATGACGATCGCGGTCAGCACCAGCGCTTGCGGCAGCGGGTCGGTGTAGTGCAGCAAATCCTGAGGCACGCCGTCCTTGATGTTCGGCTCCTTGCCGATGAACAGGCTGCCCATGCTGAAGATGAACAGGTTGACGCCGTAGGACAGCAGGCACAGGCCCATGACCACCTGGAACGTCCGTGGCCGCAGTATCAGCCATACGCCAGACGCAGCCAGCACACCGATGGCGATTGCGATGACTTCTTCCATCAGATGGCTCCTTGGGTGACAACGGCTTTGGCCGCGGG
This sequence comes from Pseudomonas sp. GW822-FHT07A10, assembly GCF_058798795.1. Taxonomy (NCBI): domain Bacteria; kingdom Pseudomonadati; phylum Pseudomonadota; class Gammaproteobacteria; order Pseudomonadales; family Pseudomonadaceae; genus Pseudomonas; species Pseudomonas sp. GW822-FHT07A10. The sequence goes on from NZ_JBXAKV010000017.1 coordinate 48,795, forward strand.
CCTGATTTGCGCGCTGGTTTTATGACCGCGTACCGATTGGTGGGCGAGGGCGGTGAGGATCAACAGCGTCGAACCGACCACCACGGCGTACACGCCAATATCGAAGAACAGCGCGCTGGCGATATGAATGTCACCCAGCAGCGGCAGCTCGAAATGCCAGGTGTGGGTGGTCAGGAACGGATACCCGACCGCCATCGCCCCGAGCCCGGTAACGGTGGCGAACAACAGCCCGGTGCCCATCCAGCGCAGCGGCCGCAGGCTCATTTGCGCCTCGACCCACTGGGTGCCGGCGACCATGTATTGCAGGATGAACGCCACCGACATCACCAGTCCGGCGACGAAACCGCCACCCGGCTGGTTGTGCCCGCGCAGGAACAGATAGAAGGAGATCACCAGGGCGATCGGCAACAGCAGGCGCACCAGCACCGCCGGCACCATCATGAACCCGAGCGCGGTGTCGCTGGCATGACGCGGGTTGACCAGATCGGTGACCACATCGGGTGCCAGCAGACGCTGTTGGGCCGGCAGTTGCAGGCTTTCTTTCGGAGGGCGGAAGCGTCGTAGCAGGGCGAACACCGCCAGGGCCACTGCCACCAGCACGGTGATTTCGCCGAGGGTGTCGAAGCCACGGAAATCCACCAACATTACGTTGACCACGTTGCTGCCGCCGCCTTCGGGCAGGGCGCGACTGAGGTAGAACGAGGAAATGTCATTGGGCGTCTGGCGGGTCAGCATCGCGTAGGACAACAGCGCCATGCCGCCACCGACCGCTGTCGATAGCAGCAAGTCGCGAACCCGCCGTACCCGCGCCTTGCGCAGGCTGCTCGGCAACGGTGACACCTCTTCGATCCGTCGCGGCAGCCAGCGCAGGCCGAGCAGGATCAGCACCATGGTCACCACTTCGACCACCAGTTGCGTCAGGGCGAGGTCCGGCGCCGAGAACCAGACGAAGGTCACGCAGGTCATCAGGCCGCAGACACTGACCATGGTCAGGGCCGCGAGCCGGTGATACTTGGCTTGCCACGCCGCGCCGAGTGCACAGGCAATTGCCAGCAGCCAGAGGATCACGAACACGATCGAGCCCGGAATTTTCGCCCGGTCACCCCAGCTCAGGCTGCTGTGCAGCATCGGGATGACCCCGGCCAGTACGGCGGCGAGCACCACCAGAAACAGTTGGGTTTGCAGGCGCCGGGTGCTGATCCGCCGCTCCAGACGACGGGCCAGACGCATCATGACCACCAGGCTGCGCTCGAACAGGCGCTTGCCGTTGAAGCGGTTGATCACCGGCGGGTGCATGAAACGCCCGTGCTTGAGCTGATTGCGCAGCAACAGGTAGAGCACGATGCCGCCGGACATGGCGATCAGGCTCATGATCATCGGTGCGTTCCAGCCGTGCCAGATTGCCAGGCTGTATTCGGGCAGCGTGCCGCCCACCACCGGTAACGCCGCCGCCGCGAGCAGCGGGCCGACCACTTGCGCTGGGAAAATCCCCACCACAAGGCAGGTAAACACTAGCAACTCCACCGGCGCGCGCATCCAGCGCGGCGGCTCGTGTGGAGTGTGCGGCAGGTCGGTGGCGGTCGGGCCGAAGAACACGTCGACGGTGAAACGCAGGGAGTAAGCGACGCTGAACGTCCCGGCTATGGTCGCGACGATCGGCAGGGTCATCTCGATCCAGGCCGTGGCGTTGATGAACACTGTTTCGGCGAAGAACATCTCTTTCGACAGGAAACCGTTGAGCAGCGGCACGCCGGCCATGGAGGCGCTGGCGACCATGGCCAGGGTGGCGGTGAACGGGATCAGTTTGACCAGGCCGCTGAGTTTGCGAATGTCCCGGGTGCCGCTTTCGTGGTCGATGATCCCGGCGGCCATGAACAGCGAGGCCTTGAACGTGGCGTGGTTGAGAATGTGGAACACCGCGGCCACGGCGGCCAGTGGACTATTCAGGCCCAGCAGCAGGGTGATCAGGCCCAGGTGGCTGATGGTCGAGTAGGCCAGCAGGCCCTTGAGGTCATTCTGGAACATCGCGCAATACGCGCCGAGCAACAGGGTGCAGGCGCCGGCCCCGCTGACGATGTAGAACCATTCTTCACTGCCGGACAGCGACGGCCACAGGCGCGCGAGCAGGAACACCCCGGCCTTGACCATGGTCGCCGAGTGCAGATACGCCGAGACCGGGGTCGGTGCCGCCATCGCGTGGGGCAACCAGAAGTGGAAGGGAAATTGCGCACTTTTGCTCAGGGCGCCGATCAGGATCAGGGGCAGCAGAATAGGGTAGAGGGCATGCGCGCGAATCAGATCGCCGGCGGCCAGGACCTTGTCCAGGTCATAGCTGCCGACCACATGGCCGAGCAGCATCACCCCCGCCAGCAAACACAAACCGCCCGCGCCGGTGACCATCAACGCCATGTAGGCACCCCGTCGCGCATCGGCGCGGTGGTGCCAGTAGCCGATCAACAGGAACGAGAAGAGGCTGGTCAGCTCCCAGAAAAACACAATCTGGATCAGGTTGCCGGAGATCACCAACCCCAGCATGGCGCCCATGAACGCCAGGAAAAACGCAAAGAAGCGCGGCACCGGATCGTCCGGTGACATGTAATAACGGGCGTACAACGAAACCAGCGTACCGATGCCCAGCACCAGCATCGAGAACAGCCAGGCGAAACCGTCCATACGCAGCACGAAGTTCAGGCCCAGGCTGGGGAGCCAGAAGAACTCTTCACGGATCACGCCGCCATGGGCGATTTGCGGGTACAAGAGGGCGACCTGGACGGTGCCGATCAAGGCAACCAGGCCAGCCAACAGCGATTCGGTATTACGCGCGTTGTGCGGCAGCAAGGCTGCCAGACAGCTGCCGATAAAAGGCAGAAGCAGTAGAACTATCAGGGACATAGGCTTCTAATCTGCGGAAGTTTATGAAGCATCATACGTGCCAGCTCCCCGATCACCAAACGTCAAGCTGTCGCAGAATCCTACAAGGTAGACGCAGAAACCCTGATTCACATTGTTTCGGAGAGCCGGTTCGATCATTCCCACACTCTGCGTGGGAATGATCAGTGCTCGGCTTCGCTCTCCAAGGCTTCATCAACCTCGGCAGCCGCCTTACCCTTGGTCTTCAACTCACTGACAATCACCGCCGCCACAATCAACCCGGCTCCAACCAGCGCAATCGCCGGCAAGCGTTCCCCGGCAATCCGCCCGACAATCCCGGCCCACACCGGCTCCCCGGCATAGATCAACGTTGCCCGAGTCGGCGAAACACTCTTCTGCGCCCAATTCATCGCCACCTGAATCGCCGCACTCGCCGCGCCTAATCCCAAAGCGCTGCACAACAGCAACCACGAGAAGTCGGGAATCACTTCCTGGGTCGGCACCACCATCAGGAACGACAGCACCGACGTGGTTGCCAATTGCACCACCGTCACCCGGCGCACGTCGACCTGGCCGGCATAGGTGCTGATCAGAATGATTTCCGCGGCAATCGCCACGGCACTGATCAATGTGGCGATTTCACCGGGGCTGAAATTGAACGAAGCACCGGAAGGCCCCGACAGCAACATCAGACCGGTGAAGGCCAGCATGATCCCGATGCTCGGCATCAACCCCGGACGACGCCCCAGCACCAGCCATTGCAGCAATGGCACGAACGGCACATACAGCGCGGTAATAAACGCCGACTGACTGCTGGGAATGCTCTGCAAACCCACGGTCTGCAAGCCGTAACCAAGCATGATCGCCACGCCGATAAATGCCCCGGCCTTGAGTTCGAACAGCGTCAGTTCGCGCAGATGACGCCAGGAGAACAGCGCCACAAGGCTCGCCGCCGCGGCAAAACGCAGCCCGACGAAGAACATCGGCCCGCTGACGGTCATCGCATGCTGTACCAGCAAAAAGGTCCCGCCCCAAACCATGGTAATCAGCACCAGCACGCACTCGGCCTTGCTGAACCGGGAGAAACGGGGGGAAGTGTGAGAAGCGTTCATTGACGTCATGACCTTGCGCGCCATCTGAGGGAGACGCACAATGCGCCCGAAGTTGGGCAGTATACTGCGCAACGCCACCCAGTGAGCAATATAGTGCACAAAGATTCCACTCAACGGGCTTCGGTCCTCCAGCACGTCAGCCTGAACGTGCGACGTCTGCGCCACGCCGCCGACATGAGCCAGAGCGCCCTGGCCGAAAAGTCCGGGGTCAGCCGCCGGATGCTGGTGGCCATCGAGGCCGGCGAGAAGAACGTCAGCCTGACCACCCTCGACCGCGTGGCCGAAGCGTTGGACGTGGCCTTCAGCGACCTGATCCAGGCCCCCGACGCCCGCGACCCGAGCCGCATCAACGAATTGGCCTGGGCCGGTACGATCCCGGGCAGTAAAGCGGTGCTGCTGGCCAAAGCCACCGCCACCCGCGAAGTAGAACTCTGGGAATGGCGCCTGGAACCGGGCGAGCATTACCTCTCGGAGCCGGATGCCGAAGGCTACAGCGAACAGCTTTATGTGTTCGAAGGTTGCCTGACCCTGATGCTTGGCGGTCAGCCGCAGAAAATTGCGGCTGGCGAGTTCTTTATGTTTGCCAGTCATCAACCGCATTCTTATCGCAATGATGGGGAAGTGGCGGTGCGGTTTGTGCGCAATGTGGTGATTTGACTGTTTACCGGCTAACACTGGATAAACACTTTGCTGTTTTAAAGCTGCAAGTGTTTCTTGAATAATTACCCAACTTATTGAAATAAAAGAAAATTATATTCAAGTGCGGCTCCTGAAAAACAGTGGGGATGGCATCGAAACGAGCAGGTGCGCTTCCTGATGGCCGAGCAAAATATTAACTTGGCACCCAAGTACGCTTCACAGGCTAGCGTCCGGTGAGTGACTGACACGGAGCGATCCGCACGACTTCCATTCAGGTAAACATTGATCAGTGAGAACGCCATGACTGAGACCCCACGCGCACAGGCGAGCGACGCCATCCGTCACGCTGACATCCTGATCATCGGCGGCGGCCTCAGCGGTACGATGTTGGCGGCGCAGTTGTTGCGGTTGCCCGGTCAGCGCCGGATTCTGGTGATCGAGCCGCGAGCAGAACTGGGCCGTGGCGAAGCCTATAGCGCGGTGGAGCTGGGCCATACGCTCAACGGTAACGCGGCGCGTATGAGCGTCGACCCGGACAACGCCGATGACCTGACCCACTGGCTGACCGAACACATCGCCGCCGGTGGCTGGCCGGAGTCGGATGAGCAACATGTGCCGGTCAGTGAACTGTTTCCGCCGCGCGGGTTGTTTGGCGTTTATGTGCAGCAGCGTCTGGCTGAAGCGCAGGCGGTGGGCGCATTGAAGGGGTCGAGCGTCGAACATGTGCGGGCCGAGGTAGTGGACCTGGAAACGTTGAGCGATTCGGTGCGGTTGAGCCTGAGTGATGGGCAGCAATTGCAGGGCGCTTACGCGGTGTTGGCGACTGGAATGTTTCCCGCCGCCCGCACGCCGCAAACCGAATCCAGCGGTTTGAACGCCGCTGCACTCGACCCGTGGGATGTGGCCGCCATGCGTCAACTCGATCCGCAGTCGACGGTGCTGATCATCGGCTCGGGCCTGACCATGGTCGATGCCGTGGTGTCGCTGGAGCAGGCCGGGCATCGTGGGCCGATCGAAGTGTTCTCCCGTCATGGTTTGCTGCCGCATGTGCGCCGACAACCGCCGGCGTGGGTGGATTTTCTCGCCGAGGACCACAGTATTCGCACACCGCGTCAGCTGGTGCGCGAACTGCGCCGGCATTGCCGCGATGCCATCGCTCAGGGCATCGACTGGCAAGCGCCGTTGGATACCGTTCGGGCGCATATCGGGCGGTTGTGGAGTCAGGCGACCGATGTGCAACGCCGGCAATTTGTGCGGCATGTACGGCCATGGTGGGAAAGCCATCACCATCGCTCGCCGCCGCTGAGTGCCGAGTTGGTGGCGCGGCTACACGGGGAAGGGCGGTTGCGGATTCATGCCGCATCGTTCAAGGGGCTCGAGCCTGCGTCGGACGGTGAGGTCAGCATCCGCATTCGTCGTCGTGGCGAGACGCAAACTTGCGTGGTGCATGGCGCGGCGCTGATCAACTCCAGCGGCATCGAATACGACTGGCGCCGGGTGGCGCGGCTGTTGCCCCAGCAATTGCTCGCTCGCGGGCTGGTACGGCCGGGGCCGTTGGCGTTGGGCATTGCTGCGGCGGTGGATGGCGCGGTACTCAGCGCCGACGGGCAGGTCGCCAGCCGTTTGTTCGCCATGGGGCCACCGTTGCGCGGCATGTGGTGGGAGAGCACGGCGGTAACTGATGTGGCGAGCCAGGCCAAGTCTCTTGCGGCGCGATTAGTAAGCGATCTGTTGTAGCAGCTGCCGAGCCCGCGAGGCTGCTGCTACGGGCAGGCCAAGTCTCTTGCTCGCGAAGAGGCCAGCCCATCCACCGCAAAATCCACAGTAAGACCAATAAACAGGCGATGTTTAATCGACATCTCCAGATACTCACTCAGGCTACACAGCCTTGCGCCGTTGCCTACGACTACGCCAGAATCCGCCGGCTTGTGCGCCTTGAGGCCGGGCTCTATCGTTTCCGGGTCGCAGACGAATCAGCGATCGGGTTTAGCAGCTCGATGAATATCAAGGCACGTCAGTGTCGCCATTCGCGTTATGGCGGCTATGCGTGGGGCACTTCCGTGCGCCGGGTTCCTTGATCCCTGGTCTGCTAACCCGCGTACAGCCGCCACCTTCTTCGTTTAGCAGCGATAGATGTCGGCTCCACTGATCAAGGAGCTTCATTTATGTTCAAACCAACACCAAATCCTCCGGAAACCGACGACGTTTCCCCCTACGAATCCCTCGATTCGAAAAAACTCCACGAAGCCGCCGACCGCGCCCTCGACCACTACCTCAAACCACCCATCCCCAAAGCCACCAAGCGCAAACCCAGCACCATTTACCATGTGGGTACGAAGGTCGATAACGAAACCCTGCTGGTCAACGCCTGCGAATCCCTGGCGTCAGCGAGCATGATGCTCAGTGAGTTCGCCGGACTGATGGACATGCCACATCGCAATGTGATGTTGGGGATTCAATCGGTGGTCATGCTTGGGGAGTTGGCGGTGAACCGGGTGCTGGATAATTTCGATCCACAAGACTAGCTAGGATCTTTGGCAAAAGGGGCTTGTTGTGGCGAGGGGGCTTGCCCCCGTTCGGCGGCGCAGCCGTCGCAAAACCGGTATATGCGGTGTATCTGAAAACATGCAGCTGCAGGTTTTGGGGGCGCTTCGCAACCCAACGGGGGCAAGCCCCCTCGCCACAATGGGTTCCTGACTGAGCCCCTTAAATGCAAGAAACCCCGCATCACGCGGGGTTTCTTGTTTCCGGTGGTTTAAACGGCAACTCAAGCCCGCTTCCACAGGGTTTTGCGTATCAAGCCACTACTTGGTAACACGGCACATACGCCGCGCCGCCCGGCAGTTTCATCCGGTGCTGGGCGACGAAGGCTTTGAGCAAGTGGTCCAACGGCTGCAAGACCTCGGCATCACCGCGAATCTGGTACGGCCCGTGTTCTTCGATCAGGCGGATGCCCTTGTCCTTGACGTTGCCGGCGACGATGCCGGAGAACGCGCGGCGCAGGTTGGCGGCCAGTTCGTGGGACGGCAGGTTGCGGCTCAGTTGCAGGTTGGCCATGTTGGCGTGGGTCGGGTCGAACGGGCGCTGGAAGCCTTCGTCGATCTTCAGCAGCCAGTTGAAATGGAACGCGTCGTTGCGCTCGCGGCGGAACTGTTTGACCGCTTTGAGGCCCTGAGTCATCTGCCGCGCCACTTCAGCCGGGTCGTCGATGATGATCTCGTAGTGCCGCTGCGCTTCTTCACCGAGGGTTGCGCCGACGAAGGCGTGCAGTTGCTCCAGATACGGCGCGGCGCTTTTCGGCCCGGTAAGGACCACCGGGAACGGCAGGTCCTGGTTGTCCGGGTGCATCAGGATGCCGAGCAGGTACAAGAACTCTTCGGCCGTGCCCGCGCCGCCGGGGAAAATGATGATGCCGTGGCCAACCCGCACGAACGCTTCCAGGCGTTTCTCGATGTCCGGCAGGATCACCAGTTCGTTGACGATCGGGTTCGGCGCCTCGGCGGCGATGATCCCAGGTTCAGTCAAACCGAGGTAGCGACCGCCGTGGATGCGTTGCTTGGCATGGGCGATGGTCGCGCCTTTCATCGGGCCTTTCATCACGCCAGGGCCACAACCGGTGCAGATGTCCAGGCTGCGCAGGCCGAGTTCGTGGCCGACTTTCTTGGTGTATTTGTATTCTTCGGTGTTGATCGAGTGGCCGCCCCAGCACACCACGATTTTCGGCTCGACGCCGGGGCGCAGGGTGCGGGCGTTGCGCAGCAGGTGGAAGACGTAGTCGCTGATGCCCTGGGAGGTGCTCAGGTCGATGCTCAAGGCGTCGAGTTCGTTTTCGGTGTAGACGATGTCGCGCAGGGCGCTGAAGAGCATTTCGCGGGTGCTGGCGATCATTTCGCCATCGACGAAAGCGTCGGCCGGGGCGTTCAGCAGTTCCAGGCGTACGCCACGGTCTTGCTGGTGAATGCGGATTTCGAAGTCTTTGTAGGCTTCCAGGATGGTCTTGGCGTTATCAACGTGGGCACCGGTATTGAGGATGGCCAGGGCGCACTGGCGGAAGAGGGTGTAGGTGATACCGGATGAGGCTTCGCTCAGTTGCTGTACTTCACGCTGGGAGAGCGTTTCCAGGCTGCCTTTAGGGCTGACCGAGGCGTTGATTACATGTCGTTGGGTCATTCAATGATCCTTAAAACGATGTCACCCGCCAGCAACGGCGCATGGCATCCGAATAGTGTGTATCCATGATGAAGATGGCACGAACTGCGCTGTATCGCCATGCTCCCGTTTGACGATGAAAAGATGAAAAGGAGCTCCAGCATAGCTAAATCCTTCGGGGAGGCGATAATGCCTCGCAGTCTTTTTGTCACAGCGCCTTTTACCATCGATGCAAGGAACCCCGTCGCGATGTTCGAAATCCAGCCAATGAATGCCGAAACCTATCGACGCCAGACGCGGCGCAGCACGGTGATCATCGCCCTGATGTTCCTGGCGCTGGCGATGGTGCTGTCGACGGCGGCGGTGACGTTGTTCGGTGAACCCGGCGGCGATAATCTGCGGTTCAACGTGGGCGGGGTGTTTGCCGCGTTGTTGCTGACAGTGGCGCTGATGCGCGGCAAGTTCTGGAGCCAGGAGTGGATGGCGCCAGCGGTCTATGGTTGGCAGCTCAAGCGCAGCCTGATGAGCGTCACCAACGTCATGCACCAGGTGACGGCGGCGGTGGAGCAGGGCGACCCTGCCGCCATGAAACTGCTGCGCTTTTATCACTTGGGGCTGAGCCAGATGCACCAGTTGGACGGCAACTCCAGCGACCATAGTCAGCTGGCCCGCGAGATGGATCAACACGCGGCGCGGATGCAAGCACTGGGCATCGATACTGAGCAGACGCAATTGAATCCGGCCTGGCTTGAGGCATTGAAACAGACGCGCGCCTGATCCTTCTCAAACCCGCAGGTGCAGCGTTTCAAAGAGTTGTCGGTCTTCCTTTTTGGCCGAGCGGGCGTGACGCCGAATGACCTGTAACAGGCAATCGGTGAAGCACAGTGCCGGATTGCTCAGCGCGCCGTTGCGGCGTGTCACGATGCTCAACTGCCTGGGTTCGAATTGTTCGGTCAGTCCCAGGGAAACCACTCGGCCGAGAAAGGGCGGGGCGATACTCACGATGGAGGGCCCCCAGGTGCACATGTCGGCCCGCTCGACCATCATCTGCAGGATCGCCAGTGAATGGGCGCGGACGATTCGGCTCTCATCAATTTGTGCTCCGTGTTTCCAGAACAACTCCTGCATCAGCCCATCGTGACCGTCCGGTGCATAGTTCAAGGTCCAGTTCTGCTCCAGCAGCTCATGGATCGATCGAGCATTCTGTTGTGCATGGCCCTGGCGGACCAACACCGACGTTTGGTAATCGAGCAGGGTTTCGCAGGCAAATTCCTGGGTTGATTGTGCCGGGTGAAGCTGGCCGATCGCAAAATCCATGCTGCCATCGCGCAGCAGCGGTTGGGCCACGGCCATCAGGCTTTCGAACAGTTCCAGCCGGATTTCCGGCATTCGCTCCCGAAAGGCCAGCACCACTTCGGGCAAGAAGGTCAAGGCAATCCATGGCGTGATCCCGACACAGAGCCGCCCCTGAGCCTTGCCTCGCAGGTGATCAAGCTCTGTCTGCGCATGTTCGAGTTGCTTGATCACGAGCCGGGCGTGAGTCAGCAGCACTTTGCCGTACTCCGTGAAGTTCAGACCGTTGGGCGTTCGGGTGAACAGCGGCAACTGCTGGCTGGTTTCCAGTTCGCGAAGTGCTTTGGTTACCGCGGCCTGGGACATATCCAGCGAGCGAGCGGCCGCGCGGATGCTGCCGGTTTCGGCGCTGGCGATCAGTGCTTGTAGTTGATGCAGTTTCATATGCTCACCGTGACGACAACCAATGGTTGTCATCATAACCAAACTGCGTCTCCCCAGCCCGGATTCCGTTCCCTAAGATCGACCCCAACAGCCGCCCAGACCTATCGAGGGAATACAACAATGAACGCCGGCCCTGTCTTGCCTGGTATTGCAGCGATCCAGGATGAAATGATCGCTTTGCGGCACAGCATTCACGCGCACCCCGAGTTGGGCTTCGAGGAATTCGCCACCAGTGAGCGGGTTGCTCAGTGTTTGACGCAGTGGGGGTTTGAGGTCAGCACCGGTGTGGGCCGGACCGGGGTTGTCGCGACGCTGAAAAACGGTGAGGGGCGCTCCGTTGGCTTGCGCGCCGACATGGATGCACTGCCGATTCAGGAAACCACCGGCCTGCCGTATGCCAGCCGGATTGACGGTGTGATGCATGCCTGCGGCCACGATGGGCATACCGCAACCCTGTTGGCGGCCGCTCGATACCTGGCACAAACCCGGGCGTTCAACGGCACATTGCATCTGATTTTCCAGCCGGCCGAAGAAGGGCTGGGCGGTGCCAGGAAAATGCTTGAAGACGGCCTGCTCGAACGGTTCCCGTGTGATGCGGTGTTTGCCATGCACAACGTACCGGGTTATCCCGTCGGGCATCTGGGGTTTTACAGCGGCCCGTTCATGGCGTCTGCCGATACGGTGACGATCAAAATCATCGGCCACGGCGGCCACGGCGCGGTGCCGCACAAGGCCATCGATCCGGTGGTGGTGTGCGCCTCGATCGTAATCGCCTTGCAAAGCATTGTGTCGCGCAACGTCAACCCGCAGGACATGGCAATTATCACGGTGGGTTCCATACATGCCGGAAGCGCTTCGAATGTCATTCCCGTATTCGCCGAAATGAGTCTGAGCGTGCGAGCGTTGACCCCTGAAGTTCGCCGGCTACTCGAGCTCAGAATTACCGAGCTGGTCGAGGGCCAGGCCGCCAGTTTCGGCGCACAGGCCCATATCGACTATCAGCATTGTCATCCGGTGTTGATCAATGATCCCGAGCAGACAGCGTTCGCCCGTCAGGTCGCGCAGGACTGGCTGGGCGAAGGACAAATGATTGACGATCTGCGCCCCTTCACAGCCAGTGAGGACTTCGCTTTCATCCTGGAAAAGTGCCCGGGCAGCTATCTGGTGATCGGCAATGGCCAGGGCGACAACGGCTGTCTGCTGCACAACCCCGGCTATGACTTCAATGATGCCTGTCTGCCGATCGGGGCGAGTTATTGGGTGAAGCTGGTCGAGGGTTTTCTGCGTTGAGCGGCGGAGTTTTCAAGCGCTGCGGCTGTACAAAAAGCTGTCGGTAACCTGGCTCGGCGAGCCCCTAGAGGAAAAATAACAATGAATAAAATGATCGCGGCTGTATCACTGGTGTTGTTCACGGCATCCGGCCTGGCCGGAGCGGCCGACTGGTCCGGCAAAGTGTTGAGGCTGGGCGTCGACCCGACCTACCCACCGCTGGAATACAAGAACCAGGATGGCACGCTGACCGGCTTCGGGGTCGACATCGCCGAGGCGCTTTGCGCCGAGTTGCATGCTCGCTGCGTCTGGGTTGAAAGCAGCTGGGACGGCATGATCCCGGCCCTGCTGGCGCGCAAGTTCGACGCGGTGGCTTCGTCGATGACCATTACGCCCAAGCGCCTGGAGCAGATTGCGTTTACCGACAAGGTGTCCAATGCGCCGGCGCGTTTGGTGGTCAGGCGTGGATCGGGCTTGCTGCCCTCCCTGGAGTCGCTCAAGGGCAAGCGTATTGGCGTGGAGCAGGGGTCGACCCAGGAGGCTTATGCCAAAGCTGTCTGGGGTTCGAAGGGCGTAGATATTCTCTCCTATCAGAATCAGGACCAGGTGTACGCCGACCTGGTAGTGGGGCGACTCGATGCCTCGCTGCAGGGCGCGATCCAGGCCAGTTACGGGTTTCTGAACACTGCGCGGGGCAAGGACTATGAATTTGCGGGTGCCACCCTGGATGACCCCGGTTTTTTCGGCGTCGGTGATGGCATCGGCTTGCGCAAGAGTGATGTCGAGCTGCGCGAAGACTTGAACAAAGCGCTGGCGACGATTCTGGCCAACGGCACTTACGAACGGATCAACAAAAAGTACTTCGATTTCGACGTCTACGGCGCGAAATGACGCCTCTCGATACCTGAAACAGGGCGGCCGTCCGGGCCGCTCAGTTTGACCATCCTCTTCATTAATAAAAACACGGAGAGCGAAATGCTTCTGGAAGGCTTTGGCCCGAAAATCCTGCTGGGCACCCTGGCCGCCAAGGGACGGGTGGAGGAACAGGGAGCACCGAGCCGTGTGCTGGAGCAGCCTCGGAGCGAGCGGTTGAAGCAGTTTCTGGCGGGAAGCCTTAAGTAACGGGTGCTATCATCCTCGCTGATCCGGCGGATGATTTCGATGAGCCTTTTCGTGCAAATCACCTATCGTATCGGGTTGTAAAGGTTTGAGCGCCGGTCACGGCTGGCTGGCGCTAAAAGGGCGAACGGGAAAATTCGCCATGTCATAAGGGATTCAGGGAGCGTCATGGGGCATCCGTCCGTCAAAGATCGTATTGAACACACCCGGTTCGCCACGCCTTGGGTGCCCGAGCCGGTTGAGACAACGCTCAAGGTTCGATACGCGGTTTCTCTGCTGATTGCGGTGTGCCTGTCCTTGATGGCCATTGTGATCGGGGAAAGCTGGAACTCGCGTCAGTACCATCTGCGTGACAGCGAAGTGGCAATGTCCAACCTGGCGCAAACCCTGGCATCGCAGGCGCACGCATCGATCAAGCAAGCCGACACGCTACTGTTCTCCCTGGTGGACCGCCTCGAAATCGATGGCATGCAACCGGAAAAATTTCCCCGACTGCAACGTTTGCTCCAGGCTCAGCGCAGTGAGTTGGTACAGATCCATGGGCTGTTCGTGTTCGATGAAGAAGGACGCTGGCTCGCCAACGCCATTAACGTCATACCGCCCAATGCCAATAATTCCGACCGTGAATATTTCATCTACCACCGTGATCATCCCGACCGCGGCCCTCATATCGGTCCGTCGATAAAAAGTCGCTCGACCGGTGAGTGGATCATGACCGTGTCACGCCGGATCAATCACCCTGATGGCCGGTTTGCCGGCGTGGTGGTGGCTTCGATCTACCTCAAGCATTTCCTGGATTTGTACAACAGCATCGACATGGGCAATAACGGCGTGATCAACCTGATCTCCGATGACGCCACCATCGTCGTTCGGCGCCCGTTCAACGAAGCCGATATAGGCACCAGTGTTGCCAAAGGGCCGCTGTTTACCCAGCTGTTGCCCAAGGGCGATTCCGGTACGGCAACGGTCAGGTCCTTTGTCGACGGGGTGGTGCGGGTCGTGGGGTTTCGACGGGTCGAGGGGTATCCGCTTGTCGTCTTTGCCGGGCTCGACAAGGATGAAGTCCTGGCCAGTTGGCGGCAGGAATCAATATTCAGTGCGGGCATCGTCCTGTTGCTGCTGGGGTTTCTGGGGGCTCTCGGTTATCGCCTGATCCGCCTCATGAAGCAGCAGAATCATATTCAGAACAATCTGTTGGAGACTCAGGACAAACTCATTGAGGTCAACCGCAGCCTGGAGTTGCTGGCACTGGAGGATGCACTGACCGGGCTTTCCAATCGGCGTCAATTCGACCTGTTCATTCTCGCGGAAATGGGCCGCGCCAGGCGTAGCCAGGCCCATCTTGCGCTGCTGATGATCGATGTCGACCACTTCAAGAGCTTCAATGATCACTATGGTCATTTGGCAGGCGATGAGTGTTTGCGCAAAATCAGCACGATCATCACCGAAAACATCAAGCGCCCCGGTGATCTCGCGGCTCGCTTCGGTGGTGAGGAGTTTACGGTGGTGCTGCCCGGTACCGACTACGTGGGGGCGTTTCTGGTAGCGGAAAACATCCGCCGTGCGGTTCAGCAGGCCGGCATCGAACACGTTGGGGGCGTGGAAGGCGTGGTCACAGTCAGCGTGGGTGTCTGCGCCTACGACCCGGCCTCGCAAGCCCAGCCCGACGACATTGTCGGCGCCGCGGACAAGGCGCTGTATGTGGCCAAGGCCAGTGGCCGGAACATGAGTGTTATCGCCAACTGAGTTCAACCGGACCGGTGATTACTGCCTGAACGGGTCGGATGCTTCCATTGCCGGAACAGCCGCACATAGATCAGCATGTTGAGCGCCAACACCACGCTGCCCAGTGCCAGTTGAATCGTGGGCGTCAGCCCGGCCGGGTAAATAATCGGCCACACGTAATGTTCGATGAAGCCGCCGCCGTAACCGGTTTGCCCGGCCGCGTGGCGCATGCGGTTTTCCCATTCGGTGAGTGGGCATGCCAGGTGGAAGACTTCCACGATTACTCCCCATGCGGCGGCGGGCAGGTGCCACCAGATCAGGTGGCGCCATTTGAGCACCAGCAGCCCGCCGAACAGCACGAACAGAATGAACAGCAAGTGAGACAGCACCAGCCCGTCGGCGGCGATTCGGTAAAGCATGTCGATTCCCTGACGTGTTGGGTGAATCGCTCCATGGTACTCGGGCTGGACGCTTGTGCTCTATCGATTGCCGCCTTCAAGCGCTGCCAGTACTTCTTTCAAACGCACCGCCGTGCTTTCGCTGCTGCGTTGCATCGGCGCTCGCAGTTCGTCGTGGATCAATCCTTCAAGGGCCAGGGCGGTTTTTACCGGGGCGGGATTGGGCTCGATGAACAGGCTGTGAATCAGTGGCAGTAACTGGAAGAAGGTCGTTCGGCCGGCGGCTAAACGGTTGTCGCGAAGCTGTTGATACAGCGTCACGAACAGTTCGGGATGAACATGGGCCGAGGCGGCAATCGCGCCTTTGGCACCCAGGCATAGCGCGCCGAAGATCTGATTATCTTCGCCGCACAGCACGTCGACGTTACCGCTGGAGAGCAGTGCCAAGGTGTTGGCTGGGTTGCCGCCGCAGTCCTTGATCGCGACGATCCGCTCATGGGCGACGATCCGGAGCAGGGTCGCCTGCTCGAAGGCTATGCCGGTGCGATAGGGGATGTCGTAGAGAATAATCGGGGCGCTGGAAGCATCGGCGACGGTCTTGAAAAAGGCTTCGAGGCCGGCCTGGGAAGGGCGGATGTAGTACGGCGGCGGCACCAGCAAGCCCGCCAGGGGGCGCTTCAGGATTTCGCTTTGAAATTGCAGCAACTCGGTGAGGTTGTTGCCGGCCAGGCCCATGACCACACGTTCTGGTGGAGCCTGTTCCAGCACCGCATCGAGCACCGCCAGTTGCTCGTGTTTGCCCAGCGCCGCGGCTTCCCCGGTGGTGCCGCAGACCACTATGCCATCGACGCCTTTTTCCAGCAGACGACTGACCAGCCGCCGCAATCCGGCGAAGTCGATCGCACCATTGTGAAACGGCGTAACGATGGGAACCCAGATACCTTGAAACGATGACATGCACTTTCTCCTGAAGGTTGACCGATTTCGTCACCGTCAGAAGCGTAGAAGGAAGTCAGCAAGAGGAGGGGTGTCCGTCGCGCTCAATGTCCTGTCAGCTCATCTGACGGGACAGCGCGCCCCGGTCACATGAGCGACTGTTTCTTCGATTTAGGGGCGTGCGCAACGCAACCTTGCGCCTTGGCAATCAAGCCAATGACGACAGTGTTGAGGTTGAAGGTTGCGGACATGGTTGCTTACACCCTGAATGAGGCGCCCAGTTTTAAAAGCCGACGGGGTATTTGTCAATCGTGAAGTCGTTGCAAGTGCGCAAGATTGTTCAAGCCATCGGCCATGACTGCTGGCACAGTCTGACGTCTTTCCCTGGTTGTAGAGCGTTATGTCCAACTCATTCATGCCGCGTACTGCATTCCTTCGTGGCGCCGCGGCCATCATGCCGTTGTCCCTGGCGACCGCGCCCTGGGGATTGCTGGCCGGCTCCATGGCCATCGAGGCCAACCTCACGCCCCTGCAAGGCCAGGGGCTGTCGAGCATCGTGTTTGCCGGCGCGGCGCAATTGGTCGCCATCGGCATGCTCAAGGGCGGTGCCGGGGTCTTTTCGATTCTGTTGACCACGTTGCTGCTGACCTCCCAGCATTTGTTGTACGGGATGAGCATGCGTTCGGTGATTTCCCCGTTGCCGGGCCGCTGGCGTATCGGGCTGGGTTTTTTGCTCACCGACGAGTTGTTCGCCCTGACCAGCCAGCACGACAAACAGCAGTTCAACCGCTGGTACGCCCTCGGCGTGGGCCTGACGTTTTACATCGCATGGAACCTCTTCACCCTGGCGGGCATTGTGCTGGGCAGCAGCATTCCGGGCCTCGAACACCTGGGGCTGGATTTCTCCATCGCCGCGACGTTTATCGCCTTGATCACGCCGGTGGTGCGCAACGTTCCGACGGTGGTCTGCGTGGCGGTCTCGCTGTTCTGTTCGGTACTGTTCAGCTATTGGCAATGGGGTTCGGCGCTGGTGCTGTCGGGGTTGGCGGGCATGACGGCGGGCTTTATCTGCAACAAACTCTACGTGGGGCGCACATGATGGTCTGGGCTGTGATTATCGGGATGGGCCTGCTGGTATTCCTGAACCGCTACGTATTTCTTGAGCCTCGGTTGCCGGTACGCCTGAGCAGCAATGCCCGGCAGTTCCTCGGTTTCGCGGTGCCGGGCATGCTCACCGCGATCTGCGGGCCGATTGTGTTCATGCCCGACAAACAGTTGAACCTGCAGTGGGACAACCCCTACCTGATCAGTTCGCTGGTGGCCGTGGGCCTGGTGCTTTACACCCGCAATACTCTGCTCAGCATGTTGTTGAGCATGGGCTTTTTCTTTTTGCTGCGCTGGTGGCTCTGAGTCGTCCGGCGCGAAACTGTTCTACGCTTAACGGATGATCCCTTGAGGACGGGAGGTGGGCATGGCCACTGAACCAAAGCATCCGGACCTGGATGATGAGACCGATGAACCGACGGAGGAAGAAATCGAGCGGCAGAAGCGTTCGATGCCGGACTGGAAGCACCCCGACGACGGTAAAGAGCTGTCGGACCGCGACCAGGAACGCCCGCTGAAGCCCTGATCGGTTTGCACATCCCCAAAGCCCCGCCAATTGATGGCGGGGCTTTTTAGTTTTTGTAGTTTGAAATGCAATCACCCGGGGAGCAGGCGCTGGAACCAAACACTGTGTACCCTTATCCAACCTCGGCTCGCAGCGATTGGCGGGCCGGTCGAAGGATAAATGGGCGAGGGGCTTTTGCCATTAAACGTGACGGTCGCAAGGTCTGGCCCAAGGCAAAACATGAAGCAGTTGATCAAGGTTCTATCCGTATTCGCCATCGCCGTCGGCCTGTTTGGCTGCATCGCCGCGCCCATTGAAATGACGCCGCAGACGCAACAGCGTCTGCAAGCGCAGGCGCCGATCCGCTTTCTGCTGACCTTCGACGACGGGCCCAGCGCGTCCGGTTTTTACAACCCGACCGCCACTGTACTCGACAGCCTGGCGCGCAATCCGCTGCAACCGGACATCAAAGCCGTGTTCTTCGTGCAGACCCGCGCCTCGGGCGCCGGCGGCAGTGACGTGGGCCGCCAGCTCATGCGGCGCGAACAGGCCGAAGGGCATCTGCTGGGCTTCCACACGGCCACTCCCCATCACACCAACCATCGCTCCCTGGAGCCGGAACAACTGGAGCAATCGCTGACCAACGGCAGCGCAGACATCGCCGCGATCACTGGCACTCCACCGAACCTGGTGCGTCCGCCGTTCTGGAACTACGACAAACGCACCTTCGCCGCCTACCAACAGCATGGCATGCACGTACTGCTGACCGACCTGAGCGCCAATGACGGCAAGATCTGGGGCTTCAACGCCAGCCCTCGGCGGCGGGCCAATATGCTGCGGCAGCTGTCCGAAGTGCGCGAGCGCATCGCCCTTGGCCAGTTGCCGACGGTGGATGGGGTGATTCCGGTGGTGGTGACCTTTCACGACCTCAACCGCTACACCGCCCGGCATGCCCGCGAATACCTGCAAATCCTCCTCGACAGTGCCAACGCCACCGGTCTGGCCACGGCGCAGAAACCGTTTTACGACGACACGACAGCGCTACAGCGGGCGGCCATGGCGCGCACCGTCAAGCAGAGTTCCGAGCCTGTTCGTTTGCCGGGGATCTGGAATTGGATATGGGATGGGGATGCTCACTGAGCTCACTGGCGCATTGCGCAAGCTGAACTAATCTCAGTGGATCCAATCGGAAAACCGTCCATGGAGGGGCGTCTGTCATGGTTTCAATTGAGCAGCTTTGCCAGATTATCGAGTCCGGTTTCAAGCCGCTCTCCTGCGAGTGCACCGTGAACCGCGATGAAACCTTGCGGATCAAGGTCTTCGATCGCGATACCGGACGGATTGAGTTGTTGATCACCGGCGTATCCCCCGACAAACTGATCAGTGTTCGCGATATTTCCAACCTGATCGGCGAACTTCGTACAGAAATGCGTGCAGGTCGCCGAGCGTTCGCCGGTGTCGTGGCCTAGTTTGCAGGTCTGTCGCGCGGCAGCAGTTCATCGATCATCTGCAAGCAATGATTCAACCCCGGCGACACATCGCCCACGCGCCTGCTGAGAATGATCGGCGAGATCGCGTTGTCTTCCAGCACCGGAGTGAAGCCAATGTCGTCGCGGTGCAGCAACTGCACCGAGGCCGGTACCAGCGTCACCCCGATTCCCGCCCCCACCAGACCAATCGCCGTTTGCAGCTCGTTGGTCCATTGCGCCACCTTGATGTGCACGCCACTGGCTTCGAACAATGCGATCACGTGGTCGGCGTAACTCGGGCGCGGGTTGCCGGGGTAGAGCACAAAGGGTTCCTTGGCCAGCTCCCGAAGGCTGATGGGCCTGGCGAGGAGCGGATGGCCGGCGGGCAGGGCGGCGACCAGTCGATCTTCGGTGAGCACGGTCTGCAGAATGGCCGGGTCGTCGATGCGGATGCGCCCGAAGCCGACATCGATACGCCCGGCCTTGAGCGCCTGCACCTGTTGCAACGTGGTCATTTCCGAGAGCCCCAACTCCAGCGCCAGAGGCTCGCCGCTGCGCAACCGGCGAATCAGTTCCGGCAGCACGCCATAGAGGGTCGAGGGCGCAAAGCCAATGCCCAGCCAGGTCTTTTCGCCCAGGCCGATCCGCCGCGTGTTGTCGCACACCTTGCCCAGTTGTTCGAGCAGGGCGGTGGAGTGTTCATGGAAAAACCGCCCGGCGTCGGTCAGCTTCAGCGGTCGGCCGCGTTCCAGCAGCAACACCCCGAGTTCGTCTTCCAGCTGCTGGATCTGCCGGCTCAGCGGCGGTTGGGCGATGTGCAGCAGTTCGGCGGCGCGGGTGAAGTTGAGGGTTTGAGCCAGCACCTGAAAATATCGCAGGTGACGCAGTTCCATGGGGCCTCCGGACGTCGATCTGTTAAATACCTTTAAGGTATCGAGTCAGACCAATTCTATATTGGCTTCCCGAAAAAAGCCGTACCAGAATCGGTTCCAGAACTTTAAGAACCTGACGGGTATCGCGACATGCTTGCAACAGCCATTGAATCGATCGAGACGATCATCGTCGATCTGCCGACCATTCGCCCGCACAAGCTGGCGATGCACACCATGCAGAACCAGACTCTGGTGATCATTCGGGTGCGCTGTGCCGATGGCATTGAGGGTATCGGTGAGTCGACCACCATCGGCGGCCTGGCCTACGGCAACGAAAGCCCGGACAGCATCAAGACCAACATCGACAAACACTTCGCGCCACTGCTGATCAGCCAGGACAGCGGCAATGTGAATGCCGTGATGTTGCGCCTGGAGCGCAGCATTCGTGGCAACACCTTCGCCAAATCGGGTATCGAAAGCGCCTTGCTCGACGCCCAGGGCAAGCGCCTTGGCCTGCCGGTCAGCGAACTGTTGGGTGGACGGGTTCGCGATGCATTGCCGGTGGCCTGGACCCTGGCCAGCGGCGACACTGCCAAGGACATCGCTGAAGCGGAAAAGATGCTCGACCTGCGCCGCCACCGGATCTTCAAACTGAAAATCGGTGCCGGCGAGGTCAATCGCGATCTGGCCCACGTCATTGCGATCAAAAAGGCGCTGGGCGATCGCGCCAGCGTGCGGGTCGATGTCAATCAGGCCTGGGACGAAGCAGTCGCTCTGCGGGCCTGCCGGATCCTCGGCACCAACGGCATCGACCTGATCGAACAACCGATCTCGCGCAATAACCGCGCCGGCATGGTGCGCCTGAATGCCATGAGCCCGGCGCCGATCATGGCCGATGAATCCATCGAATGCGTGGAAGATGCCTTTAACCTGGCACGGGAAGGCGCCGCTTCGGTGTTCGCTCTGAAAATCGCCAAGAACGGCGGCCCGCGCGCCGTGCTGCGAACCGCCGCGATTGCCGAGGCGGCCGGTATCGGCCTGTACGGTGGCACCATGCTCGAAGGCGGTATCGGCACGCTGGCCTCGGCCCATGCCTTCGTCACCCTGAATACATTGAGCTGGGATACCGAATTGTTCGGCCCGCTGCTGCTGACCGAAGACATCCTCAGCGAGCCATTGGTCTACCGCGATTTCCAACTGCACGTCCCGTCAACACCGGGGCTGGGCCTGGTTCTGGATGAAGAGCGCCTGGCGTTTTTCCGTCGGGACAAAAGTTCCACTGTCGTTCATCAAGCCTGAGGAGGGCATCATGCTGTTTCACGTAAAAATGACCGTGAATCTACCGGTCGACATGAACCCGGAGCGCGCCGCTCAGCTAAAGGCCGACGAGAAAGCCCTGGCCCAGCGCCTGCAAGCGCAAGGCAAGTGGCGTCATCTGTGGCGCATTGCCGGGCTCTATGCCAATTACAGCGTGTTCGATGTCGACAGCGTTCAGGAGCTGCACGACCTACTGATGCAATTGCCGCTGTACCCGTACATGGCCATCGAGGTCAACGCGCTGTGCCGGCATCCTTCTTCCATTCGCGAGGATGACCGCTGAACCCAGCCTGTTCAGTTCGCTACGCTAATAATTACAAGATGAGGATCCACCATGAACGTCAAGATTTCCCACACCGCCAGTGTCCAGAAGTTTCTCGAAGAAGCCAGCGGCCTGCTCAATGAAGCCGGTGATCCGCGGGTCAAAGCGCTGGTTTACCGCATCCTGCGTGATTCGGTGAACATCATCGAAGACCTGGCCGTGACCCCGGAAGAATTCTGGAAAGCCGTCAATTACCTCAACGTGCTGGGCGCGCGGCAGGAGGCTGGTCTATTGGTAGCCGGGCTTGGTCTTGAGCATTACCTCGACCTGCTGATGGATGCCGAAGACGAGCAGGCCGGCAAATCCGGCGGTACCCCGCGGACCATCGAAGGGCCGCTGTATGTGGCGGGTGCGCCGCTGTCGCAAGGCGAAGCGCGTCTCGATGACGGCGTCGATCCGGGTGTGACTCTGTTCATGCAGGGCCGGGTGTTCAACACCGCCGGCGAACCGCTGGCCGGGGCGGTGGTGGATGTCTGGCACGCCAACACCGGCGGCACCTATTCGTACTTCGACACCACCCAGTCCGAGTTCAACCTGCGTCGCCGGATCGTCACCGATGCCGAGGGCCGTTATCGCTTCCGTAGCATCGTGCCGTCGGGCTACGGCTGCCCGCCGGATGGTCCGACCCAGCAACTGCTCAATCAACTGGGCCGTCATGGCCAGCGGCCGGCGCACATTCACTTCTTCATTTCGGCACCGGATCATCGTCACCTGACCACCCAGATCAACCTCGATGGCGATCAGTACCTGCATGACGATTTCGCCTACGCCACCCGTGACGAACTGATCGCCAAGATCACCTTCAGCGACGATCCGCAGCGTGCGGCGGCCCATGGCGTCAGCGGTCGCTTTGCTGAAATCGATTTCGACTTCACCCTGCAGTCGTCCGCCCAGCCTGAGGAGCAGCAACGCCACGAACGGGTCCGCGCACTCGAGGACTGATACCCTCGACCAGCCGAACCGGGCCACGAGATAACCGACCGTTTATCTCGTGGCCTTCTGTGTTTCGGGCAGGACACTAGAATGGCGGCGCCACTGATAACAACAATGAGAGTGAACCGATGATGCAAGCGCAATTGTTGAGTCATCGCAGCAGAATCTTCGACCATGCCGACCCGTATGCGGTGTCGGGCTACGTCAATCAGCATGTCGGCAACCATTGCCTGCAGATGCCCAGGGCCGGCCGACCGCTGGCCAGCCTCGATCATCGCAAGTTCGCCAGCCTCGACCTGTGCCGCATCAGTTACGGCGCCAGCGTGCGGGTTACCTCTGGCGCGCTGGACAGCATCTATCACTTGCAGGTGTTGCTGCGCGGCAACTGCCTGTGGCGTGGCCACGGTCAGGAACATTACTTCGCGCCCGGGGAGTTGCTGCTGATCAACCCGGACGATCCGGTGGATCTGACCTATTCCAGTGATTGCGAAAAATTCATCCTGAAAGTCCCCACCCGGCTGTTGGCGTCGGTGTGCGAGGAGCAGCGCTGGCGGTATCCGGGGCAGGGCGTGCGGTTTCTGGAAAACCGTTATCAGCTCAATGAACTGGAAGGTTTCGTCAGCCTGCTGGCGATGATTTGCCAGGAAGCCGAGGCTTCCGAGCCGATTCCTCGCGTGCAGGAGCACTATGCGCAAATCGTGGTCAGCAAGATGCTCGGCCTGATGAAGACCAACGTCATGCGCACCGACCCTGGCTCAGCCTCGGCCACGTTCGAGGCGCTGGTCGATTACATCGCCCGCAACCTCAAGCAAGACATCGACAGCGAAGAGCTGGCGCGCCAGGCGCGGATGAGCCTGCGTTCGCTGTATGGGCTGTTCGAACGCAATGCGGGGGACACGCCGAAAAACTACATCCGGCAGAAGAAGCTCGAGCGCATTCACGCCAACCTGAGCGACCCGACCTGCAACGTGCGCAACGTCACGGAAGTGGCCATGGATTACGGCTTCCTGCACCTGGGCCGGTTCTCCGACAGCTACCGCAAACAGTTCGGCGAATTGCCTTCCGACACCCTCAAGCGCCGTCACTGAGATCAATGAGCAACCCTGTGGCGAGAGAGCTTGCTCCCGCGCCACATTGGCAACCATCAACCGCCCCTTGCACAAAACGGATACAGGTCTGCACCCCGCGGATAGTCCGCCCCATCCCCACGTCCTAGCATGGCCCTGCCTGAATAAAAACAATGGAGGCGGCGGCCATGTCCCTGCGACCCGAATACCTTCACTCCCTGCTTGAAGAAGACCCTGAACAGGGTATCTATCGCTGCAAGCGCGAGATGTTCACTGACCCGCGGCTGTTCGACCTCGAGATGGAACACATCTTCGAAGGCAACTGGCTGTACCTGGCGCACGAAAGCCAGATCCCCAACAACAACGACTTCTACACCACCACCATGGGGCGCCAGTCGATCTTCATCGCGCGCAACAAGGACGGTGAGTTGAACGCCTTTATCAATGCGTGCAGCCACCGCGGGGCGATGCTCTGCCGGCACAAGACCGGCAACAAGAGTTCGTACACCTGCCCGTTCCACGGCTGGACATTCAACAACTCCGGCAAGCTGCTCAAGGTCAAGGACCCGGCGGCGGCCGGCTACCCGGCGAGCTTCAATTGCGAAGGCTCCCACGACCTGACCAAAGTCGCGCGTTTCGAGTCCTATCGCGGCTTCCTGTTCGGTAGCCTCAAGGCCGATGTGGTGCCGTTGGTAGAGCATCTGGGCGAGTCGGCGAAGATCATCGACATGATCGTCGACCAGTCCGCCGACGGCCTGGAAGTGCTGCGTGGTTCCTCCAGTTACATCTACGAAGGCAACTGGAAACTCACCGCCGAGAACGGCGCCGACGGCTATCACGTCAGCTCCGTACACTGGAACTACGCCGCCACCCAGAACCAGCGCAAACAGCGCGAAGCCGGCGATTGCAATCCGACCATGAGCGCCGGCACCTGGGCCAAGCAGGGCGGTGGTTTCTATTCCTTCGACAAGGGCCACATGCTGCTCTGGACCCGTTGGTCCAACCCCGAAGACCGTCCGCTGTACGAACGTCGCGACGAGTTGGCCCGGGACTTCGGCCAGGCCCGCGCCAACTGGATGATCGAGAACTCGCGCAACCTGTGCCTGTACCCGAACGTGTACCTGATGGACCAGTTCAGCTCGCAGATTCGCATCGCTCGGCCGATCTCGGTCAACCGCACCGAAATCACCATTTACTGCATCGCGCCCAAAGGTGAAAGCGACCACGCCCGTTCGAGCCGCATTCGGCAGTACGAGGACTTTTTCAACGTCAGCGGCATGGCCACTCCAGACGATCTGGAAGAGTTTCGCTCCTGCCAGACCGGTTACCAGGGCAGCGTTACCACCTGGAACGACATGTCCCGTGGTGCCGAACACTGGATTGAAGGCGCCGATGACGCGGCCAAGGAAATCGACCTGCACCCGTTGCTCAGCGGGGTGCGTACCGAAGACGAAGGCCTGTTCGTGCTGCAACACAAATATTGGCAGCAAACCATGCTCAAGGCCCTGGCCGCCGAACAGTCCGAACTGATTGCAGTGGAGGCCGTGCAATGACCATCACCTATGACGTGGTTCGCGATTTTCTCTACCGCGAAGCGCGCTACCTCGACGACAAGCAATGGGATGACTGGCTGGAGTTGTACGCGCCGGACGCCACTTTCTGGATGCCGTCCTGGGACGACAACGACGAGCTGACCATCGATCCGCAGCGGGAAATCTCGCTGATCTGGTACGGCAACCGCACGGGCCTGGAAGATCGCATCTTCCGCATCAAGACCGAGCGTTCCAGTGCCAGCATGCCGGACACCCGCACCTCGCACAACCTCAGCAACATCGAGCTGATCGAACAGGCCGACGGCTTGTGCAAGGTGCGTTTCAACTGGCACACCCTGAGCTTTCGCTACAAGACCGTCGACAGCTATTTCGGCAGCAGTTTCTACACCCTGGATGTGCGCGGCGAGAACCCGCTGATCTTGGCCAAGAAAGTGATCCTGAAGAACGACTACGTTCGCCAGGTCATCGATGTTTACCACCTCTGAGGCGGCCGTCATGACTCATTCCATTGCGTTCAATTTCGAAGATGGCGTCACCCGGTTCATCGACGCCAACGCCGGCGAAACCGTGGCCGATGCCGCGTACCGCCAGGGCATCAATATTCCGCTGGACTGCCGCGACGGCGCCTGCGGCACCTGCAAGTGTTTCGCCGAAGCCGGGCGCTACGACTTGGGCGAGGACTACATCGAAGACGCCCTCAGCGCTGACGAAGCGCAGCAGGGTTTTGTCCTGACTTGCCAGATGCGTGCGCAGAGCGATTGCGTGGTGCGGGTGCCGGTTTCATCGGATGTCTGCCGTACTCGTCAGGCCAGTTACGACGCGACCATCAGCGCCGTGCGTCAGCTGTCCGACAGCACCATCGCTCTGTCGATCAAGGGCGAAGCCCTGAGCAAACTGGCGTTTTTGCCGGGGCAGTATGTGAACCTCGGCGTTCCCGGCAGCGAGCAGACCCGCGCGTATTCATTCAGCTCGTTGCAGCGTGACGGCGAAGTCAGTTTCCTGATTCGCAACGTGCCCGGCGGTTTGATGAGCAGTTTCCTCACCGGCATGGCCAAGGCCGGCGACAGCATGAGCCTGGCCGGACCGCTGGGCAGTTTCTATCTGCGCGATATTCGCCGGCCGTTGTTGCTGCTGGCCGGTGGCACCGGCCTGGCGCCGTTTACCGCGATGCTGGAAAAAATCGCCGAGCAGGGCAGCGAGCATCCGCTGCATTTGATCTACGGCGTGACCAACGATTTCGACCTGGTGGAAATCGATCGACTGGAAGCCTTCGCCGCACGAATCCCGAACTTCAGCTTCAGCGCCTGCGTGGCCAACCCCGACAGCCGGCATCCGCTCAAGGGCTACGTGACCCAGCACATCGAGCCACGGCATTTGAACGATGGCGACGTCGATGTCTACCTGTGCGGCCCGCCGCCGATGGTCGAAGCGGTCAGCCAGTTCATTCGCGAGCAAGGCATCGCGCCTGCGAACTTCTACTACGAGAAATTTGCCGCCAGCGCGGCCTGAGCCGCGACACGCTCTAGTAGCAGCTGTCGAGCCCCAGCGAGGCTGCGTTCGGCTGCGAAGCAGTCGCAAAATAAAAAACTGCGGTATGTCAGGTAAACCGCGTTTGCCGGATTCACGACTGCTTCGCAGCCGAACGCAGCCTCGCTGGGGCTCGACAGCTGCTACAGATCGTGTTCCCGCGAAAGCGATTTCGCAACGAGGGTATGTATGAACAGATTCCACGAAAAAATCGCACTGATTACCGGTGCCGCCCAAGGCATCGGCCGGCGTGTGGCGGAACGCATGGCCGCCGAAGGTGCGCGGTTGATTCTGGTCGACCGCTCCGATCTGGTGTTCGAGTTGCAGAAAGAACTGGGGCGGGACAGCCAGGTGCTCGCCCTGACCGCCGACCTTGAGCAATACAGCGAATGCAGCCGCGTGATGCGCACCGCCGTTGAGCGCTTCGGGCGCCTCGATGTGTTGGTCAACAATGTCGGCGGCACGATCTGGGCCAAGCCTTTCGAGCATTATGAAGAGCAGCAGATCGAAGCCGAAGTTCGCCGCTCATTGTTCCCGACGCTGTGGTGCTGCCATGCCGCGCTGCCGTTCATGCTTGAGCAAGGCAGCGGCGCCATCGTCAACGTTTCATCGATTGCGACCCGCAGCGTCAATCGCGTGCCTTACGGTGCGGCGAAGGGTGGGGTCAATGCGCTGACCGCATGCCTGGCGTTCGAAACCGCCGGCCGTGGGGTGCGGGTCAACGCGACCGCCCCCGGTGGCACCGAAGCGCCGCCGCGGCTGATTCCGCGCAACACCGCGGAACAAAGCGCTCAGGAAAAGCTGTGGTATCAGCAGATCGTCGACCAGACCCTCGACAGCAGTTTGATGAAGCGTTACGGCACGCTGGATGAACAGGCAAGCGCTATCCTGTTTCTGGCCAGCGACGAAGCCTCCTACATCACCGGCATGGTCATGCCGGTTGGTGGCGGCGATCTGGGCTGACCTTTCGAAGGAGGCGTCGGCTGCGATGAGCTACAAGCGACGCTGAAACGCTCTGACGATTCTGAGTGTGGCGTCGCTTGTGTTCAGGTTCTGGACGGCGTCCAGCGGGTACCAGATGCAGTCGATGATTTCATTCTGTGGCCGCGCCTCGGCCACGTTTATGACCGATGCCTCGTAGACATGATGCCGGGTGCTGATCGTTTCCAGCTCCATCAGATACAGCAGGCCATCGACCCCTAGCCCGGTTTCTTCATAAAGTTCTCTTGTGGCCGCGCCCGCGATGGTTTCGCCAGGCTCGATTTTTCCGCCCGGCAAGGTCCAGCGCCCCCTGGGTTTGCGCACCAGGAGAATGTGCCGATCCTGCTCGCAAATGACGGTTGCGCGTACTTTCATGGATTACCTGACTGCCGGTTGTCATAAAACAGTCATAAAAATGCAATATTCAGACCGCAATCCGCAGACGTGTCTGCTTCAAGGGTTAGAGTCGACAGGGCGGTTGAAAGTGCAATGGAATGCCGGAATCCTGACGCGACGTCTGGTCGGCACTTCAGTGAAGGTCGGGTGTAAGGTAGCTAAGTGGACCCTGGACTATCACTGCCGAAATGGAGGTGACTAATGAGCGTTCCGATGCTGACCAAAATGCACATGAACGGCTATGACGTACTCAGCGTGAACAGTGGCCCGTGGCGGGTGTGCACCAAAGGTGACCGGCTTGGATCCTTTGGCAGCCGAGAAGAAGCACTGGCCTATGCGGCTGCGCTTCCCGCCTACAGAGCCCGGTCGGGCAGATCATCGCGTAGCCACAAATCAGACAAATAGTGCGCCTGAAGCCCCGGTACGCCGGGGCTTGTACCCGCTTGTACCCGCTTGTAGCAGCTGCCGAGCCCGCGAGGCTGCGTTCGGCTGCGAAGCAGTCGTGAAATCATACGGCGCGGTGTATCAGGTACACCTCATTTGCAGGATTTGCGACGGCTTCGTCCGAATGCGGCCCACACCGAACGCAGCCTCGCAGGCTCGGCAGCTGCTACAGGTCAGTAACCACCACCCATCCCGCCCGTGGACGGGGAATACTCTCTGGCTTTTCGTTGGACACGACTCCACTCGGCGCAGGTCATGAAGGCTTTATGGTCGACTTGGCCCCTGCCATCAAAACTGACGCTATACGGCTGCTGATTGCCGGCCTGGGTCAGTTTGTAATCGAAGCAAGTGCCTGGCTCTACCGTGCGATCGGTGATCGATAGCGGTTTGCCGCCAATCTGCTCGACCTGATCCTTGGTCATGCCGGCTTCGACCTTGGCCACCAGCGGCTGGTCCCGGTAAATTTGTGATTCGGTGTTGCAGCCACCTGTCGCCGCCAGCACGGCGATCAGCGCGCATAGAGGCTTGTTCATGGCAATGCTCTCTAGTGAACTTTCGTTCGAGTGATGGTTTTTGCTTTCACTTCTTCAGCATAGCCCGCCAGCCGCTCTTCATCGCCCTGGAACAAGGAGCACAGCCTGAGCGTCGCCTCTGCGTCCACATCATTGCCGGCCAGGCGCAACTGCTCTGCGATGCGCAAAAGCTCTACCGCCGACCACCTCAGATCCGACGCCACACCTTGCAGATCGCGCCGTAGTTGCTGTTCATATTCGTTAAGCCACATGATGACCTCCTGCAATTCCCCGCTACGAAATAGTAATCCCATTTACCTCGATGGAGCGTTATGTTCGTCTGATCCAAAGAGAGTCGAAATCATGCAACAACCTGCCTACCAACTGCTGGAAGTCGCCAACGGCAAGCCGATCAAACTCTGGACCGAAGGCGTGCCGGTTGAAAGCGAAGCCCGGCAGCAACTGATCAATACCGCGAAGATGCCGTTCATCTTCAAGCACCTGGCGGTGATGCCGGACGTGCACCTGGGCAAAGGTTCCACCATCGGCAGCGTGATCCCCACCGTGGGCGCGATCATTCCGGCGGCCGTGGGCGTGGACATCGGCTGCGGCATGATCGCCGCGCGCACCTCGCTGACCGCTGCCGACTTGCCGGATAACCTGCATGGTCTGCGCACTGCCATTGAAAAGGCCGTGCCCCATGGCCGCACGTTGAGCCATGGCCGCCGTGACGAAGGCGCCTGGGAACGCGTTCCACAGCAGGCCGATCAGGCCTGGGCGGCGCTGAATCCTCGGTTCAAGGCGATCATCGACAAGTACCCGAAACTCGCCAGCACCAACAACCGCCATCACCTGGGTACCCTCGGTACCGGTAACCACTTCATCGAGGTCTGCCTGGACGAGGCCAATCGCGTCTGGTTCATGCTGCACAGCGGTTCTCGCGGCGTTGGCAATGCCATCGGTACGCTGTTCATTCAATTGGCCCAGGCGGACATGCGCCAGCACATCGCCAACCTGCCGGACCGTGACCTGGCCTACTTCAAGGAAGGCAGCCGGCACTTCGATGACTACGTCGAAGCGGTGGGCTGGGCTCAGGACTTCGCCCGGCAGAACCGTGCCTTGATGATGCAAGCGGTGATTCACGCGGCGCGGCAGGTGATCCGCAAACCTTTCGAGGTTGCGCTGGAGGCTGTGAACTGCCATCACAATTACGTGCAGAAAGAGCGGCATTTCGGCGAAGACATCCTGGTCACCCGCAAAGGCGCGGTGTCGGCGCAGAAGGGCGAGCTGGGGATCATTCCCGGTTCCATGGGGGCCAAAAGCTTCATCGTTCGCGGCCTCGGCAACGAGCAATCGTTCTGTTCCTGCAGCCACGGCGCCGGTCGCACCATGAGCCGCACCAAAGCCAAGAACACCTTCACCGTCGCCGACCAGATCCGCGCGACCGCCCATGTGGAATGCCGCAAGGACGCGGCGGTCATCGATGAGATCCCGATGGCCTACAAGGACATCGACAAAGTCATGCACGCCCAGCGTGATCTGGTGGAAGTGCTGCACACGTTGCGACAGGTGGTGTGCGTGAAGGGGTAGGGATGGGAGGTATTCCGCTGGTCGGGAAAATCAACGGGAGTGGACAGCTCTGCTGTCGTATGGAGGTAGTGATCTATTCGCTGGGGCGAGGTATCTCAAATGACGGCGACTGATGATTTCAGACACCATGCGCATGAACTGATCGCGGACCTGGATGCGGCCACCACGGAAATGATGAAGTTGATTTCAGCCCATCAGCTCAGTGGGCCGGAATGGGAACGGGTCACGAAATGGCAGCATGAAGCGTACGAGCGGTGGATGAAGTATCTGAATGCGAGTTCGTATACCGATTCCGGCTCGGGGGTCGATCCGGGGCAGGGCGAGGCCTCTGTATAGGAGCCTCTGTATAAGAAAGCTCCTTTATAGCGGCGTAACCCCAGCGTTTGCTGGATGTCTGCCCAAGTACAGGCTACATTTCCCGTTTTTCAGGATAGAGAAGCATCATGCGGATGTTGATAGCGGGAGTAGCGGTGGCTGCGTTGGCGGGCTGTTCATTGCCCGCATCCCTGGTGCCCGGTGAGCCCAATGTCAGCAAATACAGCGATAAGGCGCCCAAGGAATATGCCGGGTGTGTATTGCCATTGTGGCGTCAGGAGATTGCGGGAACGACGCAAACCGCGATTTCCAATGGCTATCGGATTACTGCACCGAGCGTCATCACAGCTGACGAAATTCTGGATATCGTGAAGTCGAAGGATGGCAGCCGGGTATCGCTTTACCAAGGGCCGCCATGGGCCAAGTCAGGAGCGTTGCGCCAGGCTGTTCGGGATTGTCTGTAACGGCTTCTTCAGTAGATGACTCAAAAATAGTGTGGATATTTAATGAGTTACGAGATTTAGTAACTGGATAGTGAATTAAAATATCTTGTTACAGATCAATTGATTGGGTAGTATTGCCCCGCGTTCACCACCACGGTTTATGCATTTTTAAAGCCCAGGCGTCCATCAGCTGCCTGGGCTTTTTTTTTGTCTGGCATTTAGGGATGGCTTACAAGCACGCTGCCGGCAGAGCGCCAGCAGCGTTGGTGATGAGGTGGGTAAGCGCTATTGCTGCCTGTTGTTACCCGGCCGGATCAGCCTTGCGCCGATCACTGCCAGAAGGATTGCCAGTGTTTATAAGCCTCCTCTCGACCAGGACATTTCGCAGGGCCTGGCGTGCCGAAGGATCCAGTTGATGTTCTCTCTCCTTGAGTTCAAGCAAGATGGGGCTGGACCAGCCACGATAGGTTTGCTCGGTAATACGAGTAGGCGTCATCTATCTCTCCCTTGTGAGTCGCCCGACAACACAGTGGGCGAAGTCCTGTGCGATAAAAATCCTAGTCGAGGAAACGATTTGTCGCCAGCGATTGGCAGTGCCGACTGTCCTGCGCAACGTAGGTTGTTGGTGATTCGGGCGTAAACTGAAAAGGATACCTCATCAAAAGGAGCCGCATATGATCGCCGACCAAACGATTAGACAGGCGTCGGAGCAAAGCACTGTTTGGGACCAATATTTCTGTGCTGCGCTGATTGCCGAAAGCCATCTGACGGCACCGGTGGTAGGAGAAACCACCCACGAAGACAGGCAAAACATGCTGATTCAAAGGGCCAAAGCGCTTGCCGACAAGATGCTTGAAAACAGAAGATAAAACGGAGCCCGGCCATTGCGCCGGGCTCTTCACTTATCGGCCCTTTGACAGGTCACCTGGCCAGGCTGTCACTGGGCGGCGCGATGGACTGATCCGGTTTTTTGGGGCGCTGAGTTCTTTGTTCGTGGATCGTCTACAGTTGGTAATTCATGGATACGGAGATCGAACATGAAGTGCTTAATTTGTCACGCTGTCTCTAACACTGTTCATGTGGCTGAAGACTGGTCAGAAGTTGCATGCTCGGCTGGCTGTGGACGCTTCAGGGTCTCGGCCAACCTGATTAAAAGCATGAAGGGCAGGAACGAATCCTTTGACATCGAGCGCACAAGACAATGGCTCAAGATGTCCCGCAACGACGAGCCGGTGCCGTTGATATCCCGCTATGACTACAACGTTGCCTTGTTGCATCGCGACACCGGGGAGAAGTCGGTCATCGCGCCGAGTCGCTCCAGGCAGCCGCTGACGTCGGATTAGATTCCGCCCGGTTGTAACGCCACCCTCGGTAGGCGCTGCCCAAGGCTGCGATCTTTTGATCTTCAGCGGTTCCTGAACGATCAAGAGATGCAGCAGCTGCCGAGCGACGCCTAACGTTCGACCGTCATGTAAAAACAAGCAACCTCCTTGGATCGCCCGTGTCGATATCAACATATCCGCGCTATTCGTCATCACACCTGTCCAGGTTGTCAGCGTTTATGGCGGGCTGAAAGCGGCTATAGCTGAATGTTCAGGAGGTGGTTATGAACTGTCCGCTGTGTGGCAATACTAATGCGCTGGAAGATCGTTCGTTCGGGGGCGGATTGCGCATTCATTGCGAACCGTGTGGTGGTTTCTATCGAATTTCATCGACCCTGCATGCCTTGGCTGAAGGAAAGTCTTATGACACCGAGCTCGCTCGAACCCGCCTGAAGAAGAAGCGTGAAACCGGCAAATTGGAGGATCAAGAGCCGGCGCTAGGCCCGGAAGACAAAGACCTACTCATTGAGCCGGGCTAACGTGTCGCGCAACGCGAATGCAGTTCAACGAAGGGTGCGTTGCGTGGGGAAGGGGCAGCGACTATTTACAGAAGGACTCGCCTGGCCTTGAAGCCGAATTTCCAACGGATTCCAGGTCAGGCGAGCGTGTCGGATCCATGGGGCTGTAATCCTGATGAACACTTGAACGGCTCATTATCCAATCGGTTAATGAGCCTGTGCCACGCCGCACAAAACAGTCGCGGCGGCGGACTGAGATCGTGTGCTGGCAATGTTTCCCAGCGATACGACGCCAACCAGACGCTTGTCTCGGTTAAGCACGGGCAGGCGACGGAGGTGGACGTCCGCCATGTTTCTAGCGACATGCTCGATGTCTTCATCCTCATAGCAATAGCGGATGCCGCCACTCATTATTTTACTGATAGGGGTTGTTCCGGTGAGTCCTTCGGCGACGGCTCTGATGGCGATGTCCCGGTCCGTGATCATGCCAATCAGGCGCTCTTGCTCTTCAACCATAATGGCGCCGCTATCGATCCTGGCCATCATGCTTGCAGCCTCCTGGATCGTCTGGCTTGGTTTGGCTGTTAAAACATCTTTCGTCATAACTTCCGAGATCTTCATGAAAAAGACTCCTTTTAAAGGGATGCTTCAGTGATTACTGACTGTCTATTTTTCGACTTGGAGGGGATGTACAGGGTTCAGAATGTTTTGTCTCCGCTCGTCATCGTGGTGAACCGGGATTCTCCAGCGCCGCTCATTGAGCGGCGTTTTCGTATTCGGGCGTTGCTCAAGGAGCAGCGCAACACCGCAAACGTGCGAGAGGGCAGGCGGCTTCGGATGGATGGTTGAGTTTGTAACTTGCTCGATACAAATATGAATCTGTATCATTTAGTTTCAATTTAAGGGTGCGAGGGAGTGCATTGCCCACATAAAAATAAGGTCCAGGTAATGCTCAAAATGCTACTCGTGTACGGTCATCTGATTGCCACCTGTATTGCTCTGGGGAGGGTGCTGCAGGCAGATCAAAAGCTATGGAGCTGGCGCAGGGATGTGTTGAGCCAGGTGCAACGTGAGTATCTCGACGAGACTCAAAAAATCGTCACGCTCGCGCTATTGGCTCTTTGGGGAAGTGGCTTGCTGCTGGTGCTCCAGGGTTACCTCTATGAGGGGACCACGTATCTGCTCAATCAAAAGCTCTGGGCCAAGGTGAGTGTCGTCGCACTGCTTAGCCTCAACGGCGCTTTGTTGCATCGGATCGGTTTCCCACTGCTGCAGAAGGCGCCCTTTGTCTTGTTACACAGCTGCGCCCGTAATCGCCTTGCACTGTTGGGTGCGCTCTCCATGAGTGGCTGGTTATTTGCCGCATTCCTGGGGGTGGCTCGAGCGTGGAATCACGTGCTGCCTTACTTGCATGTGATGGGGGCTTTTGCCGCGTTTTCGCTAGTGGCTTGTGCAGTGGCGTGGATAGTCGCCAGCACAGCAGGCGCTATGGATGATGAGTGGTCGCGCACTGGCAGTGAGTAAAACCTGATTATGCCGGACGCAGGCTGTTCAGGTTTATTCAGAATTGTGTTCGGGACACAGGGCGCAACTCTGGATAGAGTTCTCACCGCTCACCCAGCTTCGGCTCTTTACCAAGCACGGAGTGCTAGGCCTTGGTTGGGCGAGCACCCATTTTTGATTGTTCTCGACAGAGAGAATGACGGCTCACGCGAAACCGTGCTCCCTTCAGGCACCGTCCCTGAGCAACTGGCTGAACGCCTCCAGCTCACTTTTTTCCACATCGGAAACCAGCACGAAGCGCATGTGATTGGTTTGCCAGGACACCACGTTAAAGCCACGAATCGTCTGGGTCTGCCGCGGCTTGTCTGCCTCCGGCACAGGCAGGATAAACACATTGATGATGTGTTTGGCCCTCCCGTAACTCAGGGCTGCCGTGGTCTGGTGTTGCAGATAATCCAGCCGCCCGCCCAGTAATGGAAACCCCTGCGCCGAGTAATCGAATACCGGCGGCGAGAAGTCGAGTTTGCCGGTGAACCAGGGCTTCACGGTGTGGCGGTCGGAGGACACCACATCGTTCAGATGCTCGCCCATCAACGAGCGGACATGGCTGGAGACAGCCTCGTCCATCAGCGGTTGCTCGCTGCCCGGCGTCATCACATAAAGCACCGCTGCCAAGGCCAGCGCCGCCGTAGAAAACGTCGGAGCGAACCATTTCCGCCAGCGCTCGACGGCGCGAGTCGCGGGAGCACCCGTGGCAAACACGCCGGCCGCTAACGATGCCGGCGCCGGGTAATACGGCGCCTGGCGCTTCACACTGACCTTCAGCAGTTTCACTTCATCATGCAGCCGCGCGCACTCGGCGCATGCGGCCAGATGCGCAGCCACATCCGCAGCCGTCGCAGGATCGAGTTCCTGATCCAGATAACCATGCAGCCGTGTCTGGCAAACCGTGCAGTCGAGTTCATTCATGATCGTGCAACTTCAGTAATTCGAGCTTGAGCATCGCGCGCCCCCGGGCCAGTCTCGACATGACGGTGCCGATGGGGATATCGACCACCAAAGCGATGTCCTTGTAAGGCATGTCTTCGAGTTCTTTCAGCACAATCACCTCACGAAACACCGGCGGCAGGGCGCACAGCGCTTGCTGGATCAGCGCCGCGTTTTCCGTGTGAATAGCCAGCAATTCCGGGGTCTGGCTGTGGCTCAGCGCCCCTTCGTCATCGCCAATGTCGTCATCGAAAGCAACCCAATGGCGCCCGGCCGAGGCTTTGAGCCAGGTGTAGCTTTCATTGCGCACGATGGTCAGAAACCAGGCCTTGGCGTTGCCATCGGCGAAACGCTGCAAAAACCTGAAGGCGCGCAGGGCGCTTTCCTGCACGACATCGCGTGCCGCGGCGTCGTTGCCAGTGAGCCAGCGCGCGAGGTTGTAAGCGGCGTCCAGATGGGGCGCAATCAGGTCCTCAAATCGCTTCATAGTGGCTTCCGCACTGTCACACCCCTATAACCGTGATGCGTGGTCTTTTATTCCCTGAAAAGAATTTGTTTTCCAACGCGGAATAAACACTCGTCCCGCAAGGTTTACCTCGTGTCAGCTACATCACTGTAGTCCGCTTGCGAGGACATACCGATGGACATTCAATCAACCCCCCCAGTGCACACCGACGACTTGCTGAACCCTGACCGCCGAACGCTGCTCAAGTGCTCGGCGTGGGCCGGGGCAGGGGTCATCTGGGCCCTGAGCGGCGGCATTCCCCGGGCCTTTGCGCTGGATGAGGCAGGCAACGTCGCCGACCCCAAGGCACTGGCCAGCACGTTTCACTTCGTGCAGATCAGCGACTCGCACATCGGCTTCAACAAGGAAGCCAACCCGGAGCCGGCAAAGACATTGCAGGTGGCGATCGACAAGGTCATCAAGCTGCCAAAACCGCCGTCGCTGATTCTGCATACCGGCGACATTACGCACCTGTCCAAGCCTGAGGAGTTCGACACGGCGGCACAGTTGCTCAAGGGCCTGCCTTCCACCGTGCATTACGTGCCAGGTGAACACGACACCCTCGATGAGGGCGGCGGCAAGCTTTACCTGGAGCGATACGGCAAGGGCACCAAAGGCAACGGCTGGTACAGCTTCGATGACCACGGGGTGCATTTCATCGCACTGGTAAACGTCTTCAACTTCCAGGCCGGTCACGAAGCCACCCTTGGGGCCGATCAACTGGCCTGGCTGGCCGATGATTTGCGGGCAGTGAAGACCAGTACACCCATCGTCGTGTTTACCCACATTCCGCTGTGGACGATTTATCAGCCGTGGGGCTGGGGCACCGAGGATGGTGATCAGGCGATTGCGATGCTGCGCAAGTACGGTTCAGTGACGGTATTGAACGGGCACATCCATCAGGTTATCCAGAAAGTCGAAGGCAACATCACCTTCCACACCGCCCGTGGCACGGCTTACCCACAACCTGCACCGGGTGCGGCGCCGGCACCGGGGCCGATGACGGTGGCCGCCGATCAATTGCGCAATTATCTGGGGA
This sequence comes from Pseudomonas sp. GW822-FHT07A10, assembly GCF_058798795.1. NCBI lineage: Bacteria > Pseudomonadati > Pseudomonadota > Gammaproteobacteria > Pseudomonadales > Pseudomonadaceae > Pseudomonas > Pseudomonas sp. GW822-FHT07A10. Next base: position 85,974 of record NZ_JBXAKV010000017.1, read on the forward strand.
TCACCGATGTGCGAGCGACACAGGGCGATCATCCGCTGGCGCTGATTGATTCGACACTGGTCTAGGGGAGGGCGGTCAGATGAAAACGCGACTGTTGGCGGTGGTGTGCCTGATGCTGTCGATGCCGGCGTGGGCTCAGGAGGTGAAGATCGATATCAAGGAGTTCATGTTTGCACCCAAGGATTTGACCGTGGCCGTGGGCACCAAAGTGACGTGGGTGAATGACGACCAGATTCCGCACACGGTGGCAGAAACCCACAAGGTGTTTCGCTCGGGGGCGCTGGATACGAATGACAGTTTTTCCTGGGTGTTCAATACGCCGGGAGAGTTCGAGTATTTTTGTGCGCTGCACCCGCAGATGATCGGGAAGATTGTAGTCACCCAGTAAACAAAGGGCGCTGGAGGGTTAAAAGACCGCAGCCCTCGACTGTTCCGACGTCTGCCGGCTCACTCAGCAGGTATCCCCAGAAATGACAAAGCCCCGAATAATCGGGGCTTTGTCGTACGGAATCTGCTGGCGGTACAGTTCAAGGAAGAGCCGCTTATTTCGTAGTTGGCTGCTTCGTACTGTCGCCCGCGTTGGCAGTCGTCACCCAATTACGCGTCTTTGGCGCCAATAATCGCTCGATGGCGCCACTCACCATGTTTTCCATCAAATTATCGCGCTCTTGTTCATCCAGCGAATAGTGCATCAGCCAACTGGGCGCGCTGTTGAGCAAGGCTGCAATGGCTCGACCTGCGGCCCGTTGCGCCGGTTCGCTCACGCGGGGTTTGGCTCCGAGCATCAGCAGCAATTTGCGTTCGTATTGCTCGCGCAAGTGGCGAACCTGTTCCTGCTGCTCCTCGTTGAGGCAGCCACTGTCGCGCTCCGCCAGTCGAAAATGCCAGGGCATTTCCTGGTACAGATTCAGGTGGGCGCGGATCAGGCTGTTGAGCCTGTCGCGTTTTGCCGGCGCCTGTTGCTCAAGGCGCCCCAAGGTTGCCAATAACTCCTCGTAGAACTCCTCGATCAAGTCGAGCAGCAAGTGCTGTTTGCTGGGGTAATGGTGATACAACGAGCCTGGGGTGAGCCCCAGGCTCGTCGCCAGCTCACGCATGCCGACCTGACCGAAACCCTTGCTGGCAAACAGCTCCAGCACCTTGCCCCGGTACTCGGCAAACCGTGAGCAACGCTCAGGCATAGGCATGGAAGCCACGTCCCGTTTTGCGCCCCAGGTAACCAGCGGCGACCATTTCCTTGAGCAGCGGTGCAGGGCGATATTTGCTGTCATTGAAGCCGTCGTAAAAGGCTTCAAGAATGGCCAGCACCGTGTCCAGACCGATCAGATCCGCCAGAGCCAGTGGCCCGATCGGCTGGTTGCAACCCAGGCGCATGCCGGCGTCGATGTCTTCGGCGCTGGCCAGGCCTTCCTGAAACACCAGGATCGCTTCATTGATCATCGGCACCAGAATCCGGTTGACCACGAATCCCGGACGATTGCCCGCGGTGATCGCGGTCTTGCCGAGGGCTTTTGCCATGTCCAGCGCCAGGGCGTGGGTGGCATCGCTGGTTTGCAGGCCACGAATCACTTCGATCAGGCCCATCACCGGCACCGGGTTGAAAAAGTGCAGGCCGATGAAACGCTCAGGCTGGCTCACGCTGGCGGCGAGTTGGGTGATGGACAGCGACGAGGTGTTGGAAGCGATCACGCACTCGGCGCTGACCTGAGCGGCGATCTGTTGCAACACGCGCAGTTTCAGATCGAGGTTTTCGGTGGCGGCTTCGATCACCAGTTGCGCGTTCAGCAGGCTGCCGTAATCAGTGCTGGTGCGAATCTTGTCGAGGGCGGCGAGCTTTTGCTCCTGCGTCAGCGCGTCCTTCGCGACCTGCCTATCAAGGTTTTTATCGACGGTCGCGATTGCCCTTTGCAGAGCACTCTCGGAAATGTCGATCAAGGTTACGTTGAAGCCGGCCAGGGCGCAGACTTGCGCGATGCCATTACCCATGGTACCGGCGCCGATAACTCCAATGTTCTGTAGGTTCATGCGTATGTCCTTGTGATCAAACCCGCTCGAACAACACGGCGATGCCTTGGCCACCACCGATGCACATGGTCGCCAGGGCATAACGGCCCTGACAGCGGTGCAGTTCATGAATGGCTTTGGTGGCGATGATCGCGCCAGTGGCGCCCACCGGATGGCCCAGCGAGATGCCCGAACCGTTGGGGTTGACCTTCTGCGGATCGAAGCCCAGCTCTTGCGCTACGGCACAGGCCTGGGCGGCGAAGGCTTCGTTGGACTCGATCACGTCAAGGTCGGCAACGGTCAGGCCGGCGCGCTTGAGCACCAAACGGGTGGCGGGAATCGGTCCCAGCCCCATCATTGAGGGCTCAACGCCTGCGTGGGCATAACCCACCAGTCGAGCCATGGGCTTGAGGCCCTGTTCCTGAACAGTTTGACCGGTGGCCATGATCAGTGCGCCGGCACCATCATTGAGACCAGACGCGTTGCCGGCGGTGACGGTACCGTCCTTTTTGAACGCCGGTTTCATGCGGCTCAATTGCTCGACGTTGACCTCAGCCCGTACATGCTCATCCGTCGCAAACGAAACCGTCCCTTTGCGGGTCGCTACTTCGATCGGCACGATCTGCCCGGAAAAACGCCCCTCGGCAATCGCCCGGGCAGCACGCTGTTGGCTGAGAAGCGCCAACTCATCCTGGGCCTGACGCGTGATGCCATAGTGCTCGGCGATATTTTCAGCGGTGATCCCCATATGGAAACCGGCAAACGGGTCTTGCAGTGCGCCAAGCATGTAGTCGACGGCCTGCATGTCGCCCATTCGTGCGCCCCAGCGCGCCTGCGGCAACAGGTACGCGCCGCGGCTCATGGACTCGACGCCACCTGCCAGCGCAGCGCCCGCATCCCCCAGCATCAAACTTTGCGCGGCACTGACAATCGCCTGCAAACCCGAACCGCAAAGACGGTTGACGTTGAAGGCGGGAGTCTCTTTCGTCAGGCCGGCATTCATCGCTACGACCCGGGAGATGTAGGCATCGCGTGCCTCGGTCGGGATCACATGTCCCATCACCGCGTGGCCGATATGCTCGGGCGCCAGGCCAGATCGTTCGATAGCGGCGCGGCAAACATCGGTTGCCAACTGAATAGGCGGTACATCCTTGAGTGAACCGCCAAAGCTGCCGATGGCAGAACGGACGGCGCTCACTACAAAAATATCGGAATGGTTCATGTTGGCTCTCTTGAACAGGTCTTTTTTGTTGAGCACGAGTCTAGAATCAGCAGCGCCGCTGGCCTATGCCAAAACTGTTCAAGGGTGATGGCGTTTTTTGCCATGTTCAGATGTAACGAGAGAGGCATTCAAATGCGGGAAACGGATTCGGTGGCGGTTTACTTCATGTATCCCATGATCCATGCGTTGCGTGAGAAGCCGCAGCGTCTGCGGTCACTCCTTGAACAGGTGGGAATTGATCCGGCACTGATGGATCAGCCGACAGCACGGGTGCCGGCCACGGCTTTCGCCGCGTTGTGGCTGGCGCAGATTCGTGAGTTGAACGATGAATTTTTCCAGTTGGACTCCCATGGTATGCCGCCGGGCAGTTTTGCCTTGATTTGTCGGGCATTGATTCAGGAGCCGACGCTGGAAAAAGCCATGCGTCAGTGTCTGGCCAATTTCGCCTTGTTCCTGAGTGATTTTCGCGGCACGTTGAGTGTGCGTGGCAAGCGTGCGGTCATCAGCTTGCAGACCCGCTCGCAGAACAGCGAGGTCAGCCGGCTGGGCGAAGAAACGTTTCTGGTGTTGATGATCAGTCTGCTGTGTTGGCTGGGCGGGCGGCGAATTCCCATCGATCGTGCGGACTTTCGTCATCAGCGTTTGTCGCTGCGTGATGACGCCTTGCTCTGGGGGCCCAACCTGACCTTTGGCACCGAACACACCGAAATCGAGTTCGCCAGTCACTACTTGCGGCTGCCGGTGGTTCAGGACCTTGCCTCGCTGAAAGTGTTTTTGCGCACCGCACCGCAATGGCTGGTGATCCGCTTCCGCAACCAGCATGGGCTGGCATCGCAGGTTCATCAGCGCCTGCGCCATAGCCATTACAGCGAATGGCCGACCTTGCAGGACTTCGCCCTGGAACAGCATCTGAGCCCCAGTACCTTTCGCCGGAAACTGGGACGTGAAGGCTGTTCGTATCAGGAAATCAAGGATGAAGTGCGGCGCGGGGTGGCGTTTGAACGGTTGCGCCAGACTAAGGCGAACATCAGCGATATTGCCGAACAGTTGGGGTTTCAGGAGCCGAGTGCGTTTCACCGCGCCTTCAAAAAATGGACGGGGGAGAGCCCGGGGCAATACCGTTTGCGGTTTCAAGGTCGTGATGATTGACCCATCCGGGCAGTCTTTTTGTGGTCTGTTTAGTTCGAGACGTGTTGAGCATTTCGCTCGGATATCTACTCGGCTGCACTCATCCGTGCCGTACGCATCGGGGTGATCTGCGCGAGGTCGTCACCTCTGGCTCTGCCTGCGCCGGTCTCTGCCCGGCGTACTCAGTGGCTGGCCTGATTACCGGTCAGGTGCCTGCTTTGCTACAGATCACACTCCGATGCGCTCTCATTGAGAGGGGCGGGCAGTTATCGTCAGGCTGACGTGACGCTGGTTGTCATGCTCGCACGAAATACGCGATTTCAGAGGTGGGTGATGGAAAGGTCGCTGATGATGCAGACCGAACCGTCTTGCGGGTCAGTGGTGTCGGAGTAATCGATCTGGTTGTACACACCGCCGTGGAAGGCGAGAGTTTTCGTGTCCCAGGTGTTGTCGAGGCGCATGATTGCAGAGGTGGATTTGACGCCATTACAGCTCGCCGAGACGGATACAGCGCCGCTCGAATTGGCGTGAATGTTGATTTTGAAAAGTGCACCGAGTGGCACGTCTTCCAGAATCGTCGTGTTCACCGGGTCTTCCTGGAGATAGCTCGATCGAAATCCCATCGTGATTCGGCCTTTGTTCCAAAACACTTTTACAGGTGGCCTTTCCGAACCCTGAACATGAATCTGGCTGATCACAACCTTCTGCAGCGAGTTGACCTTCGTGACTCGCATTTCTTGTCGGTTCCAGTGGTCAGCAGCGCTGGCGAACAACCAATAGCCTGGCTCTTTCCACTCGCAGCGCGTCCGCAGGGTGCTCTTGCTCGAAGCACCGAGCGTCGGCGCCGTCATTTGCAGCGAGCCATCTGGAAGCATCGAAACAACTTCCGGGCATTCAAGCAGTGCCCGCCAGCCGATCAATTCAAGCGCGATCGGGTTGGTGTCGGAGATTGGAAGCGGTGTAGCGATTGTGTAGTTGCTGATGTCTACGGTCATGGTCATTTCCCTATTTCATTTGATGTCACCCTTTGCTCAGTTGAGCCTTACGTTTGGTGCTGCTAGGCCAGTGATGCGTTGGCTTGAATTGAAATATAGGTATTCCCGTAATTCGTGTCAATGGGTATTCCCATAATTCCGCCGCCCCCACATTCTTATGGTGAGAGGGGGTCTGTATTTGGTGAGATTGGATGCGCTGAAATTCTTCTTGGGAGTGCAGCCACGCGCAGTACGACGAACGCCTCAAGCTCGCCCAGGCATCGAGGAACGGCGTTCAGCAGCGCGTGTATTTGATCTATTTTGCTAAGACTGCACGTTGGAGCCAATTCCGACTTTCTGCTTTGGTGCAGCGTATCGAATCCATGCGCCGGATAAGTGCTTGGGATTTCGAAGGGTCAAAAGGCTTGAAAGCAGCAGAAAACCCGTTCAAGCCGGCAATATCCTGCATTTCAAAATAAAGCAGGTCGCTGAGATATTCGCATTGCTCCAGCCGATCAGCCTCAGTGGTGGGCATCGGCGCCGAGTCAATTTGCTTCTCGAATTCCGTTTTTTCCTTCGGTGCGCTGCTGCAGCCCGAAAGGAGTGCTGCCAGCAAAAGGCCGGCAATCTGTGGCAGGCGTACCTTCACTTCCATTTGAAATACCATTCCTTCAACGCGAATACATCGCCCACCAGAACACATGCCCCAGAATCGAAATCTGCTGCTCCTGGATTTGCTGGAACGTGTAGTCCTCGTCCGGATGCTCGTCTCGGTTAAAGCTTCGCAGGCGAATTCCGGTGGGCGTGCGGTATACCTGTTTGACCCTTAGCTGGCCGTGGTGGTTGATCGCGTACATCTCGCCGTCGACGATATCGCTCAACGTGTTCTTGCCGACGTTGACGCCAACCGTGGCACCGTCGCGCAGCACCGGCAGCATGCTGTTGCCGCTCACCGCCACGCACTTCGCGTTGCTGAACTGAACGTTGTTGTGGCGAAGGTCTTTCTTAAAGAAGCGCAGCCTGGCGCTGGCGCTTTCGGCAATCGCGAATCGGCCGGAGCCCGCTGCTAACTCCACTTCCTGGAGAAATGGCACGTAAACCTCGTCGTCATCGAGCGGGGTTTCGTCATCCCATGCCTCAATGTCTGACATTGCCACGTTTGGTTGAGTGCGCTCAGCGGCTACTGCAACACCTTTAAGCATGTCGCCACTGCCTTCAGCGAGCCACATAGGGGAGACACCACAGACCGAAGCAATCTGAGCAGCAAAGGCCGTTGCCTTCGATTTGCCGCGCTCAAGGTCGGAAATTGATGTCTGCGTGAGGCCGGCGCGCTCGGCAAGCTCGGTCTGGTTCAGACCGGCATGGCGACGGGCGATTTTGAGTCTTTCTTTAAATTCCATCCGCGAAGTATTACGGGCGCTCCCATACTCTTGCAAGTCGGTATTCCTATATTTATGTGGTATGGGTGCTCCTGTATGGGCGGCCCCCCCAAAAAAAGCGCTCAATGTCTGGAAGCATTGTGATCACCACAGCCTGGGTGGGCTCACTAAATTCAGAGCCGTATCATTGGCAGTGGGCTCAGTGGGTTTGTTAGCAGTCGTTTGAGCGAAAGCTGAACTAAGCGAATGTGAAATCCTGCATCTGGAAAGGCCGAGAATATCTCACGTCGCTTCTGTCGTGAGAGTCCAAAAGCAACCGCACCGCGGGAGACGTCGATCCAATCGGCTTTGCGAAATACCTCTGCAAGGTTCTGTGGATCGCTATGGGACCGAGTTATTTTATGGTGGTTGCGAATGATCAAGATAATTTCTTGCGCCCAATCCAGCTTGTCGATTTCCTGAAGGAAATCTTCTGCCAATTGCTCTGACGGGGGCAAATAATCAAACGTCTTGGCCGTCCATATACCAAGATCATGAAATACCCCGGCCAAAACTATCTTTTCTAGATTCACAGCGTCCAGCGTACTAAGCGAGCAACAAAAGTTGATGACTCGGTACACATGATTTCGGTATCCGGTGAAGTCATTGCCGAGGTGTCCGGCATAGCGCTGAAGCAGTTCGTCCAGCAGCTCAATGTTGGTGAGCACTGTTCCATCCTCCTTGTTTGGAGGGGCTACTTTATAGGCTTGGATGCCTTGCATAAAGGCGCCCAGTGGAGAATGCGAAATTGCACTCCACTTGAACACCCGTTTGCATCGACCTGACCAGTCATTTGCATTCGTTCTGACCACCGATTGCATCGGATTTGAGCAGCACGCTTTGCAACCATGTTCGGCAGAAAACGGCCAGAAGCGGTCAGCGGATGCGCCTGGAAGACGAGTTGATTCAATGGGCATCAGAAATGACGGTGCGTGCGGACACGATGGCTGATATCTTTCCTGCGCACCAAATCGCGTCCAGTCGACGCTGATCCGATCAAGGAAGATAGAAACAATGAAAGTGTTATTCATCGCTTCGCTAGGAATTGTATCGCTGATTCAAACATCACTATCCTTCGCGGATAATGTTAATGGAAAAAATCTCTATTTACAGCGATGCACCATGTGCCACGGAGTAGATCTCAAAGCAACAGGGCCATTGGCTAATAAAAGCAATCCTCCTACACCTGATCTAACAACATCCGCTTTCAAAAAACGATTAAATGATTATCCGGGCGTAATTGTGTCATCGATAATACTTCGTCCAAATGGAGACTTGATTCCAAGAACTTTGCGAGAGAATGGCGTAAAGCTATCGCCGTACGCTTGGAGGATTAAAGATCTACGCGATTTAAATGAATACATGGGTGGTGTGATTTCAAAAAATCGATGATTTTAGAGATGAGAGGCAGGCACAGAAATTTAAAAACCATTTCAGGTTTGAGGGTTTGTGGGGCAATGCCGGTGAGCCAGTCGGCCTCGCGCGGGCACATCGCTAATGAACAATCTCCGATTAATACAAGCTAACCTCCAGCGATGCTTGTATCCCGTCGAACGCTCGACATTCCCCCGCGATTTGCAAGAGGGGAGATCGAGCGTCCTGTCGTTTTACCAAACGCCCTTTTCCTCAAAGACTCAGGCAGTTAGGCCCCCTGGCCAAATCGCGTACAGCGTGCTCACCCGCTCCTGCCCCGAACCCTCCGCTGACTTCCCGGGGCTTCGCCCGCCACTCTGCCGAGCTCTCGGTCGCAGCGTCGTCCACCCTGTGATACGGAGAGTCACTGAAGGCTTGATTCACCCGTTTCTGGGTCAGTTCTCAATCAGCGCCAACAATCCAATTGTCCTTGCGCACGACTGCTGAAGATCATCAGCAGCTCGCTCAGTGTATGCGGCGGCGGTTCGGCAGTGCGGGTCACTGCGTACAGGGTGATCGGCAGCGCTGGGGCCAGGGGACGAATGGCGGTAGCCCCAGGCGACGCGCCAAGGGCGGTGAAGGGGTCGATCACCGCCAGCCCTGCACCGGATTCGACCATCGCCCTGGCCAGTGAATAGGTTTGCACCGCGATGCTCACCCGTGGCGGCGGCTCTACCGCCTTGAGGTAGCTGTCGAGGCGGGCCGAAAGCGGGTCGGTGCTGGACAGCCCGATCAAGGGCGCATCGGCCAGGGCCATCAACGGCAGCGGCTTGCCTTCATCTTCCTGCGGCCAATAACCTGCCGGTGCCAACGCCACCAACACCCCGCTGGCCAGCGCCTGGGCCTTGAGCGCGGGGTGATCAGGCTGTTGCAGAGTCAGGGCGACATCAATTTCACGCATCAGCAGGTTCTGCACCAGTTCGCGACTGTGGGCGCTGGACAGCTCGCAAGCGATGTCCGGATAACGCTGGGTCCACTCATGAATGGTCGGCGGCAGCAGCGACAGGGCCAGTGCCGGGGTCGCACCGATCCGCAGGCTATGGCCCGGCTCACGGCGCAGGCTTTGCGCCAGGCGTCGCACCCCTTGCAGGCTCTCCGTGACCTTGTCGACCTCGCGCTCCAGCTCCAGCGCTTCGGGCGTGGCCTGCAGTTTACCGCGCACCCGCAGAAACAACGGGAAGCCCAATTGCTGCTCGGCGTGTTGCAGCACCTTGGTCACGGCAGGCTGGGAAACGTGCAGCAGCTGCGCGGCACCGCTGACCGAGCCGGTCTGGCGGATGGCCTGGAAAATCTCGATATGGCGAAGGCGCATGGCAAGTCCATAACCTTTGTTTATGGGTTAGCCATCTTTATTCATTGTTCGACGCCTGTCACCTGGCTCTAACCTCGGGTTCGTCTCAACAACGATTAAGGACTGACATGGCTCAGCATGTATGCATCATCGGCGGTGGCGTCATTGGCCTGGCAACGGCTTACGCACTGGTGCGCGATGGCGTTGACGTGACGCTGGTCGAGGCTCGCGAGTCGCTGGGCAGTGAAACCAGCTTCGCCAACGGCGGCCAGTTGTCCTATCGCTACGTAGCGCCCCTGGCCGACGCCGGTGTGCCATTGCAGGCCATTGGCTGGATGCTGCGCGGTGACTCCCCGCTGAAACTGCGCCCGCGCTTCGATCCTGCACAGTGGCGGTGGATGGCATCTTTCCTTGGTGCTTGCCGCTCCTCGGTCAACCGCGCCAACGCGGCCCATCTATTGCGCCTCGCGCTGTTGAGCCAGTCCACTTTGCAAACCTGGCGTGAAGAGGATGCCTTGGGCGGATTCCACTGGCGGCGCAACGGCAAGCTGGTGACCTTTCGCCAGGCCAGCAGCTTCGAACATGCCCGCAACAGCCTTGCCGCCCCCCGGCAGCAACAGGTGCTGTCGCACGCCGACTGCGCCCGTCTGGACCCGGCGCTGGCGGAGGCGCCCTTTGTCGGCGCCATTTATACCCCGGATGAAGAAGTCGGTGATTGCCACGGCTTTTGCCAGCAACTGGCGGCGCGCTTGCAGGCGTCGGGACGTTGCGAGTTCCGTCTGGGCCAGGCCGTAACCGGAATTCGCCATGCCCATGGCGCGGTGAGTGCGATTGAACTGGGCGACGAAGTGCTGCCGGTGGAGCAGTTGGTCATTGCGGCCGGCCATCGCAGTCCGTTGTTGGCACTGCCCGGAGTCAACCTGCCGCTGTATCCCCTCAAGGGTTATAGCCTGACGGTACCGATCGGCGCTCAGCACCGGGCGCCGGACCTGAGCATCACTGACTACGACCGCAAGATCGTCTACGCCCGGATCGGTGAGCAGTTGCGGGTGGCGGCGATGGTCGACATTGTCGGTTTCGATCCGTCGCTGGACCCCAAGCGCCTGGCCCTGATCAAACGCCAGGCGCGCGATACTTTCGCCAATGCCGGCGACTACGACCAGGCCATTGAATGGGCCGGCATGCGTCCGGCGACCCCCAGCGGCGTGCCGCTGCTGGGCGCAACGGCGTATCGCAACCTGTGGCTGAACCTCGGCCATGGCGCGCTGGGCTTCACCCTGGCCTGCGCCAGTGCTCGATTGCTCAGTGAACTGATCGGCCAGCGCCGCCCCTCCATCGACCTGCAGGGTTTTACGCCCCGTGCGGCTTGAACGCTTACTCCTTAGAAGGACCACCCGATGACCATTAACCGTATCCAGCCCAATCCACGCTTGTCCGGTGCCGTGACCTTTGGCGACCTGGTGTTTCTCTCCGGCCAAGTGCCGGGCGACGCCACCGATGCCGGCGGCCAAACTAGCCAAGTACTGGAAAAAATCGACGCATTGTTGGCCGAGGCGGGCAGCGACAAGAATCATCTGCTCAGCGCGACCATTTACCTGAAGGACATCGGCGAAGATTTCGCAGCGATGAATGACGTCTGGTCTGCCTGGTTGTCGCCCGGCCAGGCACCAAGTCGCACCACCTTGCAGGCCGAACTGGCGCGTCCGCAGGTGCGGGTGGAAATAACCGTTATCGCGGCACGCCGCTAAACCAACCCTCACCACAACGGAGAATAACAATGCAAAAAATCACGTTGATCGGCTGCACCTTGGGCCTGTTGCTAGGTACTCAGGCTCATGCTGACGAAGCATCGCTGGGTCCTACCTTGAGCAAGATTGCCAGCGCCAATAGCATCACCCTGGGCTATCGCGATGCTTCAGTGCCGTTCTCCTACGTGGGCGATCACTCGGGACAACCCATGGGCTACTCGGTAGACCTGGCGAGCAAGATCGTCGAGCGGGTGCAGCAGAAGCTGGCGTTGCCAAACCTCAAGGTGAAGTACAACCTGGTGACATCGCAAACCCGCATTCCGCTGGTGCAGAACGGTACCGTTGACCTGGAGTGCGGCTCGACCGGCGTTACCGCAGAGCGACAAAAGCAGGTGGCGTTTTCCTATGGGTTTATCTATGTCAAAGGTCAATTGCTGACGGCCAATGACAGCGGGATCAAGAGTTTCGCCGATCTGCGCGGCAAGAATGTGGTAACCACCGCCGGCACCACCAACGAACGCTATCTGAAAAGCTACAACGTCGATCACAAGATCGACATGTTCGTGATCAGCGCCAAGGACCACGGTGAAGCCTTCCAGATGTTGCAGTCCGGTCGGGCGGTGGCGTTCTACATGGACGATGCGCTGCTCTACGGCGAACGCGCCAAGGCCCGCGATCCGCACAAGTGGGTGGTGGTCGGGGAAGAGCAGTCGCGGGAAATCTACAGCTGCATGGTACGCAAAGATGATCCGCAGTTCCTCGCGCTGGTGAACTCGTCGCTGGGCGAGCTGTACAGCTCCGGGGAAATCAACGGGATCTACCAGCGCTGGTTCGAACAGCCGATTCCGCCTAAAGGCTTGAACCTGGAGTTCCCGATGACCAGCGAACTCAAGGCCATTATTGCCAAGCCGGTGAGTGATCCGGTGCAGTAGCTTCAGCTGAGCGTCCATCCCCGTAAAGTCGGGTTGAGCAGCCCTATCAAATTGACCTGTTTGGTCGCCTTGGCTGCTTCAAGGCTCTGGAGAATAAAACAGCCTTGAACGTCAGCACCGTTTTAGTCGTCACGGGTCGGCAGTGACCAGCGAGCGTCACTGCCAAAAGTCGTTACTGTGTGAGCGTTACCACCGCAGTAGCGACTAGCACCCTCACTGGTTAGTCGCAGGCTTTATCCGCCACCAGGGCTTTGGGATTGCTACTCCCCCAAACGGTAGCAAGGTCCACCAGCAATGTTCCACAGAGTTCTTCAAGTTCACTCTGGGTAATCTCACTGTCGCCTTGTTTGCCGAAGAGCACCACTTGATCGCCAGCGCGCACAGCAGGGATATCTGTCACGTCCACCATGAGTGTATTCATGGAGACCTTTCCTGCCACTGGAGCACGCTGCCCATCTATAAGGACAACGCCTTTATTGGTAAACGCTCGACGATCGCCATCAGAGTAGCCCACTGGAATATTCGCAAGCTTTGAATCACGACTCAGTGTCACTGTTCGGTCATACCCCACTGTATTGCCTTTAGGGTATTGATTAACAGACGCCACATATGACTTGACCTGCATGAAGATTTATAGCTGACACTTTCTAATCCTACTTTAACTTGGAGCGTTGGCAGGGTGATACCCAAGGACATATCAAGCAGTTGTATCCATCATGCAACCGCGTTGTCCGCCAGCTCCCAGCCCTCAGGCCGTAGCGTGTGCCAATCGCTGACCTGTTGATAGGCATGGCCGATGCGCAGAATCAGCGGTTCGTCGAATGCCCGACCCACAATCTGCATCGAGACCGGCATGCACTTTTCATCGAGCCCGATGGGCAGCGCCACCGAACATAGGTTCAGCAAGTTGGCGAACCGCCCCAACAAGGCCAGTGGCGTGCCATATTCATCGACCTCATCCAACGGCACACTACCAATAGCGTTGGTCGGGAAAGCGCATGCGTCTATGTTGGTCATGGCCTCCTGCATGGCGTGCCGAGCGGCGCGGCGCTGATTGTGCAACTGGATATACGACGCTGCGTCGATGTCGCGACCACTGAGTACGCGACGTTGAACATGGGGGTCGAAACGCAGATCGTCGCGCTCGAACAAGCTACCCAGGCTGGCATAACCTTCTGCGCTCATCAGCCCACCAGCGATGCGCATGCACTGCTCCAACGACGTGGGTAGCGGTTGTTCGATCAGTTGCATGCCCAATGCGGCCAACTGCTTGAGCCCCAAATCGTAAGCCTTCAGCACCCCGGGAGCGACATGCGCTCGTTCGGCCTGTGGCAACACCCAGATGCGCAAACCGGCTACCGGCTGATTGAGACCGGCAGCGGCGCTGAATACAGGTGCCTGGGCCGAAACCGGATCCAGCGGGTCCGGGCCCAGCAGTGCATCCAACATCCACGCCGCATCTTCAACGGTGTGGGTGATAGGCCCTACCGAATCCAGCGAAGGACACAGTTCGATCAAGCCATGGCGACTGATAAGCCCACGCGTGGTTTTCAGCCCGACCAAGCCGCACATGCCCGCCGGAATCCGCACCGAGCCGCCGGTATCGGTGCCCAACGCAGCGCTCGCCAACCCGCTGGCCACGGCCACTGCCGAGCCGCTGCTTGAGCCACCCGGAGCGTGATGCACGTTACGGTCCCACGGGTTCCACGGCGTGCCCATCACCGCGTTAGTGCCCCAGCCACCGAAAGCGAATTCGACGGTATGGGTCTTGCCAAGAATGATTGCACCGGCACGCTCCAGGCGTTGCACTGCAGTGGCGGTCAACCTCGAAACACGCGGTGCCTGTGCCAATGATCCACCCGTGATGGCCTGGCCATCGATCTCGAACAAGTCCTTGATCGCCAGAGGAATGCCATGTAGCGGTCCCAGGTGTATACCGGACGCACGCTGGCAATCAGCGGCGATGGCCGCGTTCAAAGCACGCGAGGGATAGGCCTCGACATAGGCATTGAGCTGCTCGTCAAAGCGCTCGATGCGCGCCAGTTGCGCACGAACCAACGCCTCGCTAGTCAGCGATCCAGCCTGCAGCGCCTGCTGCAACTGGGCAATGCTGTGGGAAGTAACTTGATCTATGGTGCTCATATGTTCAACCTCGCACGGTTTTGCGCCCGCGTGAAAAGTGCTTTTCAAGCACACGCGACAGCATTGAAAGAGGGAAAGCGATAACAAAATAGAACAGCCCTACCAGCAGGAAGACATGCATTGGCAGGAAGGTTTCCGAAGCGATGGCTCGCGCCGCCAGCATCAACTCATCGGTGGCGATCAGAGCGCACAACGAGCTGTCCTTGAGGATCGACACGTAGGCGTTAAGCAGTGGCGGCAACATGCCACGAATCGCTTGCGGCAGGATGACGGTGGTAAACGCTTTCAGTGGTGTCAGTCCGATGGCGATGGCGGCTTCGCGCTGGCCGCGATGCAGCGAATCCAGGCCGCCACGGAGGATTTCCGCAACGTAAGCGGCACCCTGCAAACCCAGACCGATGGCCCCGGCCCAATAGCCGGACAACGTCAACCCCAGGCTGGGCAACGCGAAATACAGAGCCAGCAGCAACGCCAGAAGAGGTACAGCGCGCATGCTCTGAATAAAGAACGTTGCCAACCGTTTTAGGATGACACTTGGACTTCTCATCGCGCAGACCAATAACGCCCCCAGCACGACCGCCAGAGCGAACCCCATCAGGGACAATTCGGCAGTGATCCGTGCACCGAGCAATAGGCGAGCGATCCAGTCGCTCCAGTACACCGGGTATTGCTGAAAAAAACTGATCATCGCGCGCTCCCAAAATGACGTTCGAGCCGAATGAATCCCACACCGATCGGTAAAATCATCGCAGCGTAGATGCACATCACAGCCAAATAGATCAGTGAAGTCTGGAAGGTAGAGGTCACCAGATTGCGCGCCAGGAACATTATTTCCGGCACAGCGATGGCCGAGGCGATGGACGTGTCCTTGACCAATTGCGTGACGTAGTTGGCGAACGCAGGCAACGTCACGCGCAGGGCCTGGGGCAAGAGAATGCAGTGCAAAATCTGCATCCGGCTCAGACCGACAGCCAACCCGGCTTCATGCTGACCGACATGCAGCGACTGCAAGCCGCTACGGAAAATATCGGCCAACACCGCGCTGCCCACCAGACTCAAGCCAACGATGGCGGCCAGCCACGCGGGCAAGTTGATGCCAAGGTAGGAGAGACCGAAATAGATCAGGAACAGATGCGCCAGCGCGGGAACATTGCGCATCCACTCAATGAAACAGCCGATCACCCCATGCAACACCCGTGACCGACTGAACGTCAGCAACACCGCCAGTACTACCCCTCCGGCACTCGCCAGCAGCAAGGTACACAGCGCGATTTCCAGGGCGGTGAGCGCGCCTTTCAACAACAGAGGCAGTAGCCCGAGAAAGACCTCGAAGTTCGCCATCAAGCGCCCTCCATGGCCATGCGCCCAAGAAAACTGCGGGTGCGCTCATGGCTTGGGTTGTCGATTACCTGCGCCGAAGGCCCTTGCTCGACAATGTGTCCGCCGTCCATGAAGATCACCCGATCCGCCACATCCCGAGCGAAGCGCACTTCATGGGTCACCATGATCATGGTGCGACCCTCTTGCGCCAGCTCACGAATCACGGCCAGTACTTCACCCACCAGTTCGGGGTCCAGCGCCGAGGTCGGCTCGTCGAACAGGATGACTTTAGGTTGTTGGGCCAACGCGCGGGCGATAGCGACCCGCTGTTGCTGTCCGCCGGACAACTGCTCGGGATAGACCTCGGCCTTGTGCCGCAGATGGACTTTTTCCAACATGGCATCAGCCAGCTCATAGGCCTGCTCGCGCGGCATACCCTGTGCCTTGATCGGCCCCAGTGCGACGTTGTCGCGTACGCTCAAATGTGGCCAGAGGTAGAAGAGCTGGAACACCATCGCGATCTCGCGTCGCTGCGGAGCCATTTCCCGATCACTCATCAGACGTATGCGTTTACCGTCCTTGATCTGCCCGATCAACTCGTCACCCAGCCAGATATCGCCTCGAGTGGGTTTTTCCAGGTAATTGATGCAACGCAGGCAAGTGGACTTTCCCGACCCGCTGGGGCCGATCAATGACAGGGTCTCACCGGCTTTCAACTCCAGGTTGATACCCTTTAGCACCTCCAGATCACCATAACTTTTGTGTAGGTCATGCACTCGCAGCAATGCAGGTTCGGACGGGGTCGACATCTTGGCTAACCTCTTTTTGTTATAGACATGGCGATGAATCGGCACGGGCCATCAGGCCGATTCATCCGCTCAAGCGCTTATTTGCAGCCGGGCAGTTTCCAGTCCGCCGGGCGGTCGACACCCAGCCTCAGGTCCTTGCCTTCCGGCACATACCAGACATCCTGAGTCAGACCGTAGCGGGCACCGATCTTGCGCATTTCACAGCTTTTCCAGAGGGTCTGGATCTGCTCGTTCACGGCAGCCACCAGCTGTGGACTGGCCCCTTTATTAAAGCCGTACACCACCTGACCCAGACCCGTCAGCAGTGGGAAATTCGGATCGTTGTCGGTGAAAGCGTTGAAGTGCAGGTGCCACTGCTCGTTGCGAAAAATGGCGTATTGCATGACCGGAGGATCGCCAATCACTGCATCGATGCGCCCGGCGAGGAGATCGCGCACCGCGGCATCGGAGGTGTCGTACAACGCTACTTGCAGCCCTTCGATCTTGCGCATCTCAGGGATGAACGAAAAACCCGTGATGGTGCCGACCTTCTTGCCCTGCAAATCTTTGAGGCTGCTCCAGTTGGTCTTGTCGGTCTGGGTGATCCCGTTCTTGAAATAGTGAATCGGGTCGCTCACGGTCATGATCTTCGCGCGCTGCTCGGTCCAGCCCATGGTGCCGGCCATCACATCCACGCGTTTAGCTTGTACTGAGGCGATGGTGCCGGCCCAGTCCATCAAGGCAGGTTTAACCTTCAACCCCAGCTTCTCAGATATTTGTTGAAGGATTTCACCGTCGTAGCCGACCATCCGGCTGTCTTGATAACCGGTCCCCGGCATATCGCCAGTGAACGCGATAGTCAGGCTTCCCGGCTCTACTGTTTCCAGTGCGAGTGCCGGTGCCGAGGCCAGCATGGATACCAGCAGACCCGCATAAATACCGGAAAAACGTTGAACGTTGGGCTTCTTCATCACGTGCTCCTCGATTGCTTTTTTTATGAACAGCATGGTGTTAGGCAGGAGCTCATCGTATGGTGATCAGCGGCATAACTTGTTGGATGGTTTGCATGAATGATTGAACATTTGCGACATTTCGGAGATGTACTGCCCAGGGCCTCCAGCGACAGCCTCGTGGAGGGGCTTGATAATGGTCAGGCACGACATCCGCCAAGCCGACGCGGCGCCACCGAGTTGTCTATTGGTATTGTGTTGTGGCCGCGCTTCCCCTTGCTGTCACTCTCAGGGCTGACCGATGCGTTGCGACATGCTGCCGATACGGGTGATCAGAGCCGCCCGATACGATGCCAATGGAAAGTACTCGGTACCCCTGGGCAAAGAGTCATTTCCAGTTGCGGACTGGATGTACCTATCGACAGTGAACTCACCCATCCTCATCAATTTGATTACATCGTGGTGATTGGTGGACTGCTTGATTCCCTTGAGGCAGCACCAAAGACTTATCCGGCATTTCTGCATCAGGCGGCAGCCGCTGACGTGCCATTGATCGGTCTATGCACGGGCAGCTTCGTGCTCGCTCGACATGGCCTGATGGAGGGACGTACTGCTTGCGTGCATGCCTACCATTGCGACGACTGGAAACGTCTGTTCCCCAGATTGCGCTTTGTCAGCAACAGTGACTTCCTCATCGACAAGGATCGGATCACCTGCGCAGGCGGTATCTCGGTGATTGAGTTGGCCATCCATCTTATTGGGGTGCATTGCGGCCCGGATCGGGCCGGCAAAGTTGTTCATCAGATGACGGTCGCAAAACGCAGCTCCGGCAGTTTCGTCGACCGGCGCAAGGCTCTTGGCTACGCCAGCTCTTCGAACAGGCGCCTGCACGAAGCCGTGATGTTGATGGAAAAGCACATGACCGAGCCCTTGGATATCGACACAATCGCGAACCTTGTCGGTACCAGTAAACGGCAACTGGAGCGGCTGTTTGTCGCTGAAACCAGTAACACTCCGGCCCAATTCTATCGCCACGTTCGACTCAGGTTTGGCCGATGGCTTCTCATCAGCTCGGATCGACATATCGGGGAAATCGCTTTCGAATGCGGGTTCGCCGATGCGCCCCATTTCATTCGACATTTTCAGAACATGTTTGGCATGTCCCCCGGAAAATTGCGCAAAGAGTTGATGCAAAAAGCGAGTCATTTGCATCGGATTTGACCAGCACGATTCGTGGACATGGCCGGCAGAGAGCGACCCAACACGGACGTTGAGCGACGCCAACCTTTTGCGGCGTTGTTTTGAGCTTTTCAATGCTCCAGCAACAAGGCCTCAGTAGGCCTTGCCGCCGTTCAGCTCTCAAGGAGCGCTTATCCGCAACGGAAATCCGTACGATTCGAAAAGATCCCAAACGTCCTCGCGATCGAAGAGCCGCCACCCCTGTGTCGTGAACCGCATCAGGTCATCCTCGCCGGGAAAGGAGTAGTAGGCTCCGGCAGATGGATCTTGAGACGTCCCCGTCATGGGCTCATCGCGCTCCAAGCGCCTGATTGCGTTCATGATGAGACGCGCGCCTGGTTGATAAAGTGAAAGGATGTGCCACAGCAAGGAGCGCTCCTTTTCGACTGCCACACGCGCAGTCTCAATGATGCGACCAACATCAATGCCGGGACTGTCGATCCAATGGAGAGTACAACCGATCTCCGGGTCCCCGTTCAGCAACGCCCGGAAGGTCGCGAGAACACCTCGATATTGAGGCAAGAGGCCAGAGTGAAGATTGAGGACGCCGCGTGGCGGAATTGCCAACGCTTCATTCTTCAGGATTTGACCAAAGCGGATTGAGATGAACAGATCCGCTCCCGCATCCTGCAGCATTTGCAGGCCCGCAGGATCCCTCAAGCTGGGCAATACGCGCACAGGAACCCCAAAGCGTTGCTGCAGTTCTGCAAAACCGAATCGATGCCCGCTACTGACCTGGTCGCTCGATCCGATTAACCCAGGGGCCAAGGCATTGAAGAGGTCCTGCTCGATCAATGCTAGTTGTCCGAGCATGCGTGGCACCTTCCTGCCCGATCCCACTTTCTCCGAGAGGAATATTCCCACTGTGCTCTCGTGAATTTCGGGCAACAGGAAATTGAGAGTGAGATTGCTCTCCACGTCCCGGTTCACCAGAAAAGCGATTCGCAACTTCAGACCTCCTTCAGCAGACCTGCCTTGAGATGCAGCAACGGCCAATTCAACACAAGCGGATCGATCCCATTCCCATTGTTTTGCCACGACGTATGGACGGAAGGCCCGATCTGCTCGATCAATTCCGGCATCAGACCTAGCATAGTTGCTCTTTCGTCATTGCTATGTCCCCCAGCAGCTCCTGGCCGTTCTCTGCCGATCATGGTTACAAAGCGTGCTGGTGAAATCCGATGCAATCGGTGGTCAGAACGAATGCAAATGACTGGTCAGGTCGAATGCAAACGGGTGGTCAAGTGGAGTGCAATTGCGCATCTAGTCAGGGGCAGCAATCGGCCAAAATCGTCCGACAAATTTTCCTTCCAGTCCAATTTACGGTCTAAGGTGGAAAACCTATTGAGCAGCGTGTCGTTCAACTCAAGAAAACGGCGATACAGCTGATCAAAGTGTTCTTCTACTTTTCCCTGACTACTATTATCCACGCAGCTGTACCGGACTTAATCCAAGGCGTTGCCTGAAAGTGGTTGCCATGTGCGCCTGGGAGTTAAAGCCGCAGGTGTGGGCGATCTCTGCCAGGCTTGCTGTCGAATCGCGCATTAGCGCGCGGGCCTTGGCAAGGCGTCGGTCGATCAGGTAACTGTGCGGGCTCTTGCCCGTCGCGCTCTTGAACGCTCGCATGAAATAACCTTCGGACAATCCAAGTAAGCCCGCCAATGCCGGTATGCCCAGCGGCCCGTCGAGGCCAGCGTCAATGAACTCATCGAGCAGACGCATTCGGCTGCCGGTGATAGAGCCTTGGGGTGGAGCCGAAAATGTTTGATCGCTCGTCGCCCGTTCAGCCAATGCGAGTGCCCAGGCCTCCCAATCGTCCTCCACAGAGGCGTGCAACAACGCGCGGCGCATTCGCAGGGCGAGGGTAATGGCCTGCTGATCAATGCGATTGTTGAATGCACTATCCCCGACCAACATATTCCCGTTGGTGCGCATTACCTGCAGGTATTCACCGCCCGAGAGTGACTCGGACAGCACGTCACAGCCAATGGGGACGAACGCCAGACTGTTGGGCATGGCATCGAAGGGCAGCACTCGGTCGCTGCCAATGGCGTGAAGGCCTCGCTGGCTGTCGAAGGCAAAGCCAATCGCTGCCTGAGGCGCTACATACCGGGTCGCGTAGGCGGCGCCGGGTAGCAATTCAATCGTCCATGGCCCTGCCTCGACTCGACGGACCGGTTCGGGGCGGGGCGTTGGCTGAAGGCGGCTTCGACGGCTCATGAACGCCATATTAGTGAAGCGGGGGCACAAAAGTCAGGTCAGTTTTTTGAAAGCCTGCGTGATGCGCCCGTGTCTAGACTGGGCAAAACCTCAGGGAGACGACTCATGCACAGACTGACTCGCGACGATATCGAGCAAGCTGCTCACCACGTGTACCAAGTCATGCCCGCTACAGCTCAATACCCTTGGCCCTTGTTGGCCGAGCGGTTGGGTTGCACCGTTTGGGTCAAGCACGAAAACCACACACCTACAGGTGCTTTCAAGGTGCGTGGTGGCATTACCTTCATGCACTGGCTAAAGCGTGAGCACCCGGGCATCAAGGGTATTGTCACCGCCACCCGCGGCAACCATGGGCAGAGCCTGGCGCTGGCAGCCGGCGCGCTGGGTTTGAGGGCGTTGATTGTAGTGCCGGAGGGTAACTCGGTAGAAAAGAACAATGCCATGCGCGCCTTTGGCGGTGAAGTGGTCGAGTGTGGCCGCGATTTTGATGAAGCCTGTGAAGAGGCCGGGCGCCTGGCGCAAGCGCATGACCTCTATCTGGTGCCGCCGTTCCATGCCGAGTTGGTCAAGGGCGTGGCCACTTATGCGCTGGAGCTGTTCAAGGCTGCACCGGATCTTGATACGGTTTACGTGCCGATTGGCTGTGGGTCGGGGATTTGTGGGGTGATCGCCGCCCGCGACGCACTTGGCCTGAACACCCGGGTAGTGGGTGTGGTTTCCACTAAGGCTGAGGCTGCAAAGTTGTCGTTTGATGCAGGAGCAATATGCGAAACCGCCTCGGCGAATACCTTTGCTGACGGCCTTGCCGTGCGTAAGCCAATTCCAGAAGCCTTTGCCATCTACGCGCAAGGTGCGCAGCGAATCGTATCAGTCAGTGAGGCGCAGATTGCCGAGGCCATGTGCGTGTATTACACCGATACCCACAATCTTGCTGAAGGGGCGGCTGCGGCGGCCCTCGCGGCGCTCATTCAGGAGCGTGAAGCAATGGCTGGAAGAAGGGTGGGGGTGATTCTGTCCGGAGGGAATGTGGACCGATTGGTGTATGCGAGAGTGATTGAGTGAAGTAAGTCGATGGAGTAAATGACCGCTGTTGGCCGATTCTGGTGAAGAAGTCGACGCGGCTCAGATAGCCGTGCACTGAGCAGTGAAAACGCCTTTTTTGCACGCTACTACGTCAAATCTGAGTACTGAACCTTCTGCGCAAAATACGGATTTCAATCTCGGACACGTCTTTTTCTACCGTGGAAATCGAAGTCGACTTTTTCAACAGAATCGGCCGACTCCTGCCTGTCACGAATGCCATGTAGGCGGTGATGCCTACATGGTGATAAGTCAGGATTTCTTTGCTTTTTGAAGTGACCTCGGTCAGCTACTACCAATAGTGTTTCCAGCATCATCGCCTTGCGGGCCTGCTTGGCCATCGAGCTGAGTTGATCTTGGTCGGAGCCGAGGTTGGTAGCGGCCATGGCGCGGCAAACGGCCGTTTAGCACGGCGTACGCGACCAGACCAATCAGTAGCCCCCAGAACGCTCCGCCAACCCCGAACAAGGTAATGTTGGCGGCGGCTGCCAGGAAGGTAATCAGCGAGGCTTCGCGGGATTTGGCTTCGGCCATGGCACTGGCCAGGCTGGCGCCGATGGTGCCCAGCAGGGCGAGCCCGGCCAGAGTAGTGATGAAGGTTGCCGGGAAGGCCATGAACACCGCAGCGAGGGTCACGCCGAAGACCCCGACGAGGATGTAGAAGACGCCCGCAGCAATGCCGGCGATCCAGCGCTTGGAGGGCTCTTCGTGGGCGCCCTTGCCGGTGCAGATGGCTGCTGTAATCGCCGCGATATTGAATGCGTGGGAACCATAGGGCGCCATGAGCAGGGAACCCAACCCGGTGATGGTCACGATCGGATTGGCACTGGTGCTGAATCCATCATTGCGCAGCACCAGCATGCCAGGCATGTACTGACCGGTCAGGGTGATCAGAAACAGCGGCATCGCGACACTGAGCAAGGCATTGAGCGAGAACTCAGGCAGGGTGAATACCGGCGCCGCGAGTTGCGGTTCCAGCCCCGACAAATCCACACGTCCCTGAATCAACAGGAAGGCCAGCCCCAGTGCCAAGATGCCCACCACTGCGTAGCGTGCGGTAAAGCGCTTGAGCACGACGTAGGCGACAATCAGCAACCCGACCAGCATAGGGTCAATGCTCATACCGCCAAAAGCACCGATACCGAACTGCAGCAGGATACCGGCTAGTAGCCCTGCGGCCACACCCGGCGGGATCAGTCGGATGACTTTTTCGAAGTAACCGGACAGGCCCAGCAGCACGAAGGCCGCAGCCGAGAGCATGTAAGCGCCCACCGCCTCAGCATAGGGCGTGGTGGCTAGGGCGACGACCAGGAATGCCGCTGCGGGTGTCGACCAGGCGGTGATGATCGGCTCACGGGAAACCCAACTGAGGAACAGCCCGGTAACGCCCACGCCAATCGACACGGACCACACCCACGAAGCCGTCAACTCTGGGCTCAGTCCGGCTACCTTGGCGGCCTGGAAGACCAGAATGAAGGTGCCGCCATAGTTGACGATGACCGAGATCAGACCGGCGACAATCGGATGGATGAGATCGATGAGGCGAATAGGTGGCTTGGATGCTGAAGAAGACATGGCTTTATTTTGCTCCTTGCAAAGCGAGGTGCTTGGCCTCGACTGGAAAGTGATTTATAGGGCGGCAATGGTCTGTTTAGCCCCTGCACTTTTTGCGCGGCGGCGTTCAAAGTTGTCCCCCAGGCGATAGATCGCCGAGCACAGAGGCAGTAGCGATGAACAAAGTCTACGGATAGACTGGCCTGCCTTTGTAGACCAATTTGTTAGTCTTAGGCAGACCACATGGCGAAAGCCTTCGAACTCGAAACGCTGAAGATGCGACTCAACGATGCCGAGTTTCAGCTGTTGGATCTGCACCAGCGGATTCAGCGCGCCCTGCGTGCCTTGATCCTCGATGGTGTTCTTGACTCTGGCCTGAAGCTACCGGCGACCAGGGTCCTGGCCAAGACGCTCGGCGTTGCCCGCGACACGGTCGAGAATGCCTATGTGCAATTGCACCGTGATGGTTTCATCGTGCGGCGCGAGGGCTCTGGCAGCTATGTATCCGATGCGGTTGGCACCGAATTGCTCGGAGCCGCGCGCCGGCGCATTAAAGCGAAAGACACCCAACGCAGCGAGGTGGCGCCAGAACCTG
Source organism: Pseudomonas sp. GW822-FHT07A10 (assembly GCF_058798795.1). NCBI lineage: Bacteria > Pseudomonadati > Pseudomonadota > Gammaproteobacteria > Pseudomonadales > Pseudomonadaceae > Pseudomonas > Pseudomonas sp. GW822-FHT07A10. Next base: position 109,992 of record NZ_JBXAKV010000017.1, read on the forward strand.
GCTTGAGCCAGCGTGGGCGGATGATTTTCGACAGTGGTGGGGTTACCGATCAACAGGTGATCAAGGCGTTTGCCACTGGTCTGCCGGAAACCCGCACCTTCCCCACCGATGTCTGGGAACGCTTGCAACGTCAGGTCATGAAGGACTACCGGGGCAATGTCCTGCTGCATGGCAACCCGCAAGGCGCTGAGCCGCTGCGCAAGGCCATCGCCACCTACTTGAACCTTGAGCGCGGTGCCAAGTGCTCCCCCGACCAGATCCTGGTGCTGAGCAGTACTCGCCAAGCTCTGTTCCTGTGTGCCCAGATGCTAGTGGACGCCGGCAAACCGATCCTGCTGGAAAACCCAGGCTACTTCGGTGCCAGGAAAGCCTTTGAAACGGCCGAGACCAAGGTCGTGCCCATTGACGTCGATGCACAGGGCATACGCACGGACCTGCTGCAGGCAGACCGCAGCGGCGCCAATTGCGTCTATGTCACGCCTTCTCATCAATACCCCACCGGGGCGACCTTACCGCTGGAGCGTCGACTTGAGCTAATCCGTTGGGCGGCCGAGTGTGGTAAGTGGATTATCGAGGACGACTACGATAGCGAGTTCCACTACGACGGGCTGCCGACCGCGTGCGTGCAGGGCCTGGACAAATACCAGCGCACGATCTACCTCGGTACCTTCAGCAAGACGCTCTATCCGGGGTTGCGGATGGGCTACATGGTGCTGCCTTTCGAGCTGGTCAAAGCTTTCACCTACGCGCGCAGCATCATGGACGGCCACACGCCACAGATCCTTCAACTGACCCTGGCGCGCTTCATGGAAGACGGCCACTACAACTCCCACGTCCGGGCTATGCGCAAACTCTACGCCGGACGCCGTGCAGTTATGCTCGATGCAATCGGCAAGCACCTGGACGGCATTGCCACAGCATTACGCCCCCAAGGAGGGCTGCAGATTCCCTGTTTACTGGCCGATGGCTGGTCGGAGGAAAAGACCATCCACCAAGCTGCCAGCGCGGGCGTGCGACTGCCCGGCCTCAGCCGGTTGTACGCCGGCGATGAGAAGAAACAAGGGTGGCTGTTGGGCTATTCGTCCTTGACCGCTTATGAAATCGAAGCGGCTATGGTGCGTCTGACCAATGCGCTGAAAATCAAATAGGGCAACGGCATTGTGAGTCCATTCATGACGGTTTCCCGTGCCACGCGTCATCATGGAGCGGGCGTAGGGATCGGTCAGTGAGACCTGTTTATCCAGCGATTCGTTGAGTTGGATTTCAATCGCTTGAAGCTCCTTCATTTGAGTTTTGAGCTTGGCGATTTTCTCTTCCAACCGCACGGTGCTGGGCTCGGTAGCTGTGGGTTCTTGCCGATCGGCAGCATCGAGTACCGCCAGGTAACGGCTGACCAGGTCGAGTTCGTCGACAAAGACGCCGACTACGCGCACCGGATTGGTATCGCTGACGTAGTCGTAGTGACTCTCGGGAAGTAAGGTGCCTTGGCCTCGATGTTCACCTTGGATAAAGCGCTTCATGGGCGATCCCTGCGATGAAATCCTCAGAAATCATAGCAAGGGTTCGCAAAAGCGTTTACACACACTGAGTCAATGCAATCTCTTATGAGAGGCGACTATTGACCCAAGGCTGAGCCGAAAATGGTTATAGAACGCTTGGCCTAAGCGCTGATTATCGAATGTTCCGCGTTCCCAAAGAGTTAAAAACTCTTGATACGCAACGCGCTCAATTTCCAGTCTTGGCATGCTTTCCATATACACATCCATTTATGTCAGCGATGACCGAATCCTACTGACGCCGGACAGACGCAGCAATGCGCGTTTTGCCGAGGCAGTCGTTGCTGCATTCGTGACCGACCGCTTTGGGTCCAGGCGGTTTGAAAACACCGCCAAAAAAATGGAAGTGCGTACTCCTACGTCAACTCTGAAAACCTGTGGCTAGATCGACAGATCTGAATTTCACATGGAACGCGATTTTTAATCATCCGAGCTGGCTTTGGAGTTTTTACACACTCTGGGCCAGAAGAGGACGGTCATATTCAGCCGTTTATCTCAGCTATCTGCCAGGCGGTATAGTGCTTGGGCATGGGATGCCGTTAACCCGGCACGTTGCAGATTTCGGCGACTTTGGGAGCTGGCCAGCGCAGTCGCGGCGACCAAGTGGCAGCCATGCTTCTTTGCTTGCTCTATTCGGTGAGATATCAGTGCTCCATGGTAGCCATAGCCCCGGGCATCCTTTCGGGTTGCAGCCGTTCCAAGGTAGGCAATGCCATTGCTGGCCAAGTACATCGAAGCCCCTGCCACTACTTTCCCATCAGCGTTCAGGACGTAGATTTTCAGACGCCCGTTTGACGTCTGCCCTGCGAAGGAAGCTTGATTCAACAGTCGGTGCTCTGGTTTGGTATGAAAACCACCCGCGTGCACATCTGCGAATAGAGCAAGAGTCTTTGACGTGACTTCTTCAATTTCGAATGAGTGGCGACTCAAATCCACCTTTTCGATGGCACAAGCGAATTGCCAGTGAGTCCACCCCCTCAAGCGCTCAAGCCGTGCGTCGCCCACAAAAGCGTATTGCTCCAACGCTGAAGGTTTTCCGATAAGAGGGATTACGGTCGAATGCTCCGCTGAATCTTTGAGCAATTTCAACACTGCTTGGGGACCGCGGGCAATGTCACCGTAGATGCGATTGAACATTGGGCTAGGCGATGCGTTCACTTGAAAACACGGATAGTCTCCGTTGTAAAAAACACGTGCGCCATAAGGATTTCCACTTACCCCTGCCAAGCTCTCAACACGCGAACGTAAATACTCGCTTTCTGCGGCCTCAATCTTATGAGCCAGTTCAACATCCATGTACGTCGTCCTTTTTGAAGATTTCCAAGGAAGGTAAAGCGCATCGAACAATACGTTTGCGTTCAAGTACGTACCAGTAGCTGGCTCTGCTTCACTGTCTGCTTAGGGTTGTGGATAGCAGTGAATTCCAGCGTTAATCCACTATGAACAACTTGGCACCCGTCGTGCTGGAAGATCGATGCCCCTCAGCGTTGCTGCCCACCTGATAGCTCATCCCCGCGGTGAGTGTGAACTGACGACCATCCTCCAACTCCGTGTGCAACTCGCCTTCCAGGCACAACAGGATATGACCTCTCCAGCACCAGTGATCGGCCAGATAGCCAGGACTGTATTCAACCATCCGCACACGCGTCGAACCAAACTGGCAGGTTCGCCAATAGGCGGTACCCGTTTGTCCAACATACTCCAGAGGTTCGACAGTCGACCAATCGGTAGTACTAAAGGGAACAACGGTTAGGTACATGGTTGCCTCATCAATGAAAGGGTATCTGTGGACCGTACCCATCCAGTGATCTTTTCGATAGACACAGATGCCCCGCATTTATGAGATACAGGCGCCCGCTCAAGCGTGGAAGCCAGAGGCCATGTTCAGACCACTTTGCACGTCAACCACGCCCCCCAGAAAAGGCTGCTGAAGAAACGGGTAGCGTCTCCAAATCCGGCGTCATGCAAGAGTTTTTGAACCGCCGCCTCGGAATGTGGAGGATCAGCGCCTTGAAGGATTTTCCCAAGCTTGACCTTCACTTCATCCGGGCTGGCTCCATGCTGCCGCCACCGCTGCCCCCAAGCCGCAAGCAGTAGCGGCTGGCTGGCATAAGCGTATTGATTCCCCGCGACAATCAGCGGCGCACCCGGTTTTAGATGAGCCCGAATGGATCGTAAAATTTGTCGCTTGGTTTCATCTCCATCGAGATGATGGAGTACTCCGATCAAGGTCGCTGCGTCGTATGACAAGTCTGCTGCCAGGTCTTCAACATACCCAAGATGCATGGCCGTTCTTTCAAGCAAGTTGTTTGCCTCTAATTGCTGCTTTGCAGCCTCCAACATCGGCTCGGACGGATCAACGGCGGTGAAGCGCCAACCCGGCTCAAGCTTGGCCATAGCAACAATTTCCTGCGCCGTACCGCCAGCGCCAACTACAAGTATTTTTGCCGAACTTGTAGTGCCCAGGCTTGCCGCCAGCATGCACGCAGCCAAGTCTTGGCAGGCGTCATATCCTGCTAGCGCAATACGGCTCTGTCGTCCGTACTCATTGGCTCGTGAGGTATCAAATTTTTCTGAGTTTAGAGGGGATGATTTCAAGGCGGTTCTCCATGTCCTGAAATCAAGCTACGCCAGACACAGCAATAATAAAAATTCATTAATTTTATGTGGCGCATTCCTGAAAGGAATGCATGGCTCAAAAAGTTGCTGTTTGCTTGAGCTGATTCAGCCTCTTGTCGACAGTCAACTTTGGGTCGTTCTCTGCCGGTCATGTCCACGAAACGTGCTGGTCAAATCCGTTGCAAATCCCCGATTGAGAACCGATCGCCTGCACCAGCCTGAGCCAGGACGATTTCTCCCATGCACCGAGCCGTGAGCTGCACTTTGCGTGTCCGAGCTGAAAAAAGCGGATTCGCTTGAAGTGACGGAACGAAAGACTTCGGAGGGCATTCGGCGAAATGATTTGTTACCTGGGTACCATTTTTCACCCATTTGGGGCGCGCTGGGCCATTTCGTAGCGCACGGTGAGTACCACGCTGATCTATAGATCAGCGTCTCTTGAGTCGAAAATCCTTTCCAATTAAGCGCTTGAAGCAGTGCTACGCAGCCTGGCACGGTTTCTGCTGTTTTGAATCTATGGATAATTGGATACAAAACTGCAAAAGGTGACTTTATGCAATTCGCTCCCGCTTACGTTGAACGTCAGCCCCTGACCGCCGAGGAGGAGGCTTACAACTTTCTGCTGGAAGCGATCTGTGGCGGCCGTTACCGCAAAGGCGACCGGTTGATAGCCGAGGACATCGCCACTGAGATCGGCATGAGCCGCATGCCGGTGCGCGAAGCCTTCCGACGCCTCGATGCTCAAGGCCTGGTGACCTTGCGGCCTAACCGCGGGGCGATAGTCAGCGGTCTGAACATCGACGAACTGCACGAAGTCTTCGAGATGCGCAGTGCCCTTGAAGGCCTGGCCATCCGCGTCGCCGTGGCCAAGATCGGTGAGCGTCAGCTGGCGACTCTGGAACGCATGCTGGACGAGATGGATGACTACCGCGACGAAAGCGCGGAGTGGGTCAGCCGTCATCGGGCTTTCCATGAATACCTGTGCAGCCTCAGCGGCCGTCCGCGTTTGATGAAGCAAATCTCGGCCCTGTACTCGCTGATCGAGGCGCCCATGCGCCTGTGGCTGCAACACGGTGAAAAGCCCTTGAGTGCCCGCCAGGAACACGCGGTGATCCTTGATGCCATTCGCTCAGGCGATGCCGACCAGGCCGAGTCGGTGGTGCGTCAGCACATCGAAGGCACAGTGCCGGCGCTGATTCAGTTCCTGCAATCGGAAAAATAGAATCGGGCTCGAGCCCGACCGTGTGATGACTTTGAGTACTGCCCCGTTACTAAACAACTGGAGTGTCTGGTCATGCATAAACGCCGTGTGTTGCTTGCTGCTGTATCCCTGGGGCTCTGCGCACAGTGGGCGTTCGCCACGCCCCAAGTGCCGGAACGACTGCAAAAGGCCGAAAAACTCACGTATTGCTCGGGCATGGACTCGCCACCCTTGGTGTCTTTCGATGAGGCGCAAAAACCCAGGGGCCTGACTGTCGATCTGGGGCTGGAAATCGCCAAACGGCTGGGAGACAAACCGGTGCAGTGGCGGGTCATTCCATTCTCCGGGTTGCTGCCGGCATTGCTCGCCCAGCAGTGCGACATGATCGTTGATCAGCTGTTCGACAAGCCCGAACGCCGGGAGGTGATCGACATCGTCAACTACATGTATTCCAGCCAGTCAGTGGTCGTTCCCAAAGGCAATCCCAAGGGCATCAAAACCCTGGATGGACTGTCTGGGCACAAAGTGGCAGTGCTCAATGGCTCCACGATCAAAACCTTGTTGGACGCCGAGAATGAAAAGCTCACCAAGGCCGGCAAGACACCGATGAAACTGGTGGTTTACAACACTGACACTGATGCCTTCCAGGCGCTGCGTATCAGTCAGGTGGACGCGTACGGCACCACCGTAGAAACAGCAGGTTACTACGCCGCAATGGCGCCCGATTTATTCGAGGAAGGGGTGCCAGCCTTCAGCCGGATTCTTACGGGTTTAGGGACCCGCAAGGATGATTCCCAGCTCACCACCGCAGTACAGCAGATCATCAGTGACATGCGCAGTGACGGCAGTTACGTGCAGTTGTTGAGCAGATGGCATGTTTCCAGCGACACACTCGACTGAGGCGAGCGCTCGATGAATTTCAATTGGGATGTGTTCTGGCAATACCTTTTGCAGCCCAGCGGGGTGTACCTCACTGGGCTCTGGTTGACCTGCCTGATCAGTGTGCTGGCAATGGCGTTGGGCTGCGTGCTTGGGCTGGCAGCGGCGCTGATGCGTCTGTCGCGCAACCCGTTGCTCAACCTGCCGGTACGGTTATATGTGTGGCTGATGCGCGGCACTCCGCTGTTGGTGCAAATCGTTTTTCTCTATACCGCGTTGGCGGCCGGCGGCATCTTCCGTTTCGAGGACGTGGAACTGTTTGGTTTGGTGGTGCCGGGCAATATTCAGGCAGCGATCATCGCCCTGGGCCTGAACGAAGGTGCCTACATGGCCGAGATCATTCGTGCCGGGATCGGTGCCGTCGACAAGGGGCAGTATGAGGCTGGGCGTTCGCTGGGCATGACCTTCGCCAAACTGATGCGGCGTATCGTTTTGCCTCAGGCGTTCCGGGTCATCGTTCCGCCGTTGGGCAACGAATTCAACGTGATGCTCAAGAATACGACGCTGGTCAGCGTGATTGGCGTGCAGGAGTTGCTGCTGAGTACGCAAATGGTCACGTCGGCGACATTCCGGGTATTTGAACTGTACCTGGTGGTGGCGATTTATTTCCTGCTGCTGACCACCCTCTGGGGCTTCTTCCAGCGTTGGCTGGAAGCGCGTTTCGGACAGTCCGATCGACCCGCACCGCCAGCGGCCGGCAGTCGCATGTTTGGCCGCGGCACGCTCAAATTGCTGAGGGGGCGTTAAGCATGGCGCACAAAAGTGAAGAACTGATAATCGAGGCCCTGGACGTTCATAAGTCCTTCGGCGACCTGGAGATTCTCAAGGGAATTTCCTTGCAGGTGCGGCGCGGTGAAGTGGTGGTGTTGATCGGCGCATCGGGTTCAGGCAAGACCACCTTCATTCGCTGCATCAATCTGCTGGAAGACATTCAAGGAGGGCGCATACGCGTCAACGGCCGCTCCATGGGCTACCGCGAGCGCGCCGACGGCAGCCTGGTGCGCGACTCCGAGCGCAATATCGCTCGCCAGCGTCGGGACATCGGCATGGTCTTTCAACGTTTCAATCTGTTCCCCCACATGACCGCGCTGGAAAACATCATTGAGGCACCGATCCAGGTGCTCGGTGTGCCACGCGCCGAAGCGTTGGAACAGGCCCGGGCCTTGCTCGCCCGGGTCGGTCTGGCGGACAAGGCCATGCATTACCCGTCGATGTTGTCCGGTGGACAGCAGCAGCGCGTGGCGATCGCCCGGGCGCTGGCGATGAAACCTCTAGCCATGCTGTTCGACGAGCCTACCAGCGCCCTGGATCCGGAAACCGTCGGCGAGGTCCTGCAGGTGATGAAGCAGTTGGCCGATGACGGCATGACCATGGTAGTGGTCACCCATGAAATGGGTTTTGCCAGAGAAGTCGCTGATCGCGTGGTGGTCCTCGATCAGGGCGAATTGATTGAGCAGGGGCCGCCGGAACAGATCTTCAGTCGACCGACACACCCGCGAACTCGGGCCTTTCTCAGCCGCGTGCTGTGACCTTCTCAGTCAGGGTTTTTTACCCGGCAATGGAACCGGATACCTGCGGCCAATGAATCTTTGTCTGGAAGAGCTTTGCCATGTTGAAATTTTCTGCCCACGAATATCCCTATCCGTCGCAACGTCAGAGTGTGTTTTCCCGCCGTGGCATGGTCGCGGCTTCACAGCCACTGGCCGCCGAGGCCGGCATCGAAATCATGCGCAACGGCGGCAATGCCATTGATGCCGCGATCGCTACAGCGGCGGTGCTAACGGTAGTTGAACCCACCGGCTGCGGCTTGGGCGGCGACGCTTTTGCTCTGGTCTGGAGCAAAGGCCAATTGCACGGACTGAACGGCAACGGCCAAGCGCCGGCGGCACTGACGATCGATGCAGTCAAGGCGTGTGGTCACGAGCAGATGCCGCTTTATGGCTGGACGCCGGTCACGGTGCCCGGTTGTCCTTCGGCCTGGGCGGAGTTGTCCAGACGGTTCGGCAAGCTGCCCTTTGCCGAGTTGCTGCAGCCCGCGATCAGTTTGGCCCGGGAGGGCTTCCCAGTGTCGCCGGTGGTCGCCCGACAATGGCAGACTGCTCTGGATGAATTCAGTCCCCATCGAGACCCGGTGCTCGACGCCTGGTTCGACACGTTCCTGATTGATGGCCGTGCGCCAAAGGCCGGTGAATTATTCCGCAACCCGGCGCAAGCCCGAACGCTGGAAGAACTGGCGGACAGCGCTTGCGAAAGCCTCTATCGCGGCGCTCTGGCTCAGCGGCTGGATGCCCATTCCCGCGCCACCGGCGGCTACCTGCGAGCCCGCGACCTGCAGGACTATCGCGCCCAATGGGTGGACCCGATCAGCATCAATTACCGCGGCTACGATGTGTGGGAAATCCCTCCAAGCGGGCAAGGATTGGTGGCCCTGATGACCCTGAAAATCCTTCAGGGGTTCGACTTCGATCACCGAGACAGCCAGCAGACCTGGCATCGTCAATTGGAAGCCATGAAGCTGGCCTACAGCGATGGCCTGCATTACATCACCGATCCGCTGCACATGCGTGTGGCGGTGGCTGATCTTCTCAGCGACACCTATAGCAGCCAACGCCGTGAACAGATCGTTGATCAGGCTCAGCAACCTGATCCCGGCGATCCTCACGCCAGCGGTACGGTGTACCTGGCCACGGCAGATGCGCAGGGCAATATGGTGTCCTTCATCCAGAGTAACTACCACGGCTTCGGTTCCGGCGTGGTGCTGCCAGACAGCGGCATCGCCTTGCAGAACCGTGGGCAGGAATTCAGTCTCGACCCTGACCACGCCAACTGCCTGGCACCGGGCAAAAAGACCTTCCACACCATCATTCCTGGTTTCATCAGTAAAGGTGACGCGCCGGTGGGACCGTTCGGCGTCATGGGTGGCTACATGCAGCCCCAAGGCCATGTGCAGATGGTCATGAACCTGGTGGATTTTGGTCTCAATCCCCAAGCGGCGCTGGACGCACCGCGATGGCAATGGCTGGGAGGCATGAAAGTCGGCATCGAGCAGGGGGCGTCGAGGGACTTGGCCGCTTCGCTGGCCCGGCGCGGACATAAGGTTCAGGTCGATTGCGACCTGATCAACTATGGCCGAGGGCAGATCATCATCCGCGACCCGGACACCGGTGTGTTGTGCGGCGGCACCGAGCCGCGGGCCGATTCCCATATTGCTGTGTGGTAACAGGTAGCTGAAAACAAACGAAGACGACTCGGTCTCTTCTGCGTGAAAAATACGCTGTGCATCCGTGCGCGGAACTGATGCACAGCGTGGCCTTGCGTGTGGTCCAGCTTTGTTCGACTGGACGTAGTTGGGGCGCGGTAGGTTCAGTGGAGATTGCTGGGGCTTAGAGGGGCTGCTCGCTCGCATCCCCAGAAACGACAAAGCCCTGAAAACACTTCAAAATCACTGATTGCTAAAGCAATCAGGATCCGAAAGTAGCTCACTCGGTCGAAGGGACGGATGCTTTGCTGCCTAAGCGGATCAGCTCATTGGAAAAACACAGGCCGACGATGATCAGTACTGCCCCTGCGTACAGGCTTTCGCGCGGTACTTCATTGAGCACCACAAACGCCAGCAGCGAGGCGAACAACGGCTCGGTCAGCTCCAGCGCCTGCACTTGGGATGGCTTGAGATATTCGATGGCCTTGGTGGTGCAGAAGAAGCCCAGGATTGTCGGCAGCGCGGCCAGCGCCAGCAGTGCGGCGATCGCCAGCGGCGACAGCTCGCCGATCGCGAAACCATCGGCCGCTGCCGGCATCAGCAGGTACAGGCTGCCAAAGAACAACAATTGCCGCGTGAAGTGCAGCCCCCCCGACACACCCATCCGCTTCATGGCAACCGAAAAGGCCCCATAGCCGCAGCCGGCCATGGAGGCTAGCGCAGCACCTTGTAAGGTAAAGCCCTGCTGCAGGTCGGCGCCGAAGATCACCGCGATCCCAGCGATAGCCAGTGCGGCGCCCACGGTAGCGTTCGCGGTGATGGCATCCTTGAGAAAAATTCGCCCGAGAATGATCGAGGAAATTGAGGCACTGGCCATCAGCACAACCACCACACCTGCTGCAGCGTAATGTCGATAGGCGGACGTTTCGAAGTGGAACAGCACAAAGATGCCAAGGAATGCGCAGATAGCCGCCTGAGTCCATTTGGTCGTCGACGCCGGGCGCTTGAGGAAAAGCAGTAAGATCGAGAGAAGCATGCAACCCAGTACGGTCTTGATGACAGCGACACTGCTGGCGGTGAAGCCATTACTCATGAGTACTTTGCTGAGTACACCGATCGTTGCGTTCAGTGCCGCGGCGGAGAGGGCAAATATGATGCCTTTGCTGAAAGTCGATTGCATTGATGACGATCCCTGTCGCTGATTTGTCGTTCGATAGAATGCCGCCCCACATCGATGGGACGTTTACTCCCATGCATCGCCGTGAAGGAGTGCTGAAGCGGATGGTTGAGGTGATTGCGGGTGGCGAGAAAAACGACTCTGGCCTTGGCAATCATCGGAATATGCTCGGCGAGTTCGATAAATCAAGTCAAGGCCTTGAAGGTAGTCAGATACGGCAACAGCGTTAAGCCACTTACTCCTTCCGGGCAGATTCCGGAGCAGGGATAATGCGCCTTTCCCACCAATCGGGTGAATTAATCGCCCAGCACAAGCAGCCGCCTGGACTCGGCTGCCACCACTACAGGAAGGAGCTTTTACATGTCATACCGGCTTGCCATTTTCGACTTTGACGGCACGCTCGCTGATTCCTTTCCGTTCTTTGTTTCAGTGTTCAACCAGGTTGCTGACAGACACGCATTCAGTCGAATTCACCCGCAAGAGTTGGACTGTCTGCGCAAGCAGGGGGCTCGGGAGATCATGGCTCATATCGGAATGCCTCGCTGGAAGCTGCCTCTGGTGGCGCGAACCTTCATGAGCTTGATGAGGAAACATCGAAGCTCGATCCCACTGTTCAATAACATTGCAAATACCCTTGCCCATCTTGACGAGAGAGGACTGATTCTGGCGGTGGTATCTTCTAATTCCCAAGAAAATATCACGCAAATTTTGGGCTCCAGCTGTCGACATATCCGGGCCTTCGAGTGCGGCGTCTCCATTTTCGGCAAGGCGTCTCGCTTGCGCCGTGTCATGCGCAAATTCGACGTGGCGCCAGAAGACGTTATCTACATCGGCGACCAACCTACGGATGGTGAAGCAGCAGCGACTGCCGGTATCGCCTTTGGTGCGGTCGCCTGGGGATATGGAGCATATGATGCATTCCACAGTCTTCAGTCCCATGAGTGGTTCGCCGATGTGAGCGAATTACGGCGACTGGCAGGAAGTGATACGCACCTTGAGTCATCCGCAAGTTTATAGGCTTGACCATTGAGTGGCGATTTCAGCCGATTCCAACAATCAGCCTCTGGCCGAGAGCTGTCAGCGGTGAGGGGAAACTTTCGACCCAAGGCAGCCATTGAGATCTATGTGTTGTCGCTTTATGTTATTCGTTTTCATGGAGGATTCTGACTGATGGCACGCGTGGGATTGATACTGACACCCGGTTTTGCGGACTGGGAATATGCTTTCATTGCAGGAACCGCATCCCCGTTCTACGGGATCGACGTTAGGTTTTTCGCCTCTACTACGGGGCAGTTCCGCTCGCAGGGTGGATTGGCAGTAACTGTGAATTGCAGCTTGCAACAATGCCTGGACTGGAAACCGGACGTTGTTGTCGTCATCGGTGGAATGATCTGGGAACGTGCAGATGCACCGGATATTCGGGACTTTCTTCATACTAGTCGTTCAAGTGGCGCGACAATTGCCGGTATCTGTGGGGGAACGCTGGCACTTGCGAGAGCCGGGCTTCTCGACACGGTTTCTCATACCTCGAACAGCGCTGACTTTTTACAACAGAATGCCGCAGGTTATGAAGGGTCCTCGCTTTATCGAAGCAGTCCAGTAGCTGTGGTTGCTGACCGCATCATAACTGCGCCAGGTCCTGCTCCCGTTAGCTTTACCTGCGCAGTGTTCGAAGCTGCCGGGTTAACTTCAGATATCATTTCTCAGTTCAGGTCAATGTTGGCAGCGGAACATCGGTGACCGCTTCGACCCTGAAAAAACAGCCAACCAGGTGATGTGCTCGAGTGTCCGCTCTTGGCCGATTCTGTTGAAAAAGTCGGCTTCGGTTTCCACGGCAGAAAAGTACGCGCCTGAGATTGAAGTCTGTGTTTTGGGCAGAAGGTTCAGGACTCGGATTTCGCGTAGCAGCGCGCAAAATAGGCGTTTTCAGCGGTTAGTATGCAGGCCGTCTGGAAGAACCGACTTTTTCAACAGAATCGACCCATAGCGGACGCTCCAGCAGCCAGTCAGATGTGTCTACGAGACCAGAGGGCTATTCAACTTACTGGAAATTGTCTGCCCCCGACCTAGGCAACCTCATTGCGCACTTGACGGCAACTCTTATCCGGTATGGCGTGGCTTACAACCTCCTAACATCAGGCATTAGGTACTTTAAGGTCGAACAACAGCTCATCGGTTGCGCGATCAAAATGGTCGGTAAGGAAATCCAGCAATACACGCACGCGGGGAATCCGGTAACGATTGCCGTGTAATACCGCGTAGACGCCGGCCTCTCGGACACAAAAGTCAGGTAACAGCACCTTCAGTCGTCCAGCACGGATATCGGCTGCCGCATCCCAAATGGTCTTGCGTGCGATGCCATGTCCAGCCAACGCCCATGCGCGCGCGAGGGCGCCGTCGTTGGTTTCCCATGCCTGGCTCATGGGAACGGTGTGGTTCCATTCCTGACCATCCACCACAAAGTGAAAGGTGTTCAATGGACCTGCAGACGTCACCAGCACGATGAACTTGTGGCTAGGCAAGTCAGTAGGGGTTTGGGGTTCACCGTATCGCGCCAGATAATCAGGCGAAGCGCACAGTACTCGCCAGTTGGGAGCCAACTGCCTGGCGATCATCGAGCTGTCATGCGGCTGTCCAAACCGGATTGCCAGATCGACATCGTCCTGCACCAGATTTGACACCGAGTCCGACAACGTCAGTGCGACGTACAGTTCCGGGTGCAATGTACTGAATGTCTCAAGCCAGTCATTTAAAAGATTGCGGCCAAAATCGGCGGATGCGGATATCCGGACCTTGCCACGCACCTCTGTTTGACTGGCTTGAAGCCCAGCTTCCGCCTCATCGATAGCCCGCAATGCGACCCAGCATTGCTGCAAATAAAACCGACCTTCTTCCGTGAGGCGCAACTGACGCGTTGTGCGATCAAACAACTTGGTGCGCAGCGCCGCCTCAAGCTTGATAAGTCGCGCGCTGGCCGCGGCCGGCGACAGCGCCAGTTTGCGCCCTGCGGCAGACAAGCTGCCGAGTGCTGCCGCTTCGACAAACAAACGCATGTCGCCCAATCGGTCAGTAGCCATATTCAATTCAAATTTGATGGTTCATCAAATGGTAGACCAATTATCAAATCCGTAGCAATTCATCACACTCACGTCTCCCATTCCTCTGAGCACAGGTCATGACCGGCAAATCGCAATTTGAAAATGGCTCTTTCACGACATCGGGCAATACCAAATACCTCACTACTGGGCGTCTCCCATTGGCGGCCATGTTGGCGCTGACAATGGGGAGCTTTATCGCCACCGCCAACGAAACGGTGCCAGCAGGACTTTTGCCGCAAATCGCCGAGGCATTTGGTGTGTCGCAAGCGTGGGCTGGTCAGATGGTGACCCTATGTGCACTGGGCTCAGGGTTAGCGGCTATTCCATTGACTCTCGCGTTGCAGGGCTGGCGTCGGCGCTTGGTGCTATTACTGGCTGTCGGGGTGTTTTGCGTCTGTAATGCGGTGACCGCTCTGTCGCCCTGGTTTTCATTGACGCTGGCTGCCCGCTTCATGGTGGGTATCGCAACCGGTCTGGCCTGGAGCCTGCTGGCCGGCTATGCCAGACGATTGGTCGCCCCACAGCAGCACGGTCGCGCAATGGCGCTGGCCATGCTCGGCATCCCTTTGGCACTAGCCCTAGGCGTACCGCTAGGTGCCTGGCTCGGCAAGCTGCTGGGATGGCGTTGTGTGTTCGGGACTCTCTCAGGACTCAGCCTTTTGCTGATGGCCTGGATATATCTGAAAGTGCCTGATTATCCCGGACAACGCTCCGATCGACGCTTGCCGCTACGCAGGGTCCTGCAAACCCCAGGCGTGCGGCCCGTGCTGGCGGTGGTCATGCTCTGGATCCTGGCCCACTACACCCTCTATACCTATATTGCTGCGTTCCTGGCTTCTGTTGGATTGGCCGATCAGATAGATCGGGGCCTCCTTTCATTCGGTATTGCGGCCTTGTTCGGTCTATGGATGATTGGCACGCTGATTGATGACAGGCTTCGGAGTCTGGTACTGCTCAGCCTGACAGCATTCATCCTGGTTTCGTTTGCCCTGGGCTTGGGTGACCTGCCCGTCAGTGCGATCTATATCGGCATCGTCCTGTGGGGGATGAGCTTCGGTGGTGCGCCAACCTTATTGCAAACCTCCTTGGCTGATGTTGCCAGTGACGGCGCCGATATTGCGCAATCAATGTTGGTGACCGTCTTCAATCTGGCGTTTGCAGGCAGTGGTGTGATCGGCGGCATTTTCCTGGAAACATGGGGGGCAGGTGCTATTCCCTGGGTAGCGCTGGCATTGTTGTTACCAGCGTTGTTGATTGTTTCGATAGCCAAGGGGCATGCTTTCAGGCGTTAACTACTGCCGAGGCGTTGAGGATTTATCAACCCTAAGAGGGTGGGCAGAGGTGATGCCACGACGGGATCGTGGCGAGCATGATGATGCACGGTCGGGTGGGAATTATCGAGTCGCGTTGAGTGGCTGCTTCTGGCCCGAAAGCTTCAAAAAAAGCCCGGACTTAGCCGGGCTCGTTAAAAAAAGTTCAGCGCGAATCCACCTCTTTCGCGATCTCGGCGGATGATTTTTCCCTGCGCCTCTGAAGCCAGCTATAGAACGCATGTACCGGATGGAGGACGGCGGTAAGCACGCCAAGCAGCAGGATGATGAAAATGATGATCAGCGGGACGCTTTCGTGCGAGAACATGGTGGGTTACTCCTGTATTCACTATGTCAGAACCCACAGGCTAGACGCATAGAACAATGTTTTTGATGAACGTATATTCATCCTCGGGTGCGTCAATTGTGCTACGGAGAGAGTCGCCAAACTGATTATGAATGTGCTTTGTACGGTGGCTGTGGCGAGGCCGAGATCTACTGCTTAAGCATCAAACTGCGCCATAGGATCACAGTTAGTGCAACAGGCACGACGTCCGTTTGCTGCGCTTCCTGTTTCGGCAACTCTAGTGTCGTCAACTCGCTCAGCCCGGATGAAGAATGCTGGTGTGCTAAAAGTTGCTCGGGCTCTTCGGTCGACTCATCGATAGGTGGCGTAGTCATTTGATCGAAATAACGACCTTGCCTTTGGCTCGTCCCTGCTCGACATACTTCAACGCCTCTGCCGTTGATTCAAAGGGGAAGGCGCGGTCAATCACCGGTTTGATGATGCCGGCCTCAATGAGCGCGGTTATTTGTTGCAGTTGGGCGCCGTTGGCCCGCATGAATACAAACCTGTAGCTGACGTCTTGCTTGCGTGCCTTGCGCCGAATACCGAGGCTCAGCAGGCGCATGACTTGTTGCAATGGCCAGGACAATCCTTGCTCCTGCGCGAACTGCGCAGTGGGTGGCCCTGAGATGGAAATGAGCTGGCCACCTGGCTTGAGCACCTTGAGTGACTTCTCCAGGACATCGGCGCCGAGACTGTTCAACACTACGTCGTAGTCGTGCAAGACACTTTCGAAGTTCTGCTTTTTGTAGTCGATCACCAAATCGGCCCCCAATGCCTTCACCCATTCGACATTCGCAGTGCTGGTGGTTGTAGCGACAAAGGCACCGAGGTGTTTGGCGAGCTGGATGGCGAGGGTGCCGACGCCGCCGGAGCCTGCGTGAATCAGCACTTTCTGACCCTTTTTCAGTTGGGCGATTTCGACCAGCACTTGCCAGGCGGTCAGTGCAACCAAGGGGAGGGACGCTGCTTGTGCCATGCTGGTATTGGCAGGTTTCAGGGCGATCGCGTTCTCGTTCACGGCGATCAATTCGGCGAACGTGCCGATCCGCGCTTCCGGTGGGCGAGCGTACACTTCGTCTCCCGGTTTGAAGCGTGTCACCTTCGAGCCCACCTCAATCACGACGCCTGCCAGATCGTTACCCAGGATCAACGGAAATGAGTAGGGCAGGATCAGTTTGAATTCGCCATTGCTGATCTTCGAATCCAGCACGTTGACGCTGCTGGCGTGTACCTCGATCAAAACGTCGTGGGCACTCGCTGCGGGGGCGGGAGCTTCGCCAATCCGCCCGGGGTTCTTGCCATAGCGATCAATTAGAAATGCTTTCATCGTGGTGCGGCTCTTGTCGGTTGTAAGGAGGGTAGCCGGTGCGTTGCTGCGTTGCTGCGCCGCGTTGTCAGGCATCGAGGAACGCCTGCGCCTTGGCCACAAAGTCAACGTGGTGTTGGAAAATACCGCCGTGCCCGGCATCCTCATAAATCACCAGTTGTGCGTTGGGGATACGCTTTGCCAGTGCACTCGAGTTAACGCTGGGCACCATGATGTCGTTGTCGCCGTTGACGATCAGCGTCGGCGTCCGCAAGCGCCCGAGGTCTTGCGGCGGCTGTTTGCCCCACGCGGTGATGGCTTTCAACTGCCGCAGGAAAGCGCTGGGCGTCGGGCCCTTGTCGCGATTTTTTTTGCGTGCTTTCAGGCGCTGTAAATACAGCGAGGCGGATCGACGGCCATTGGGCGTCGAAGTAAAAAACAGGTAGAACTTCGGATCGCGCCAGGTCAGCAAGCCTTTGAGCATCAATGGCCATGTCACCGAGCCTACCTTGTCGATACCGCTGCCGCCGGCTGGTCCGGTGCCGGTCAAAATCAAACGCCGAACCAAATTAGGTGCCTTCAGGGCGATGTCCTGAGCGACGAAGCCGCCGAGGGAGAAACCGAGCACATCAACGGTTTCCAACCCCAGCGCATGAATCAGCTGGATGGCATCGTCAGCCATTTCGCCGACGGTCAGTGGTGCGCTTCCACCAGAGCCGCCGATGCCGCGATAGTCGGTGGTAATGACGCGTCTGGTTTGTGCAAGGCCATCGATGATCGCGGGGTCGAAGTTGTCCAGCACCGCGCCCCAATGGTTGAACAGTACGAGGGGCACACCGGTTGCTGGGCCGGTATCGCGATAGGCAAAGGGAATGCCGTTGACCGTGATCGACTGGTTCGTCGCGTTGATGAACGACGTCTGTGAACCCGAGGGCGTACTTGTCTGCGTTGAATTCATTGCTACTCCGGACAGTGGCCGGGTTCGATGCAGTGCCCTGCGCCTGCATCGAATCCGGCGCGAATGCTCGCTACCAAAAGATCACGGTTGGGGCTGGTAGCGCTGGGCGACTGCAGACTGGCGGATTTGCCCCAGCAGGCCCTGACGTGCGCTCTGCAGCTCATCCCAGCGTTCCGCTTCGTGCAGCGGCGGGATGGTCACCGGTTCGCGACGATCAAAACCGACCAGGGCGGCATCCACCAGATCGCCCACTTCCATGATTTCGCTCAAGGTGTTGATGTCGACGCCGGAGCGATCCCAGATTTCCGTGCGGGTGGCGGCGGGCAGCACGGCCTGCACGTAGACGCCCTGAGGCGAAAGTTCCAGGCTCAGGCCCTGGGAAAGGAACAGCACAAATGCCTTGGTCGCACCGTAGACCGTCATGCCGAACTCCGGCGCGAGGCCCACCACTGAACCGATGTTGATGATCGCGCCGTCGCCTGCCTTGGCCAGGCGTGGGGCGATGGCGCTGGCGAGCCGCACCAGCGCCGTGGTGTTGAGGGCGACCAGTTGCGCAACGCTGTCGGTGCTTTGGTCGATGAAGTTACCGGACAGCGCGGCGCCGGCGTTATTGACGAGGATGCCGATGCGGGCGTCGTCGCGCAGGCGGCTTTCAACGGTTGTCAGATCGCTGAGTTGGGTCAGGTCCGCCGCAATGACATCGACGGCGACGTCGTGTTCGCTGCGCAAGCGCGCTGCGAGTGCATCCAGGCGCGCCTGATCGCGGGCGACCAGTACCAGATCGTGGCCGCGTTGCGCGAAGCGCTCGGCGTAGACCGCGCCAATGCCGGTGGAGGCGCCAGTGATGAGAACAGTAGGGCGAGTGCTCATGGGGTATCTCTCTTTCAGGATGTGTGAAACAGAAAGCGCGATCACTGATGGCTCAGCTTGCGGTGGCGCTCGATTCAGCCAATGTCGGGTAGTCGATGTAGCCAGCCGCACCGCCGCCATAGAGGGTGGCGGGATTGAACGCGGACAATGGCGCGCCACGTTTGAGGCGCTCCACCAGATCCGGATTGCCAATGAACGGGCGACCGAAGGCGATCAGGTCGGCCTGGTCTTCAGAGAGCCTCGAAGTCGCCAGCTCCAGGTCATAGCCGTTGTTAGCGATGTAGGTGTTTTTGAAGCGCTGGCGCAGAGCGCCGAAATCGAAGGGCGCCACGTTGCGCGGGCCACCGGTCGCACCTTCGACCACGTGCAGATAAACCACGTCGAGGGCGTCGAGTTGTTCAGCGACGTAATCGAATTGCGCCTGCGGATCGCTGCTGGATACGCCATTGGCCGGCGAAACCGGAGACAGGCGCACACCGGTGCGATCCGCGCCGATTTCATTGATGACGGCCGTCGTCACTTCGAGCAACAGACGTGCACGATTTTCAATCGAACCACCGTAAGCATCGGTACGCAGATTGGCGCTGTCCTTGAGAAATTGATCCAGCAAATAGCCGTTTGCACCGTGAATCTCCACACCATCGAACCCAGCGGCGATAGCGTTGGACGCAGCCTGGCGGAAATCGGCGACGATCCCCGGCAGTTCGCTGATGTCCAGTGCGCGCGGCTCGGAGACGTCTTCAAAACGGTTGTTGACGAACACTTTGGTGGCGGCGCGCAGTGCAGAAGGGGCCACAGGAGCAGCGCCGTTTTCTTGCAGATCAACATGCGACACACGGCCGACATGCCACAGTTGCAGGAAGATTTTTCCGCCCTTGGCGTGGACGGCATCGGTCACGGTGCGCCAGCCGTCTATCTGCGCCTGCGTGTAGATCCCGGGGGTGTCCTGATAGCCCTGGCCCTGTCGGGAAATCTGCGTGGCTTCGCTGATCAGCAGGCCGGCGCTGGCGCGTTGGCTGTAATAGGTGGCCGCGAACTCGCTGGGGACGAAGCCCTGGCCTGCGCGGTTACGTGTCAGCGGCGCAAGGACTACCCGGTTCGACAGCGTTAGGCTGCCAAGGGTGTAAGGGGTGAACAGATTCTGATTGGTCATCTGGTGTTTCTTCCGTGCCCGTTGATGGAGATCGGTGTTGCGTGCAATTAGGATGATGATCGAAATCTAAACTGTCAACAGTTTTGATTATGACCAGCATCTATGTATGATTGGACGCATGATTTCCCGGTAAACACGAGGTATTGCACGTGAGAGTGACCAAGGCCCAGGCGCAGGCCAATCGAGAGCACATCGTTGAAACGGCCTCAGAGCTGTTCCGTGAGCGCGGCTTTGACGGCGTCGGTGTGGCGGATCTCATGGCGGCTGCCGGTTTCACCCATGGAGGCTTCTACAAGCACTTCGGGTCGAAGGCCGACCTGATGGCCGAAGCCTCGGCCTGCAGTCTTGCCAAATCGCTGACAGGCGCCCAAGCGCTCGATGTTCCGGGCTTCATCAACGTCTATGTGACCCGAGAACATCGGGACGGACGTGGCAGCGGTTGCACTATGGCTGCGTTGTGCGGCGACGCGGCGCGTCAATCGGATGATGTGAAAACGACATTTGCCGAAGGCATTGAACACACCCTGCAAACGCTGGGAGAGAAATATCCGACGGGACCGGATGCCGAGGCGGGAGAGGGGAGAAAGAAAATGATCGACCTGCTGTCTCGTGCTGTCGGCGCGATTATTTTGTCGCGTGCCTGTCCGGATGATTCTGCACTCGCGGATGAGATCCTTGAGGTTTGTCGCGCTGAAATGTTGGCTTCGTTGCCGGTCGATGAAGTTGAACCGGTGTTGAAGGAAGATTAATTCAAAGCGTGAACCGCCTATCCGCGCGATCAAAATACGCTACACAGTTTTTTGACCCATTTGATTTGAGCGGGATTTGTAGAAAACCAGCTAAGAAATTTAGCTATATATTAGTTTTACTATCCTCTTTGCGGTCAGTCATGCGTCGTCTGAATAAGGAAACTTCTATGACTACTGCACATGTTTTTATCGCCATCAGTCTAGATGGCTATATCGCCAGGTCCGACGGTGACATTGACTGGCTATTGCAGCGCGATGATCAGAGTGAGGATCACGGCTACCTGGGCTTCATCGCCGATAAGGATGCTATCGTGATGGGGAGGGGGAGCTATGAGAAAGTGCTGACCTTCGACACTTGGTTCTACAACCTGCCAGTAATCGTGTTGTCTCAACAGTTGGCCGATTCACAGGTGCCTAATGCGCTAGAGGGAAAAGTGCGTTTTTCCAACCTCACTCCTTCAGACCTGCTGGCGGAACTGGCGAGGCAAGGTGTGCATCGAGTCTATGTCGATGGCGGGCAATTGGTGCAGTCATTCCTGCGTGACGGGTTAGTCGCCGATATGGTGATCACCACTGTTCCCGTGCTGATTGGGTCGGGAAGACCATTGTTCGGGGCCCTTACGCAGGACATTGAATTGAAGCTAGTAAATAGCCGATGCTTTCCTTCCGGTCTAGTGCAGTCAACCTATCAGTTGGCTCCTTGATTTTCCGGAGCGAGGCCCGATCCAAAAACGAGGGTGAGATGGCATCTCGTCCACGGTACTGTCGTCTAAATGACCACTTCTGGTCGGTTTCTGCCTGTCGCTAAGGCTGCAACCGACCCATATCGGCCTGTCGCGACTCAGCGGTTTGTGCCCTCCAGTATCCCAGTGCACCTGAACCCGATACAAAAAGAACGGGGCGTTAAATGCCCAAATACTCAACTTAGACAGATCTACGTTTGGATTTTCTTTGCGCTATAACACATCGTGAGGCCTGAATCCAGTAATTGTGGCATTACCATACTTACTGATAACTCGACTAATTGTTTAGCTAAGTTATAGCCAAGTTTTATATTTAAGGGCCAGGACCCGCAAAAAATTACAGCGGTTACAGCGGTTACAGCGGTTACAGCGGTTACAGCGGTTACAGCGGGCACCAGGGATCACCACCATTGGCACTTTCCAGTATCTTCGGAAAATTGCGCGCAAAGCTCCAGCCGGAGGCTACGGCGGTCATAGTGGTTTGGCAGGCCGGTTTCTTTTCCGAGACTACGACATTCATATAGAACTGGTTGCCATAGATCGTCGGCGCCCAGAGCACCATGTCGCTTCGCTCTTTATACCGGTCAACTTTTAACTGAATAGTGTTGACGAGGGTGCCGCCGGTTGTGAGTGAAGTTACTTGCGGATGAAAGCAGTGATTCAAATAGCCTTGCACACGTTCTTCGACTACGGAACGTTCCTGCGCCAAACAATATTCGGGACTGGCTACGCCCGTGTTAAACAATTCGTCCTTCGTGTATGGATGCAGCGAGCAGCCGCTGAGCAGCAGAAAAACGATCCCTGTGAGCTTTTTGTACATCGGTGAAGTTCCTAGAGTGCTGGGTTGAATGCAGGATATGCGAACAACTGGATTTGATGGGCGATGCTAAAAAGCCACCATCATAGCGTTGGCTGTCGATTCTAGCTATGGCTTTTAAAATCTGATCACAGAGTCCCTGCCCTTAAGAAGATTCGCATTGTATCGATGCCGTTACGGTAGCTTTTCCATCGCTATCGACGAATTTAGCACCGGATAATCGCGCAGTCCCGGCGCTGAATTTAGCCATAACGTCCATTGTGCGTGACGTTATCACTTCCACCTCTCTGGGGGAGACACCCCATAACCTGCTTTTGGTCGTTGGTCGGTTCTAGCCGGTAGCCACAGGCGGAAACCGGCCAGAAGCAGACAAAACCGTGGCAAATGGGCAGCATGGGCCGCTATGCTGAGTCCTCGCAAAGTATTGAGCTTGCCGTCACCAATAAGAATGTCAGTAATCAGGATAGTCACATGCATCACATCATCGGTTTATACATCTCGAAAAAAACAGAGCAATTGTGGCGGCTAGAGTCTCAAGACCAAATTGTTTTCAGATCTGATTGCTTTCATTCGCTTGGTTATTTTTACCTGATAGCTCCTGCTTTTGAAAAATATGCTCAAAGAGATGCAGGGATAAGCATTACGTCAATGAACGTAAAATTTTGCCTCAGAAGTGACGATCTAAATAACGCGATGGAAATTTTGAATAATTTCGAAATGGCGCTATATCGGCGACCCACAAGCTGGCGGGAATATCTAGGTGAAACTCAGTACCCCAGGCAACCACGGCGGCCAATTCAAGCGCTGTTATTCAGGGAGCGACTATCTCGACTCGTCCACAAGCTGCGAGCGTTAGTGCTTAAAGCTCAAGCCCTGGACGCGGGCCTTGTGTATGGGAATGGGGTCTGTTACCGCTCTCTGCGCGGTATAAAATTGCCGCCCGGTACTGTTGTGTATTCTTAAATCTTGGTTAACGGTACAAGCCTTTCTTTTTGCTCGGGACGTGATAGAGCTCGCCCCTCAATCAAACCAGATTATTTACTACGAAAAATTATATGAAAAAGCTAAGTAACGATTTCAGTGGGGCACTCCGAACATTTGCATACTTCATGGCAAGTGGAACTCACTACATGCTAAAAAACGTGGAGTACCTAGACGTTTATGGCTCAGAACCAAGTGCAATCGAGATGGTGTTCGCAATATTTGCGAACGTGATAGAAATGGACAGTGAAGGGAATGTGCTCAATTTCACCCACGCCCAAAAGAGAGCGACTGACTACCTAAGGTCCTACTGCGACTCATCTTTCAAAGTGACGCCACCTCTTGAAGACTGGGAAACCGAACTTTATGGGCCGCCCCCACTCGGACGCTAAGAGCGGGCTTTAATCTGTTGCGAAAAAAACACATATTGGAAATTTCTCCCTCTTTACTGAACGACCACTCCTGGCCGATTCTGTTGAAAAAGTCGGCCATGGTTTGCGCATCAAAAAAGTACGCGTCCGAGATTGAAATCTTTACTTTGGACAGAGGCTTCCGGACTCGGATTTCACGTAGCAGCGTGCAAAAGAGGTGTTTTAGCCCATCAATATTCGAACGTTTTGGGCAATCCGACTTTTTCAACAGAATCGGCCGATTGCTGCCTGTTGAGATGGGCTGAAATCGCCCCCAGACTGCCATCGACGACTCAGCTTATGGCGTGCGTAGAATAGCGGCTTCCCCATTTTCAAAGGAATGATCCAGTGATCACTTGCCACGTCAGGTATGTAATCGATCCCTACCAGCTCCCGGCTTTCGAAAGCTATTCTCGCCATTGGATTCGTGTGGTGACCCGTATGGGAGGAAACCACCATGGCTACTTTCTACCAGCGGAAGGCGCCAACAACATCGCTTACTGTCTATTCAGCTTTTCCAGCCTGGCAGATTATGAGCAGTATCGTAGGGAGGCCGGAGTTGATCCGGAGTGTGTTCAATTGGTGACGCAGGCTACCGAGCAAAAATTCATCCTGAGCTATGAGCGCAGTTTCCTTCGTCCCATTCTGGATTGAACTGACGTGTTTTCGGCCGCACGCGGGCCACCAAAGAGGCTGCTTTTGGCTGGCTGATAGCAGTCATTTTCAGCCAAGGAAAAGTAGCCGTCGTCACTCCGGTGCCATCGGGACTGTGAGCGTAAGCTTGATGAACTCCTCGTTCTTGTCGATGGTGTCCAAGGCGCCACGCAAAGTGTCGGTGGGCATCAGCCGAGCCATGAGCCTCGACCCAGTTGGAACGCTCCAGGATGGCGGCTTCGAGAGCGAGTTGATTTTCGTTGATCTTGTATGGCAGGGAGGGGAGAAGGTTTGAATTGTGGCATCGCTAATCCTCGGTTTTAAGGACAGCGTAGCATCGCGTTACATGAAGGATTTTTAACGATCGGCAGGACGCCGGAGGAGGGGGGCAGCTGCCGAGTTCTGGAACACGTCAATAATAGTTATGGAACACATGCCCAACGGCGAGATTGCCGCCAACCCCCAGAAACGACAAAGCCCTGAAAAATCAGGGCTTTGTCGTATAAAGATGGCGGAGGCGATGGGATTCGAACTCATGGACCTGTTACAGTCGACGGTTTTCAAGACCGTTGCCTTAAACCACTCGGCCACACCTCCGTTTGCGTTGCGGGCGCCATAATACCTGAATGAAACACACTGTCAAACTCTCTGCATAGCTTGTTACAGAGCGTCTGTTATGATCTTTGCGACTGAACGTTTCAAACCAACAGGAGTGTCGCCATGCGCGAACAGGATTACGCAGTTAATAACAGCGTGCAGGCTGAGCAGCTAGAGGTTAGCCGCGTCCTGCGCAACACTTACGGCCTACTCGCCCTCACCCTCGCATTCAGCGGCGTGATGGCGTTTGTCGCACAGCAGATGCGTGTCGGTTACCCGAACGTCTTCGTGGTGCTGATCGGCTTCTACGGCCTTTTCTTCCTCACCAACAAACTCCGTGACTCGGCGTGGGGCCTGGTTTCTGCGTTCGCGCTGACCGGTTTCATGGGTTTCCTGCTCGGCCCGATCCTCAACCGTTACCTGGGCATGCAGGGCGGCGCGGAAGTGGTCAGCTCGGCCTTCGCGATGACCGCGCTGGTGTTCGGCGGCCTGTCGGCTTATGTACTGATCACCCGTAAGGACATGAGCTTCCTCGGCGGTTTCATCACAGCCGGTTTCTTCGTGCTGCTGGGTGCGACGCTGGCGAGCTTCTTCTTCAAGATCAGCGGTCTGCAACTGGCGATCAGCGCAGGTTTCGTGCTGTTCTCCTCGGTCTGCATTCTGTTCCAGACCAGCGCCATCATTCACGGCGGCGAGCGTAACTACATCATGGCGACCATCAGCCTGTATGTATCGATCTACAACCTGTTCGTCAGCTTGCTGCAGCTGTTCGGCATCATGGGCCGCGATGATTGATCGCCAGCCTTGAGTAAAAAACCCGCTTCGGCGGGTTTTTTTTGTCTGGGAATCAGGGCGCCCAAGGCTATTCGGTAATGACAATACTGCCATCGGCCTGCTGCCGATAAATGGTGTAGGGCAGGAGCATGGTGTCGATAGCGCCGGAAATGACTACGTCGATCAGCACAAAAGGCGTGCCATTGTCGTACTTGTACTCATCGATGCCTGGGCCTGGAGTCGCATGCAGGCGGCAAAAGTCATAAGTCACGCCGCTATAGATCCGTGGAACCGCACCGCAGTAGGTTTTCTGTTCCTTGAGGCTTTTTGCCGCTGCTTCGTCGCTGCGCACCACTGTCTGGAATGTACCGCAGCCTGCAAGCATCACCGCCGCCGCCAGTAACATGGCCTCAGTTTTCATACCGCCAATCCTTCGCCGGAAAAAACACTAATCTACGCCTTTGCGAACCAAACAGCACTCACGCCATCGGTGGCAGCCGGCGCTTGATCGGGGTTTTCTTGACGATGGCGGTGTTGGTTTCGGCGTGGGTGTTGAGGCGGTCGAGGAGGGTGTCCAGTTGTTCCATCGAGCGCACATGCAGGCGGGCGATGAAGCAGTCGTCGCCGGTGACTTTGTCGCACTCGGTGAATTCGGGAATCGCCTGAATCTGCCGTTCCACTTCCTGCAATTGCCCCGGCAACGGGCGGATGCGGACGATGGCCTGGAGTTGGTAGCCGAAGCATTTAGGGTCGATTTCGACGGTATAGCCCTTGAGTACGCCGCGTTCTTCGAGGCGGCGCAGGCGCTCGGCAACGCTGGGCGAGGACAGGCCGCTGATCTGTGCCAGGGCTTTGAGCGAGCGGCGGGAGTCTTCCATCAATGCGCTGATCAGCACTTGGTCGATGTCGTCGGTCATGGGAATCCCCTGTTAGGCAATCGGCTGGATAAGCCTTGATAAAAAAGGCAGATGCCGAGTTTAGCCTGCTTTTTGCTCTGGAGAAGCCCCTCGGCGGATTGGCATACTTTGGCCTCAAACACAGGAGGTTGATGATGGACAGAACACTACGTCGCGGCTCATTCGAGATGACCGCCGCCATGCTGATTTCCGGGACCATTGGCTGGTTCGTGCTGGTGTCCGGGCAACCGGTGCTGGACGTGGTGTTCTGGCGCTGCGTGTTCGGTGCCGCCACCTTGTTGCTGATCTGCGCGGCGTTCGGCTTTCTGCGCCCTGGCATTTTGACGTCCACTACCTTCTTGTTGGCCGTACTGAGTGGTGTGGCGATTGTCGGTAACTGGGTGCTGTTGTTCGCGTCCTATTCGCGCGCCTCGATTGCCATCGGCACGGCGGTTTATAACGTCCAGCCGTTCATGTTGGTGGGGCTGGCCGCGCTGTTTCTCGGGGAGAAAATCACCCTGCAAAAACTGTTCTGGCTGGGCATTTCGTTTCTCGGGATGCTGGCGATTGTCAGCGCACATGGCGAACAAGGCGAGGGTGGCAACGATTACCTGATGGGGATCGCTCTGGCCTTGGGTGCTGCCTTCCTGTACGCGATTGCCGCGTTGATCATCAAGCGTCTGACCGGCACGCCACCGCATCTGATCGCGTTGGTCCAGGTCTGCACCGGCGTGCTATTGCTCGCACCCTTTGCGCATTTTTCGGCGCTGCCGCAAGCACCCAGTGCCTGGGCCAGCCTGGTGACGCTGGGTATCGTGCATACCGGCTTGATGTATGTGCTGCTCTACGGAGCAATTCAAAAGCTGCCGACCGCCCTGACCGGCGCGTTATCGTTCATCTATCCGATTGCGGCGATTTTCGTGGACTGGTTTGCCTTTGGCCATCGCCTGGAGCCGCTGCAATGGATCGGTGTCGCCGCGATTCTGCTGGCCGCCGCAGGGATGCAACAGGGTTGGGGCCTGAAGCTGCGGCGGGTGGCTACACAATAAACGGCCTCTCAGATGTTCCAGCGCGGTGCGGTTTTTGCCAGACGCTGGCGCATCTCGCCGATGTTCGCGGTCAATTGTCGGGTCAGCAATCGGTAGCCATCCAGCGGACTGTAGACCGGCATATCAAGCGTAGAGTCCAATGGCGGTTCGGCTGGCCGGCTGAGCCGTTGTGAAACGCCCGATTTCAATGCCCGAGCCATACCGATCAGTTGCACCCGGATCTGTCGATGCTCGGTTTTCAATGCCGATTGCAGATGGGCCATTGCCTCAGAGTCATCGGCATTCGGCCGGCTATTGCCGAGGATCTCCAGGATGCTGACGCACATCCGCAGATTGCGCTGAATCGCATCGAGTTCGGTCATGGAAACCCGCACTTCCTTGGACACCGAGGGCATCAGTGAGCGCAGTTGCACCATGACTGCGTTCAAGCGATTCATGAGCTTCAGGTGCTCGTCAGCGGCGACGGACTCGCCGTTGATGATACGGCCGTAGATTGCCGCGCAGTCGCGCAATGCATCGGCCAGGTTGTAGCGCCAGGAGTACACCGCGTACAGCGGCAGGGCGAAGGAGAAAGCCAGTGCCAGGGCGATGCCGATCAGAATATCCACCCCGCGCCACAGGCCATCGGTGACCGGGTTGTCACCGTGCCCCGCAACGATAAACACGGTGATCGCCGACAGCAGCGCCGTATAACCACCCTTGCCGATGGCGTGGTACGAGAAAAATCCGCACACCACCGACATTGCGAAATAGGTCAGCCACGGCATCCCGAGCCAGGCCTGTTGCGCCACCAGCAACAAGCCGACACCGGCCCCGATCAAGGTGCCGATGGCTCGCTCGGCGGCTTTTTTGCCGATATTACCGTGGTGCTGCAAGCCGCCGATCACCACCAGCATGGTCACCGACGCCCATTCGCCGTGGGGCAGATGGATGCCAGTGGTCAGCAGAATCGTCGCCAGCAACCCCAACGAAACCCGCACCGCATGGATCAGTTTGGCGTGGCGGTAGCGCCGGTACGGGTCCAGCAATGGACGCAGTATTCGGCGCAACAGCGGTGGCAGTCGAAGGCCTTTGATGATGCTCAGGTCTGGTGTCCTCAGAAAATTTTGGTGCCCTCAGAAAATATAGTCGGTGGTCAGGAAGCTCGAGTTCCGGCCGCTGATGATCTCGCTGAGAAGCTCTTTGCTGCTTTCCTGGAACTTGGTCGCCACCAGGGTCCGGATCGAAAATACCCGCAGCGCATCATGCACCGACAACGTACCCTCGGCGGAGTTCTTGCGGCCGTTGAACGGGTAGGTGTCCGGGCCGCGCTGGCACTGGGCGTTGAGGTTGATCCGGCCGACCTGGTTGGCGAAGGTGTCCACCAGCCTGCCGACCGCCACCGGGTTGGTGCCGAAGATGCTCAGTTGCTGGCCGAAGTCGGATTCCAGGACGTAATCGATCACGGTGTCCAGATGACGGTAAGGCACGATCGGCACGACCGGGCCGAACTGTTCTTCCTGATAGACGCGCATCTGCGGTGTCACCGGGTACAACACGGCCGGGTAGAAGAACGACGCGCGGGACTCACCACCATTGGGGTTGACCACGGCGGCGCCTTTGCTGACCGCGTCCGCCACCAGCGAATGCAGATAATCGACTTTGCTCGCCTCCGGCAGCGGTGTCAGGGCCACGCCACTGTCCCACGGCATGCCGGGTTTCAGGGAGGCGAGCTTGGCGTTGAATTTCTCGATGAACGCCTCGACCACGTCTTCATGGACGAAGAGGATTTTCAGCGCGGTGCAGCGCTGACCGTTGAACGACAGGGAGCCGGTGACGGCTTCGCTGACCGCGTTGTCCAGATCCACCTCAGGCAACACGATGCCGGGGTTCTTCGCATCCAGGCCCAGTGCCGCACGCAAGCGGTGAGGCCTTGGGTGGAGTTTTTTCAGGTCGCTGGCAGCCTTGTTGGTGCCGATAAACGCAAAGATATCGATCTTGCCGCTGGCCATCAGTGCGCTGACGGTCTCGCGGCCACTGCCGTAAATGACGTTGATCACCCCGGCCGGGAAGCTGTCGCGAAAGGCTTCCAGCAGCGGACGAATCAACAGCACCCCAAGCTTGGCCGGCTTGAACACCACGGTGTTGCCCATGATCAGCGCCGGAATCAGCGTGGTGAAGGTCTCGTTCAGCGGATAGTTGTAAGGCCCCATGCACAACGCCACGCCCAGCGGAACGCGACGGATCTGGCCGAGGGTGTCCTGTTCCAGTTCGAAGCGGCTGGAGCGGCGGTCGAGTTCCTTGAGGGCGTTGATGGTGTCGACGATGTAGTCGCAGGTGCGGTCGAACTCTTTCTCAGAGTCCTTGAGGTTCTTGCCGATCTCCCACATCAGCAACTTGACCACCGCCTCGCGCTGTTCGCGCATACGACCGAGGAAGGTCTCGACATGCTGGATACGCTCGGCCACGCGCATGGTCGGCCACAGGCCCTGGCCCCGGTCATAGGCACGGACAGCCGCGTCGAGCGCGGTCAGGGCGGTGTCGGCATCGAGCAGCGGCGTGCTGCCGAGGATCACTTGTTCGTCGCCATTCGCGCCGCTCAGGTATACCGGGCTGCGCACCTGGGCGAGGGGGCCGGACCAGGTTTTCAGTTCACCGTCGACCAGGTATTCGCGCTGTTCGGTCTGGCCGTTGAGGCGATACTTTTCCGGGATGCCGTCGGCGGTGGGAAACAGGTTGGCAAGGATCGATGCTGTGGTCATGTCGCTACCCCGTCTGGATTGGGTGATGCACTGATGAATCGTTTTAGCAGACCTCGGCCTGGCTTGTCATGGCTCATCTTATGGTTTTTTTGACTCGACGTTGTGGATCGAGAATCTGTCGGCCCATCTGCTCATGAAAGCGCCTGTAGCCGTTGCGATCTTTTGTCCTTGAAAACACACAAGTAACGATCCCCCGGTTAAACTTCGTGCTCTTTCTCAAAGGAGTTCATATGAGTTACTACCAGCCGGGCATCCTCGCCACCCCAGTTCCGCCTCAAGCTCGTCATATGTTCTTCGCCCTCGAATCCGCCGAGGCACTGCCGGCAGCGCTGGATAACCTGACGCGCCTGGTGGACGGAAAATCGGCGGTGGTCGGTTTCGGCGAGTCTCTGGTCAAGGCGCTGCACGCGCAGATCGACGGCTTGCGCGCCTTTCCTGCGCTGGTTGGTGTCGGCGTCGACAACCCGTCGACCCAACACGCGCTCTGGTGCTGGTTGCACGGTGTTGACCGTGGCGAATTGCTCAATCGCAGCCACGCGATCGAAGCCGCGCTGGCACCGGCCCTGCGTCTGGTGCAGATGAACGAAACCTTCCGCCACATGACCGGCAATGACCTGACCGGTTACGAAGACGGCACCGAAAACCCTCACGACGAAGCCGCTGTCGCCGCCGCGCTGCTGGGCGAGGGGGCTGAGGGGCTGGTCGGTGGCAGCTTCGCCGCGATCCAGCAATGGCAGCATGACTTGAAAGGCTTCCACGCGATGCCGTCCCATGAGCAGGACAACATCATGGGCCGGCGCCTGAGCGACAACGAAGAGCTCGACGACGCGCCGATCTCCGCCCACGTCAAACGCACCGCCCAGGAAAGCTTCGCTCCTGAAGCCTTCGTGGTACGTCGCTCGATGCCGTGGATCGAAGGCGATCGCGCCGGCCTGATGTTCCTGGCATTCGGTTTTTCCCTCGATGCATTCGAAGCCCAACTGCGGCGCATGAGCGGTCTGGAAGACGGCATCACCGACGGTTTGTACCGCATCAGCCGACCGATCACTGGCGGCTACTACTGGTGCCCGCCGCTCAAGGACGGTCGCCTCGACCTGCGCGCATTGCGTGTCGGCTAAATAGCGGATCGCGTACAAGGAGCGAGGCTTGCCCGCGAAGGCGGTGTGTCAGGTAAAACGCTTTCGCGGGCAAGCCTCGCTCCTACAAAAAACCATCAAAAGGATTTGCTGACACTCGCCACCAGGGTTGCGCTGCACACATCGTCGAACCCCCAGTTGCTGATGCATTGGCTTTTCGACAAATCGGTGTCGATGTAACTCAACCCAAGCAACACCCCGGCCACTTCGTGGGTCAGCTTCGCCTCCCACTCGTGGTAAGCCTCCTCGCCATGCCCCGAGGCCGAATACAGGCGCGGGTCTTTGAAGTCCATTTCGCCGTAGCGCAGTTTCAGCCCCAGCCCATAGGGCAATTCGGTTTCGTAGCCAACGTAGTGGTACAACGTGCTCTGTTTGCTGTCGATGCCTGGTGCATCGGCGGAGTAATAGGCCGCGAGTTTCACGCCATAGACGTCGAGAATCCCGTAGACCTCGCTCTGATTGAACTGGCTCTCTTTTGGATACGCGTATTTGAGATAGCCGACATCCAGGCTGATGGCGTCGGTCGCCTGCCACAGCCAACCACCGTAGTAGTCGACTTCCTGGCGGGTTTTCAGGCCACCGCCGAAATCGACGTTCGAACTCCAGGCGCCCAGGTACAGGCCGCTGCTGTGGGCCAGGGTCACACCGGCTTGTGCGGCGGGGTCGTTCTGGGTTTGCGAAATACCGCGAGTGCGATAGTCGCTGGCCAGGGTCAGGTCGACCAGCACGGCGAAGTCGTCATTCAAGGGCAGGGCCTGGCTGCCCAGGGGCAACAGGCTGAAGGATGCGAGGGCGACGAGGGTGAATGCTTTCATGGTGCAGTGCCTTTGTTGTGATTGTTATGGGCAGATTTGAGACAACGCTGCTCCAGACCCCAGCGATGAACGCGGAGTTGGGCAGCGTGTACAGGCGATTTTTCTCAGAGTGTCGGGGCGTAGACTTCGCGACCGGCGAACCAGGTTTGCAGCACTTGGGTGTCGTGCAGGGCTTTCTCATCGACGCTGAACACGTCGCGGTCCAGCACGATGAAATCGGCTTGCTTGCCGGGGCTCAGCGAGCCGATTTGCTTCTCTAGACCGATAGTGCGGGCGGCGTTGAGGGTGTAGGCGTAGAACATCGTTTCCCGGTCGATGCGTTCGTCGGCGTTCAAGACACCCAACGGACCGTTTCGGGTGATCGCCTGGGCCATGGCGTTCCACGGATTGGGCGAAGACACCGGCCAGTCGCTGGCTCCGGCGATCGTCGCGCCCTGTTTGAGCAGCGAGTGCGCCGGGTACTGATAGCGGAAGGCGAGGGCGCTGACGTAAGGCTTGATCATGTCCAGGGTGTAATCGTCGGCGGAGGCCCAGAGCAACTGCATGGAGGCGATGACGTTGAGCGGTTTGAACCGCGCAAACTCTTTCGGGTTGACCATTTGCAAATGGGTGATCGAGTGAGTCACGCCGCTCTGGCGATCCTTGCGCGCCTGGGCGATGCCGTTCAGGGATTCGCGTACCGCGCGGTCGCCGATGGCGTGGATGTGCACCCGCCAGCCGCGTTGATCGATGGCACTGACCAGTTCGCCGAAGTGCTTCGGATCGATCAGCAACTCGCCCTGTTTTTGTGAGTTGGTGTAAGGATCGATCATCGCCGCGCTCTGGGCCGGGTATTCGATCACTCCGTCGGCAAAGATCTTGATACCGGGTAGGGTCAGGTTGGGGATGCCCTGGAATTGCTGGCGGACCTTGTCCAGCGTGTCGAGATCGGCCGGTATGCTTTTCGGATTGGCCACCAGCAGGGCCGCGACGTGGGCGGTCATGCCACCGCTTTGCGACAGCGCTTTGTACACCGGCAGTACGCCGACGGTTTTCTCCGTGGGTATAAGGGCAAACACCGGCTCGCCGGGGGCGGCGTTGGCAGCGGGGTCCATCCAGGCCGTAATGCCCAGGCTGTTGTTGTAGCGTACGGCGGTTTGCGCGGCGCGCAGCATGTCGGCGGCACTGGGCGCGGGCATTTTTAACGCAACCCGATCCCAACCGGCGTCCACCAGGAAACCGTTGGGGCGACCGTCGGCAAGCTTGCCAATGGTGTCGAGTTCGGCGGCCGGCAGGTTTTGCAGCAGGGCGGCGTCGATGCCCGCGCGTTCGAGCATGACGTTGTTGGCCCAGGCGGTGTGGTGGTCGCTGCCGGTGAATACCACGGGCACCTTGGCCCATTCGCCGCTGTTGAATTTCTTGCCGAGGGCCTCGGCCTGGGCCCAATACGCCGAACTCATGCCGGCCACGCTCAGCACATCACCGTGTTTCGCCTTGCCGTCATCACGCCAACCGCGCAGGCGTTTTTCCAGCTCATCGAGGTCGACCACCTCATCTTCCATGTTGGCCGAGGCCATTTCCAGACCGCCGAAAATCGCGTGGGAATGGCTGTCGATCAGGCCGGGCATCAACGTCTTGCCGCCGAGGTCGATCACTTTCGTTCCCGGTTCGATCAAGGTTTTGATCTGCTCGTTGCTGCCGACTTTCAGCACTTTTCCGTCCTGCACGGCCAGGGCCTGCACCTTGGGCTGGCTGCGGTCGGCGGTGAATATCTTGCCGTTGATCAGCACCAGATCAGTCGCTGCCATGGCTTCCATCGAGGCAAAAGCCACAGCGGCCATCAATAGATTCGGGAGGAATCTTTTCATTGAATGTTTCCTTGTTATTGCGTCTGATGGCCCAGATTAGTGGCTGCTCACGCTTAGCAGAACGCCTCACTCACGAAAAACGTTTTTGCCGGAATGGAAAAAGAATGGACAAGCTGGGTGCGTTGAAAATGTTCGTGGTCACGGCGCAACTGGGCAGTTTCAGCCGCGCGGCCGAGCAACTGGGCAAGACCCCGTCGGCCCTGACCAAAGCGGTCAATCACCTGGAGGCCGAGCTCGGTGCCCGGCTGTTCGAGCGCAGCACCCGGCGGATTCTGCTGACGGAAGTGGGGCGGCTCTACCTGGAAACCGCGCGTCAAGTGTTGCAGCGGTTGGACGAGGCCGGCGAGGAAATCGAGCAGTTGCAGCATGGCCTGCGCGGCAATCTGAAAATCACCGCGCCACTGGCCTATGGGCAAGCCTTTCTCGATCAGGTGTGTGGCGGTTTTCTGGAGCAGTACCCGCAGATCAATCTGCAAGTGGACCTGTGCGATGAGTTCGTCAATCTGCTGGAAAGCGGCTACGACCTGGCCCTGCGCGAAGGCCATGACGACCTGCCGGGGCTGATCGCCCGCGTCGTTGGCAGCAATCGTCTGGCGTTGTGTGGCAGTCCGGCCTATCTGGCGCGCAAGGCGTTGCCGGTCACCCCGCAAACCCTCGATGAGCACGAATGGTTGCTGTATCGCCATCCCTTGCTCAGCCGCGAATTCTGGTGGGCCGAGCGCGATGGGCAGCGCTTGAGCCTGCCGCAACCCCAGGCGCCACGGCTGCGCAGCGACAATTACGACTTGCTGCTGGCCAATGCGCTGGCCGGACGCGGGTTGTTGCACACGCCGCTATGGAGCGCTGCGCCGTATCTGGCCGACGGTCGACTGGTGCGGGTGATGGCGGACTACGACATCGATCCCGACAGCTTTGGCCCGCACATTCTGGCGGTGTACCCGAGCCATCGGCGAGCGACCGCCAAAGTCGTGGCTTTTATCGATTACATCGCCGGGTTTCTGGCCTCTCCTGTAGGAGCTGTCGAGTGAAACGAGGCTGCGATCTTTAAGGACAAGATCAAAAGATCGCAGCCTCNT
>NZ_JBXAKV010000018.1:0-127389 GCF_058798795.1 Pseudomonas sp. GW822-FHT07A10
TGCCCGCGAAGAACGATAACCCGGTTTATCAGTTAAACCGCATTATCGTTCTTCGCGGGCAAGCCTCGCTCCTACCTTTCTTGTGATCTCTTTAAGTCTGCGCCTCAAATCCCCCAGACACTTCTGGCATAACACTTGCTCTTGCCTTGCCGTGCGACTGTGAAAACCCGATTAGTGACGGATTATTGGCATGGCGAAGAGCGAAGCAGTAGTAAAAGACCCCGCAACCAAAGGCAAAATCAAGCTGATCATTGTGATCGTCGTGGCCCTGCTACTGGCGATCGGCTTGTCCGTGGGAGCGACCTGGTTCTTCATGCACAGCGCCCAGAGCAAGCCTGCCGCCGCGGCTGAAACCGCTGTGGTCGGCAAGCAGCCGGCGATCTTCGAGCCAATGGCTCCAGCCTTCGTGGCCAACTACACCCAGAACGGCCGTCAGCGCTACATGCAGGTGAGCATCACCATGCTGGGGCGTAATCAGGCTGATCTGGAGGCGCTCAAAGTCCACATGCCGGTGATCCGCAATAACCTGGTCATGCTGTTTTCCGGTCAGGATTTCGCCACGCTGGCGACCCCGGTCGGCCAGGAGATGTTGCGTCAGAAAGCCACGGCCAGCGTCCAGGAAGTGGCGCAGAAAGAGCTGGGCAAAGTGGTGATCGAACAGTTGCTTTTCACTAATTTCGTACTGCAGTAGGAACACGACATGGCCGTGCAGGACCTGCTGTCCCAGGATGAGATCGATGCGCTGTTGCATGGCGTCGACGATGGTCTGGTACAGACCGATAACGCTGCCGAACCCGGCAGTGTCAAAAGCTACGACCTGACCAGCCAGGATCGCATCGTCCGTGGACGCATGCCGACGCTGGAAATGATCAACGAGCGTTTCGCCCGCTACACCCGCATCAGCATGTTCAACATGCTGCGCCGCTCGGCGGACGTTGCCGTCGGTGGCGTGCAGGTGATGAAGTTCGGTGAATACGTGCACTCGCTGTACGTGCCGACCAGCCTCAACCTGGTCAAGATCAAACCGCTGCGCGGCACCGCACTGTTCATCCTCGACGCCAAACTGGTGTTCAAGCTGGTGGACAACTTCTTCGGCGGCGACGGCCGTCACGCGAAGATCGAAGGGCGTGAATTCACCCCCACCGAACTGCGTGTGGTGCGCATGGTGCTGGAGCAGGCTTTCGTCGATTTGAAGGAAGCCTGGCAGGCGATCATGGAAGTGAACTTCGAGTACATCAACTCGGAAGTGAACCCGGCCATGGCCAACATCGTCGGCCCGAGCGAAGCCATTGTGGTGTCGACGTTCCACATCGAACTCGATGGCGGTGGCGGCGACCTGCACGTGACCATGCCGTACTCGATGATCGAGCCGGTGCGCGAGATGCTCGATGCCGGCTTCCAGTCGGACCTCGACGATCAGGACGAACGCTGGATCAACGCCTTGCGCCAGGACGTGCTGGACGTCGACGTACCGATCGGTGCCACCGTTGCCCGCCGCCAGCTGCGCCTTCGCGACATCCTGCACATGCAGCCCGGCGACGTGATCCCGGTCGAGATGCCGGAAGAAATGATCATGCGCGCCAACGGCGTGCCGGCCTTCAAGGTCAAGATGGGCTCGCACAAGGGCAACCTCGCGTTGCAAGTGATCGAGCCGATCGAGCGCCGCTGACCGGCGCTCGTACCTCCCTACGCATTTAACTGAATTGTTGCCCGCCGAGGACAAATGATGAACGACGATATGAACGCCCAGGACGACCAGGCACTGGCCGACGAATGGGCTGCGGCCCTGGAAGAAACCGGTGACGCAGGGCAGGCCGATATTGATGCGCTGCTGGCGGCCGATGCCGGTACGTCGGGCTCCAGCCGTCTGCCGATGGAAGAGTTCGGCAGCGTGCCGAAGAACCACGATCCAGTGACGCTGGATGGTCCGAACCTGGATGTGATCCTCGATATCCCGGTGTCGATTTCCATGGAAGTCGGCAGCACCGACATCAACATCCGCAACCTGCTGCAACTCAACCAGGGTTCGGTGATCGAGCTCGATCGCCTGGCCGGCGAGCCGCTGGACGTGCTGGTCAACGGCACGCTCATCGCCCACGGCGAAGTGGTCGTGGTCAACGAAAAGTTCGGCATCCGCCTGACCGACGTGATCAGCCCAAGCGAACGCATCAAGAAGCTGCGCTGAGTGAACAAGGTTCTTGCGGTTCTATTGGCCTTGCCATCCAGCGTGCTGGCGGCCGAGTCGGTGACGACTGCTGCGACAGCGGCGGCCGCGCCAGCCGTCAGCAGCGGTGTGGCCGGGCAGTTGACGCAATTGGTGTTCGGCTTGCTGCTGGTGCTGGGGTTGATCTTCTTCCTCGCCTGGCTGCTGCGCCGGGTTCAGCAGGCCGGGCCGGCCGGCAAGGGGCAAGTGATCGAGTTGATCGGTTCCCGAGCCCTCGGCCCCCGTGACCGTTTGATGCTGGTACAGGTCGGCAACGAACAGATTCTGCTGGGCCTGAGCCCCGGCACCATCACCGCGTTGCATGTGCTCAAGGAGCCGGTACAAGTGCCGAGCGCAACCGAGAAAGCGACTCCGGAGTTTGCCCAGCGTCTGTTGGAGATGCTTGGCAAGGATCAGAAGGATAAGAAGTAATGGGTGCGTTACGCATCGTCTTGACGCTGGCCCTGATGCTGGCTGCGCCACTGGCGTTCGCCGCCGATCCGTTGTCGATCCCGGCGATCACCCTGGGCACCAATGCCAATGGCGCTCAGGAATACTCGGTCAGCCTGCAAATCCTGCTGATCATGACGGCGCTGAGTTTCATCCCGGCGTTCGTCATGCTGATGACCAGTTTCACCCGGATCATCATCGTTTTCTCGATCCTGCGTCAGGCCCTGGGGTTGCAGCAGACACCGTCGAACCAGATCCTTACCGGCATGGCGCTGTTCCTCACCATGTTTATCATGGCGCCGGTGTTCGATCGGGTGAATCAGGATGCCTTGCAGCCGTATCTGGCGGAGAAACTCACCGCTCAGGATGCAGTCGCCAAGGCTCAGGTGCCGATCAAGGACTTCATGCTGGCCCAGACTCGCAGCAGCGATCTGGAGCTGTTCATGCGCCTGTCCAAGCGCACTGATATTGCTACGCCGGATCAGGCGCCGCTGACGATTCTGGTGCCGGCGTTCGTGACCTCGGAACTGAAAACCGCGTTCCAGATTGGCTTCATGATCTTCATTCCGTTCCTGATCATCGACCTGGTGGTGGCCAGTGTGCTGATGGCGATGGGTATGATGATGCTCTCGCCACTGATCATTTCCCTGCCGTTCAAAATCATGCTGTTCGTGCTGGTGGATGGCTGGGCGTTGATCATCGGCACGTTGGCCAGCAGCTTCGGCGGTGTTTCACCATGACGCCCGAAGTTGCCGTAGACATCTTTCGCGAAGCGCTGTGGCTGACCACCATGATGGTCGCTGTGCTGGTGATCCCGAGCTTGTTGGTGGGGCTGTTGGTGGCGATGTTCCAGGCGGCCACCCAGATCAACGAACAGACCCTGAGCTTCCTGCCGCGTCTGTTGGTGATGCTGGTGACGCTGATCGTTGCCGGCCCGTGGCTGGTGCAGACTTTCATGGAATACATCCTGCAGCTGTACCACAGCATTCCTCAGGTCATCGGTTAAGCCATGTCGCTGCTGCAACTGACCGATACCCAGATCAGCACCTGGGTGGCGACGTTCATGTTGCCGCTGTTTCGCATCGGCTCGTTGCTGATGGTCATGCCGATTTTCGGCACGACGCTGGTGCCCAAGCGTGTGCGTTTGTACTTCGCGCTGGCGATCACTGTGGTTATCGCGCCGGGTCTGCCGCCCATGCCCGCGGTCAACGCGCTGGACCTGAGCGCGCTGCTGCTGATCGCCGAGCAAATCATCATCGGCGCGGTGTTGGGTTTTTCCTTGCAACTGTTCTTCCAGGCGTTCGTGGTGGCGGGGCAAATTGTCGCGATCCAGATGGGCATGGGCTTCGCTTCGATGGTCGACCCTACGAACGGCGTGTCGGTGGCGGTGATCGGACAGTTTTTCACCATGCTGGTGACGCTGTTGTTCCTGTCGATGAATGGCCATCTGGTGGTGTTCGAAGTCCTCACCGAAAGCTTCACCACGCTGCCAGTCGGTGGCGGGTTGATGGTCAGTCATTTCTGGGAGCTGGCCGGCAAGCTCGGCTGGGTGCTTGGTGCGGCGCTGTTGCTGGTGTTGCCGGCGATCACCGCGCTGCTGGTGGTCAACATCGCGTTTGGTGTGATGACCCGGGCGGCGCCGCAGTTGAACATCTTCTCGATTGGCTTCCCGCTGACTCTGGTGCTCGGCTTGTTTATCGTTTGGGTCGGCCTGGCGGACATCCTCAATCAGTATCAACCACTGGCCGCCGAAGCCTTGCAGTTGTTACGCGAACTGGCACAGGCGCGCTGAGTCATGGCTGAGAGCGAAAGCGGTCAGGACAAAACAGAAGACCCCACGGAGAAACGCAAAAAGGACTCCCGTGAGAAGGGCGAGATTGCGCGTTCCAAGGAGCTTAACACCCTGGCGGTGATGCTGGCCGGCGCCGGCGCCTTGCTGATTTTTGGTGGCGCATTGGCCCAGGATTTAATGGAGTTGATGCGGATGAACTTCACGCTGTCGCGGGAAGTGATTCTGGACCAGCGCTCCATGGGCACTTTTTTGCTGCATTCGGGAAAAATCGCCTTGATCGCGATTCAGCCGGTGATGATCACATTGCTGCTGGCCGCGCTGATTGGTCCGATTTCCCTGGGGGGTTGGCTGTTCGCAGCCGGCTCCATGGCGCCCAAGTTCAGTCGCATGAACCCCGGCGCAGGCCTGAAACGAATGTTCTCGGCCAAGGCGCTGGTGGAGTTGCTTAAGGCCTTGGCGAAGTTCTTCATCGTGTTGTTCGTGGCGCTGGCGGTGTTGTCGTCAGACATCGACGATCTGCTGCGCATCGCCCATGAACCCTTGGACATGGCGATCATCCACAGTCTGCAAGTGGTGGGCTGGAGCACGTTGTGGATGGCGTGCGGGCTGATCATCATCGCGTTGGTCGACGTGCCGGTGCAGCTCTGGGAAAGCCACAAAAAGCTGTTGATGACCAAGCAGGAAATCCGTGACGAACACAAGGATCAGGAAGGGCGACCGGAGGTCAAGCAACGCATTCGTCAGTTGCAGCGCGAGATGTCGCAGCGGCGAATGATGGCCGCGATCCCCAACGCCGACGTGGTCATCACCAACCCGACCCACTACGCCGTAGCGCTCAAGTACGATCCGGAGAAGGGTGGGGCGCCGATGCTGATCGCCAAGGGTAGCGACTTCCTGGCCTTGAAAATCCGTGAAATTGCCGTGGCCAACCAAGTGCAGTTACTCGAATCGCCCGCGCTGGCGCGTTCGATCTATTACTCAACGGAACTGGATCAGGAGATTCCTGGCGGGCTGTATCTGGCAGTGGCTCAGGTATTGGCTTATGTCTATCAGATTCGCCAATACCGCGCCGGCAAGGGCAAACGGCCGGATCCGCTGAAGGACGATTTGCCGATTCCGCCGGATCTGCGTCGCGATTCCTGATCGGGTCTACGGTTCTGAAATCAAAGGGTAGCAGCCTTCGGCAGCGGCTACGGACGCTGATGGCGCTTATTGGCTTTTTCATTGCCGGGCTCTTTCGCGATACTGTTCTCCTGTTTCTTCCTGTCGTCCTGTTGCTTGGGCGCAACCAGATCGAAGCCTTTGGCATCATTGAATGACTTGACCGCTTTCTTGGGCATGATCGCTGCTCCGGCGTTTGGTATTACCAACGCTGATGACCACCATCCAATACCCATAAAGCCGTTTTGGCTACTATCAAAACTTACGGTTGTGCAGATCTCTGGACGAATGGCATGGCAGTGAACTTGAGCGATGTCATGCCCCAACTCTGATCCACCTTGTTCGTAGCAGCTGCCGAGCTTGCGAGGCTGCGTTCGAGGACGCAGTCCTCGCAAAGGATTTGCGACTGCTGCGCAGCCTCGCGCAGCTCGGCAGCTGCTACCCGGCTCAACAAATCTATCTATTTCCCTCCTTGGCAAAAGTTGGAAGGCTTCTTGCAGTAGCCGCCCTGCGCCTGCTTCAGGCGTCAAAAGTTTGCTTTAAAGGAACGGGGAAAACCGGTGGATCGCTCTCAGTTAATCAACAGTGCTCGCACAAACGTTGCCGATTTAAGTCGGGGCAATCTGGGCGTGCCGCTGTTGCTGCTGGTCATGCTGGCCATGATGATGTTGCCGGTGCCGCCGTTCCTGCTGGACGTGTTTTTCACCTTCAACATTGCCCTGTCCATCGTCGTGTTGCTGGTCTGTGTGTACGCCTTGCGACCACTGGATTTTGCGGTGTTCCCGACCATTCTGCTGGTGGCGACGTTGTTGCGACTGGCGCTGAACGTGGCCTCCACGCGGGTGGTGATGCTCCACGGTCAGGACGGCCATGCTGCCGCCGGTAAGGTGATTCAGGCCTTCGGTGAGGTGGTGATCGGCGGTAACTACGTGGTCGGTATCGTGGTCTTCGCGATTTTGATGATCATCAACTTCGTCGTGGTAACCAAGGGCGCCGGGCGTATTTCCGAGGTGAGCGCGCGATTCACCCTTGACGCCATGCCCGGTAAACAGATGGCGATCGACGCCGACTTGAACGCTGGCCTGATCGATCAAAACCAGGCGAAACTGCGCCGGATGGAAGTCGCCCAGGAGGCCGAGTTCTACGGTTCCATGGACGGTGCCAGCAAATTCGTGCGCGGTGACGCCATCGCCGGCCTGCTGATCCTGTTCATCAACCTGATCGGCGGCATGGCGGTGGGTATTTTCCAGCACGGCATGAGCTTTGGTGATGCCGGCAAGGTTTATGCGCTGTTGACCATCGGTGACGGTTTGGTGGCGCAATTGCCATCACTGCTGCTGTCGACCGCCGCCGCGATCATGGTGACCCGTGCTTCCGGCTCGGAGGACATGGGCAAGCAAATCAATCGTCAGATGTTCGCCTCGCCGAAAGCCTTGGCGGTGGCCGCAGGCTTGATGGCGGTGATGGGCCTGGTGCCCGGCATGCCGCACGTCTCCTTTCTGTCCATGGCAGCCCTGGCGGCTGGTGGCGCTTACCTGTTCTGGAAGAAGCAGAACGCGGTCAAGGTTCAGGCCCTGCAAGAGGTCAAGCGTCAGCAGGAGTTGCTGCCGTCGCCGGCCCGGGCTCAGGAAACCAAGGAACTTGGCTGGGATGACGTGACGCCGATCGACATGATTGGCCTGGAAGTGGGCTACCGCCTGATTCCGCTGGTGGATCGCAACCAGGGTGGGCAGTTGCTGGCGCGGATCAAGGGGGTGCGTAAAAAACTCTCCCAGGACCTGGGCTTCCTGATGCCGACTGTGCATATCCGTGACAACCTCGACCTGGCGCCTAGCGCCTATCGCCTGACCCTGATGGGCGTGATCCTGGCTGAAGCGGAGATTTACCCGGAGCGCGAACTGGCGATCAACCCGGGTCAGGTCTACGGCACGCTCAATGGCATCACCGCCAAAGATCCGGCTTTTGGCCTGGAAGCGGTGTGGATCGAAATCAGCCAGCGTGCCCAGGCGCAATCCCTCGGTTACACCGTGGTCGATGCCAGTACGGTGGTGGCGACCCACTTGAACCAGATTCTGTACAAGCACTCCAGCGAGCTGATCGGCCACGA
Organism: Pseudomonas sp. GW822-FHT07A10; assembly: GCF_058798795.1. Classification (NCBI taxonomy): domain Bacteria; kingdom Pseudomonadati; phylum Pseudomonadota; class Gammaproteobacteria; order Pseudomonadales; family Pseudomonadaceae; genus Pseudomonas; species Pseudomonas sp. GW822-FHT07A10. The sequence continues at coordinate 7,714 of NZ_JBXAKV010000018.1, forward strand.
AGAAGTCCAGCAACTCATGCAATTGCTGGCCAAAAGCTCACCGAAGCTGGCCGAAGAGCTGGTGCCGGGGGTGGTTTCGCTGTCGCAGCTGCTCAAAGTCTTGCAGGCGTTACTGGCCGAACAGGTGCCGGTGCGGGACATCCGCAGCATCGCCGAAGCTATCGCGAACAACGCCGCCAAGAGTCAAGATACCGCCGCTTTGGTGGCCGCGGTGCGCGTCGGCGTATCCCGTGCAATCGTGCAAAGCATTGTAGGCACTGAGTCGGAGCTGCCTGTGATCACCTTGGAACCAAGGTTGGAACAAATATTGCTCAATAGTCTTCAGAAGGCAGGACAAGGCTCGGAAGAGGGCGTTCTGCTGGAGCCAAGCATGGCGGAAAAACTGCAACGTTCGTTGATCGATGCGGCGCAGCGTCAGGAAATGCAAGGTCAGCCGGTGATTCTGCTGGTGGCCGGTCCGGTTCGCGCGATGCTCTCGCGATTCGGTCGGCTGGCAGTGCCGGGTTTGCACGTGTTGGCTTACCAGGAAATTCCTGACAACAAGCAAGTGACCATCGTTGCGACAGTAGGGCCCAACGGCTGAGGTAGTGGTTTATGCAAGTTAAGCGTTTTTTCGCCGCCGATATGCGTCAGGCCATGAAACTGGTTCGTGATGAGCTGGGCGCTGATGCCGCCATCATTGGCAATCGCCGGATCGCCGGCGGTGTCGAGCTGACGGCTGCCCTGGATTACAAATTGTCGGCGCTGGCCCCGCGTGTTCCGAACATGGAACTCGAGGATGAGCTGCGCAAGACCCAGTCGCGGATCGTCACCGCCCAGGCCGAACTGAGCCTGCGCGGCGATGGCGAGAGCGACAAGACCACCAATCGCCAATTGTTCGCCGGCCTGCCGTTGACCGCCGCCGAACCGCTGATCGAACCGACGCTGGCCGAGCCTCGGCGTCCGGCTCCCGCGCCTGCTGCGGCGACCGGTGTCGATCCGCGCGCATTCGATTCGATGCGTTTCGAGCTCAACAGCCTGCGTGAACTGATGGAAGTGCAGCTTGGCTCGCTGGCCTGGAATCAGCTGCAAGGCAGCCGTCCGGCCCAGGCCAATCTCTGGCGTCGTCTGCAGCGTATCGGCTTGTCCGGCCCGTTGTCGCGCGATCTGCTGGCGCTGATTACCGACATTGAAGAGCCGCGTCAGGCCTGGCGCATGTTGCTCGCGCACCTGGCGCGGATGATCGCTACCCCGGAAATCGAGCCGCTGGAAGAGGGTGGGGTGATTGCCATGGTCGGCCCCGCCGGCATGGGCAAGACCACCACACTGGCCAAGCTCGCGGCCCGTTACGTGCTCAAGTACGGCGCGCAGAACATCGCGCTGGTGAGCATGGACAGCTATCGCATAGGTGCCCAGGAACAGCTCAAGACGCTGGGCCGGATCCTCAATGTGTCGGTGACCCACGTCGACCCGGGTCAATCCCTGGTGCAGGCGCTGGAGCCCTTGCTGCGCAAACGCGTGGTGCTGATCGATACCGCCGGCCTTCAGGCCAGCGACCCGGCACTGCGGATGCAGCTCGAAAGCCTGGCCGGGCGCGGCATCAAATCAAAAAATTATCTGGTCTTGGCAACCACCAGCCAGAAACAGGTTCTAACCGCCGCTTATCACAGTTACAAACGCTGCGGCCTCGCCGGCTGCATCCTGACTAAACTGGATGAAACGGCAAGTCTGGGCGAGGTGTTGAGCCTGGCGATCAGTCATGAGTTGCCGGTGGCTTACCTGACCGATGGTCCGCGGATTCCGGATGATTTGCATCTGCCACGTCGTCATCAGTTGGTCAGCCGCGCCGTTAGCGTACAAATGCAGGAAGAACCCAGCGAAGAAGCCATGGCTGACATGTTCGCTGATATTTACCACAGCCCGACCAAGCAGGTTGGCTGAGGTGTTAATGAACATTTTTTGTACCTACATCGATGGTCTGCCATGCATTGTTCCGATGGTGAACGCGCAGCCAGTAATGTGGCCTCCGTCTAAGTAAGACAAGGTAAAGAAATAACATGGGCAGCATGCATCCCGTACAGGTGATCGCGGTGACCGGCGGCAAAGGTGGCGTCGGGAAGACTAACGTGTCAGTGAACTTGTCCCTGGCTCTAGCTGAGCTCGGCCGGCGCGTCATGCTGCTGGATGCCGATCTGGGGCTGGCGAACGTCGACGTTCTGTTGGGACTGACACCCAAACGCACGCTGGCCGACGTGATCGAAGGCCGCTGTGAGCTGCGCGACGTGCTGTTGCAAGGGCCTGGCGGTATCCGCATCGTCCCGGCCGCCTCCGGCACCCAGAGCATGGTTCATCTGAGCCCGGCCCAGCATGCCGGCCTGATCCAGGCATTCAGCGACATCGGCGACAACCTCGACGTATTGGTGATCGACACCGCTGCGGGCATTGGTGACTCGGTAGTCAGCTTCGTGCGCGCCGCGCAGGAAGTCTTGCTGGTGGTGTGCGACGAGCCGACCTCGATCACTGACGCCTACGCGCTGATCAAACTGCTTAACCGCGACTACGGCATGAACCGCTTCCGCGTCCTGGCCAACATGGCGCAGAGCCCGCAGGAAGGCCGCAACCTGTTCGCCAAGTTGACCAAGGTCACGGATCGCTTCCTCGACGTCGCCTTACAATACGTCGGCGCGGTGCCTTACGACGAAAGCGTGCGCAAGGCCGTGCAGAAGCAACGCGCGGTGTATGAAGCCTTTCCGCGTTCCAAGTGCGCCCTGGCGTTCAAGGCCATTGCGCAGAAAGTCGATACCTGGCCACTGCCGGCCAACCCGCGTGGGCACCTGGAATTTTTCGTCGAGCGCCTCGTGCAACAAACGGCAGGACCCGTGCTATGACAGCCAGCGGTTACAACCTCTACAAGAAGTCGGCACGTGACGCGCAGTACGAGCTGATCGAGCGTTACGCGCCACTGGTCAAACGCATTGCCTACCACTTGCTGGCGCGTCTGCCGGCCAGTGTCCAGGTCGAAGACCTGATCCAGGCCGGGATGATCGGCCTGCTTGAAGTATCAACCAAATACGACGCCAGCAAAGGCGCGAGTTTCGAGACGTACGCGGGTATTCGAATCCGCGGCGCGATGCTCGATGAAGTGCGCAAGGGGGACTGGGCGCCACGTTCGGTCCACCGCAATACCCGCATGGTCAGCGACGCGATTCGCTCGATTGAAGCTAAAACCGGCCGTGACGCTAAAGATCACGAAGTTGCGGCCGAACTCCAATTGAGTCTCGACGATTATTACGGGATTTTGAACGACACCCTGGGCAGCCGGTTATTCAGTTTCGACGATCTGTTGCAGGACGGCGAACACGAAGGGCTGCATGAGGATGGCGCGAGTGCTCATCTCGAGCCGTCACGCGATCTGGAAGATGAACGCTTCCAGGCGGCGCTGGCGGACGCGATTGCCAATTTGCCGGAGCGTGAGCGACTGGTGTTGGCGCTGTACTACGACGAAGAGTTGAATCTCAAGGAAATCGGTGAGGTCCTGGGGGTCAGTGAATCTCGGGTCAGCCAGTTACACAGCCAGTGCGCGGCCCGTTTGCGGGGGCGTTTGGGGGAGTGGCGAGCGCGCTGAAGGCAGTGTGGGGACACTGCGAATGGAGCTGGTGTGGTGTTGAACCGTACCGGTCTCGATCTGTTGTGCTCCAGACAGTCATTGAGTGCTTTGCCGGATTGATTGAAATGGCGCGTCCAGGTGCTGGGCGCGTTTAAGACTGCTTGGAGGTCGAATTGGACAAGAACATGAAAATCCTCATCGTTGATGACTTCTCAACGATGCGGCGGATCATAAAAAACCTGTTGCGTGACCTTGGGTTCACCAACACGGTCGAGGCTGACGATGGCACCACTGCCATTCCGGTTCTCAACAGCGGAAGCATCGACTTTCTGGTAACGGACTGGAACATGCCTGGCATGACCGGTATCGATCTGCTGCGTCACGTGCGCGCCGATGAAAAGCTCAAGCATCTGCCAGTGCTGATGGTGACTGCCGAAGCCAAGCGCGAGCAAATCATCGAAGCGGCCCAGGCCGGTGTTAACGGCTATGTGGTCAAACCCTTCACAGCCCAGGCGTTGAAAGAAAAAATCGAGAAGATTTTCGAACGCATCGGCTGATGTACTGCGCACGGGGGAGCTATGGAGCATAACGAATCTTCACAGGGCGATTTCGAGTCGACCCTGAAAAAACACGCGGTCGAACTGGTCGAAAGCCTTGAAAAAGGCAGGTTCGGCGACGCTGTGCAACTGATCCATGAGCTCAACCAGACCCGTGACCGCGGCCTGTATCAGGAAGTGGGCAAGCTCACCCGCGAGCTGCATAGCGCGATCGTCAATTTCCAGATTGACCCGCACATGCCGCAAGCCGAGGAAGTGTCTCAGATCACGGATGCCACCGAGCGCCTGTCCTATGTGGTCAAGCTGACCGAGGCCGCGGCCAACCGCACCATGGACCTGGTGGAAAACGCCACGCCGCTGATCAACAGCCTGAGCGATGAAGCCCAGGCGCTGAGCACGGATTGGGGACGGTTCATGCGTCGCGAAGTCGGGGCTGAAGAGTTCCGCGAGCTGGCCCGGCGGGTCGACGGTTTCCTGACACGCAGCAGTGAGGACAACCGCACGGTGTCGAGCAACCTGAACGACATTCTGCTGGCCCAGGATTACCAGGACCTCACCGGTCAGGTGATCAAGCGTGTGACCCAATTGGTCACCGAAGTTGAAAGCAACCTGCTCAAGCTCGTACTCATGGCCAGTCAGGTAGACCGCTTTGCGGGTATCGAACATGACCGTGAAGCGATGCTGGCTGAAAAAGATCCACAAAAACATCTCTCTCAGGGTGAAGGTCCGCAGATTCATGCCGATAAAAGAGAAGACGTTGTGTCCGGTCAGGACGATGTGGACGATTTGCTATCCAGTCTTGGATTTTAGTTTTTTGGGTTTTTAGACCTGTAGGAGCACCCCCTTAATGAGCTTCGGCGCCGATGAAGAGATCCTTCAGGATTTCCTGGTTGAGGCCGGCGAGATTCTAGAGCAACTGTCCGAGCAGCTGGTCGAGCTGGAAAGCCGACCTGATGATGCGGACTTGCTCAATGCAATTTTTCGCGGTTTTCACACTGTAAAAGGGGGCGCCGGCTTCCTCCAGCTCAACGAGCTGGTGGAGTGCTGTCACATCGCCGAGAACGTGTTCGACATCCTGCGCAAGGGTGAGCGTCGCGTCGACTCGGAACTGATGGACGTGGTTCTCGAAGCGCTGGACGCGGTGAACAGCATGTTCAGCGAAGTCCGCGAACGCAGCCCGATCACGGCTGCCACGCCTGAATTACTCGCGGCGCTGGCCCGCCTGGCCGAGCCGCAAACGGCTGATGAAGCCACACCGGCGCCCGTCGCTGAAGTGGTTGAAGCACCGGTCGCTGAAAGCGAATCGGGCGACATTACCGATAACGAATTCGAACAACTGCTGGACTCGCTGAACGCCGTCAAGGCCCAGGCCGAGGCGCCCGTAGCGGCTGCGCAGCCTGCTTCGCAGCCTGCCGCCGATGCAGCCGCCAGTGACGAAATCACCGATGCCGAGTTCGAGTCGTTGCTCGATCAACTGCACGGCAAAGGCCAGTTCGCCGCCGATGCAGTGGCCGCAGCGCCTGCTGCACCGGCTGCTCCGAAAGCCGCCGGCGACAGCTCCGACATCACCGACGACGAGTTCGAAGCACTGCTCGACCAGTTGCATGGCAAAGGCAACTTTGCGGTCGATGCGCTGGAATCGGCAATCGCTTCGGCGCCAGCCCCGGCTGCGCCAACCGCCGCTGCGGCCGGTAGCGATCTGATCTCCGATCATGAATTCGAATCGCTGCTCGACGAATTGCATGGCAAGGGCAAGTTCACTGAAGTGGGCACTGCTTCTGCTGTTGCTTCGGTAGCGACTCCGGTTGCCAAGGCGCCAGCACCTGTGGCCAAAGCACCCGAGCCAAAAGCCCCCGAGCCCAAAGCAGAAGCACCGAAGCCTGCTGCCGCCGCAGCGCCGGCTCCTGCTCGTGCCCCGGCCGCGCCGCCCGCGGAAAAGCCAACCAGCGAAGCCGAGACCACCGTGCGGGTCGACACCGCGCGTCTCGACGAAATCATGAACATGGTCGGCGAGCTGGTACTGGTGCGTAACCGCTTGGTCCGTCTGGGCCTCAACAGCGGCGACGAAGCCATGTCCAAGGCCGTGTCGAACCTCGACGTGGTCACGGCCGACCTGCAAACCGCGGTCATGAAGACCCGGATGCAACCGATCAAGAAAGTCTTCGGGCGCTTCCCGCGTCTGGTTCGCGACCTGGCTCGCCAGCTCAAGAAAGAGATCAACCTGGAACTGGTCGGCGAAGAAACCGACCTCGACAAGAACCTCGTCGAGGCCCTGGCCGACCCGTTGGTCCACTTGGTGCGCAACTCGGTCGACCACGGTATCGAAGAGCCGGCTGATCGCGAAGCGATGGGCAAGCCTCGCAGCGGCAAAGTGATCCTGTCCGCAGAACAGGAAGGCGACCACATCCTGCTGTCCATCTCCGATGACGGCAAGGGCATGGACGCTGACGTTTTGCGCGGCATCGCCGTGAAAAAAGGGTTGATGGACAAGGATGCGGCGGACCGTCTCAGCGAGTCCGATTGCTTCAACCTGATCTTCGCGCCGGGCTTCTCGACCAAGACCGAGATCTCCGACGTGTCCGGTCGTGGCGTGGGCATGGACGTGGTGAAAACCAAGATCGCCCAGCTCAACGGCACCATCAATATCTACTCGACCAAGGGCAAAGGCTCGAAGATCGTCATCAAGGTCCCGTTGACCCTGGCGATCATGCCGACGCTGATGGTCATGCTCGGCAACCAGGCGTTCGCGTTCCCGCTGGTGAACGTCAACGAGATCTTCCACCTCGACCTGTCGCGCACCAACGTGGTGGACGGCCAGGAAGTGGTGATCGTGCGGGACAAGGCGCTGCCCTTGTTCTACCTCAAGCGCTGGCTGGTCAGCTCCGCCGCTCACGAAGAGCAGCGCGAGGGCCATGTGGTGATCCTTTCGGTGGGCACTCAACGGATCGGCTTCGTCGTCGATCAGTTGGTGGGCCAGGAAGAAGTGGTCATCAAGCCATTGGGCAAAATGCTCCAGGGAACCCCGGGCATGTCCGGCGCCACCATCACCGGTGACGGCCGCATTGCTCTGATTCTCGATGTCCCGAGCATGCTCAAGCGTTACGCCGCACGGCGTATTTGATTCTGGGGGAGCGGGGCGCCAGAGCCTCGCCCCGTCTAACGGAGTGTTTATGGCAGTCAAAGTCCTGGTGGTGGACGATTCGGGGTTTTTCCGCCGCCGCGTCTCGGAAATTCTTGCAGCGGATTCAAACATCCAGGTCGTCGGTACGGCGACCAACGGAAAAGAGGCGATCGATCAGGCCCTGGCCCTCAAGCCAGACGTGATCACCATGGACTACGAGATGCCGATGATGGATGGCATCACGGCGGTGCGGCACATCATGCAGCGCTGCCCGACCCCGGTGTTGATGTTCTCCTCGCTGACCCACGAAGGCGCCCGGGTCACCCTCGATGCGCTGGATGCCGGCGCAGTGGACTTCCTGCCGAAGAATTTCGAAGACATCTCCCGCAACCCGGAGAAGGTCAAGCAACTGCTGTGCGAGAAGATTCTCAGCATCTCGCGCAGTAACCGTCGTGTCAGTGCCTACACTCCGCCGGCGCCGGTCGCCGCGCCGGCCCCGACGCCTGCTCCTGCGCCTTCGAGCGTCGGCAGCTACGGCAGCAGCGCGCCTGCGCGTCCGGCACCGGCACCGATTGCGGCGCGCCCCCATGCAGCGGCTCCGTCATCGCCTGCGCCGAAACGCAAAGCCTACAAATTGGTCGCCATCGGTACCTCCACCGGCGGCCCGGTTGCGCTGCAACGGGTTCTGACACAGTTGCCGGCCAACTTCCCGGCACCCATCGTGTTGATCCAGCACATGCCGGCCGCCTTCACCAAGGCCTTCGCCGAGCGCCTGGACAAGCTGTGCCGCATCAGTGTCAAGGAAGCCGAGGATGGCGACATCCTGCGTCCGGGCCTGGCGCTGCTGGCACCGGGTGGCAAGCAGATGATGATCGATGGCCGTGGCGCGGTGAAAATCCTGCCGGGCGACGAACGCCTGAACTACAAGCCGTGCGTGGACATTACCTTCGGTTCCGCGGCCAAGTCCTACGGCGACAAAGTTCTGGCGGTGGTACTGACCGGCATGGGCGCCGACGGTCGCGAAGGCGCGCGTCTGCTCAAGCAGGGCGGCAGTGCGATCTGGGCCCAGGATGAAGCTAGTTGTGTGATCTACGGCATGCCGATGGCCATCGTCAAAGCCGAACTCGCGGATGCGGTGTACAGCCTCGACGACATCGGTCGGCACCTGGTTGAGGCTTGCATCTGATGGATGTGCTCAGCCTTATCGGGATCATCATGGCGTTCGTCGCCATCATCGGCGGCAACTACCTTGAAGGCGGTCACCTTGGCGCGCTGGCCAACGGCCCGGCAGCGTTGATCGTCCTCGGTGGCACCATCGGTGCCGCGCTGCTGCAATCGCCGATGAGTGCCTTCAAGCGTGCCATGCAGATTCTTGCCTGGATTCTGTTTCCCCCTCGCGTGGACCTGGCCGGCGGCATTGACCGCGTAGTGAACTGGAGCCTGACCGCTCGCAAGGAAGGTTTGCTCGGGCTGGAAGGGGTGGCCGACGCCGAACCCGACAGCTACTCGCGCAAAGGCCTGCAACTGCTGGTGGACGGCGCCGAGCCGGAAGCGATCCGCAGCATTCTGGAAGTGGACTTCTACACCCAGGAAAGCCGCGACATCGAAGCCGCCAAAGTCTTTGAAAGCATGGGCGGCTACGCGCCGACCATCGGTATCATCGGTGCGGTGATGGGTCTGATCCACGTCATGGGCAACCTGGCCGATCCATCGCAACTGGGTAGCGGCATCGCCGTCGCCTTCGTCGCCACCATCTACGGCGTGGCCAGTGCCAACCTGGTGCTGCTGCCAATTGCCGCCAAGCTCAAGTCCATCGCGTTGCGGCAGTCGCGCTATCGCGAAATGTTGCTGGAAGGGATCCTGTCGATCGCCGAAGGTGAAAACCCTCGCTCTATTGAGTTGAAGCTTCAGGGCTTCATGGATTGATGGGGGAAATGGATTATGGCTCGTCGTCGGCAACCTGAAGAACACGTCAATCACGAACGCTGGCTGGTGTCCTACGCCGACTTCATTACCTTACTGTTCGCGTTCTTCGTGGTGATGTACTCGATCTCTTCGATCAACGAAGGCAAGTACAAGATCATTTCCGAGGCGTTGATCGGAGTGTTTACCGACTCTGACCGCGCCCTCAAGCCGATTCCCATCGGCGAAGAACGACCGAAGACCGTGACCCCGGCCAAGCCATTGGTCAAGGACAGCGAACAGATCGACGCCGGCATCGCCCAGGCCGCCAATGATCCACTCAAAAGCATCGCCGATGACATCAGCGCGGCGTTCGGCGACTTGATCAGTTCCAATCAGATGACCGTGCGCGGCAACGAGTTGTGGGTTGAGATCGAACTCAACTCCAGCCTGTTGTTCGGCAGCGGCGACGCCATGCCCAGCGACATTGCGTTCAACATTATCGACAAGGTCGCCGCGATCCTGCGGCCATTCGACAACCCGATCCACGTCGAAGGCTTCACCGACGATCAGCCGATCCGCACCGCGCAATACCCGACCAACTGGGAGCTGTCCTCGGCCCGTTCGGCGAGCATCGTGCGGATGCTGGCGATGCAGGGCGTGAACCCTGGTCGCTTGGCATCGGTGGGTTATGGCGAATTCCAGCCAGTGGCCAACAACGCCACCGCAGAAGGCCGTGCGCGCAACCGTCGGGTGGTGCTGGTGGTGTCACGCAATCTTGATGTACGCCGTAGCCTCACCGGTACCGGAACGGCTCATGCACAACCGGATGCCGCATTGAAGCGGGCTGGCACACAAACTGCACCGACCCCGGTCAAGTCGCCGGGACGCGAGAGTGCCGTCAATTCTCCGTCACCCGCATTAATACGTTGAGCTATTTCTCGGTTGGCCTTTTCGACCGGGAGGAACAATCCGAATGAGAGTCTGGGCAGTTGCCAATCAAAAGGGTGGTGTCGGTAAAACCACTTCCTCCATTGCTTTAGCCGGTTTACTGGCGGAGGCGGGCAAGCGCGTGGTTGTGGTCGATCTCGACCCCCACGGCTCCATGACCAGCTACTTCGGTTACGACCCCGACAGCCTGGAGCACAGCAGCTACGACCTGTTTCTGCACAAGGGCAACGTGCCGCAAGGCTTGCCCGGTCAGCTGTTGATGCCCACCAGTGACGAACGCATTTCCCTGTTGCCGTCGAGCACCGCGCTGGCCACCCTTGAGCGCCAGTCGCCGGGCCAGAGCGGTTTGGGCCTGGTGATCGCCAAGAGTCTGGCGCAGTTGTGGCAAGACTTCGATTACGCCGTGATCGACAGCCCGCCGTTGCTCGGCGTGCTGATGGTCAATGCCTTGGCGGCCAGCCAGCAGTTGGTGATTCCGGTGCAGACCGAGCACTTGGCGGTCAAAGGCCTGGAACGCATGGTCAACACGCTGGCGATGATCAACCGCTCGCGCAAACTGGCGTTGCCGTTCAACATCGTGCCGACCCTGTTCGACCGCCGTACCCAGGCTTCGCTTGGCACTCTGCGCGTGTTGCGCGACAAGTACCCGGAAGAAATCTGGCAAGGCTACATCCCGATCGACACCCGCTTGCGTGACGCGAGCCGGGCAGGGCTGACGCCTTCGCAATTCGATGGCAAGAGTCGCGGCGTTCTCGCCTACCGCGCACTGCTCAAGCATCTGCTCGCCCAGCAACTTGTTCCGCAGGTGGCTTGAGATGAGCCTGATTCCTACGATGGTATTCGCATGACCCGGCCGGTGAAGATCACCTCGCGCCCGCAATTGGCCCTTCAGTCTTATCTGGATGGCTTGCTGCAGGACGCGACCGAAGAGTTGCTGCCAGAAGTCCAGGTGCTGCCCGAGGTTGTCGAGACTGAGGCTGCGCTGGACGAGTTCCAGGCGGCGGTGCTCGAAGAACAGGCCCGGGATGCACAGACACCCGCAGTGGCCGCAGCTCCTGTCGTCGCGCCAGTGGTGAAAACGCCGGTAGCTGTGATCGACGCACCGGCACCGATTCTGGCACCTGTCTCGACCATTGCACCGCTACTGCAAGCGTTGGTGCCGCCGGTGGTGGAAGTTCATCTGCCGCCGAGCAACACGCCGCCTCCGGTGGAAAACGACGATCGTCCGGCCTGGGCGGCCGAGCCGTTCGAATGCCTGTTGTTCGATGTCGCCGGGTTGACCCTGGCGGTGCCGCTGGTGTGCCTGGGCTCGATTTATTCCCTGGCCGGCCACGAGCTGACGCCGTTGTTCGGTCAGCCGGAATGGTTCCTCGGGATCCTGCCAAGCCAGGCCGGCAACCTGAAAGTGCTGGATACCGCACGCTGGGTCATGCCGGACCGCTACCGCGATGATTTCCGCCAGGGCCTGCAATACGTTATTTCGGTCCAGGGCTATGAGTGGGGGCTGGCGGTGCATCAGGTCAGCCGCTCGTTGCGCCTGGACCCGAATGAAATCAAATGGAGAAGTCACCGGGGGCAGCGACCATGGCTCGCCGGCACGGTGATTGAACACATGTGCGCCTTGCTCGATGTCGCCGCACTGGCCGAATTGATCGCCAGCGGCGGGGCGAAGCACATGGGCGGCAGTAAGCCGAACCACAAACCGACATAAAAAACACGCATCGGCATTCAAGTGCCGGTGCACTGAATACACACCGCTAGGGCGGTTTTTCGAGGGGTCAGGGTATGAATGACAAGGCGACGGCGGCAAAAGGTTCCGAAGATCCGATCCTGCAATGGGTCACCTTCAAGCTGGACAATGAAACCTACGGCATCAACGTGATGCGCGTTCAGGAAGTCCTGCGCTACACCGAAATCGCTCCGGTACCGGGTGCCCCGAGCTACGTGCTGGGTATCATCAACCTGCGCGGCAACGTGGTCACCGTGATCGACACCCGCCAGCGTTTCGGCCTGGGTACGGTCGACGTCAGTGACAACACCCGCATCGTCATCATCGAAGCCGACAAGCAAGTGGTCGGGATCATGGTCGATAGCGTGGCTGAAGTGGTTTATCTGCGTCAGTCGGAAATCGAGACCGCACCGAACGTCGGTAACGAGGAGTCCGCCAAGTTCATTCAAGGCGTGTGCAACAAGAACAACGAATTGCTGATCCTGGTCGAACTGGACAAGATGATGAGCGAAGAAGAATGGTCGGAACTGGAGAGTATCTGATTGATTCTTGAGGTGGCTGTGATTGTCCTGTTCCTTTTGTGGGCAGGCACGCTGGCGATGTTCCTGGCGTACATCCGCGCTCAAAGGCAGATCGCCGCACAACAGGCCCAGGGCGATGCGCTGCGCGATCAGCGCATCAAGGATCTGGCCAAACGCGTCGAAGACTACCAAAGCGGCAACGTGCGCATGGGTGAAGACCTGCACGAACTGCGCGCGGTGGTCGGACCGTTGCCGGACAAACTGGCGCAGTTGGAACAGCGTGATCCATCGAGCCTTTCATTCGCCCAGGCCGCGCGCCTGGTGGGGATGGGGGCCAGCGTCGATGAGCTGACTCAGTCTTGCGGCTTGACCCAGGCTGAGGCGGAGTTGATGAGCAAGTTGCACAGAAACTGAAAAGAGCAAAAGATCGCAGCCTCGTTTCACTCGACAGCTCCTACATTGGGATGGTGTACGCCCTGTAGGAGCTGTCGAGTGAAACGAGGCTGCGATCTTCTTACATTCAACAAAGATTCAATAATCATCCCCGCGCTCGGTGACATCCTTCTCCACCGTCACCGCATGCGGATCATGCCCCGCCGGAAACTTGCCTTTCAGATTCCAGGCAAACGCAATGATCTCGGCAATCGTGCGGTACAACTCCTCGGGAATACTCTCGCCCAATTCCATCCGCGCCAGCAGTTTTACCAACTCGGCGTTCTCGTAAATCGGCACTTCGTAGTCACGGGCAATCCGCAGAATTTCTTCAGCCAGTTCTTCGTCACCTTTGGCCGTAAGGGTAGGGGCGTGGCTGCCGTCGTACTTGAGGGCGATGGCCTGGCGCGGTGCGGTGGATTCGTTCATGCGGTTTCGTCGACCCAGCGTTGTTCGAGACGGGTTTGAGGGCCTTGTGGCGGTGTGCCGAGGTGGCAATCCAGATCGCCGACGTTCAGGCCTGACGCCAGCAAGCGTTCGCGCAGCGCGGCCAGATTGCTTTCGATCAGGCTCGCGGTGTAAGGCCGTTCGGCCCACAGCTGACTGGAGAGGCTGCCTTTGATCAGTTGGGCCTGAATCTGCAACGGCCCTAACGGCTCCATGTCGAACGCCAGATCGACTCGCCACAATTGTTGTTTTGGTTCGCGTTCGTCGCGACGTTCGCGCGGTTGTTCTTTTTCGGGGGCTTCTTCGCGCTGGAATTTGACCTGCAACGGCACGATGTCCTGCAGATTGCGCATGGGGATTTCCAGTTGCCAGGTGCTCATCAACCGCCCGTCACTGGTGACGCCAGTCTGCTCAAGGCTCGACAGCTGATGACTTTGTAAACGTGAAACCGCCGCAGCCGCCAGGCGCAGCAGGTGCTCGAGATCATCTTCGCCTTCCGCGCTTTGCAGCAGGCGCTCGGGCAGCGGAAAACTGGTCGGTGACGGTTTGGCGCTGACTTGCCCGAGCATGCCCAGGGCATTGCGCACGAAACTCGGCATGGCCTGGGCCAGGGTGTTGGCGGCAATGATTGCGGTGAGATTGGTGTTGGCCGGCAAGCCCGGCGTCAGTTGGGCGATCAGCTTGAGCAGGTCGCCTTTCATGTCTGGCGCCAGCGTCGGGTTTTGTCCGGTCAGCAATTTGGCTTCGAGGAACAGGCCACTGTTGGCCAGTGCCTGGGCCAGGCCTTTGGGCGTACTCAGTTGTTGAACGTCCGGCAGGCCGGCGAGCAGTTTGTCCACGGCCGCGCGCAGGTCGCTGGAGGTCTGATCCGAGGGCGGCAGGTTTTGCAGGAGTTTGATCAAGCCATCCAGAGAACCTTGGCGGCTTTGCTGGCTGACCAATTGTTGCGTTACCGCCAACTGTTCCTGACGGCTGCTCAGCGGCACGAATTTGAGTGTCTGGGTGTCCTGCACCAAGGCACTCAGCAAGGTGCCGATGCGCAGCGGTGTCGGGCTGTCGATGCTCAGTGTGCTGCCGCTCAGTGCGGTGTTGAGCAGGCTCACCATCGAGCGAAACACCGTCGGCTGGCCCGGCACCTGCGGCATCACCTGAGAGGTCAGCACTTTGCCTTGCAGCAGGGTGCCGACCGGCAGTTGCGCGGTGTCGATACGGGTGAGGGTGGCGACGCTGGAGGCGATGGCCTGTTGCACCGTGACCGCCAGATTGCCCGCCGACGGCTGGGTGATCGACAGGCTGGTGCCTTGGGGCAACGGCTGAGTGCTGGTGGCCTGGACCGTGGTCTGGCGGCCGCTGTCGAGGGTGACCTTGAGCAACAGTTGAAAGGTCTGATCTGCCTGCTTGAGCGACAGCACTTCAGCCTTGGCAGTCTGCCCGGCCGTGATCAAGCCCTCCATCGGCGTCAGCAGCTTGAGCAACTCGCCGCTGATCACCAATGGACGCGAAGTCGCCGGGGTGGTTGGCGGGAGCGGGAGGATGTTCATTTCGCCTGTCATACGCGGACACAACCTGAGGAAATTGCACTCTTGAGAGTAGGGAACGCCATGTATAATGCCGCCCGTCTTTCGCTGAGTGGCGAAAACATTGCAATTGATTGACGCAGCTCTCTAGAACAAGCCGTCATAGCATCTATGCTGCATCTCTTTAACGGCCGCGCCAGAGCCGACTTGAACCGCATAAGGCCCGTGAACCCTTGACCAGTCCTGTCCTGCAAACCGTTGCCCTTGCCTGTGAGCGAGACCTTCGGCTGCTCTTCGAAAATCTCGAATTGCGACTGGCCAGTGGCGAAATGTTACAGATCAGCGGCCCCAACGGCAGTGGCAAGACCAGCCTGTTACGTCTGCTTTGTGGCTTGATGCACCCGACCGCCGGTCAAGTGTTGCTCAACGGCCAGCCACTGAGCGAACAACGCAGCGAACTGGCGCACAACCTGCTGTGGATCGGCCATGCCGCCGGCATCAAGGACCTGCTGACCCCCGAAGAAAACCTCAGCTGGCTCTGTGCCTTGCATCAACCGGCCTCCCATGAGGCGATCTGGCAAGCACTGGCGGCGGTGGGGCTGCGCGGTTTCGAGGATGTTCCCTGTCACACCCTGTCTGCCGGCCAGCAACGTCGTGTGGCGTTGGCGCGGTTGTACCTGGACAGCCCGCCGCTGTGGATCCTCGACGAGCCATTCACCGCGCTCGACAAACAAGGCGTGGCGCAACTCGAAGAACACCTGGCCGCGCACTGCGAGCGCGGCGGCATGGTGGTGCTGACCACTCACCACACGCTGAGCCGGATGCCGGCCGGTTATCGCGACATTGATTTGGGGAATTGGGCCGTATGAGTGTTTTCGGCCTGTTGGTCGCCCGTGAGGCTCGTTTGCTGTTCCGCCGTCCCGCCGAATTGGCGAACCCGTTGGTATTTTTCGCCATCGTCGTCTCCTTGTTCCCGCTGGCGGTTGGTCCCGAGACTCAATTGTTGCAAACCTTGTCTCCGGGGCTGGTCTGGGTGGCGGCGCTTTTATCGGTCTTGCTCTCGCTGGACGGGCTCTTCCGCAGTGATTTCGAAGACGGATCCCTTGAACAGTGGGTCCTTTCGTCGCACCCCCTGCCTCTTCTGGTGCTGGCCAAGGTGCTGGCACACTGGGCCTTTTCCGGCCTGGCACTGGTTTTGCTCGCGCCATTGCTGGCGCTGATGCTCGGTTTGCCTGCCGCTTGTCTGCCGGTGTTGCTGCTTTCTTTATTGCTCGGTACACCGGTGTTGAGCCTGCTCGGTGCGGTGGGCGCGGCGCTGACGGTAGGATTGAAGCGTGGTGGCCTGTTGCTGGCGCTGCTGATTCTGCCGCTGTATATCCCGGTGTTGATTCTCGGCAGTGGCGCCTTGCAGGCGGCATTGCAGGGCATGCCGGCGACCGGTTATCTCTTGTGGCTTGGTAGCCTGACCGCCCTGGCGATAACCCTGGCACCTTTTGCAATAGCTGCTGGCCTGAAGATCAGTGTCGGCGAATAATGAGGTCTGGTTAAAATTTAACCAGTAAAGACCCTTTGGCTGTTTCGTGATAACGAACAGCAACCGTGATGGAAACAGCAATGAACTGGACCTGGTTTCATAAGCTCGGCTCGCCCAAATGGTTTTACGGCATCAGCGGCAAAATGCTGCCCTGGCTGAGCGTCGCGGCGTTGCTGCTGATTAGCGTCGGCGTGGTCTGGGGCCTGGCCTTCGCGCCACCGGACTACCAGCAAGGCAATAGCTTTCGAATTATCTATATCCATGTTCCCGCCGCCATGCTGGCGCAGTCGATCTACGTGATGCTGGCTGTGTGCGGCGTTGTCGGGCTGGTGTGGAAAATGAAACTGGCCGATGTCGCCCTGCAATGCGCGGCCCCGATCGGTGCCTGGATGACCGCCGTAGCGCTGGTCACCGGGGCGATCTGGGGCAAACCGACCTGGGGTTCGTGGTGGGTCTGGGATGCGCGACTTACGTCCATGTTGATTCTGCTGTTTCTGTACTTCGGTCTTATTGCGCTGGGCAACGCCATCAGCAATCGTGACAGCGCGGCCAAGGCCTGCGCGGTGCTGGCGATTGTCGGTGTGATCAACATCCCGATCATCAAATACTCGGTGGAGTGGTGGAACACCCTGCACCAGGGCGCGACGTTCACCCTCACCGAAAAACCGGCGATGCCCGCCGAGATGTGGCTGCCACTGCTGCTGACGGTGTTGGGTTTCTACTGTTTCTTCGGCGCGGTGCTGTTGCTGCGCATGCGCCTTGAAGTGCTCAAGCGCGAAGCCCGGGCGAGCTGGGTGAAATCCGAAGTGCAGAACAGTCTGGAGGCCGCTCGATGAGTTTCGCTTCATTCGGCGACTTTCTCGCCATGGGCCATCACGGCTTGTATGTCTGGTCAGCCTATGGCATTTGCCTGGCGGTGCTGGCCCTCAACGTGGCGGCGCCGATCCTGGCCCGCAAGCGGTATCTGCAACAAGAGGCGCGTCGTTTGCGCCGGGAGAACGGCCAGTGAATCCGCTGCGTAAAAAGCGTCTTATCATCATTCTCGCGATCCTGGTCGGTGTCGGCGCTGCCGTCGGCCTGGCCCTGAGCGCCCTGCAGCAGAACATCAATCTGTTTTACACCCCGACCCAGATCGCCAATGGCGAAGCGCCGCAAGACACGCGCATCCGTGCGGGCGGAATGGTCGAAAAAGGCTCGCTGCAACGTTCCGGCGATTCCCTGGACGTGAAATTCATCGTCACCGACTTCAACAAATCCGTGACCATCAGCTATCGCGGCATCCTCCCGGACCTGTTCCGCGAAGGGCAGGGCATCGTTGCCCTCGGCAAGCTCAACGCTGATGGCGTGGTGGTGGCCGACGAAGTGCTGGCCAAGCACGACGAGAAGTACATGCCGCCGGAAGTGACCAAGGCGTTGAAAGACAGTGGTCAATCGGCACCTACGCCAGCCAAGGAGGGCTAACGGATGACTTCCGCACTTTACAGCTCGGGGCTATTCATCCCCGAACTCGGCCATCTGGCCATGATCCTGGCGTTGTGTTTTGCGTTGGTGCAGGCCGTGGTGCCGTTGCTCGGTGCCTGGCGCGGCGACCGTTTGTGGATGAGCCTGGCCCAGCCGGCCGCGTGGGGGCAGTTCGCGTTTTTGCTGTTCGCCTTCGGTTGCCTGACCTATGCGTTCATGGCGGACGACTTCTCCGTCGCCTACGTGGCCAGCAACTCCAACAGCGCGCTGCCGTGGTACTACAAGTTCAGCGCCGTGTGGGGCGCTCACGAAGGTTCGTTGCTGCTGTGGGCGTTGATTCTCGGCGGCTGGACCTTCGCGGTGTCGGTGTTCTCCCGACAGTTGCCGCAAGTGATGCTGGCCCGGGTGCTGGCGGTGATGGGCATGATCAGCACGGGTTTCCTGCTGTTCCTGATCCTGACGTCTAACCCTTTCGCCCGGATCTTGCCGCAGATGCCGGCGGACGGGCGCGATCTTAATCCTCTGCTGCAAGACATCGGCCTGATTGTTCATCCGCCGATGCTGTACATGGGGTATGTCGGTTTCTCCGTGGCCTTCGCCTTCGCCATCGCCGCGCTGTTGGGCGGTCGTCTCGATGCGGCGTGGGCGCGCTGGTCCCGTCCGTGGACCATCGTCGCCTGGGCCTTCCTTGGCATCGGTATCACGTTGGGTTCCTGGTGGGCCTACTACGAACTCGGCTGGGGCGGCTGGTGGTTCTGGGACCCGGTGGAAAACGCGTCCTTCATGCCTTGGCTGGTGGGCACGGCGCTGATTCACTCGTTGGCGGTCACGGAAAAACGTGGCGTGTTCAAGAGCTGGACCGTGCTGTTGGCCATCGCCGCATTCTCGTTGAGCCTGCTCGGGACCTTCCTGGTGCGTTCCGGCGTGCTGACCTCGGTTCACGCCTTTGCCTCCGACCCTGAGCGTGGTGTGTTCATTCTGGTCTTCCTGCTGTTTGTGGTCGGCGGTTCGTTGACGCTGTTCGCCCTGCGCGCGCCGGTGGTCAAGAGCCATGTCGGCTTCAACCTCTGGTCCCGGGAAACCCTGCTGCTGGGCAACAACCTGGTGCTGGTGGTGGCTGCTTCGATGATTCTGCTGGGCACCCTGTATCCGCTGATCCTTGACGCGATGACCGGTGCCAAGCTGTCGGTCGGCCCGCCGTACTTCAACGCGCTGTTCATTCCGTTGATGGCGATCCTGATGATAGTGATGGCGGTCGGCGTGGTGGTGCGCTGGAAAGACACCCCGGTCAAATGGCTGGTGAGCATGCTGACCCCGGTATTACTCGGCAGCACCGCGCTGGCCGTCGTGGCGGGCGTTGCTTACGGCGATTTCAACTGGGCGGTGCTGGCAACTTTCATGTTGGCTGCCTGGGTGTTGCTGGCCGGGGTGCGGGACATTTTCGACAAGACTCGCCACAAAGGCCTGATCAAAGGACTGCCGACCCTGACCCGCAGTTATTGGGGCATGCAACTCGCGCATTTGGGCATTGCCGTGTGCGCGCTGGGTGTCGTGTTGTCGAGCCAGAACAGCGCCGAGCGTGATCTGCGCCTGGCACCGGGTGAGTCCATGAGCCTGGCCGGTTACCAGTTTGTGTTCGAAGGCGCCAAGCACTTCGAAGGCCCGAACTTCACCTCCGACAAGGGCACCGTACGGGTGATCCGCGACGGTAAGGAAGTCAGCGTGCTGCACCCGGAAAAACGCCTGTACACGGTGCAGAACTCGATGATGACCGAGGCCGGGATCGACGCCGGTTTCACCCGTGACCTGTACGTCGCACTGGGCGAGCCGTTGGGCGAGGGCGCCTGGGCGGTTCGCGTGCACGTCAAACCGTTCGTGCGCTGGATCTGGTTCGGTGGGCTTCTCACCGGTTTGGGTGGGTTGTTGGCGGCGCTGGATCGCCGTTATCGAGTCAAGGTAAAAAGCCGCGTGCGTGAAGCGCTCGGCATGACGGGAGCCACCGCATGAGACGTTGGTTGATGCTGTTGCCGCTGGCGATTTTTCTGGTGGTTGCTGTTTTTCTGTATCGGGGGCTGTACCTGAACCCGGCCGAGTTGCCCTCGGCGATGATCGGCAAGCCGTTCCCGGAGTTTTCCCTGCTCTCGGTGCAGGGCGACAAAACCCTGACCAAAGCGGACATTATGGGTAAACCGGCGCTGGTCAACGTCTGGGGCACCTGGTGCATTTCCTGCCGGGTCGAGCACCCGGTGTTGAACAAACTGGCCGAGAAGGGCGTGGTGATCTACGGCATCAACTACAAGGACACCAATGCAGACGCCTTGAAGTGGCTGGCCGAGTTCCACAACCCGTATCAACTGGACGTCCGTGACGATGAAGGCACCCTGGGCCTGAACCTCGGCGTGTATGGCGCGCCGGAAACCTTCTTCATCGACGCCAAGGGCATCATCCGCGACAAGTTCGTCGGGGTGATCGACGAACAGGTCTGGCGCGAAAAACTGGCGGCCAAGTATCAGGCGCTGGTCGACGAGGCCAAGCCATGAAGCGCTGGATTGCCGCCGCCGTTCTGGGGTTGAGCATGGCTGGCGTGGCCCACGCCGCCATCGATACCTATGAGTTCGCCAAAGAGGGCGATCGCGAGCGTTTTCGCGAGCTGACCAAAGAGCTGCGTTGCCCCAAGTGCCAGAATCAGGACATTGCCGACTCCAACGCACCGATCGCCGCCGACCTGCGTAAAGAGATTTTCCGCATGCTCGGCGAGGGCAAGGACAATCAGCAGATCATCGACTTCATGGTCGACCGCTACGGTGATTTCGTCCGCTATAAACCTGCTCTGAATGCCAAGACCGCATTGCTCTGGTTCGGCCCGGCTGGCCTGCTGCTGGGCGGTTTTGTGATCATCGCCGTGATCGTCCGCCGTCGTCGCGTGCAACGCGCTGACAGCCCGGACACGCTTTCTTTTGATGAGCGCGAGCGCCTCGACCACCTGTTGGATAAAACCAAGCATGATTGATTTCTGGCTCGCTGCAGGCCTGCTGCTTCTGGTAGCCCTGAGTTTTTTGCTGATCCCCGTTCTGCGCGGTCGTCGCGCCCAGCTTGAAGAGGATCGTACGGCGCTTAACGTCGCGCTGTATCAGGAGCGCGTGGCTGAGTTGCAGACTCAGCAAGAAGAAGGCGTACTCAACGCCGAACAAATGAATGCCGGCCGCGCCGAAGCCGCCCGTGAACTGCTTGCCGACACTGAAGGCGTCGAGGCACCGCGAGTGTCGCGCCTGGGCAAGCCATTGCCATTGCTGGCGGCAATTCTGGTGCCCGTGCTGGGCCTTGGGCTGTACCTGCATTTCGGTGCCAGCGACAAAGTCGAGCTGACCCGCGAGTTCGCCCAGGCGCCGCAGTCGATGGAAGACATGACCCGTCGCCTGGAGCGTGCGGTTGCGGCCCAACCGGATTCGGCCGAAGGCCTGTACTTCCTCGGCCGCACTTACATGGCTCAGGACCGCCCTGGCGATGCGGCGAAGATCTTCGAACGCACCGTGAACCTGGCCGGTCGCCAGCCGGAACTGCTCGGGCAGTGGGCTCAGGCCCAATACTTCGCCGATGGCAAGAAGTGGTCGGACAAGGTCCAGGCCCTGACTGACGAAGCACTGAAAGCCGATCCGAAGGAGGTCACCAGCCTCGGTCTGCTGGGCATCGCGGCCTTCGAAGGCGAGCGTTACCAGGAAGCCATCGACTACTGGAATCGCCTGTTGGTGCAACTGCCGCCGGATGACCAGTCCCGTGTCGCGCTGCAAGGCGGCATCGCCAAGGCCGCCGAGAAGCTTGAAGCCAGCGGTGGCAAGGTGGCTCAGGTTCAGGCTCCGGCAGTGAAGGTTGCAGCACTGCTCAAGGTGCGTGTCGATCTGGCGCCCGACTTGAAAGCCAGGGTCCAGCCCGGCGACAGCGTGTTCATCTTCGCCCGCGCCACCGCAGGCCCGCCCGCACCATTGGCGGCCAAGCGTCTGACCGTTGCCGACCTGCCAGCGACCGTCGAGCTGGGCGATGCGGATGCAATGATGCCCCAGTTGAAACTGTCGAACTTCCCCGAAGTCCAACTGGTTGCGCGCATCTCCCGCGCCGGCCAACCGACTGCCGGCGAATGGATCGGTCGTAGCCAACCTTTGGCCACCAGCACCACCGCGCCACAAAAACTGACCATCGACAGCCCGGATAAATAACAGGAAACGCCGCCATGACCGCCTTCGCTCGTATCACTCTCCTCAGCATGATGGTTTTGGGGCTAAGCGCGTGTGCGGTCCAGGAGTACGAACCCGAACGGCTGCCGCCAATCCCGCCCTCGCAGCCGAGCACCAAACCGACCACGCCGAGCAAACCGGTCACGCCGAGCAAACCATCGAAGCCGGTGCAACGCACCTCCGCCAGCTTCGCCCCGCCACCGGGGGGTAATAGCCATTGGGATGCGAAACTCGGCGTTTACGTCCTCGACAATCAAACCAACACCTTCTACCGCCAGCGCACCTACTATCGCTGGGACAACGGCTGGAGCCGCTCGATCAGCCCTAACGGGCCGTGGGAAGAGACGGATATCCACGGTGTACCGGGTGGGCTGGGCAGACAATTCGGGCAGTGAATGGAAACGGCGATCTGAGGATCGCCGTTTTGCTTTTTGGCATTTGAAAAGATCGCAGGCTTCGCCAGCTCCTACAGAATCGTGTACGACGATGATCGCGCGTGTACGCGGTTAATGTAGGAGCTGGCGAAGCCTGCGATCTTTTGATTCTGGTTGAGCGATTCAACTGCAGTGCCAGGAACTTGAAAGTGTTCTGAGAGCGAGCCACATCAGAAAATCTCTCAAGGGAGTGGGGGTACAACCCGATCAAATCAACACCCTGTAAAACAACCGAGCGTCGTGATTCGGATTTTTGTGCTTGAGTAAAAATAACCCTAGGGTTATTTTTGTTGGGCCGGCGCAAGGAGGTTGGTGGTGCAGAGCAGGTTATTGATCAAGGAACTGATGGAGGCGGGCTGGACACTGGACCGGGTCACCGGCAGTCATCACATCTTCACTCACCGTTACAACCCTTACACGATACCCGTCCCTCATCCGAAGAAGGATTTACCGATCGGGACGGTCAAAAGCATCAGGAGGCGAGCCGGGCTTTATTGCCCGGGAGCCAGTTTGGCAGGAGATCCATAATGCAATACCCAATCTGTATCGAGTGGGGCGACGAGAACACCGCCATCGGTATTCAGATCCCCGATATTCCTGGTGCCGTAACGGCCGGGGATACGTTTGAAGATGCTTACAACGCGGCAGTCGAGATTGCCCACATCATGCTGCAGGAGATCATGGCGGACGGGGAGTCAATTCCGATGCCGACCTCTGCGGCCGCGCATCGCGAGAATCCGGAATTTGCCGACATGGGTTGGGGGATGCTGGAGCTGGACATCTCGCCGTATCTGGGCAAGACCGAGAAGGTCAACGTAACGCTGCCTGGCTACGTGATTCAGCGCATTGATCGTTATGTGCGAGAGCACAACGTCAAAAGTCGCTCCTCCTTTCTTGCGGATGCGGCGATGGAGAAGCTGGTTCGGCATTGAGGGGGGGCAGTTACATCACCTTCGCGGGCAAGTCGGATCGCCCGCGAAGCTTTTAGGTTTTTAAGCCGCTACCAGTGCCGGCTTCTCTGAAGCACTCAAAAAACGCAACAACGCCAGCAACGGAAACACGCTGCCGACAATCACGATCCACAACCAGCCACCGTGTTCGTACACCGCACTGGCCACCGATGAGCCGAACGCGCCGCCGATGAAGATGCTGGTCATGTACAGCGCATTCAGACGGCCGCGGCTCTTGGCGTCGAGGGTGTAGACCGCGCGCTGGCCGAGGACCATGTTCATCTGCACACAGAAATCCAGTACCACGCCGGTCACGGCCAGGCCGATGACGCTGTAGGCCGGGTGGATGAAGGCCGGCAGGAAGCTCAGGCTGGCGAACAGCATCGCCAGCAGCGAGGCGAGGCGGGTGTGGCCGGCATCGGCCAGTCGACCAGCGATGGGTGCGGCAATCGCGCCGATGGCTCCGACCAGGGCGAAGATCGCGATCTGGGTTTGCGACAAGCCATGATTGCGCGCCAGTTCCAGCGGCACGGCAGTCCAGAACAGGCTGAACGTGGCGAACATGCAGGCTTGGTAAAAGGCCCGTTGACGCAACACCGGTTGCTGGCGCAGCAGCGTCCAGAGCGAGCCCAGTAACTGGCCATAAGAGGCACTGTGATCAGGCTGACGCTTGGGCACCGTCAGGGCCAGGACGATGCTGATCGCTGCCATCAACACCGCAGCGATGACGAACATCGCACGCCATCCGAAGTGGTCGGCCACTACGCTGGACACCGGCCGGGCCAGCAGAATCCCCAACAGCAGACCGCCCATGATCCCGCCAACCACGCGGCCGCGCGACGCTTCCGGCGTCAGGTGGGCGGCCAGCGGAATCAGGATCTGTACCGACACCGAGCTGAAACCCACCAGCAACGAAATCAACAGGAAAACGTTCGGTTGATCGGTGAACGCCGCGCCCAGCAAACTGGCAATCGCCACCACGGTGGTGATGATCATCAAGCGACGGTTCTCCAGCAGATCACCCAGCGGTACCAGGAAGAACAGACCCAGCGCGTAACCAATCTGCGTCAGCGAAACGATCAGGCTGGCCATGGTGTCGGTCAGGCCGATGTCCGGCGCGATCAGGCCGATGATCGGCTGGGCGTAGTAGATGTTGGCAACGATCGCGCCGCAGCAGAAGGCGAAAAGCAGCACCATGCCCCGGGTCATTGTCGCGGCACCGTGGGGCGCCTGAGTCGCTGGATTCATAACGTGGCTCGCTGAACAAGAAAGAATGCGCGGAGGCTAATCGGCTGGCTAGAGCGGCGGAAGAGGGTTTGGATTGATAGTAATCATTCCTTTGCGGAATGAGTGACGCCGGTATGCGCTGTCTGCCGATGAACCATGCATCCGAATAGTGGGATCCGATGATACATTCACTTACATCCTCTTCGATAGCGTGCTTATGTTCTCCAGCGCTCCATAAACCGGAAGGTACTTCGATATGAATGCGATGTTCCGTCACCTGATTCGCGGCGCTTGCGTTGTTACCTTGATCAGCTTGTTCACGGCAGGTTTCGCTCAGGCTGCCGATGTGCCGCCGGGAATGCGCATTGGCGTGCGCGGCGAGATCACCGGCATCAGCGCCGACGTCATGAAGGTCCATGCCAACAGCGGCGAAAACGTGCTGATCAACCTGACCAAGGACACCAAAATCCGCGCCGTCACCCTGGCCAATATCGAAGACATCAAGCCCGGCAGCTACATCGGCTCGGCTGCCGTGCCGCAGGAGGATGGCACGCTCAAGGCGCTGGAAGTCCACGTCTTCCCGCCGGAACTGGCCGGCAGCGGCGACGGTCATCGGCCTTTTGATCTGGTCAAGGGCAGCAGCATGACCAATGGCAGCGTAGGCGATCTGGTGGTCAGCAACGGCCGGGTTTTGACAGTCAATTACAAGGGCGGCCAACAGACGATTCTGGTGCCGGAGGATGTGCCAATCGTCAATCTGGTGCCGGGGGATCGCCGCTTGCTGAAGGTGGGCGTGAAGATCGTGACGTTTGTGACCCAGAGTGCCGACGGGACACTGACCGCTCAATCCATTTCGGCCGGCAAGGACGGTGTGACACCGCCGATGTAACGGTATCCCACAAAAAAGGCGACCTTCACAGGTCGCCTATTTCATTGAACGCAGTGGTTATTGGCCGTTGTAAATCTGGTCGAAAACCCCACCATCATTGAAGTAAGTCTTCTGCACGGTGCGCCAGTCACCAAAGGTCTTCTCCACCGACAGGAAATCCACTTTCGGGAAGCGATCGGTGTATTTCGCCAACACCGCCGGGTCACGCGGACGCAGGTAGTTGGCAGCCGCAATTTCCTGACCTTCCGGCGACCACAGGTATTTCAGATATTCCTCGGCAACCGCGCGAGTGCCTTTCTTGTCGACGGTTTTGTCGACCACCGACACCGGCGGCTCGGCTTCGGCGGAAACACTTGGGTAAATCACTTCGAACTGATCACGACCAAACTCGCGAGCAATCATTTCCGCTTCGTTTTCGAAGGTCACCAGCACGTCGCCGATCTGGTTGGTCATGAAAGTAGTCGTGGCGGCGCGGCCACCGGTATCCAGCACCGGCGCTTGTTTGAACAGTTTGCCGACGAAGGCTTTTGCCTTGTTTTCGTCACCGCCGTTTTTCAGCACATAGCCCCAGGCCGAGAGGTAGGTGTAGCGGCCGTTGCCCGAGGTTTTCGGGTTAGGGACGATTACCTGCACACCGTCCTTGAGCAGATCCGGCCAGTCTTTCAGGGCTTTCGGGTTGCCTTTGCGCACGATGAACACGGTGGCCGAAGTGAATGGCGCGCTGTTGTTCGGCAGGCGCGTGACCCAGTTGTCCGGGACCAGTTTGCCGTTGTCCGCCAGGGCGTTGATGTCGGTGGCCATGTTCATGGTGATGACGTCAGCCGGCAGGCCATCGATCACCGAGCGCGCCTGTTTGCTGGAGCCGCCGAAGGACATCTGCAGCGTGATGTTTTCGTTGTGTTCGGCTTGCCAGTGTTTCTGGAAGGCAGCGTTGTAGTCCTTGTAGAAATCTCGCATCACGTCGTAGGAAACGTTAAGCAGGGTCGGTGCGGCCTGAGCCATGCTGCTCAAGGCCAGGCCAGCGGCCAGAAGTGAGGCGCCAAAGATTTTTTTCACTGCGCATTCCTTGTTTTATCAAACGTGTTCGATGGAGATTATTGGCAATTTGCCAGCGACTATAGCCGGGCTCGCATAGTCGCTTAAAGATTAAAAAAAACTTTGCTTATTCCATTTTCTTGAACAACGCATTGCCACAACGGGAGCAGAACGCCGCGCTGTGTTCATGGCTGCTTTTCTTGCAGGTCGGGCAGTCGTGTTGCAGTTGTTCACCACGCATGGCGTTGGCCAGTTCCGCGGTGAAGATCCCCGTCGGCACGGCGATGATCGAATAACCGGTGATCATCACCAGGGATGAAATCACCTGGCCCAGCGGCGTCTTGGGCACGATGTCGCCAAAACCCACGGTGGTCAGCGTCACGATAGCCCAATAGATCCCTTTGGGAATGCTGGTGAAGCCGTGCTCCGGGCCTTCGATCACGTACATCAAGGTGCCGAATACCGTCACCAGTGTGCTGACGCTGAGCAGAAACACCACGATCTTCTGCTTGCTGCCGCGCAACGCCGACATCAAATAGTTGGCTTGTTTCAGATACGGGCTGAGCTTGAGCACGCGGAAAATCCGCAGCATTCGTATGATCCGGATGATCAGCAGGTACTGCGCATCGCTGTAATACAGCGCGAGAATACCCGGCACGATCGCCAGCAAATCCACCAACCCATAGAAGCTGAACGCGTAGCGCAGCGGCTTGGGTGAGCAATACAGGCGCAGGCCGTATTCGATGATGAAAATGACGGTGAAGCCCCACTCGATGTACGCCAGCACGTCGGCGTAGTTCTGGTGAACGCTGTCGATACTGTCCAGAACCACGATCACCAGGCTGGCGAGGATGATCAGCAACAGCGTGCTGTCGAAGCGCCGTCCGGCCACTGTGTCGCTCTGGAAAATCAAGACGTAGAGGCGATGGCGCCAGTCGTTGTTGTTTTCCATAAGGTCGTGCCCAAGCCGAAAATGAGAGAAGCCTGGGTGATTGGCGAGGATTGCGCAAGCTGGACGCTGGGTACGCCATGTTCAGCCGGTTTTGCTCGTTCATGGCTTAAGAAATTGACTATCTCGTCGATATATCGACTTCCCACAGAACAAGAACCTTTGTCTTGATGTGCGGCCCGGATTCAGGCGATTGGTCTCAGAACCTCACGGAAGCGATATGGATAGCAAATATTTCAAGAAAAGCGTGTTGGCAATGGTTGTCAGCGCTTCGACCGTTCAGGCGTTTGCCAGCGAGTACGATCTGAGCCAGGGTTTCAAGGACTGGACGGGGCAAACCCTTAATGAAACGCTGACTCTCACCGGGCAACGGACCCGCCAGAGCAATACGGACAACAAAGGTGTCACGTTCTTCCAGAACACTGTCGCGGGCTCACTCATTAACCGGGGCGACTTCACTTTCGACGCTCAAGGCGCGACGGTGACCGGGATCGGACTGGATGTCAGTTTCCTCAACACCAGCGGCAGCAACATTCAGGGTGACTTCATCAATGCCGGCAAGCTTTCTCTTTCCAACGTGAATAGCGCTGAGGGAATCGAGATCGCTAATACCACTATCACCGGCAATGTCATCAACGCCGGGACTGTCTCCATAACCCAGTCATCGGGAGCCAATATCTATGGTTCGCCTGAGGGTATCTATCTCCATGGGACCACTATTGGCGGCGATCTGATCAACAGCGGTGTTGTCGACGTGCAGGGCAACTATGCCGTGGGGCTGATTCTGGATTCCCATTCCGGGCAACCCGTGAGCATCGCCGGCAAGCTTCTCAACTCAGGAACGATTCGTGCCACGGGTCAGAACGCCTCCGCTTTTCATGTCGAGACCCAAACCAGCGCGTTGAGGATCGAGAACAGCGGCTCGATCATGAGCGTCGGCAAGAACGCCGAGGCTATCGGGTTTTTGGATGGTTCAGTCGATTATTTGCTCAACACCGGGACTATTGAGGCATCGGGTGAAGACGCCGTTGGCATCAAGCTCGGCGGTGCCACTTTCACGCAGAATGCTGTGTCTGGCGCTCGGGGCATTATCAACTCCGGCAATATCACTGCGGACGGTGTTGCGATCCGGGTCGATGCGGACCAGGTATCAGCGTTTGAGATCAACCAGCAAGGTGGCGAAATTCGCAGCAATCATGCGGCGGCCATCGATGGCGCAGGGTTGGCGCAACTGAACTGGACCGGCGGTGCGATCAAGGGCGATCTGCTCAATCTCAATGGGGTGAATGTTGCAGGTCAAGCCAATTACACCGGTAGTAAAATTGGCAGTACGGTTTCTGTGACGTCAGGCTCTCTGAATTTGCAAAATCAGGGGGTCGTAATTACCGGTGACCTGAACGTTGGAGCCAACAGTGGCATCGATATGTTGCTTTCGGATCGCGTCACGCCCGATACGCCTTATTTGACGGTGGACGGCAAGGCGACCTTCGCTCAGTCCTCCAAAGTGACGTTGAATGCCAAACCAGGTGATTTCACGCCGACCGCTGCCGGTACTCAATACACGCTGGTCAAGGCCAGCAGCCTGCAGAATAACGGGTTGAGCGTTACCAGTTCGTCCTCGTTGTTGAATGTCGCCAGCTATACAACCGATGCCCAGACCGTCAACGCGCTGGTCACACTGAAAAGTGACAGTCAGGTGGATGAAGAGCAGGGGAACATTGGCACCTCCCGCAGCACTCGCCAGATCCTCAATCGCTTCAAGAATGGCCCGCTGGGACAATTGAACAGTAATGATGCGGTCTTCAAAGCCTTTGCCAACGCCTCTTCCCAAGAGGCGCTGGCAAAGCTTGGTGAGCAACTGGCACCGGAAGTCAGCGGCGGCGCGGTCAATGCGGCAGTATCGGGTCAGGCGATGATGAATGGAGCGGTCAGCAACCGCGTGTCCGGTCTGCGCTCGGGGCTCTCATCAGGGGATTCACTGGCAGATACCGGCGTGTGGGTTCAGGGATTGAGCAGCAATCAGGATCAGGACAGCCGTGATGCAGTCGCCGGTTATTCGGCCAACAGCAGCGGTATTGCTGTCGGGGCGGATGGCAAGCTGAATGCCAACTCCACCGTGGGTCTGGCCTATTCGTATCTGAACACCAACGTCACCTCCGATACTGGCAATAAAACCGATGTACAGGGCCAGGCATTGACGCTGTACGGTAGCTGGGATCTGCGCAACTGGTTTGTCGATGGCAGCCTCAGTTATGGGCGCAATGACAACGACAGCAAACGTTACATTGCCGACAGCGCGGCCAAAGCCAGCTACAACAGTGACGCATGGGCACTGAGTGCCTTGAGCGGTTATACCTTCAAACTCACTGACCAACTGATTGTCGAACCGCGTGTTGCCGCACGCTACACCAATATTCAGCTGGACAGCTTTAATGAGCATGGCTCATCGGCCGCCTTGCACTCCAATGCCCAGCGCTTCGAAATTGGCGAGTTGGGCGCCGGGTTGCGAATGGCCGCTGACGTGCCATTGCTCAATGGCACCCTTACACCTGAAGCGAGCGTGATGGCTTACCATGACTTCATCGGTGACCAGATCAATCAGACCACCAGTTTCACCTTGGGTGGCTCGCCTTTCATTGTCGCGGGAGCCAGTCCGGTGCGTGATAGTTATGAAGGGCGCATAGGGGTGAAGTATCAAGTTGATGCTCTAACCCTGGGGACCAACTATAGCTATCAAGCGAAGACCGGTTTTAACGCCGATACCTTTACCGTCGAAGCGCGTTACGCTTTTTGATCGACTGGATCGCAACGGTTCGCGCTGGCGGATCGTTGCGTCTGATCAACAGGTTCAATCCATGTTTAAAGTTCTGGCCGCCATCGGCTTCGCGGTCCTCGGGCTCGGCGGGTGCGCGGGTAAAGTCGACTTGCAGGCGGTAAGCCAAGGCTCTTCGCTTACTCCTGGCACGCTCGATAGTGCACCTTACACACTCATGGCCTTACTACCGGCACCAGGGGGCTACAAGCATCTGCGTGTTTACATTGAAGGCGATGGTCGGGCATGGGCGACACGGTCTCAACCGAGTATCGACCCGACCCCTCGTGTGTCCTTGATGGCGAGATTGGCCGTTGGAGATCGGGGGCCCAGCGCCTATCTGGCGCGCCCTTGTCAGTTCGTGACATCACCGGGTTGCAACACTGATTTATGGACTTCCGGTCGTTTCAGTTCATCCGTCATAACCACGATGAATGCGGCACTCGATGTTCTGAAAAGCCGCTTTGCAGTGGAGCAGTTCGAACTGGTCGGATATTCGGGCGGCGCCGCGATTGCCTTGGTCCTTGCGGGGACTCGTAACGACGTCACTCAAGTGCAAACAATTGCCGGGAATCTCGACCCGGTAAAGTGGGCAGAGCTGATGCAGCTCGCGCCATTCTCGAAGCCGGTGACACCTCTGCAGTTTCGCGACAAGTTGCGTGCGCTCCCGCAACGTCATTTCGTTGGTTTGAATGACAAGGTCGTGCCACCTCAAATGTTCCAGGTCTACACCACGAAGCTTCAGGGCAAATGCCTGGAAGTCGTCGAAACACTCGCTACCCACGATCAGGGATACGATGAAAGTTGGGGCTCGCGGTCGGATCGGCCATTGGCTTGTGAGACTGACCCATTGCGCTGAATGTAATTTCAGCCCTTTCAGGCGCCCCCATTGATTCAGCGATCAATAGCGCAATGCGTCGACAGCGGCCTGACGCAACACCCGAATGCCTGCGCGAATCAGCCAGCAGGCAAGAATGAACGGCGCGGTCAGCGTTGCCAGGCCCAGTGCGGCGAACCCCGGCGTGAGCAATACCGCGAGCAGAATGCCGAGCAGCGGCAGCCAAGGTTGGCGGCGTTGCGGGCTGAAGGCGAGGGCGGCGAGTACCGCGTTGTAACCGCTCAAACCCTGCAAGGCATTTGAAGTTTCGCCATGCAGAAGGGCAAATCCGAGTCCGGCAGCGGAGCCCAGCAGCGCCCACACAAAGGCGCGGCGATCGGCGATCAGTAATCCGGCGGCAATCAGCGCGCCGGCCAGGGGATGGCCGAGAAACATGACTTGCCCCAGGCCTTTCAATTCGGCGGCGAGCAGGTTGAGGGTGTTCAGTTCGATCAGCGGAGTGGGTTGCTGTGGTGCGGCAAAGCCGAGCAATAACCAGCTCAACCCAACGAAGGGTGCGGTATAGGCCGGTAGACATTGATGATCGCGGGCACCTTTGAGCCATTGCTGAGTGAGCATGGCACTCAGGCCGCCGCAGGCGATGATCAGCGGTAGCAAAAGCGCTGACCATGGGAAATACAGGCTCAGCAGCAGGCCGAGCAAAATACCGTTGTAACTGAACAGCCCGGCCTGACGATCCGTCTTGGCATACCCGCGACGTTGCGCGGTAAGCAACCCGGCGACACCGCCGAGCAGCGCACCGCCGAGCAGAGCGGGCGCGGTGAAAAGAATCGCTAACAGACACAACAGCCCGCACAGCGGATGGCGCTGGAGAAAGATCTGACTGAAGCCGTTAAGCAGGGCGGTCGCCCAGTCGGGGCAGTGGGTGTTGAAGTGGCTGGCAGGCATGGGTGGGGTCTAGGGCAGAGGAAAATCCAGGGTCTTGCACAAATCTGTGGCGAGGGAGCTTGCTCCCGCTGGGCTGCGGAGCAGCCCTGAAATCAGCAATGCGGTCTTTCTGTTGAAACCGTCATGCCAAAGCGACGACTGCTTCGCAGCCGAGCGGGAGCAAGCTCCCTCGCCACAGGGGTAGTTCTTACCGGGGTAGCTCTTACAGGGGGAGCTCTTTAGATCAATGTCTCGATGCGCAACGAATTGGTTGACCCCGGCTGCCCAAAGGGCACGCCCGCGGTAATCAGCAACGTATCCCCGCGCTGAGCCATCCCCTGTGCCTGAGCGATTTCCAGCGCCGTCGAGCACACTTCATCCACCTGCCGCAGCCGATCGTTGACCACCGAGTGCACGCCCCACGCCACCGTCAATCGCCGGGCGGTTTGCAGGTTCGGCGTCAGGTTGAGGATCGGCACCGTCGGCCGCTCCCGCGCCGCCCGCAGGCTCGAGGTGCCGGACTCGCTGTAGTTCACCAGCACCGCCACCGGCAGCACGTTGCTGATACGGCGGATCGCGCAGCTGATGGCGTCCGACACCGTGGCCTCGGCTTTTGGCCGGCTCACGTCCAGTTGGGTCTGATAATCCGGGCCGTTTTCCACCTGGCGGATGATCTTGCTCATCATCTGCACGGCTTCCAGCGGGTACTCGCCAGACGCGGTTTCCGCCGACAGCATCACCGCGTCCGCGCCTTCGGCCACCGCATTGGCGACGTCGGTGACTTCGGCGCGGGTCGGGGCCGGGGAGAAGCGCATCGACTCCAGCATCTGCGTCGCCACCACCACCGGTTTGCCGAGTTGGCGGCAGGTGCCGATGATGTTTTTCTGAATCTGCGGCACGCTTTCGGCCGGCACTTCCACGCCCAGATCACCGCGAGCGACCATGATCGCATCGCTCAATTCAGCGATTTCCCGCAGCTGAGTCACGGCCGATGGCTTCTCGATCTTGGCCATCAAGAACGCTTTGTCGCCGATCAGCGCGCGGGCTTCGCGGATGTCTTCCGGGCGTTGCACGAACGACAGCGCGACCCAGTCGACCCCCAGCTCCAAACCGAAGCTCAAATCACGGCGGTCCTTGGCGGTCAGCGGGCTCAGGTCGAGCACCGCTTGCGGCACGTTGACGCCTTTGCGATCCGACAGTTCGCCACCATTGAGCACCGTGGTGTCGATGGCGTCGACGTACTTGGTCACCACCCGCAGGCGCAACTTACCGTCATCCAGCAGCAGGTCCATGCCGGGCTCCAGCGCGGCGATGATTTCCGGGTGGGGCAGATTGACCCGGCGCTCGTCCCCCGGCGTCGCATCCAGATCCAGGCGCAGCGCCTGGCCGCGATATAGCTGCACTTTGCCCTGGGCGAATTTGCCGACCCGCAGTTTCGGGCCTTGCAGGTCCATCAGAATCCCCAGCGGATAATTCAGCTGGCGCTCGACTTCACGAATCCACTGATAGCGCTGCGCGTGGTCGGCGTGATCGCCGTGGCTGAAGTTCAGGCGAAAGATATTGACCCCGGCGCGCACCAATTCACGGATATCGTCGATCCCGTCGGTGGCCGGGCCGAGGGTGGCGAGGATTTTGACCTTCTTGTCAGGCGTCATGTTTAGGGCTCTCGAGAATCAGAATCGCGCGGAAGTCGTTGACGTTGGTGCGGGTTGGCTCGGTGACGATCAGTGCATCGAGCGCCGCGAAGTAGCCATAGCCATTGTTATTGTCCAGCTCATCGCTGGCGCTCAAACCGAGAGCGGCGGCGCGGGCATAGCTGTCCGGAGTCATGATCGCGCCGGCATTGTCTTCGGAGCCGTCGATGCCGTCGGTGTCACCCGCCAGGGCGTAGACGCCGGGCAGGCCTTTGAGGCTGTCGGTCAGGCTCAACAGGAATTCGGCGTTGCGCCCGCCACGGCCATTGCCGCGCACGGTGACGGTGGTTTCGCCGCCGGACAGAATCACGCACGGCGCCGCCAGCGGCTGGCCGTGCTGGACGATCTGCCGCGCAATGCCGGCGTGGACCTTCGCCACTTCCCGGGATTCACCTTCCAGGTCGCCGAGAATCAATGGGCTGAAACCAGCCTGACGGGCTTTCACCGCCGCCGCTTCCAGTGACTGCTGTGGGCGGGCGATCAATTGGAAATGACTGCGGGCCAGGCTCGGATCGCCGGGTTTGACCGTCTCCGACTCGGGACTTTGCAGCCAGTTGCGCACCGAGGCCGGGACTTCGATGGCATAACGCTTGAGGATCGCCAACGCTTCAGCCGAGGTGCTCGGGTCGGCCACGGTGGGGCCGGAGGCGATGACGGTGGCGAGATCGCCTGGCACATCGGAAATCGCATAGGTGTAAACCGTGGCGGGCCAGCAGGCTTTGCCCAGACGCCCACCCTTGATCGCCGAGAGGTGCTTGCGCACGCAGTTCATCTCGCCGATGGTCGCGCCGGATTTGAGCAGCGCTTTGTTGATCGATTGCTTGTCGGCGAGGGTGATGCCGGCGGCGGGCAAGGCGAGCAGGGCAGAGCCACCGCCAGAGAGCAGGAAGATCACGCGGTCGTCTTCGCTCAGGTTGCTGACCAGTTCCAGAACCCGTTTCGCGACGGCCAGACCGGCAGCATCCGGCACCGGGTGCGCGGCTTCGACCACTTCGATTTTTTCGCACGGGGCACCGTGGCCGTAGCGGGTCACCACCAGGCCAGACACTTCACCCTGCCAGCAGCGTTCGACCACCTGGGCCATGGCTGCGGCGGCTTTACCGGCGCCGATGACGATCACCCGACCGCTGCGGTCGGTTGGCAAATGGGCTTCGAGGACGTGCTGCGGATGGGCCGCGTCGATGGCTGTGGCAAACAGCTCGCGCAGCAATTGTTGCGGATCGACCGACATGGCGGGCTCCCGGAATTCTTGTTATTGGAGGGCGACTCGGTTCCCTGTGGGAGCGGCCTGTGGTGAGGGGGCTTGTCGGAACGCCGCACCGCCCCGTTGGGTTGCGAAGCAGCCCCAAAATCTCTGATACACCAAAGATTTTGTGAGCGCTACGCACTCAAACGGGGGCAAGCCCCCTCGCCACAGGCCCGCGCCCACAGGTTTTTGCGCAGGGCGTTATTTATCGCGAATCGAGAAATTCGCCATGTGTTCCAGGCCCTTGATCAGCGCCGAGTGATCCCAGTTGCTGCCACCGATGGCCGCGCAGGTGCTGAACACCTGTTGGGTATTGGCGGTGTTCGGCAGGTTGATGTTTAGCTCGCGCGCACCGGCCAGGGCCAGGTTCAGGTCCTTCTGGTGCAGGCTGATGCGGAAGCCCGGGTCGAAGGTGCCCTTGATCATGCGCTCGCCGTGAACTTCCAGGATCTTCGACGAGGCGAAACCACCCATCAGCGCTTCACGCACTTTCGCTGGGTCGGCACCGTTTTTCGAGGCGAACAACAGCGCTTCGGCCACGGCCTGGATGTTCAGCGCGACGATGATCTGGTTCGCCACTTTCGCGGTTTGCCCATCGCCGTTGCCACCGACCAGGGTGATGTTCTTGCCCATGGCCTGGAACAGCGGCAGGGCGCGTTCGAAGGCATCGGCTTCACCACCGACCATGATGCTCAGGGTCGCAGCCTTGGCGCCGACTTCACCGCCGGAAACCGGGGCGTCGAGGTATTGCGCGCCTTTTTCGTTGATTTTGGCGGCGAAGGTTTTGGTGGCCGTCGGCGAGATCGAGCTCATGTCGATCACGACTTTGCCCTTGCCGACGCCCGCCGCCACACCGTCGGCGCGGAACAGCACGTCATCGACCTGCGGGGTATCGGGAACCATGACGATGATGAATTCGGCTTCCTGGGCGACTTCTTTCGGGTTCGCCAGGGCGACGGCGCCAGCGGCCACCAGATCGGCAGGCGCAGGGTCGTGGTGCGCCGACAGGAACAGGCTGTGACCGGCTTTCTGCAGGTTCAACGCCATTGGGTGGCCCATGATGCCGGTGCCGATAAATCCGATTTTAGCCATGAGAAAATCCTCTTGTTTTTTGTGTGGCTCCCGGCTCTGGACCGATGAGCTCTTTGTGGCGAGGGGGCTTGCCCCCGTTGGGTCGCGAAGCGGCCCCAAAACTGTTTGCGCAGTGAATCAGGTAGAGCGCGTGTGCCGGTTTTACGACTGCTTCGCAGCCGAACGGGGCGGTGCGGCGTTCCGACAAGCCCCCTCGCCACACGTCAGATTGCGTTATGGGTTTTCAACCAGCCCAGACCCGCTTCAGTCGTGGTCAGCGGCTTGTATTCACAACCGACCCAGCCCTGATAACCGATGCGGTCCAGGTGTTCGAACAGGAAGCGGTAGTTGATTTCACCGGTGCCTGGCTCGTTGCGCCCCGGGTTGTCGGCCAACTGGATGTGATTGATCTCGTCCAGGCGCGCGGCCATGGTGCGGGCCAGGTCGCCCTCCATGATTTGCATGTGATAGATGTCGTATTGCAGGAACAGGTTGGCGCTGCCGACCTGTTCGCGAATCGACAGGGCTTGCGCCGTGTTGTTCAGGTAGAAGCCCGGAATGTCGCGGGTGTTGATCGCTTCCATCACCAGTTTGATGCCCGCCGCTTGCAGCTTGTCGGCCGCGTACTTGAGGTTGGCGACGAAGGTTTTTTCCACGGTGGCTTCGTCGACGCCTTGTGGGCGAATGCCGGCCAGGCAGTTGACCTGGGTGTTGCCCAGCACTTGGGCGTAAGCGATGGCCAGATCGACACCGGCGCGGAACTCTTCGACCCGATCCGGCAGGCACGCGATACCGCGTTCGCCCTTGGCCCAGTCACCGGCTGGCAGGTTGAATAGCACCTGGGTCAGACCGTTGGCATCGAGCCTGGCCTTGATTTCGGCAGAGCTGAAGTCATAGGGGAACAGGTATTCGACACCACTGAAGCCGGCCTTGGCGGCAGCGTCGAAACGGGCAAGAAAATCCTGCTCGGTGAACAGCATGGACAGGTTGGCTGCGAAACGCGGCATGGTGATCTCCCGTATATGTGTGAGGCCTCCTGTGGGAGCCGGCTTGCTGGCGATGGCGGTGTATCAATCGACATTGATGTGATTGACACATCGCCATCGCCAGCAAGCCGGCTCCCACAGGGGAACGATCAGCAGTTAATCGAGCAACGAAATCGCCGTTGGCGCATCGTTGCCGACCAGCGCCAGGTCTTCGAATTCGTTGACGGCGTTGATCTCGGTGCCCATGGAAATGTTGGTCACGCGCTCCAGAATGATCTCGACGATCACCGGCACCTTGAACTCTTCGATCATCTCTTGAGCCTTGCGCAGGGCAGGCTGGATCTGGCCGGGTTCGAATACCCTCAGGGCCTTGCAACCCAGGCCTTCGGCGACCGCGACATGGTCGACACCGTAGCCGTTGAGCTCTGGAGCGTTGAGGTTGTCGAAGGACAGCTGCACGCAGTAGTCCATGTCGAAACCGCGCTGCGCCTGACGGATCAGCCCCAGGTACGAGTTGTTCACCACGACGTGGATGTACGGCAGCTTGAACTGCGCGCCCACCGCCAGTTCTTCGATCATGAACTGGAAGTCGTAGTCGCCCGAGAGCGCCACCACCTTGCGGGTCGGATCGGCCTTGACCACGCCGAGCGCGGCCGGAATGGTCCAGCCCAACGGTCCGGCCTGGCCGCAGTTGATCCAGTGACGCGGTTTGTAGACGTGCAGGAACTGCGCGCCGGCAATCTGCGACAGACCGATGGTGCTGACGTAGCAGGTGTCCTTGCCGAACACCTGGTTCATCTCTTCGTAAACGCGCTGCGGCTTGACCGGCACGTTGTCGAAGTGAGTCTTGCGCTGCAGGCTGGCTTTGCGCTGCTGACAGTCTTGCAGCCAGGCGCTGCGGTTTTTCAGCTTGCCAGCGGCTTGCCACTCGCGAGCGACTTCGATGAACACGGTCAATGCGGCAGCGGCGTCGGACACGATGCCCAGGTCCGGGGTGAACACGCGGCCGATCTGGGTCGGTTCGATGTCGACGTGAATGAATTTGCGGCCTTCGGTGTAAACGTCGACCGAACCGGTGTGACGGTTGGCCCAGCGGTTACCGACACCCAGCACAACGTCGGACTTCAGCATCGTGGCATTGCCATAACGGTGCGAGGTTTGCAGACCGACCATGCCGACCATCAGCGGGTGATCGTCCGGGATAGTGCCCCAGCCCATCAGGGTCGGAATCACCGGAATACCGGTCAGCTCGGCGAACTCCACCAGCAAGTCGCTGGCGTCGGCATTGATGATGCCGCCACCGGCCACCAGCAATGGGCGTTCAGCCTGGTCGAGCATGGCCAGGGCTTTTTCCACCTGCACGCGGGTCGCGCTCGGCTTGGCCAATGGCAGCGGCTGGTAGGCCTCGATGTCGAATTCGATTTCGGCCATCTGCACGTCGAACGGCAGGTCGATCAGCACCGGGCCGGGGCGGCCGGAGCGCATCTCATAGAAGGCTTTCTGGAAGGCATAAGGCACCTGGCCCGGCTCCAGAACCGTGGTCGCCCACTTGGTGACCGGCTTGACTATGCTGGTGATGTCGACGGCCTGGAAGTCTTCCTTGTGCATACGGGCCCGCGGTGCTTGCCCGGTGATGCACAGGATCGGGATCGAGTCGGCCGAAGCGCTGTAGAGCCCGGTGACCATGTCGGTACCGGCAGGCCCCGATGTGCCGATGCACACGCCGATGTTGCCGGCCTTGGTGCGGGTGTAACCCTCGGCCATGTGCGAGGCGCCTTCAACGTGGCGAGCGAGGACGTGATCGATGCCACCGACCTTCTGCAAGGCGGAGTACAGCGGGTTGATCGCGGCGCCCGGGATGCCAAAAGCGGTATCGACCCCTTCGCGGCGCATCACCAGAACGGCGGCTTCGATTGCTCTCATTTTGCTCATGGTTTTGTGCCTCTTACGTTTTGTAATTGTATACAAGTGGCTTTGCGCAGAGTGTATTCACGGCGGACGGCGCAGGTCAATCCATTTTCTCAAGCGGCTGTTTCATTCGTCGGAAGCCCAAATAACTGTGGCTTTTCGTCGCATGTCGCGCTTTTCGAAAATTATTGTATACAAAAAAATAATTCATTGTGTTCTATTTGTTGCATCGGATTGCGCAACACAAAGCAATCCAACGGCTTTCCCTATAACAAAATGAGGACGGCACCATGAGCGCTTTAACCTTGAAAGTCGCAGTCAACCTGGCCGATCAGGCCATCACCGCGGGGCGGGCGATCTCTGCCGCGCCATTGACCGTTGCAGTATTGGATGCCGGCGGGCACCTGATAACGCTGCAACGGGAAGACGGCGCCAGCCTGCTGCGTCCGCAGATCGCCATCGGCAAGGCCTGGGGCGCGATTGCCCTGGGCAAGGGCTCACGCCTGCTGGCACAGGACGCCCAACAACGCCCGGCCTTCTTCGCCGCGCTGAATAGCCTGGGGCAGGGCAGCGTCGTCCCGGTACCCGGCGGCGTGTTGGTTCGGGATCAGGACGGGACTGTGTTGGGAGCGGTGGGCATCAGCGGGGATCTGTCAGATGTCGATGAGCAATGTGCGATCCGCGCGATCGAGGGGCAGGGGTTGAAGGCGGATGCGGGGGTGGCTGGTTGATCTTCGGCGCCTGATTTAGCGCTTTCGCGGGCTGGCTCGCGAAAGCGTCTTGCGGACGAAAACAGCTTTTTAGCTGCCTGCTTTCTCCGTTGAAATTTCCATCCGGTAAATTCCGTTTTTTTAGAATTTTGTGCGAAACATTTGGCTGTTGCCGAATATTTTCGCAAGAAAATTCATAGGTATCACTCGTATCATTCTCTCGGAACAGGCCGAGAGCTTTACAATGAAAACAACACTGTCGTGGTGGGATATCAGCCCGCCTCTGAGCACCGCTACACCTACCTGGCCGGGTGATACACCTTTCCAGGAAGAGCGCGTTTGGACGTTCGGACCCGAGTGTCCGGTAAATGTCGGGCGAATCACCCTGTCGCCTCACACGGGGGCCCATGTCGACGCGCCGCTGCATTACAGCGCTGATGGCGCGGCCATTGGCGATGTGTCACTCGATGTCTATATGGGGCCTTGCCGTGTGTTGCATTGCCTGAATAGCGGCCGGCTGGTACACCCCGAGCAGCTTGAAGGTCGCTTGCAAGACCTGCCTGAACGGGTGCTGCTGCGCACCTGGGGACAAGCGCCATTGAGCGTCTGGGATCCGGATTTCACCGCCGTCGCCAAAGAAACCGTCGACCTGCTGGCGAACCTCGGTGTGCGCTTGATCGGTATCGATACGCCATCGCTGGACCCTCAGCAATCCAAAACCATGGATTCGCACAATGCCGTAGCCCGACATGGCATGGCCATCCTCGAGGGCATCGTGCTCGATGACGTCCCGGAAGGGGACTATGAATTGATCGCGCTGCCGCTGCGTTTTGCCCATCTGGACGCCAGTCCGGTCAGGGCAATTTTGCGTCCACTGAATAAACCGCAACTTGAGGAGCCAACTCAATGAGCCAATGCCCCTATTCACCTGCAAACCAGACGGAAGAATGGCATAACGCCGAGCTAAATTTTTCCGACTCCATGAGCTACGGCGACTATCTGGATCTGGGGCGCATTCTCAGCGCACAGCACCCGTTATCTCCGGACCATAACGAGATGCTGTTCATCATCCAGCATCAGACGTCAGAGCTGTGGATGAAGCTGATGTTGCACGAGCTCAAAGCCGCTCGTGAACACATTCGACAGGGAGAATTGCCGCCCGCGTTCAAGATGCTGGCGCGGGTCTCGCGGATTTTTGATCAACTGGTGCATGCCTGGACGGTGCTGGCCACCATGACACCCACCGAGTACCACGCGATACGGCCGTTTCTGGGGCAGTCATCGGGCTTCCAGTCGTTCCAGTACCGCGAGATCGAATTCATTCTGGGCAACAAAAGCGCGACCCTGTTGCGCCCCCACGCGCATCGGCCGGAACTGTTGCAGGCGCTTGAAAAGGCGATCGCCACACCGTCGCTGTATGACGAGGCGATTCGCTTGATGGCCAGCGCAGGCTTGACCATCGACCCACAGCGTTTCGAGCGCGATCCGAGCAGTCCGACGGCGCATGATGCGTCGGTCGAAGCCGCCTGGCGCGTGGTCTACACCGACCCTTCGCGTTATTGGGATCTCTATCAGCTGGCGGAGAAACTCATCGACCTTGAGGACTCGTTCCGTCAATGGCGCTTCCGGCATGTGACCACGGTCGAGCGGATCATCGGCTTTCAACCAGGGACCGGTGGCACTGAAGGTGTCGGTTATCTGCGCAAGATGCTCGATACCGTGCTGTTCCCGGAGTTGTGGCGAGTGCGCTCAACGCTTTAATTTACCGAGAATGATGTCTGAATGCTTAAACCGAGCGGCAATTGAGTAAATTGACGCATTCAAACCATGCCTGACCATAACAATTAGAAGGTAACCAGATGGCGGATGAAATCTTGAGGCAAGGCGAACTCAAGCGAGGGCTGAAAAATCGTCATATTCAGCTGATCGCATTGGGTGGAGCGATAGGTACCGGGTTGTTTCTCGGCTCTGCCGGAGTCCTCAAATCGGCCGGGCCGTCGATGATCCTCGGCTATGCGATTGCTGGCTTCATCGCCTTTCTGATCATGCGCCAGCTGGGCGAGATGATTGTCGAGGAACCGGTGGCCGGCTCCTTCAGTCATTTCGCCCACAAATACTGGGGCGGCTATGCCGGCTTTCTGTCCGGCTGGAACTACTGGGTGTTGTATGTGCTGGTGGGCATGGCCGAGTTGACGGCTGTCGGCAAGTACGTGCAGTTCTGGTGGCCGGAAGTCCCCTCCTGGGTCAGCGCGGCGGTGTTCTTCGTCCTGGTCAATTTGATCAATATGATGAACGTCAAAGTCTTCGGCGAGATGGAGTTCTGGTTCGCAATCATCAAGGTCGTCGCGATCATTGGCATGATTGTCCTGGGCTGCTACATGTTGTTCAGCGGAACAGGCGGCCCGCAGGCCTCGGTCAGCAATCTGTGGAGTCACGGCGGCTTCTTTCCCAACGGCACCACCGGATTGCTGATGTCCATGGCGTTCATCATGTTCTCCTTCGGCGGTCTGGAACTGGTCGGTATCACCGCCGCTGAAGCCAGCGAGCCGGGTAAGGTGATTCCCAAGGCGATCAACCAGGTGGTTTATCGCGTGCTGATCTTCTACGTCGGCGCACTCACCGTGTTGCTGTCGCTGTATCCGTGGGATCAACTGCTGCAGACACTGGGCGCTTCGGGCGATGCCTATAGCGGCAGCCCGTTCGTGCAGATCTTCTCCTTGATCGGCAGCGACACCGCAGCGCACATCCTCAATTTCGTGGTGCTCACCGCAGCGCTCTCTGTCTATAACAGTGGCGTCTACTGCAACAGCCGCATGCTCTATGGCCTGGCCGAACAGGGCGACGCACCCAAGGCGCTGATGAAACTGAACAAGCAGGGCGTGCCTCTACTGGCGCTGGGTGTATCTGCGTTGATCACCATGCTGTCCGTGCTGGTTAACTACCTCGCCCCGCATGAAGCGCTTGAGTTGCTCTTTGCACTGGTGGTCGCATCGCTGATGATCAACTGGGCGATGATCAGCCTGACGCACCTGAAGTTTCGCAAAATCATGGGCCAGCGAGGTATCGTGCCGGGCTTCAAGGCGTTCTGGTTCCCTTACAGCAATTACCTGTGCCTGGCCTTCATGGCCATGATCGTCTGCGTCATGTTGATGATTCCAGGGATACGCGCTTCAGTCTTCGCCATACCGGTGTGGGTGTTGATCATCTTCGGTTTTTACCGGATGCGTATGGCCAAGGATCGGGCCTTGCCGATAGTTCAATAGCCTTTGCCGTGGGTGCGCCGTGATGAGTAGCAACGCTGATCCGCAGTTTCGCGACATCCGTATCGATCACTATGACCTCGAGGGTGCAAGGAGCTGGATGTCTGGTATCTGCGGGCCGCACCGCCTGCAGACTTCGACGCCCGAGCGGATCCGCTTTCATCACAGCGCCAATGTGTTCAAGTCGATGGCCACGACCCTGGGCACGCTCTCATACGGCACCGATGTCACCATCGATATCGAAGACGCCGAGCACTTCAGCAGTTACAGCCTGAGTTTGCCTTTGGTGGGCGAGCAGGAGCTGAGCAAGAACGGCAGCGTGTCGAAATCCAACCGCGATCAAGGGGTGATCATTTCCCCGAACGAGAACCAGATGCTGGCGATCTCCGGCGACTGCCGCAAAGTTCAGGTGGTGATCACCCGCGTCGCCATGAGCGAGTCGTTGGAGGGCATGCTGCAGCGACCGCTGGATACGCCGCTGCGTTTCGAGCCGGTGATGGATGCGGTGGACGGCGCGTCGGCCTCGTGGTGGCGCATGGCGCGTTATTTCATCGCGGAGCTGGAACGCAGCAATGAA
Organism: Pseudomonas sp. GW822-FHT07A10; assembly: GCF_058798795.1. Classification (NCBI taxonomy): domain Bacteria; kingdom Pseudomonadati; phylum Pseudomonadota; class Gammaproteobacteria; order Pseudomonadales; family Pseudomonadaceae; genus Pseudomonas; species Pseudomonas sp. GW822-FHT07A10. Next base: position 51,214 of record NZ_JBXAKV010000018.1, read on the forward strand.
CTGTACGAACAGGTGGTCTTCACTCGGGACATCGAAAGCTCATTGATCAAAGGCTTGATCCTCGCCCAGCCGAACAACTACTCCGAAGAATTGCGCAACGTGCTCGGCGTGAAACTGCCGCACTACCTGATCAGGGCCAAGCAATACATTCACGACAATGCTCGCGAAGCCTTGCACCTGGAGGATATCGAGGTCGCGGCCGGGGTCTCGCGTTTCAAGCTGTGCGAGGCGTTCAAGAAGTACTTCGCCCTGTCGCCGATGGTCTACCTGAAAAAGTATCGGTTGAACGCTGTGCGCCAGGAAATCCTCGAACACGGCTCGGCGCGCAATATTTCTGCGATTGCCATGGGCTGGGGCTTTACGCATCTGGGACGTTTTTCCGCCGAATACCGCAAGTTGTTCGACGAGTCCCCCAGCATGACCTTGCAGCGTAACGAAGCCCGGCGCATGCGCGGGGTCTGAATATCCCGGCGGCTCACTTACGCACCACCAAATCAAGCAACGTCTCCCGCTCCTTGATTTTCTGCAACACGATTTCCGAGCGGATATCAGTCACCCCCGCCGTGCGGTTCAGTTGGTTGACGATGAAGTCGGAGAAGTGTTTGACGTTGCGTGCCTGGACCCGCAGAACATAATTGCTCGCCCCGGTAATCACGTAGGCGGTGACCACTTCCGGCCACAACTGGACCTTCTTGATGAAGGTCTCGTGCCAGTCCTCGACGTCCTGTCGCAATGACACATGGACGATGGCTTCCAGTTCGACTCCCAGCTTCTCTGCGTTCAGCATCGCGCGATAGCCGGTGATGATTCCTTCACTTTCCAGCAAGCGTAAACGGCGCAAGCAGGCCGACGGCGACAGTGCGACCTTCTCTGCCATTTCGTGGTTGCTGATACGGCCGTCACGTTGCAAGAGATGCAGGATCCGCAGGTCTGTCGGGTCGAGAGTCATGGTTAGAATAAATCCTCGATATTTGGCGTTGGATTCGAATTTTCTACGAGATAAATACTAGATGGCCGCTTACTTTGCACGAAAATTCTCTAAAGCTTCGTTCATTATTTCCTCACCGTGAAGGCGCAAATAACGCCTGAAACACGACACTCACACCCGACTACCGCGATTTGCCCGGACGGCACTTCTTTCAAAAAAGCAGGACACCCAATGACTACAAGAAACGATTGTCTGGCGCTTGATGCGCAGGACGCTCTGGCCCCTCTGCGTCAGCAGTTTGCGCTTCCTGAAGGCGTGATCTATCTCGACGGCAACTCCCTGGGCGCGCGCCCGGTCGCAGCGCTGGCGCGTGCTCAGGCAGTGATCGCCGATGAATGGGGCAATGGCCTGATCCGCAGTTGGAACAGCGCTGGCTGGCGCGATTTACCTGAACGTCTGGGCAATCGACTGGCGGGGCTGATTGGCGCCGGTGACGGCGAAGTGGTGGTGACCGACACCACCTCGATCAACCTGTTCAAGGTGCTCAGCGCCGCCCTGCGTGTGCAGGCCACGCGGGCGCCGACGCGGCGGGTGATCGTCAGCGAGACCAGCAACTTCCCGACTGACCTGTATATCGCCGAAGGTCTGGCGGACATGCTGCAGCAGGGCTACAGCCTGCGTCTGGTCGACAGCCCGCAAAAGCTGGCGCAAGCGATTGACCAGGACACCGCGGTGGTCATGCTCACCCACGTCAACTACAAGACTGGCTACATGCACGACATGCAGGCCCTGACCGCGCTGACCCATGAATGTGGCGCGCTGGCCATCTGGGACCTGGCGCATTCCGCCGGGGCGGTGCCGGTCGACCTGCATCAGGCGCGCGCCGACTACGCCATCGGTTGCACCTACAAGTACCTCAATGGCGGTCCGGGCTCGCAAGCTTTCGTCTGGGTTTCCCCTGAGTTGTGCGATCTGGTGGCGCAACCGCTGTCCGGCTGGTTTGGTCATTCGCGGCAGTTCGCCATGGAGTCGCATTACCAGCCGAGCAGCGGAATCGCCCGCTATTTGTGCGGCACCCAGCCCATCACTTCATTGGCGATGATCGAGTGTGGTCTGGATGTCTTCGCCCAGACCGACATGGCCAGCCTGCGCAGCAAGTCCCTGGCGCTGACGGACCTGTTCATCCAGTTGGTCGAGCAGCGCTGCGCCGCTCATGAGCTGACCCTGGTCACTCCACGCGAACACGCCAAACGTGGCAGCCATGTCAGCTTCGAACATCCCCAGGGTTATGCGGTGATCCAGGCCTTGATCGCCCGTGGCGTGATCGGCGATTACCGCGAGCCGCGGATCATGCGGTTCGGCTTCACCCCGCTGTACACCAGCTTCACCGAGGTCTGGGATGCGGTGCAGATCCTCGGCGAAATACTTGATCAGAAAACCTGGTCGCAAGAGCAATTCCAGATCCGCCACAGCGTCACCTGATACCCCCCGACGCCTTTGTCTTGCTGCCGCGAATTTCCCGGCAGCAGGGCTTCGGTCGCCTCCGATAAGCACTTCTGTGAAAACACAATAATAAGGAACACGCAGAATGAAATTGTCCCTTTGGCCCGCCTTGCCGCTCGCCATTACCAGCTGTCTCGGCCAAGTGGCCCATGCCGCACCCGACAATGGATTCGTTGAAGACAGCAGCCTGACCCTGACCCATCGCAATTTCTATTTCTACCGCAACAACCTCAACAACCCGGGCGGCCAGAACTATCGGGAGGAGTGGGCCCACGGACTTATGCTCGATTACCGTTCCGGCTATACCCAGGGCACAGTGGGTTTCGGAGTCGACGCCTACGCGCAGTTGGGGCTCAAGCTCGACAGCGGCAGGGGGCGTACCGGCACCGGTTTGTTGCCGGTCGATTCCGATGGACGCGCCGAGGATGAGTATTCCGAAGCGGGTGGCGCGCTCAAGGCGCGGATCTCGAAGACCGAACTCAAGTACGGCAACCTGACACCGCTCAACCCGGTGTTCGGCACCGGTTCGGCGCGCCTGTTCACCACCTACGCCAATGGTTTCCAGCTGACCAGCAGCGAGTTGAAAGGACTGCAACTCGATGCCGGGCACTTCACCTCGGGCAATGACAGTGCGTCGACCAACGACGATGGCGCCCTCAAGGCGCTGTATGCCGGGGTGGAAACCCGCAGCGTCGATTATCTGGGCGGCAGCTATGCCCTGAGCGATCAATTGAGCGTCAGCCTGTACGGTTCGCAGTTCGCTGATATCTGGCGGCAGTACTACGCCAACGCCAACTACAGCTATGCCCTGAGCGAAAACCAGTCGCTGAATCTGGATTTCAACCTCTATCGCACCAACGACTATGGCCAGCGCCTGGCCGGCAAGATCGACAACACCACCTGGTCGCTGGCCGCCGCTTACAAGGTGGGTGCGCACCGCTTGACCCTGGCCTACCAACGGGTCGATGGCGATGAACCGTTCGATTATCTCGGCTTCGATCAGCAGCCGGGCACCTCGATATTCCTTGCCAACTCGGTACAGATCCTCGACTTCAACGCGCCTAATGAGCGTTCCTGGCAGCTGCGTTATGACCTGGACATGGCGCCCTTTGGCGTGCCGGGCCTGAGCTTCATGTCGCGCTATGTGAGCGGTGACCATATCGACGATAGCCACTACGACGGCGGCCCCAATGGTGCCTATGGACGTTACGGCAGTGACGGCAAGCGCTGGGAGCGTGACATTGAAGCGCGCTACGTGGTGCAGGAGGGCAAGGCCAAGGACCTGTCGATACGTGTGCGCCAGGCCAGTATACGTTCCACCGCCCAGGTGGCCCGGGCGGACACCACCGACAACAACGAAGTCCGGGTGATCATCGAGTATCCGCTGAATATTTTCTGATCCGTGGCTGATCTCCACCGGCAACCCAAACGATTTGCTCTCTTCAAGAAAGACAATATTCAGAGGAAAGAAAAATGACCGATAACGCCGGTTTTGAAAACATCTCCAAGCGTGAGCAGGGCCTCAGGCGCCAGCTCACCTCGGGTCAGATGAGCATGATCGCCATTGGCGGTGCGATTGGCACCGGGCTGTTCATGGGCAGTGCCTACGCCATTGGTTATGCCGGGCCGAGCGTGCTGCTCAGCTATGCGATTGGCGCGATCATCACGCTGCTGTTGATGGGCTGTCTGGCGGAAATGACGGTGGCCCATTCGACCTCCGGCTCGTTCGGCGCCTATGCCGAATTCTATGTCAGCCCATTGGCCGGGTTCCTGGTGCGCTATGCCTATTGGGCGGCGATTGTGCTGGCAGTGGGCACGGAAGTGACGGCGGTGGCGATGTACATGAAGTATTGGTTCGCCAATGTACCGGAATGGATCTGGATTGTTTCGTTCTCGAGCATGCTGATCGTGCTCAACGCCATCAGCGTGAAAACCTTCGGCACCTTCGAGTACTGGTTCTCGACCATCAAGATCGGTGCGATTGTCGGCTTCATCATCCTCGCGGTGTATGTGGTGTTCGGTTCCGGCAACGCGGATTACGGCGTGCACAATTACACCGCCCACGGCGGCTTCTTTCCCAATGGTCTGCAAGGCATGTGGATTGCGGTGATCGTCTCGATCTTCAGCTATCTGAGCGTGGAAATGATCGCAGTGGCCGCCGGCGAGGCGCAGGACCCGGAGCGGGCGGTGAAGAAGGCCTTTCGCGCGACCATCGTGCGGCTGGTGGTGTTCTACCTGCTGACCCTGGCCCTGATGCTGGCGATTGTGCCGTGGGTCCAGGCCGGTCAAGCGCAGAGCCCATTCGTCACCGTCATGCAGACCATCGGCATTCCCGGCGCAACCGGCGTGATGAACTTCGTGATCCTGATTGCAGCGTTGTCGGCGATGAACAGTCAGCTCTACATCACCACCCGCATGATGTTCAGCCTGTCCCGCGGTGGTTATGCACCCAAGTCCATGGGGGTGTTGAGCAAGACCGGAATCCCGCTGAATGCCTTGTTGCTGTCGAGTTCCGGCATTGCCCTGGCAACGTTGCTCAATGTGCTGTACCCGGAAAGCTCCTTCACCTTGATGATGGCGATCTCGATGTTCGGCGCGATCTTCACCTGGTTCATGATCTTCCTGACCCACTACTGTTTCCGTCGCTACCACGAGCGCAACGGTGAACGGAAACTGTCCTTCCGCATGCGCCTGTTCCCGTACACCACGCTGTTGGGGCTGCTGCTGATGGGCGCGGTGATGATCACCACCTACTTCACCGATGCCTTCAAAATGACCTTGGTATTCGGTGTGCCTTTCCTGCTGATCCTCACGATTGTCTACTGGATCTTCTTCAGAAAACCCAGGGCAGCCGTGGCGTTGAATCCGCTGCCGAAGGTTTAGAGGGCGCAAACATGCAATCCCGACCGGCAGTTTTCATGGACTGCCGAGTCGGCATTGATCCTGGGCCGCTATCAGTCCGGCTCACACCCCTTGAGCACCAACCGGATAATCGTCTGTGCCGCCGCCTCATAATCAGCCTCATCCAGCTTGGCCTTGCCGGTCACTGCAGAAATCTGCCAGTCGAAATCGGCGTAGGTCTGGGTCGCGGCCCAAATGCTGAACATCAGGTGGTTGGGGTCGATCGGGGCGATCTGGCCGCGGTCGATCCAGGTCTGGATGCAGTCGATGTTGTGCCTGGCCTGGCCGTTGAGCTGCTCGACCAGGTCGGGGCTCAAATGCGGGGCGCCGTGCATGATTTCGCTGGCGAACACCTTGGAGGCGAAGGGCAGGTCGCGGGAGATGCGGATTTTCGAGCGGATGTAGCCACTGAGCACCTCGCTGGGCACGCCGTCGGCGTTGAACGGCGTCGAGGCTTGCAGGATGGGCTCGATGATGCTTTCCAGGACCTCGCGGTAGAGGTTTTCCTTGGATTTGAAGTAGTAATAGACGTTAGGCTTGGGCAGCCCGGCCTTGGCCGCGATGTCACTGGTTTTGGTCGCAGCGAAGCCCTTGTCGGCAAATTCTTCACTGGCGGCACGCAGGATCAGTTCTTTGTTGCGCTCGCGGATAGTGCTCATAAACCAAGGGGTTCCTTGCCTGTTCTGGCGGTTGCGCATGGTAGCACCGGCCTCGCGCGACGCTCAAGAATGCCCCGTGTGGCCTCGGGTCGCGTTATGCTGCGCACCATTCATTCAAGAAGGAAACCCGATTCATGGCAGGAAGCAGTTTGCTGGTGCTGATCGACGACATCGCCACCGTACTGGACGATGTAGCGTTGATGACCAAAATGGCCGCGAAGAAGACCGCCGGTGTACTGGGCGACGATCTGGCGCTCAACGCCCAGCAGGTTTCCGGCGTGCGTGCCGAACGGGAAATCCCGGTGGTATGGGCAGTCGCCAAGGGCTCGTTTCTCAACAAGCTGATCCTGGTGCCGTCGGCATTGGCCATCAGTGCGTTCATTCCGTGGCTGGTCACACCGTTGCTGATGGTCGGTGGCGCTTACCTGTGCTTCGAAGGCTTCGAAAAACTCGCCCACAAATTCCTGCACAGCAAAGCCGAAGATCAGGCTGAACACGCAGAGTTGGTCGAGGCCGTGGCCAATCCGGCAGTCGATCTGGTGGCGTTCGAGAAGGACAAGATCAAAGGGGCGATTCGTACCGACTTCATTTTGTCGGCGGAAATCATCGCCATCACCTTGGGCACTGTGGCTGACGCTTCGCTGACCCAGCAAGTGATCGTGCTCTCGGGCATCGCCGTCGTCATGACTATCGGCGTCTATGGCCTGGTGGCCGGCATTGTCAAACTCGATGACCTCGGTCTATGGCTGACCCAGAAGCCTGGGCAAATGGCCAAAAGCATCGGCGGCGGGATTCTGCGTGCAGCGCCGTACATGATGAAAAGCCTGTCGGTGATCGGCACCGCGGCGATGTTTTTGGTTGGCGGCGGGATTCTGACCCATGGCGTGCCGGTGGTTCATCACTGGATCGAGAGTGTCACCGCAGCGTCTGGTGGGGCCGGGTTTATCGTGCCGACGTTGCTCAATGCGGTGGCCGGGATTGTCGCGGGCGCGGCGGTGTTGGCGGGGGTGATGGCGGTAGGCAAGCTCTGGAAAATGGTGAAAGCCTGAAACTCTGGGAGCTGGTGTTTGATACGCCGCGCATGAAAAAGGCCATTCGACGCAAATCGAATGGCCTTTTTTGTTGCCGACGAAGTTACTCGGCGATCTGCAGCTTGCGCGCCTCGGTATACACGTAACGCACTTTTTCATACTCGAACGGTGTGTTCATCTGCCCGTAGCGGAAGCCGTTCTGATAGCGCTTGTCGATGCCGCGCAGTACCCAGATTTCCGGGTGGTTGGAACTGACTTCGGACACGTTCAGGAAATTGATCGCCGATTCGCCGGTGTAGTCGACCGCCAGGCCTGCGGTGTCACGCAGGTTCGACGGGCCGAGGATCGGTAGCACCAGGTAGGCGCCGCCCGGTACGCCGTAGAAGCCCAGGGTCTGGCCGAAGTCTTCATTGCGGCGCGGCAGGCCCATGGCGGTGGCCGGATCCCACAGGCCGGCGACACCGATGGTGGTGTTGAGCAGCAGGCGAGCGGTGGTGTCCAGCGAGCGCTGCCCCTTGAATTGCAGCAGGCTGTTCACCAGGTTCGGCACATCACCGAGGTTGTTGAAGAAGTTGCTGACGCCGGTGCGCAGGAAACTTGGGGTGACGTAGCGATAGCCGTTGACCACGGGCAGGAACACCCATTCGTCGAACCGGTAGTTGAAGTGGTAGACGCGGCGGTTCCACTCTTCCAGCGGGTCATAGACGTTCAGTGCGTTGAGCGATGAGCGTTCGAACTCTCGCTGGTCCAGCCCCGGGTTGAATTTGAGTTTGCTCAGCGGTTCCTTGAAGCCGTCTTTATCGATCACCACTGGGGCGTTGGCTTTGCTGTTGTCGGCATTGGCGACGCCTGCACAGAGTAACGCTGCGATCAGCAGGAGGTATTTAGCCACGGAAAAACTCCAGCATGGCGTCGCTGTTGACGCGATAGTTGAGGTTGCCGCAATGGCCGCCCAATGGATAAACAGTCAAGCGGTCGCCAAAGGTGCGGCGCAGAAAGCCCAGGTCGCCAGGGCCGAGGATCACGTCGTCGGCGTTGTGCATGACGGCGATTTTCGGGCTGTCGTGCAGGTAGTCCTTCAGTGCATACAGGCTGACCTGATCGATCAGTTGCAGCAGGCTGCCACCGTCGGTGCGGGCGCGCCACATCGGGATAACCTGCTCGGTGATGTAGCAGTCGAAGTCGCACTGCAGCGCGCGTTTAAGGAACGGCGTGAGGGTTGTGCCTTCGGTGATCGGGAATTTCGGTGGTGTGATCAGGCCGCGACGGTTGATCAGGTCCGAGGTAAAGGCGATGTCCGCCGCCGAGAAACGGAACGAAGTGCCGATCAGCATCGCCATCTGCTCGTTGCTCAGGTGTTGCTTGGACTGCTGGAAGTCGTAGAGCAGGGCATCGTTGAGGTCGATGTAGCCCTTTTGCTGGAAGTAACGGGTCAGTTTCCCCAGCACCAGCTCATAGAAAGTGGTGGTGTTGTTGATGCCCTTGACCTCGGTCTGTACCAGCTTGTCCAGGTTGGTGACCGAGGTGTAAAGGTTGACCGGCGGGTTGAGCAGCAAGACTTTCTTGAAGTTGAAGCTGCGACGGGTTTCGTCCAGGTGTGCAACAAAAGCCGCATCCAGGGCGCCGAGGCTATAACCGGTCAGGAAATAATCGGTGACCGGCAGTTTCGGGTTTTGCGCCCGCACAGCCTGCATCACCCGGTACATGTCTTCGGCATCTTCCTTGGTCACGCCCGGGGTGGCGAAGCGCGAGGCGGCGCTCATGAAGTCGAAGCTGGTGGGCGACGACAGCTGCACCACGTGATAGCCGGCCTTGTAATAGAGCTTTTTCAGGTATTCGTTGAGGGTGCTGTCATAGCGTGCACCGGTGCCGGAGATCAGGAAGATCAACGGTGCGGCATGATCCTGCGTGGCGATGCGATAGGTGAGTTTTTTCACCGGCCAGAAGTTGTCCGGCAGATTGAACTCACGCTCCGGGCGCATCGTGACACTGCGGTCCGACTGATTGATGTCTTCATCCAGCGGCAATTCCGGGCGCAAGTCGGGCGGTGTCGTGGCGATGGTCGCCTCGAACGGGTTGGTCAGGGGGTAGCCATAACTGGCGGCGTCAATATCGGCCGCCAGTACGGACGCACTTAAAAGCAAGCCGCCAAACAGGGCGGCGAAGCGCAAGGAACGGAGCATGACTAGATCCCTTAGAGGAAGGTGCCAGATGAAGTTCGCAGGCTATGACCATCGGATTTGGGCCAAAGTGCCATGCATCGGCCGTAAACAGGCCTGATTTCGGAGCAACGGTAGCGGGACGATACACTTTGCAGTTATTTCATGAACAGTTAATTGATGTTATTTGCTTACCAAGGGCGGGGGATTAAGCTGGCGGCCGATTTCGTTTATTGGAGTGCTTCATGTCCCGCCGTCTGCCTGTGATTCTGCTGCTCGTTCTTCTGCCATTGTGGCTGGCCGCCAGTTATGGCGCGCGTTATGGCTTCATGGAGGATGCTCAATGGGTCGGCATCTGCGTTGACGAGGCCAGTCGCTGGGAATGCCAGGTGCGTTCGAACCTGGGTTTGATGATTCATTTCAAGGTGTTGGGCTGGGCGGCAGTGGCGGCAGCCGTGACCGGTTTTGTGCTGCCAGGGCGGGCAGGGTGGTGGTTGGCGGTATTGGCGCTGGTGCTCGGGTTTCCGGCGCTGGCGTTGTACACCACCACGTTGGCGGTGTTTGCGGTGGTGATTGCTGCTTTGCGTCTGGTTCGGGCATAAAAAAGATCGCAGCCTGCGGCGGCTCCTACACGGGGATATACGTTTCCCTGTGGGAGCCGCCGCAGGCTGCGATCTTTTGATCTTGCTGTGTTGATTACCCTTTGCGAACCCGCAAGCTGCGCCACAACGCCGCGACCATCAACACACTCACCAGCGCCCAGCCCCAAGCCTGCTGATTCTGCAGACCTTCACGAAACAGCTGCGGCGCAATGCCGGCGCCGATGATGAAGGTCAGCACGGCGATTTCCCGACGAGGCACGCTCACCGGCCGGCACAGGTACACCAGTGCCGGCAGGATGAAGGCGACACTCGGGAAGCTGCGATAACGCGGGTCGAACACCAGTTCCAGCATCATCACCGCCGCGGCAAAACCTGTCGCGGCCAGCCACCAGCCGGCTCGACGTTCGAGTGCATTGAAGGCGCACCCACGCCAACCGGTGCGGGCGCTCAAGGTCAGCGCGGCATGGGCCAGCACCAACAGGTTCAACCCCGTCAGCAACGCTACCCACAACCATTCACTGGCAAAACGGGTGGTGACGCGGGCCAGGTCGCCCCAGGCGCCAATCGAGCAGGCCGCCAGGGCACCGAGCAGTGGCAGCACCAACGCTGCGCGGGTGCTGCGAACCCGACCGCCGAGGATCAGCGTGCCGATGAAGATCAAGCCACCCACCGCCAGCCATTGCGACCAGTACGGCACGTTCGAGACCGGCCCGGCGAGCACGCCCTTGTCCTGGCGATCGGCATCGAACAGTCCCCAATAACCGCCCACCGCACCTTCGCTGGCACGTTTCCAGGGCTGGTCGAACGCTTCGATCAGGTTGTAATGCCAGCCTTGCTGCTCGGCCATGATCACAAAGCTGCGAATGAACTTGGCTTCATTGACCCGGCTCGGCAGCGCCGTTTCGCGCTGACGACCTTCGCTCGGCCAACCGGTTTCGCCAATCATCACGTCCTTGGGCGCGAACTTGTTGCCGAACACCTGGCGCACTTCAGCCACATGTTGCAGCGCGGCGTCGATGTTCGACGGATCGTCTTCCCAGTACGGCAATAAATGGATGGTCAGGAAATCCACTGCCGGGGCGACTTCCGGGTGTTTGAGCCAGAACTCCCAGACGTCGGCGTAGGTCACTGGTTGCTTGATCCGGCTTTTGACTTTATTGATCAGCGTTGCCAGTTGCGCGCCGGTGACTTCCTTGCGCAGCAGGGCTTCGTTGCCGACGATGACCGAGGTCACCACATCCGGGTTGGCATTGGCCGAGGCGATCAGCAGGTCGACTTCCTTGGCGGTGTCCACCGGGTTGCTGTTGACCCAGGCGCCGATCATCAGCTTCAGGCCGTGCTTGCGCGCCAGGTCGGGCAGGGCTTCGAGGCCGGTCATGGAATAGGTGCGGATGCATTCGAATCGGGTCGCCAACAGGGCGAGGTCGGCGTCCATGCGCTCGGGGCGCAGTTTGAACGGCACGTCGAATGGCGATTGGTCCTTGTCGAACGGGGTGTAGGAGGCGCATTGCAGCTTGTGCGTTGCGCTGGCCACGTCCGGCAGGATCACCGGTTTGCCGAGGCCGTACCAGAAGCCGCCGAGGGCAAACAGCCCCAGCAGGCAAGCAAAAAGATAAGCCAAAAAAGGAAAGCGTGATGTCGCGGGCATGTTCAGGCCGTCTGGGAGCAAAGCCGGGCATGTTACCTGCATTTGGCCTACGCTTGGTGGGCTGCTTGGTTTTGACATGCAAAGTTCAGGCGGGATGGCCTATGCATTTTTAGCGGTCGCGATTAATGGCCTTCTGATGTCGTTTCTCGATGCCTTGAGGTCGCTGGCAGAGCAGGTCACTGTTGGCGTCAGGTTGATGATCGACACGTCAGTACTCCACTGATAATCGAGCGAGTTTGCGGTCGGCGTGATGGGGGCGCTGTGCACCATAAAAATACGTTGAGCGACTCGGCATCCGTCGAGTGCAGCACTTTCGGGGAAGTAACGATGAAGATGCGACGACTCTTGGGCGCAGGTGCCGCTTTGGTGCTGGCAATCAGTTCTACCGTAGCCAGCGCTGAAGGCAAGGCAGTAACGATCGGTTATGTGGACGGCTGGTCGGACAGCGTCGCCACGACCAACGTGGCTGCTGAAGTGATCAAACAGAAACTCGGTTATGACGTGAAACTGCAAGCGGTTGCCACCGGGATCATGTGGCAAGGTGTGGCCACCGGCAAACTCGACGCCATGCTGTCGGCGTGGCTGCCTGTGACTCACGGCGAATACTGGGCGAAGAACAAGGATCAGGTCGTCGACTACGGCCCGAACTTCAAGGATGCGAAAATCGGTCTGATCGTGCCGGAGTACGTCAAGGCCAAGTCGATTGCGGACCTGAAAACCGACGAGAGCTTCAAGGGCCGTATCGTCGGCATCGACGCCGGTTCAGGTGTGATGCTCAAGACCGATCAGGCCATCAAGGATTACGGTCTGGACAATTACACCCTCAAGGCCAGTTCCGGCGCCGGCATGATTGCCGAGCTGACCCGTGCCGAGAAGAAAAACGAATCCATTGCCGTCACCGGTTGGGTGCCGCACTGGATGTTCGCCAAGTGGAAACTGCGCTTCCTGGAAGACCCGAAAGGCGTTTACGGCGCAGCTGAAACCGTGAACAGCATCGGCAGTAAAGAACTGGCAACCAAAGCGCCTGAAGTCGCGAAGTTCCTGAAGAACTTCCAGTGGGCGTCGAAAGACGAAATCGGCCAGGTCATGTTGGCGATTCAGGACGGTGCCAAGCCTGAAGCCGCAGCGAAAGACTGGGTGGCTAAACACCCGGATCGCGTTGCCGAATGGACCAAATGATTTGAGCTGAAGCGTCTGGTCAGCACCTCCCAAGGCCCCTTGGCTTAAATGCCAAGGGGCTTTTTGCTTTCTGTGGGAATTCGGCGGGGGAGAAGCCGTCATGTCGTTCTAATACTAAGGTCGTCTGGAACCTCTCCGGCAGCCGCATAGAGTGGATAACGTTCCAACTAAAATCTGTGCTGCGAGGATAAAAACAATGAACGACAGCATTTACCTCTCGATTCAAAACAGCCCGCGCTTCAAGGAGCTGGTTAGCAAGAGGGAACGATTCGCCTGGATTCTTTCAGCGATCATGCTTGGGCTGTACTCCGGATTCATCCTTTTGATCGCTTACGGGCCGCATATTCTGGGCGCAAAGATCAGCCCCGAGTCTTCGATAACCTGGGGCATTCCGATCGGTGTCGGGCTGATTGTTTCGGCCTTTGTCCTGACTGGCATCTACGTACGACGCGCCAACGGCGAATTCGACGACTTGAACAATGCGATTCTCAAGGAGGCTCAGCAATGATCCGGCGTCTAATCGCTCTCTTGAGCATCGCAGCCTTTGCACCGGGCGCCTGGGCGGCTGAGGCCCTGACGGGTGCAGTGCAGAAACAACCGCTCAACGTATCCGCGATCATGATGTTCGTGGTGTTCGTCGGGGCAACCTTGTGCATCACCTATTGGGCGTCCAAGCGCAACAAGTCGGCCGCCGACTACTATGCGGCGGGTGGCAAGATCACCGGTTTCCAGAACGGTCTGGCAATTGCCGGTGACTACATGTCCGCGGCATCCTTCCTGGGTATTTCCGCCCTGGTGTTCACCTCCGGCTACGACGGCCTGATCTATTCGATCGGCTTCCTGGTGGGTTGGCCGATCATTCTGTTCCTGATCGCCGAACGCCTGCGTAACCTGGGCAAGTACACCTTTGCCGACGTGGCGTCCTATCGCTTGGGGCAAACCCAGATCCGCTCGCTGTCGGCGTGCGGTTCGCTGGTGGTGGTGGCGTTCTACCTGATCGCGCAAATGGTCGGTGCCGGCAAGCTGATTCAGCTGCTGTTCGGCCTGGACTACCACGTTGCGGTGATCCTGGTCGGTATCCTGATGTGCCTGTACGTGCTGTTCGGCGGCATGCTGGCGACCACTTGGGTGCAGATCATCAAGGCGGTGCTGTTGTTGTCCGGTGCCTCGTTCATGGCGCTGATGGTGATGAAACACGTCAACTTCGACTTCAACACGCTGTTCTCCGAGGCGATCAAGGTTCACGCCAAAGGTGAAGCAATCATGAGCCCGGGCGGCCTGGTGAAAGACCCGATCTCGGCGTTCTCCCTCGGCCTGGCACTGATGTTCGGTACCGCTGGCCTGCCGCACATTCTGATGCGCTTCTTCACCGTGAGCGACGCGAAAGAAGCACGTAAAAGTGTGCTGTATGCAACCGGCTTCATTGGCTACTTCTACATCCTGACCTTCATCATCGGCTTCGGCGCGATCCTGCTGGTCAGCACCAACCCGGCCTTTAAAGATGCGGCAGGCGCGCTGTTGGGCGGCAACAACATGGCGGCGGTGCATTTGGCCAACGCGGTGGGTGGCAGTGTGTTCCTGGGCTTCATCTCGGCGGTGGCGTTTGCGACCATTCTGGCGGTGGTGGCTGGCCTGACCCTGGCCGGTGCCTCGGCAGTGTCCCATGACCTGTATGCCAGCGTGATCAAGAAGGGCAAGGCCAACGAGAGGGATGAAATCCGCGTCTCGAAAATCACCACCATCGCTTTGGCGGTGCTGGCGATTGGCCTGGGCATTCTGTTCGAGAAGCAGAACATCGCGTTCATGGTGGGCCTGGCGTTCTCCATCGCGGCGAGCTGCAACTTCCCGGTGCTGCTGCTTTCCATGTACTGGAAGAAACTGACGACTCGCGGTGCGATGATCGGCGGTTGGTTGGGGCTGGTCAGTGCGGTTGGCTTGATGGTGCTGGGGCCAACCATCTGGGTGCAGATCATGGGTCACGAGAAGGCGATCTTCCCGTATGAATACCCGGCGCTGTTCTCGATGATCATTGCCTTTATCGGGATCTGGTTCTTCTCGATCACTGACAAATCTACTGCGGCTGACAATGAGCGGGCGCTGTTCTTCCCGCAGTTTGTCCGTTCGCAGACCGGGTTGGGGGCGAGTGGGGCGGTTTCGCACTAAGGCTTCTTATATATAAGCTGCGCTGACACGAATGCCCCGGTCGAGAGATCGGGGCATTTTTATTGGGCGGTTATCGCCCTTTGTGTGTACATATCTGTTTCTGCGGTAACGCCGGCTGGCGGTTTCGCTCTTACAGCGAGTCACTTTGAAAAAGGGGCGGGCAGAGTGAGATCAAAAGCCAGATCAAGATCAAAAGATCGCAGCCTTCGGCAACTCCTACGGGGGAACGCGTTCATTTGAAGCTAGGTCGGCCGGTAGGCCGCCTCGCTTTGCTTTTGAGGTGCACGCCCCCTCGAGAGGCCGAGTGGAGGTTCTGCGCAGTGGGCAACCCGGCATGGATGCCGGGTTAGCCGCCCCCGGCCATGGATGGCCGATGGCGGCGGGCCCACGGAGCAGGACCGGAGCGAGGGCATGCCGAGCCAAGGCGAGGCACCGAACGAAAGGAGCAAGAGCGCTTTGGTTACTTTCGCGCTTTTCGAAAGTGACTCGCTGTAAGAGCGAAACCATAAGCCGCCGTTACCGAAGAAACGGATATGCACACAACCAAAGAGCACAAACAAAAACGGCCTCTATCTACATAGAGGCCGTTCTCGGTGCAACTTAAGACATTATCGCAAGACAGGTCTTATTTGCGGTCTTCAAGCGGGGTGATGTCACGCGACTCGTAGCCGGTGTACAGCTGGCGCGGACGGCCAATCTTGTACGGGCTGGAGAGCATTTCTTTCCAGTGGGAGATCCAGCCGACGGTCCGCGCCAGGGCGAAGATCACGGTGAACATACTGGTTGGAATGCCGATCGCCTTGAGGATGATCCCCGAGTAGAAGTCGACGTTCGGGTACAGCGAGCGTTCGATGAAGTACGGGTCGGTCAGGGCGATCTCTTCCAGGCGCATGGCCAGTTCGAGTTGCGGATCGTTGGTGATGCCCAGTTCCTTCAATACTTCGTCGCAGGTCTGCTTCATGACGGTAGCGCGTGGGTCGCGGTTTTTGTAAACCCGGTGACCGAAGCCCATCAGTTTGAACGGATCGTTCTTGTCCTTGGCTTTGGCGATGTACTTGTCGATGTTCGAGACATCGCCAATTTCATCGAGCATGGTCAACACGGCTTCGTTCGCCCCGCCGTGGGCAGGACCCCACAGTGCAGCGATACCGGCGGCGATACAGGCGAACGGGTTGGCGCCCGAGGAACCTGCCAGGCGTACGGTGGAGGTCGATGCGTTCTGCTCGTGGTCGGCATGGAGGATGAAGATCCGGTCCATGGCCTTGGCGAGTACCGGGCTGATCGGTTTGATCTCGCACGGGGTGTTGAACATCATGTGCAGGAAGTTTTCCGCGTACGACAGGTCGTTGCGCGGGTACATCATGGGTTGGCCCATGGAGTACTTGTAAACCATTGCAGCCAGGGTCGGCATCTTGGCAACCAGGCGGATCGCGGAGATTTCGCGATGCTGCGGGTTATTGATGTCGAGGGAGTCGTGGTAGAACGCCGAGAGGGCGCCAACTACACCGCACATGACGGCCATCGGGTGGGCGTCGCGACGGAAGCCGTTGAAGAAGGTCTTCAACTGCTCGTGGACCATGGTGTGGTTCTTCACGGTGCCGACGAACTGGGCTTTCTGTTCTGCGGTCGGCAGCTCGCCGTTGAGCAGCAGGTAGCAGGTTTCCAGGTAGTCCGACTTTTCAGCCAGCTGTTCGATCGGGTAGCCGCGGTGCAGCAGAATACCGTTGTCGCCGTCGATGTAGGTGATCTTCGACTCGCAGGAGGCGGTCGACATGAAACCAGGGTCAAAGGTGAAACGGCCCGTGGCCGTCAGGCCCCGAACGTCGATAACATCGGGACCAACGGTGCCGGTTAAAATGGGCAGCTCGACGGGGGCTGCGCCCTCGATGATCAACTGCGCTTTTTTGTCAGCCATGTGGCCTCCTATTTATGCTTGAAATCATCAGACAGACCCCCCACGCAGGGCCCGCACCACTATAGTGAGATAAATTCGAATGTCAATTTGCCTAAAGTCTTGCTCCAGAAGGCTTTAACCGCACTTTTTTCTCGAAATTGCCTGCCGTTTACGCCTTTTATGTCACTTGTGCAATCCGCTATTAGGGGAAGGTGAACGCGTTGTCATTAGTAGCCTAACTGTCTATACTCGGCCACCGACCGCCAGGGGCTTTTGGGCCTGCTTTATTGGGGGTCGCATCCCTGGGTGGTGGTTACCTGACCAGTGCACTCCCCAACAACTTTGCCCTGATTGTTAGGGGCTCTTCAGTGTGAAAAAAAAGCCGTGAAAAGCCAACGACCTGTAAACCTAGACCTAAGGACCATCAAACTCCCCATCACCGGCGTTACGTCGTTTCTTCACCGTGTTTCCGGCATCATCCTCTTCCTGGGCCTTGGCTTCATGCTTTATGCATTGGGCAAGTCTCTGGGTTCCGAGGAAGGTTTTGCCGAGGTGAAGGCATGCTTGACCAGCCCGCTGGCCAAGTTCGTAGCATGGGGCCTCCTGTCCGCTCTTCTGTATCACCTGGTAGCCGGTGTGCGCCACTTGATCATGGACATGGGCATCGGTGAGACGCTGGAAGGCGGCCGCCTGGGCTCGAAAATTATCATCGCCGTTTCCGTGGTGTTGATCGTTCTGGCAGGAGTTTGGATATGGTAACCAGCGTTACGAACCTTTCGCGTTCGGGCCTCTATGACTGGATGGCGCAACGTGTGTCTGCGGTTGTTCTCGCGGCTTATTTCATTTTCCTGATCGGATACCTCGCTGCGAATCCTGGCATTGGCTACGCCCAATGGCATGGCCTGTTCGCCCACAACGGGATGCGTATCTTCAGTCTGCTGGCCCTTGTGGCCCTGGGCGCTCACGCCTGGGTCGGCATGTGGACCATCGCGACCGACTACCTGACGCCGATGGCGCTGGGTAAGTCCGCGACTGCAGTACGTTTCCTTTTCCAGGCAGTATGCGGCGTTGCGATGTTCGCTTACTTCGTCTGGGGTGTGCAGATTCTCTGGGGTATCTGATCCATGGCTAACATTCCAACGATTTCTTTCGACGCCATCATTATTGGTGGCGGCGGTGCTGGCATGCGCGCTGCGCTGCAACTGGCACAAGGCGGTCACAAGACTGCCGTGATCACCAAGGTTTTCCCGACTCGTTCGCACACCGTATCGGCCCAGGGCGGCATCACTTGCGCCATTGCGTCTGCCGACCCGAACGATGACTGGCGCTGGCACATGTACGATACCGTCAAGGGTTCCGACTACATCGGTGACCAGGACGCTATCGAATACATGTGTCAGGAAGGCCCGGCTGCCGTTTACGAGCTGGACCACATGGGTATGCCGTTCTCGCGTACCGAGCAAGGTCGTATCTACCAGCGTCCGTTCGGCGGTCAGTCGAAGGATTACGGTAAAGGCGGGCAGGCTGCCCGTACTTGCGCCGCTTCCGACCGCACCGGTCACGCGCTGTTGCACACCCTTTATCAGGGCAACCTGAAAGCCGGTACCGTGTTCCTGAACGAGTACTACGCTGTCGATCTGGTAAAGAACGGTCAAGGCGAGTTCGTCGGTGTGATTGCGATCTGCATCGAAACCGGTGAAACCACCTACATCCGTGCCAAGGCCACCGTACTGGCCACCGGCGGTGCAGGTCGTATCTACGCTTCGACCACCAACGCCCTGATCAACACCGGTGACGGCGTTGGCATGGCGCTGCGTGCCGGCGTACCGGTACAAGACATCGAAATGTGGCAGTTCCACCCGACCGGCATCGCCGGCGCCGGTGTACTGGTAACCGAAGGTTGCCGTGGTGAAGGTGGTTACCTGATCAACAAGCACGGCGAGCGTTTCATGGAGCGTTATGCTCCGAACGCCAAAGACCTTGCCGGTCGTGACGTGGTTGCCCGTTCGATGGTTAAGGAAATCATCGCCGGCAACGGTTGCGGTCCGAATGGCGACCACGTAATGCTCAAGCTCGACCACCTGGGCGAGGAAGTGCTGCACAGCCGTCTGCCAGGCATCTGCGAACTGTCCAAGACTTTTGCGCACGTTGACCCGGTCGTCGCTCCGGTTCCGGTTGTTCCGACTTGCCACTATATGATGGGCGGCGTTGCCACCAACATTCATGGCCAGGCGATCACTCAGGACGCCGAAGGCAAAGACACCATCATTCCGGGCCTGTTCGCGGTTGGTGAAGTGGCTTGCGTATCGGTTCACGGTGCCAACCGTCTGGGCGGCAACTCGTTGCTCGACCTGGTGGTCTTCGGTCGTGCGGCCGGTCTGCACCTGGAAAAAGCGCTGACCGACGGTATCGAATACGACGACGCCACCGACGCCGACATCAATGCGGCCCTGTCGCGTCTGTCCGCTCTGAACGAGCGTACCGATGGTGAAGACGTGGCAACCCTGCGTCGCGAGCTGCAAAACTGCATGCAGAACTACTTCGGTGTATTCCGTACCGGCGAATACATGCAGAAGGGTATTGCTCAACTGGCTGATCTGCGTGGCCGTATCGCCAACGTCAAGATCAACGACAAGAGCCAGGCGTTCAACACCGCGCGTATCGAAGCGCTGGAGCTGCAGAACCTGCTGGAAGTGGCCGAAGCTACCGCCATCGCTGCAGAAGTACGTAAAGAGTCCCGCGGTGCTCACGCCCGTGAAGACTTTGAAGACCGTGACGACGAAAACTGGCTGTGCCACACCCTGTACTTCCCGGGTGAGAAGCGCGTTGCCAAGCGTGCAGTGAACTTCTCGCCGAAGACTGTTCCGACTTTTGAACCTAAGATTCGGACTTATTAAGGGTGGCCGCCATGTTGAAAGTCAGTGTTTATCGTTACAACCCTGATCAGGACGCTGCGCCGTTCATGCAGGAATTCCAGGTTGATACCGGTGGTAAAGACCTGATGGTGCTGGACGTGCTGGCCCTGATCAAAGAGCAGGACGAAGGTTTCTCCTATCGTCGCTCTTGCCGTGAAGGTGTTTGCGGTTCCGACGGCATGAACATCAACGGCAAAAACGGTCTGGCGTGCATCACGCCGCTGTCTGCCGTCGTAAAAGGTAACAAGCTGATCGTTCGTCCTCTGCCAGGTTTGCCGGTTATCCGTGACCTGGTCGTCGATATGAGCATCTTCTACAAGCAATACGAAAAGGTTAAGCCATACCTGCAGAACGACACGCCGGCTCCGGCCATCGAGCGTCTGCAGTCCCCGGAAGAGCGTGAAAAGCTCGACGGTCTGTACGAGTGCATCCTGTGCGCTTGCTGCTCGACTTCGTGCCCGTCCTTCTGGTGGAACCCGGACAAGTTCCTGGGCCCGGCTGCCCTGCTGCAAGCGTACCGCTTCCTGGCAGACAGCCGCGACACCAAGACGTCCGAGCGTCTGGCTTCGCTGGATGACCCGTTCAGCGTATTCCGCTGCCGGGGCATCATGAACTGCGTCAACGTTTGTCCGAAAGGCCTGAACCCGACTAAGGCCATCGGTCACATCCGTAACATGCTGCTGCAAAGCGGCGTGTGATTCAGCTGCTGTACCCGTAGAACCGCTGTACCCGTAGATGCTGCGGCGCAGGCTTCAACCGGCGCCGTAGTTTTAACCTGAGCAGCAGCCCATAAGGCTGCGGCTCTTATTTTGAAGAAATGAGACAAGCAGGGGCATCCGGGCTGGTACCCGGACTATCAGCGTGATCCTAAGTGGCTTGTTTTAGTCGCTGCATTCGGACTTCTGCAAGTTTGCTCGGTGTCGACGCCGGTGGTGTTCCCCTAACCGAGGGTGACCAAGCATGCAAGAAAGCGTGATGCAGCGCATGTGGAACAGCGCCTACCTTTCCGGTAGTAACGCTGCCTATGTGGAAGAGCTCTACGAGCTCTACCTGCACGACCCTAACGCTGTGCCAGAAGAGTGGCGCACCTACTTCCAGAAGTTGCCTGCTGATGGCAACACTGCCACCGATGTTTCGCACTCCACAATTCGCGATCATTTCGTCTTGCTGGCAAAGAACCAGCGCCGCGCCCAACCGGTTTCCGCCGGCAGCGTGAGCAGTGAGCACGAGAAGAAGCAAGTTGAAGTGCTGCGATTGATCCAGGCCTACCGTATGCGTGGCCACCAGGCAGCCCAGCTTGACCCGCTGGGGCTGTGGCAGCGTCCTGCACCTGCAGACCTGTCAATCAATCATTACGGCTTGACCAATGCCGATCTTGATACGACCTTCCGTGCCGGCGACCTGTTCATCGGCAAAGAGGAGGCGAGCCTACGCGAAATTCACGAAGCGTTGCAGCAGACATATTGCCGCACCATCGGCGCTGAATTTACGCACATCACCGATTCCGAGCAGCGCCAGTGGTTCCAGCAGCGTCTGGAAAGCGTGCGCGGCCGTCCGACGTACTCCGCCGACATCAAGAGTCACCTGCTCGAGCGCGTCACTGCCGGCGAGGGTCTTGAAAAATACCTTGGCACCAAGTACCCGGGTACCAAGCGTTTCGGCCTGGAAGGCGGCGAGAGCCTGATTCCGATGCTCGATGAACTGATCCAGCGTTCCGGTTCCTACGGCACCAAGGAAATCGTCATCGGCATGGCCCACCGTGGTCGTCTGAACGTGCTGGTGAACACCTTTGGCAAGAACCCGCGCGAGTTGTTCGACGAGTTCGAAGGCAAGAAGAAGGTCGAGCTGGGTTCCGGTGACGTTAAATATCACCAGGGCTTCTCGTCCAACGTCATGACCACCGGCGGTGAAGTTCACCTGGCCATGGCTTTCAACCCGTCTCACCTGGAAATCGTTTCTCCAGTGGTCGAGGGTTCGGTCCGTGCCCGTCAGGATCGTCGTAACGATCCTACCGGTGAAAAGGTTCTGCCGATCTCCATCCACGGTGACGCGGCATTCGCCGGTCAGGGCGTGGTCATGGAAACCTTCCAGATGTCGCAGACCCGCGGTTTCAAGACCGGCGGCACCGTGCACATCGTGATCAACAACCAGGTCGGCTTCACCATCAGCAACCCGCTGGACTCGCGCTCCACCGAGTACGCGACCGACGTTGCGAAGATGATCCAGGCGCCGATCCTCCATGTGAATGGTGATGATCCGGAAGCCGTGTTGTTCGTGACCCAGTTGGCCATCGACTACCGCATGCAGTTCAAGCGTGACGTGGTGATCGATCTGGTCTGCTACCGTCGTCGCGGCCACAACGAGGCTGACGAGCCAAGCGGTACCCAGCCTCTGATGTATCAGCAGATCACCAAGCAGCGCACCACCCGTGAGCTGTATGCCGATCGTCTGACCCAGAGTGGGGTGCTGGACGCTGAGCGTGTTCAGGCGAAAGTCGACGAATACCGCAATGCGCTGGACAACGGTCTGCACGTAGTAAAAAGCCTGGTCAAAGAGCCGAACAAAGAGTTGTTCGTGGACTGGCGTCCGTATCTGGGCCACGCCTGGACCGCGCGTCACGACACTCGCTTCGATCTGAAAACCTTGCAGGAACTGTCCGCCAAGCTGCTGGAAATTCCGGAAGGCTTCGTGGTTCAGCGCCAGGTCTCGAAAATCTACGAAGACCGTCAGAAGATGCAAGCCGGCGGCCTGCCGATCAACTGGGGTTACGCCGAAACCATGGCGTACGCGACCCTGGCGTTCGAAGGTCACCCGATTCGCATGACGGGTCAGGACATTGGTCGCGGTACGTTCTCGCACCGTCACGCTGTCTTGCACAACCAGAAAGACGCGGGTACCTATATCCCGCTGCAAAACCTGTACAAGGGTCAGCCACGTTTCGACCTGTACGATTCGTTCCTGTCCGAAGAAGCGGTTCTGGCGTTCGAATACGGTTATTCGACCACCGAGCCAAACGCTCTGGTTATCTGGGAAGCCCAGTTCGGCGACTTCGCCAACGGTGCCCAAGTGGTTATCGACCAGTTCATCACCAGTGGCGAGCACAAGTGGGGCCGTCTCTGCGGTCTGACCATGCTGTTGCCGCACGGTTATGAAGGTCAGGGTCCTGAGCACTCCTCGGCTCGTCTGGAGCGTTACCTGCAGCTGTGCGCCGAGCACAACATTCAGGTAGCCGTGCCGACTACGCCGGCCCAGATCTACCACTTGCTGCGTCGTCAGGTGATTCGCCCGCTGCGCAAACCATTGGTAGTCCTGACTCCGAAGTCGTTGCTGCGCCACAAGCTGGCCATCTCGACTCTGGAAGATCTGGCCGAAGGTTCGTTCCAGACCGTGATCCCGGAAATCGATGCGCTTGATCCGAAAAAGGTCACTCGCATGATCCTGTGCAGCGGCAAGGTCTACTATGACCTGCTGGAAAAACGCCGTGCCGAAGGTCGTGAAGACATCGCCATCGTGCGTATCGAGCAGCTGTATCCGTTCCCTGAGGACGACCTGATGGAGGCGCTCGCCCCTTACACCAACCTCGAAAACGTGGTTTGGTGCCAGGAAGAGCCGATGAACCAGGGCGCCTGGTACAGCAGCCAGCATCACATGCGTCGCAGCCTGACCAACCATAAACAAGGCCTGGTCCTGGAATACGCTGGTCGTGAGGCGTCTGCCGCACCTGCTTGCGGTTACGCTTCGATGCACGCCGAGCAGCAGGAACAACTGCTGCAAGATGCTTTCACTGTTTAACGCCTTCGCGCACCTGAAACCGAATTTAAGGACCCACAGATAATGGCTATCGAAATCAAAGCCCCCACTTTCCCGGAATCGGTTGCCGATGGCACCGTTGCCACCTGGCACAAAAAACCGGGCGACGCCGTCAAGCGTGACGAACTGATCGTCGACATCGAAACCGACAAAGTCGTACTGGAAGTTCTGGCCACCGCTGATGGCGTGCTGGGCGCGATCGTCAAGAACGAAGGCGACACCGTTCTGTCCGACGAAGTTCTGGGCTCCATCGGTGAGGGCGGTGCTGCTGCCGCTCCAGCCGCTGCTGCACCTGCCGCTGCTGCCGCTGCTCCTGCCGAAGCGGGCGAAGACGATCCTGTTGCTGCACCGGCTGCTCGCAAGCTGGCTGAAGAAAACGGCATCAACATCGCTTCCGTTGCCGGTACTGGCAAAGGCGGTCGTGTGACCAAGGAAGACGTGGTAGCAGCTGTTGCCGCCAAGAAAGCCGCTCCGGCTGCTGCACCTGCCAAGGCTGCTGCACCGGCTGCTTCGGCTCCGGTATTCGCTGCTGGCGACCGCGTAGAAAAACGCGTTCCGATGACCCGTCTGCGTGCCAAGGTTGCCGAGCGTCTGGTTGAAGCTCAATCGAACATGGCCATGCTGACCACTTTCAACGAAGTCGACATGACCGAAGTCATGGCCCTGCGTTCGAAGTACAAGGACCTGTTCGAGAAGTCCCACAACGGCGTACGCCTGGGCTTCATGTCGTTCTTCGTGAAAGCGGCTACCGAAGCGCTGAAACGCTTCCCGGCTGTCAACGCGTCGATCGACGGTGCCGACATCGTTTACCACGGCTACGCCGACGTTGGTGTGGCTGTTTCCAGCGACCGCGGTCTGGTTGTACCGGTTCTGCGTAACGCCGAACTGATGAGCCTGGCTGAAATCGAAGGCGGCATCGCTACCTTCGGCAAGAAAGCCCGTGACGGCAAACTGTCGATGGAAGAAATGACCGGCGGCACGTTCACCATCACCAACGGCGGTACTTTCGGTTCGATGATGTCGACTCCGATCGTCAACCCGCCGCAGGCTGCGATTCTGGGTATGCACAACATCATCCAGCGCCCTATGGCGATCAACGGTCAGGTAGTTATCCGTCCGATGATGTACCTGGCGCTGTCCTACGATCACCGTCTGATCGATGGCAAAGAAGCTGTGACCTTCCTGGTGACCATCAAGAACCTGCTGGAAGACCCGGCTCGTTTGCTGCTGGATATCTGATTTCGTTGCACGGGCCGTTCAATGATGGACGGCCCTTCTGTAATGACCAGCTTCGTCCCACGACGGTCCTCAAAAGGGGCCGTCCGGTTTGATTCGAGAAGGAATGACACATGACTCAGAAATTCGACGTGGTAGTGATTGGTGCGGGCCCTGGCGGCTACGTGGCTGCCATTAAAGCAGCGCAACTGGGCCTCACCACTGCCTGCATCGAGAAATACACCGACAAGGAAGGCAAACTGGCCCTCGGCGGTACTTGCCTGAACGTCGGCTGCATTCCATCCAAGGCGCTGCTGGACAGCTCCTGGAAGTTTCACGAAGCGCAAGACGGCTTCGCGATCCACGGTATCAACCACGCTGGCGTGACCATGGACGTGCCAGCAATGGTCGGCCGTAAAGCCAACATCGTCAAAGGCCTGACCTCCGGCGTTGCAACGCTGTTCAAGGCTAACGGCGTCACTTCGATCCAGGGCCACGGCAAACTGCTGGCTGGCAAGAAAGTCGAAGTCACCAAGCCTGACGGTTCGGTTGAAGTCATCGAAGCCGAAAACGTCATCCTGGCTCCGGGCTCGCGTCCGATCGACATTCCACCGGCTCCGGTCGACCAGAATGTGATCGTCGATTCGACTGGCGCTCTGGAATTCCAATCCGTACCAAAACGCCTGGGTGTAATCGGCGCTGGTGTTATCGGTCTGGAACTGGGTTCGGTATGGTCCCGTCTGGGCGCTGAAGTCACCGTTCTCGAAGCACTGGATACCTTCCTGATGGCAGCGGACACCGCTGTTTCCAAGGAAGCGCTGAAAACCCTGACCAAACAGGGTCTGGACATCAAGCTGGGCGCTCGCGTGACCGGTTCCAAAGTGAACGGCGACGAAGTCGTTGTGAACTACACCGATGCCAACGGCGAACAGAACATCACTTTCGACAAGCTGATCGTAGCCGTTGGTCGCCGTCCGGTGACCACTGATCTGCTGGCTGCTGATTGCGGCGTGACCCTCGACGAGCGCGGTTTCGTGCACGTTGACGATCACTGCGCCACCACTGTACCGGGCGTTTACGCCATCGGTGACGTGGTTCGCGGCATGATGCTGGCTCACAAAGCCTCGGAAGAGGGCATCATGGTTGTCGAGCGCATCAAGGGCCACAAAGCCCAGATGAACTATGACCTGATCCCTTCGGTTATTTATACTCACCCGGAAATCGCGTGGGTCGGTAAAACCGAGCAGGCCTTGAAAGCTGAAGGCGTAGAAGTTAACGTCGGCACCTTCCCGTTCGCAGCCTCTGGCCGTGCCATGGCCGCCAACGATACCGGTGGTTTCGTCAAGGTCATCGCTGATGCCAAGACTGACCGCGTATTGGGCGTCCACGTGATTGGCCCGAGCGCCGCAGAACTGGTTCAGCAGGGCGCGATCGGCATGGAATTCGGCACCAGCGCTGAAGACCTGGGCATGATGGTTTTCTCCCATCCGACCCTGTCTGAAGCCTTGCACGAAGCAGCGTTGGCAGTGAATGGCGGCGCCATCCACATCGCCAACCGCAAGAAACGCTAAGCGGATAATAAGAAACCACGGCGGTACGGCCCGTCGTGAGCCTTGCGAGCAAGACTCACCGCGGAATGTCCGCTGGACGCAGTCTTGCGTAGCTGCACCGGGTACCCGGAAAGGTTACGCAAGCAGCAGTCACAGGTGGTGCGGCACTTGAATGAGTGCAGCACCGAATGCGCAGTACCTAACGAAGACGGTAATAAGCATGAATCTTCACGAGTATCAGGGTAAGCAGCTGTTCGCTGAGTACGGCCTGCCAGTATCCACCGGTTACGCGGTAGACACCCCGGAAGCAGCAGCAGAAGCTTGCGACAAAATCGGCGGCAGCGAATGGGTTGTCAAAGCCCAGGTTCACGCCGGTGGTCGCGGTAAAGCGGGCGGCGTAAAGCTGGTTCGCAGCAAAGAAGACGCTAAAGCATTCGCACAGCAGTGGCTGGGCAAGCGTCTGGTGACTTACCAGACTGACGCCAATGGTCAGCCAGTCACCAAGATCCTGGTTGAATCGTGCACTGATATCGCTAAAGAGCTGTACCTGGGCGCTGTCGTTGACCGTTCGAGCCGTCGCATCGTGTTCATGGCTTCCACCGAAGGTGGCGTGGACATCGAGAAAATCGCTCACGACACTCCAGAAAAAATTCTGAAAGCCACTATCGATCCACTGGTTGGCGCTCAGCCATTCCAGGGTCGCGAGCTGGCATTCCAGCTGGGTCTGGAAGGCAAGCAAGTTGCTCAGTTCGCCAAGATCTTCGTAGGTCTGGCCAAGCTGTTCAAGGATCACGACCTGGCTCTGCTGGAAGTGAACCCGCTGGTGATCAAGGCTGACGGCGATCTGCATTGCCTCGATGCCAAGATCAACATCGACGCCAACGCCATGTACCGTCAGCCTAAGCTGAAGACTTTCCACGATCCGTCGCAAGACGATCCGCGCGAAGCGCACGCTGCCAAGTTCGAACTGAACTACGTAGCACTGGAAGGCAACATCGGTTGCATGGTCAACGGTGCTGGCCTGGCCATGGGTACCATGGATATCGTCAACCTGCATGGCGGCAAACCAGCCAACTTCCTCGACGTTGGCGGCGGTGCTACCAAAGAGCGCGTAACCGAAGCGTTCAAGATCATCCTGTCCGACACTAACGTCGCTGCAGTATTGGTCAACATCTTCGGCGGCATCGTTCGTTGCGACATGATTGCCGAAGGCATCATCGGCGCTGTGAAAGAAGTCGGCGTGAAAATCCCGGTTGTTGTTCGCCTCGAAGGCAACAACGCTGAGCTGGGCGCTAAAGTACTGGCAGAAAGCGGTTTGAACATCATCGCTGCTACCAGCCTGACCGACGCTGCTCAACAAGTTGTCAAAGCTGCGGAGGGCAAATAATGAGCGTCCTGATCAATAAAGACACCAAAGTTATCTGCCAGGGTATTACCGGTTCGCAAGGTAGTTTCCACACCCAGCAAGCCATCGAATACGGCACCAAGATGGTTGGCGGCGTAACTCCAGGCAAAGGCGGCACCGAGCACCTGGGCCTGCCAGTGTTCAACACCGTGAAAGACGCTGTAGCTGCCACTGGCGCCACCGCCAGCGTGATCTACGTTCCAGCTCCTTTCTGCAAGGACTCCATCCTGGAAGCAGCCTTCGGCGGTATCAAGCTGATCGTTTGCATCACTGAAGGCATTCCTACCCTGGATATGCTGGATGCCAAGGTCAAGTGCGACGAGCTGGGCGTAGTCCTGATCGGTCCTAACTGCCCAGGCGTGATCACTCCAGGCGAATGCAAGATCGGCATCATGCCAGGTCACATTCACTTGCCAGGCAAGGTCGGTATCGTTTCCCGTTCCGGCACCCTGACCTACGAAGCTGTCAAGCAAACTACTGACGCCGGTTTCGGTCAGTCGACTTGCGTCGGCATCGGTGGTGACCCGATCCCGGGTTCGAACTTCATCGACATCCTGAAGCTGTTCCAGGAAGACCCGAAGACCGAAGCGATCGTGATGATCGGCGAGATCGGCGGTTCGGCTGAAGAAGAAGCGGCTGCCTACATCAAGGCACACGTGACCAAGCCGGTTGTTTCCTACATCGCTGGTGTGACTGCTCCTCCGGGCAAGCGCATGGGCCATGCTGGCGCAATCATCTCTGGCGGCAAAGGCACTGCAGACGAGAAATTCGCTGCTCTGCAAGACGCAGGCGTTAAAACCGTGCGTTCGCTGGCAGACATCGGCAAGGCCCTGGCCGAGCTGACCGGTTGGGCCGTCAAGTAAGCCTCGCGCTTAACTGACGCTCCACCAAACAAAGGCCACCTTCGGGTGGCCTTTGTCATTTCCGGGGTTTGAGATATTCGCAGCGCTTCTTGTGGCGAGGGAGCTTGCTCCGCTGGGTTGCGAAGCGGCCCCAAAACCTGCACTCGCGTTACATCAGGCAGTTTGTGTTTGTCTGTTTGCGTCTGCTGCGCAGCCGAGCGGGACGGTGCGGCGATCTGACAAGCTCCCTCGCCACAGGGCGGTTGTGAAAATTAGATATGTAAACACGACACTGAAATGTCGCGTATCGGATAGTTCGCCCTGTAATAGTGCGTTTGGCGGGCAAATTCGGTAGGCTAGCCGCCATTTTTGCGTTTGCGGCCCACAAGGCTGCGGCGCGCTAAACGGGTCAGTCCTATACGGATCGACAGCATTTCCCTCACCCATAAGGGAAATCCCTCTCTAAATTCCGATTCAGTAGTGTGGTATTTCCTTAATGAAAGTGTTGAAAGGCCAGGACATCCTGGCACTGGGCTTCATGACATTTGCCCTGTTCGTCGGGGCTGGCAACATCATCTTCCCGCCTATCGTCGGTTTGCAGTCCGGGCCTAATGTCTGGATGGCGGCGCTGGGTTTTCTGATCACTGCAGTCGGTCTGCCGGTGATCACCGTGGTCGCCCTGGCCAAGGTCGGTGGTGCAATGGATGCCTTGAGCAGCCCGATCGGTAAAATCGCCGGTGGCCTGCTGGCAGCCGCGTGCTACCTCGCTGTCGGCCCGTTGTTCGCGACACCACGCACCGCGACCGTGTCGTTCGAAGTGGGTCTGGCGCCGCTGACCGGCGAGAGCCCGCTGGCGCTGTTTCTCTATAGCTCGGTGTACTTCTTGCTGGTGTTCTTCATCTCGCTCTATCCGGGCCGTCTGCTGGACACCGTAGGACGGTTCCTCGCACCGCTGAAGATCATCGCCCTGGCCGTTCTCGGCATCGCAGCGTTCGCGTTGCCGGCCGGTAACATTGGCGTGGCTACCCCTGAATATGTGGCGGCACCGTTCTCCCAGGGCTTCATCAATGGTTACCTGACCATGGATACCCTGGGCGCGCTGGTATTCGGCATTGTCATCGTCAATGCGATCCGCTCCCGTGGCGTGGAATCGCCGGCGTTGATCACCCGTTACGCGATCATTGCCGGGCTGATTGCCGGTGTAGGTCTGGCGCTGGTTTACGTCAGCCTGTTCC
Organism: Pseudomonas sp. GW822-FHT07A10; assembly: GCF_058798795.1. NCBI lineage: Bacteria > Pseudomonadati > Pseudomonadota > Gammaproteobacteria > Pseudomonadales > Pseudomonadaceae > Pseudomonas > Pseudomonas sp. GW822-FHT07A10. The sequence goes on from NZ_JBXAKV010000018.1 coordinate 80,853, forward strand.
GTCTCGGCTCGGGCAGCCATGAAGTGGCCGCCGGTGCCACCAACGGCGCGGCGGTATTGCACGCCTACGTGCAGCACACCTTCGGTTCGCTCGGCAGCGGTTTCCTCGCGGTGCTGATCTCCCTGGCCTGCCTGGTGACTGCGGTCGGTCTGACCTGCGCCTGTGCCGAATACTTCAGCCGTGTGCTGCCACTGTCCTACAAGACGCTGGTGATTATCCTGGCCGCGTTCTCCCTGCTGGTGTCCAACCTGGGCCTCACCAAGCTGATTGCGTTCTCGATTCCGGTACTGACCGCCATCTACCCGCCGTGCATCGCCCTGGTGGCCCTGAGCTTCTGCAAGGACTTCTGGCATGAGCAGGGCCGCATCGTCGGTCCGGTGATGCTGGTGTCGTTCATTTTCGGCATGATCGACGCGCTCAAGGGCGCCGGTCTGGCCGACTGGATGCCGGCTCAACTGGCTCACCTGCCGCTGAGCGAGCAGGGCCTGGCTTGGCTGGTGCCGTCGGTCATGACCCTGGCGGTTGCCGTGGTTTGCGACCGTCTGTTGGGCAAGCGCGAAGAAGCGCTGGCTTAAGTCGCTTCATGGCCCGCCACAAGCGGGCTTGAGCTACAAATGGAAATGCCCCGTATCAATCGATACGGGGCATTTTTATGCGCGTGATGCAGTGTCTTTTTCCTTGGGTTAACGTCGAAGCACTATCCGCAGGTTTCATCATCGTCTACACATCACAAGGAACTGCATGTCGTTCATCCACGCCAATCTGATCCACATCCTCGCCGCGCTCTGGTTTGTCGTCTGCTGGGGGGGCTACACCCGTTACGCCACATGGAAGGGCCGCGACACCGCATGCCTGGCCAGTGTTCTGCACCTGTACCGCGAAGACTGGATGCGCCGCATGCTGTTACGCGACAACCGCATCGCCGATGCCAGCGTGATCGGTAACCTGGAGCGCAACGCCTCATTCTTCGCTTCCAGCACGTTGATTATCCTGGCCGGTATTCTCACGGTGTTGGGGGCGTCCGAAAGAGCCGTGTCTTTGCTGGCGGATATCCCGATGGTGCAACAGGCTTCCCAAGGCATGTCGGAGATCAAGTTGTTGTGCCTGGCGCTGGTGTTCGTCTATGCGTTCTTTACGTTCAGCTGGTGCATGCGTCAGTACAACTTTGCGGCCATTCTCGTGGGTTCGGCACCGATGATCGGTGAGCGGCATGTGTCCGAACAAGAGCGTAACGCCTTTGCTTCCCGAGCCGCCCGTGTCATCTCCCTGGCGGCCAACCAGTTCAACTTCGGTCTGCGTTCCTATTACTTCGGCATGAGCATGCTGGCGTGGTTTGTCAGCCCCTGGTTGTTCATGTTGATGAGCGCCGGTGTCGTGTTGGTATTGTATCGCCGCGAGTTTCACTCCGACGTTCTTGACGTGATGGTCTATACACCTACAGAGGCACCATTGTCTGAGCTGAACAAAGAGGCGGCTTGATGAGTATTCCATTCTGGTGTGTGTTTATCAGTGCCTTGTTGATTTTCGTGGCGCGCATGCCGGTGGCCAAGGCGATGAAAGAGCAGGGCGGTTACAACAATCACTTGCCGCGTCAACAACAGGCGCAACTCACAGGTTTCGGCGCCCGCGCATTGGCGGCCCACCAGAACAGTTTCGAGGCGTTCATTTTGTTTGCGGTCGGGGTGTTGATGGCGCACACCACGCAAACGGCGGGATGGCTGATCGATGCGCTGGCGATCGCCTTCGTGATCGCGCGCGTTATCTATCTACTGTGTTATTGGGCTGATCTGGCCTGGCAGCGAAGTCTGGTGTGGTTCGTCGGATTAGTGTGTTCGTTGTTGCTGATGATTAGTCCGACTTTTAGGACTGTTTTGCTCTAAGGACGCGTTTCGAGCAAAATTTCAGATAAAAGAAAACCCGCACATGGCGGGTTTTCTTTTATCACGCTAAAAACTGTTTTAGTTTTTAGGTGCTTCTGTAGGCGCTGCCGGAGCGGCTGCGTTCGATTCGGTCTGAGCTTTGGCAGCTTCAGCGTTTTCTTTTGCTGCTTCGTTCACTTTATCCTGAGCTTCGCTCATTTTTTCCTGAACTTGCTCGGTTTGTTTGGTGGCATCTTGAGCTTTGTCCTCGGGTTTTTTACCGCAGGCGGCGAGACCGAGGGAAGCGGTCAACATCAAGGCAATAGCTAAAGTCTTACGCATGGGGTGTTTCTCCTGATGGAAAATATCTACTGGCCTTTCGAGCACCGTTATCAGGGTTAAGTTCCTCAATTCACACAGATATATATGTTTGTTTTGCAACGGAACTTTTGCCCGCTAGCCTGCTACTTTGTCCGGACACTAAGAAGAGTTTTATCAAATGGCCGAAAACCCCGTTTTTGAGCGTGCGACGCGATTCCTGTCGGCGTTGCGCCATTGTCAGGTACTCGGCATGCGCCTTCACAGCGCCAGCAGCGAAGGGCTGACGGTGATTCTGCCGTATAGCCCGCAGATCGTCGGCAACCCGCAAACGGGGGTGATTCATGGCGGTGCGCTGACCTCGCTGATGGACACCGCCTGCGGCATGGCCACCCTCTGCGTGCTGCCTGAGTTCGAAGTCTGCCCGACGCTCGATCTGCGCATCGACTACATGCATGCCGCCGAGCCACACAAGGACGTTTACGGCTTCGCCCAATGCTACCGAGTGACTACCGATGTGATTTTTGCGCGCGGTTTTGCCTATCAGGACGACCCCGAACAGCCCATCGCCCACGTGGTGGGCACCTTCATGCGCATGGGTAAGGGCATCAAAGGTACCAAAAACTTTGGCGGTGTCATTGCTGGTGCCATTGTTGGAGTTGCGAAATGACCGACACGTTCAAGGAACAGCTTCAACAGGCCCATGCTCAGGGGGACTACGCCGCGCTGCTGCAGCTGATTCCTTACGCCGAGCTGATCGGCGTCGAATGTTCGCGGGTAGGAGATGAGCTGCTGTTTCGTCTGCCGGCCAACAAGGACAACATTGGTAACCCTTTACTGCCAGCGATTCATGGTGGGGTGATTGCCGGGTTCATGGAACTCTCGGCGGCGCTGCATTTGTTGATTTTCACCGGCTCGCCCGGTGTGCCGAAGATTATCGACTTCTCCCTCGACTACCTGCGCGCGGGGCAGTTTCGCGATACCTGGGCCCGATGCCAGGTTTGTCGCCAGGGGCGGCGGGTCGCAAACGTGGCGATTACCGCCTGGCAAAGCACTGAAGCCGAGCCCATTGCCACGGCCCGGGCCCACTTCAAAATCGAAGAGCCCTTGAAATCCTGATCTCAGCCCCCAACTCTGAGGACAACCCGCCGCCGACCCTCAAGGTCGCGGCCACTGCCATCTGATTGGAGTTTGATGACCATGAGTGTGGAAACTCAAAAGGAAACCCTGGGCTTCCAGACCGAGGTGAAGCAGCTGCTGCACCTCATGATCCATTCGCTGTATTCCAACAAGGAAATCTTCCTTCGCGAATTGATCTCGAACGCCTCTGACGCTGTCGATAAATTACGTTTTGAAGCGCTGGCCAAGCCTGAATTGCTGGAAGGCGGCGCTGAACTGAAAATCCGTGTGAGCTTCGACAAGGACGCTAAAACCGTCACCCTCGAAGACAACGGCATCGGCATGAGCCGTGAAGATGCGGTCACTCACCTGGGCACCATCGCCAAGTCCGGCACCGCCGATTTCATGAAGCACCTGTCTGGCGATCAGAAAAAAGACTCGCACCTGATCGGTCAGTTCGGTGTCGGTTTCTACTCGGCGTTCATCGTCGCCGATAAAGTTGACGTATTCAGCCGCCGTGCCGGCCTCGCTGCCAGCGAAGGTGTGCACTGGTCGTCCAAGGGCGAAGGCGAATTTGAAATCGCCACCGTCGAGAAAGCTGATCGCGGCACCCGTATCGTTCTGCACCTGAAATCCGGTGAAGACGAGTTCGCCGATGGCTGGCGTCTGCGCAACATCATCAAGAAGTACTCCGACCACATCGCTCTGCCGATCGAGTTGCCGAAAGAAGTGGCAGCCGCCGAAGGCGAAGAGAAGCCTGCCGTTGAGTGGGAAACCGTCAACCGCGCCAGCGCCCTGTGGACTCGCCCTCGCACTGAAGTGAAGGACGAGGAATACCAGGAGTTCTACAAGCACGTTGCTCACGATTTCGAGAATCCGCTGAGCTGGAGCCACAACAAGGTCGAAGGCAAGCTCGAGTACACCTCGCTGCTTTATGTGCCGACCCGTGCTCCGTTCGACCTGTACCAGCGTGAAGCGCCGAAAGGCCTGAAGCTGTACGTGCAGCGCGTGTTCGTCATGGATCAGGCCGAGTCGTTCCTGCCGCTGTACCTGCGCTTCATCAAAGGCGTGGTCGATTCCAACGACCTGTCGCTGAACGTGTCGCGGGAAATCCTGCAGAAAGACCCGATCATCGACTCCATGAAGTCGGCGCTGACCAAGCGCGTTCTGGACATGCTGGAAAAACTGGCGAAGAACGAGCCTGAGCAATACAAAGGTTTCTGGAAGAACTTCGGTCAGGTCATGAAAGAAGGCCCGGCAGAAGACTTCGCCAATAAAGAAAAAATTGCCGGTCTACTGCGTTTCGCGTCCACTCAGGGCGACGACGGCGAGCAGGTTGTAGGTCTGGCCGACTACCTGGCCCGTGCCAAGGAAGGTCAGGACAAGATCTACTACCTGACCGGCGAAACCTACGCGCAAGTCAAAAACAGCCCGCACCTGGAAGTCTTCCGCAAGAAAGGCATCGAAGTGCTGCTGCTGACCGACCGTATCGACGAGTGGCTGATGAGCTACCTCAGCGACTTCGACGGCAAGAGCTTTGTCGACGTGGCACGCGGTGACCTGGACCTCGGCAACCTGGATTCGGAAGAAGACAAGAAAGCCGCGGAAGAAGTCGCCAAGTCCAAAGAAGGCCTGGTTGAGCGTCTCAAGACCGCTTTGGGTGAGTCCGTTGCTGAAGTGCGGGTTTCCCATCGCCTGACCGATTCCCCGGCGATTCTGGCCATCGGCGAGCAGGACCTGGGCCTGCAAATGCGTCAGATCCTGGAAGCCAGCGGTCAGAAGGTTCCGGATTCGAAACCGATCTTCGAATTCAACCCGGCTCACCCGTTGATCGAGAAACTCGACAACGAGCAGAGCGACGAACGCTTCGGCGACCTGTCGCACATTCTGTTCGATCAGGCGGCCCTGGCGGCCGGCGACAGCTTGAAAGACCCGGCCGCTTATGTGCGTCGTCTGAACAAGCTGCTGGTTGAACTGTCGGTTTAACCACGTTGTATAAAAACCCGCTTCGGCGGGTTTTTTCATTCTGGTGCTTTTTTACTGGGAGTCAGTCATGAGCCAAATCACTGTTCGATCCGTCGCCTATCAGATCGACGGCCAATCGTATGAAAGCCGTCTGGCCTTCGATGCCGACCATAAAGGCCCGCGTCCGGGTCTGTTGATGGCGCCGAACTGGATGGGCGTCAGCTTTGGCGCCGAGGAGATTGCCAAATCGGTGGCATCCAAGGGTTATGTGGTGCTGATCGCGGATCTGTACGGGCAATCGGTTCGTCCGCAGAACGGCGACGAGGCAGGAGCGGCGATGATGCCGCTGAAGAATGATCGCGCCTTGCTGCGCAAACGCATGCAGGCAGCTTTCGAACAACTGCAAGGGCAGGGCGAGGCGGCGGTTGATACCTCGAAACTGGCGACTTTTGGTTTCTGCTTCGGTGGTTGCTGCGCGCTGGAACTGGCGCGTAGTGGTGCTCCGGTGAAGGCTGCGGTGTCATTCCACGGCACGCTGGATACGCCGAACGTGAACGATGCGAAAAACATCAAGGGTTCGGTGCTGGTGCTGCATGGCGCTGCCGATCCATTGGTGCCGAAAGAGCAGCTGCCAGCGTTTGAAGCTGAGATGAATGCCGCCGGTGTGGATTGGCAATTGCTAAGCTATGGCGGCGCGGTGCATTCGTTCACCGACCCGCACGCCAACGTGCCGGGTATGATGATGTATGACGCGAAAACAGCGGCTCGCGCGTTCACGTCGATGCATAACTTGCTGGATGAAGTGTTCAAGGGCTGATTGCCCCTCAGATCAAAAGATCGCAGCCTCGTTTCACTCGACAGCTCCTACAGGGGGCGCGTACCTCTGTAGGAGCTGCCGAAGGCTGCGATCTTTTGATGTTTACGCGCTACGGCAACTCAATCCGCTCACTTTCCCCCGGCACCGTCGGCCAATCCCCGGCCGCCCAGCGCCGACGTGCTTCATCAATCAATGCCGGGTCACTGGCCACGAAGTTCCAGTTGATCCGTCGTGGCCCGTCCAGTGGCGCTCCGCCAAACAGCACGGCATGGCAGTCACTCTCGGCGAACAGCGTCATCTCTTCCCCGGCCGGCAGCACCACTAGCGTGTAGGGCTCCAGCAACTCGCCATCAAGCTGCGCCTCGCCACTTAACACATACAACGCCCGTTCTTCATGCTCGGTGGGAATCAGCAGCGTGGTCGCCGTTTGCAGGTTCAATTCGGCATACAGCGTAGGCGAAAGCACCGGGACCGGTGATTCAAGGCAAAAGCCCTTCCCGGCGATCATTCGTATCTTCACGCCAAGGTTTTCGCTGACGGGCAGCGTGGCTGCTGGATGGTGGCTGTAGTGTCCTGGACCGTGCTCACGGTCCTTGGGCGAAGCCAGCCAGATCTGTAAGCCGTGCATCGTACCGCCACTGTTCTTCAATGCTTCGGGCGTGCGTTCGACGTGGGCAATCGCACTGCCGGCGGTCATCCAGCTGACATCGCCGGCATTCACCACCTGATCGGAACCGAGGCTGTCCTTGTGCTGGATTTGCCCTTCAAACAGGTAGGTGAGGGTGGACAGCCCGATGTGCGGATGCTGACGGATGTTCATGCCTTTGCCCGGTGGATAACGGGTTTCGAGCATGTGGTCGAAAAACACGAAGGGCCCGACGTTGCGGCATTTGGCTGACGGCAAAGGGCGAAGGATCGGCTGGCCCTCGACATCTTCGGCGCGGGGGCGGATCACGAGCGGAGTGTTCATGGTGCATTCCAGGCTGAGCGGGTGACGCAGGGAGCATAACCCGCTTGCGCAGCCGTTGCCGCTATTGGCTAAAGGCGCCTTCGGACAGATGAGTCTCGATACTGACTTCAGAGGTGGTCATCAGCTTGTGTACCGGGCAGCGGTCGGCCACGCGGTGCAGCTCGTCGCGCTGGGCATCGGTGAGTACGCCCTTGAGCGTGAGTTTGACGTGCAGGGCATATTTGCCTTTCTGCTCTTCACTGTTGTCGCGCTTGACCTCGACCCCGACGCCGGTCAGTGGAATGCCCTTCTTCTTCGCATACAGTTTCAGGGTCAGGGCCTTGCAGGCGCCGAGGGCCGCGTCGAAATAGTCATGGGGCTCAGGTGCGGTGCCTTCACCACCACTGGACTTGGGGACATCGGCAAACAGTTCATGGTCATCGATCTGGACGCTGTGACGAAAACCTTCGGCGGAGACAGTATTGACGGTAACAGTCATGGGAAACCTCGCAGGGATCAGGAAAAGTCATTCGATCAAAAAAGACCCTGAATTTATAGAGCATTCCTTCACGTTCGCGTTCCTATTTCTTGCCGGACGATTTGGCCACAGCTCAAAGTTGTCATTGTCCTGTCCCCCCGCTTAACGCCAGACGAAAAAAAGCCCCGCGTTTGCGGGGCTTTCATGTCGGTCCGGATCAGCTGCCTTTGACCGTCTTGCCGTTGACCGTACCGTCGAGGAGCATGATGTTGTACTCCTTGCCGTCGGTTTCGACCTGTTGCAGACGGACCAGCAGGTAATCCCAATCCTTGGCGAACCACAGCACGGTGATGCGCTTGCTTTGTGTCGGATCGCGCACGCGCTCGACCTTGATCGCATCGATCTGGCCAGCCTTGGTGTCGACTTTCTCCGAACCCAGCACGCGGAAGTCATAGGTATCGACTTCGCCGGCATCGACGACCTGATAGCTCATGCTTTTCTTGCCGGCGGCCACGTCATGCTGCAGCGCCAGTTGATAGGTGGACTTGTCGACCATGCCGCGGTTGAGCGGGAGCTTGACGGCGTCACCGCGATCGGTGCCGGTGACCATCTTGTTGGTCCAGTCGAAATCCAGATCAGCCTTCTTGGCTTTGCCCAGGCCACCGCGTTCGAAGTGGTAGGACTGCGGCAGCAGCGTGTCCTTGTCCAGGGTCAGGGTGCTTTCTTCAGTCAGGCTGGCGATCATCATCGAGGCCTTGAAGCTGAGCTTCCAGGCGCCATTGGCTTGCTTGGTCAGGCTGCGCTCGGCGGTACCGCTCATGGGCAGCTGTTTCCAATCGGCGGTGTAGCTGGCGGAGAAGGGTTGAAGGTCTGCGGCCTGCGCAAACGGCAGGGCGAGCAGAGCGCAAGCGAAGAGCAGGGCACGACGCATAAAATCTCCTAGGTTCGAATCAAGTGGCCGCTGGCCGCGAGTAACTGTCCGTCCAGTAAAGCACCTTGTTCGCCGAGTGATAAACGGCCTTCGGCAAACCAGCGTACGGCCATCGGGTAGATCAGGTGTTCCTGGGTGTGGACTCGCTGCGCCAGACTCTGCGGCGAATCGTGCAACTCTACCGGTATTACTGCCTGTACGACCAGTGGTCCGCCATCGAGTTCCTCGGTGACGAAGTGCACGGAGCAGCCGTGTTCCGTATCGCCGGCCTCCAGCGCGCGCTGATGAGTGTGTAACCCTTTGTATTTGGGCAGCAGCGAGGGATGGATATTGAGCAGGCGACCCTGGTAATGGCGCACGAAGTCAGCGCTGAGAATGCGCATGAAGCCGGCCAGTACCACGAGTTTGGGGTTGAAGGCGTCGATCAGTTCGATCAGCGCGGCATCGAAGGCCTCGCGGCCCTCGAAAGCCTTGTGATCCAGGGTGCGGGTGTCGATACCCGCGTCCCTGGCGCGTTGCAGGCCGTAGGCGTCGGCGCGGTTGGAAATCACCGCAGCAATGCGGGCCGGGCTGTCGCCGGTCCGCGTGCTGTCGATCAAGGCCTGCAAGTTACTGCCGGTGCCGGACAGCAGCACCACCACATCACAGGTCTGGGACATTAATGAGCCTTGAGGTTCTTCAGTTCGACCTGAGCCGCGCCTTCGGCAGCGGTGGCGATCTGACCGATGACCCATGGCTGCTCGCCAGCTTCACGCAGGACGTTCAGCGCGGTTTCAACGTGCTCCTGGCTAACGCAGATGACCATGCCGACGCCGCAGTTCAGCACGCGGTGCATTTCTGTTTCGTCGACGTTGCCTTTCTCTTGCAGCCAGTCGAACACCGCCGGGCGGGTCCAGCTCGCGACGTCAACCACCGCTTGAGCGCCTTTTGGCAGCACGCGCGGGATGTTGTCCAGCAGGCCGCCACCGGTGATGTGGGCCATGGCTTTGACGGCGCCGGTGTCCTTGATCAGCTTGAGCAGCGGCTTCACGTAGATACGGGTCGGAGCCATCAGCAGGTCGGTCAGCGGTTTGCCGTCGAGCTGGATATTCTCGATGTCGGAACCCGACACTTCGATGATCTTGCGGATCAGCGAGTAGCCGTTGGAGTGCGGGCCGGAAGACGGCAGGGCGAGCAGGGCATCGCCGGCAGCGACTTTCGAACCGTCGATGATTTCGGATTTTTCCACGACGCCGACGCAGAAGCCGGCCAGGTCGTAGTCTTCACCTTCATACATGCCAGGCATTTCAGCGGTTTCGCCGCCGACCAGGGAGCAGCCGGACAGTTCACAGCCGGCGCCGATGCCGGTTACAACCTGAGCAGCGGTGTCGACGTTCAGTTTGCCAGTGGCGTAGTAGTCGAGGAAGAACAGCGGCTCAGCGCCGCAGACCACCAGGTCGTTCACGCACATGGCCACCAGGTCGATGCCGATGCTGTCGTGCTTGTTCAGGTTCAGCGCCAGGCGCAGCTTGGTGCCGACGCCGTCAGTGCCCGATACCAGCACCGGTTGTTTGTAACCGGCCGGGATTTCGCAGAGGGCGCCGAAACCGCCCAGGCCGCCCATGACTTCCGGGCGCGCAGTGCGCTTGGCGACGCTCTTGATGCGTTCGACCAATGCTTCACCGGCGTCGATGTCTACACCGGCGTCCTTGTAGCTCAGGGAGGGTTGCTTGCTCATGATCCAGGCCTTTAGGGGGGATTCAGGGGTAACGACCGAGTTCAGCGGGCCTGTCGAAATTGATGAGGCAATTGCCTCACGCGCTATTTCGACACCACCCGGCTGTAGCCGGTCTGCGAAGGCGCGCGATTTTATCAGGCTTGAGGGGCAGCGGCCATCCTCGTGCCGACGGGCAGGGGCATATCGCGTTAAAAAAACTGATATTGCCCGTGTTGGCGGCGTCCCACATGGCTGTATAAGGTACGACGTTAACCGTCTATCGTTATGACAGTGCGAAAACTTACCGTGATCGTGTGAATGTTTTGCTTGGGCCTGTGGTCACAGCCCTGGCTCAATCGTCTTCATGCGGTCTGTTCCAGCCGCTCTTGTCGTCAGGAATCTTTCATGCGTTTTCTTAAATTCTTGTTCGTGGGCTGTTTATCCGTGGTCAGCCTGGCCAGCCATGCCGAAACCGTCAAAGGCCTCTATCAAGTGCGCCAACCGGTCACCGGCCAGACACCGGAGGAGCGCGACCAGGCGACTCAGCAGGCGCTGGAAACGCTGGTGTTGCGCTTGACCGGCGATCCCAAGGCGGCGCAAAGCCCAGGCCTTGCGGCCGTGCGCAAAGACCCTCAGCAGATCATCAGTCAGTTCGGCTACGACGCCGGGCCGCCGCAAGTGCTGAAAGTCGATTTCGATCCGGCCACCACCGAGCAGGCCTTGCGTCGTGCCGGGCTGGCCGTGTGGGGGGCCAATCGGCCGTCGATCCTCGGCTGGTGGTTGAACGATTCCACCGAAGGTTCGAGCCTGGTCGGCGATGGTCAGGCCAGTGCTGCGCCTTTGCGTCGGGCGGCTCAGCACCGTGGCCTGCCGCTACGTTTGCCGCTGGCTGACCTGAATGAACAGATCGTCGCCACGGCACCGAATCTGGAAGGTGCCGACCCTGCGCCACTGCGCAGTGCCTCCGATCGTTACAATGCCGATGCCTTGCTGGCGGTGCATGCCCGTGAAGAAGGGGGACAATGGCAAGCCAAGTGGCGACTGTGGCTGGGCGATCAGAAAGAGGCCGGTAGCGTGCAGGGCGCCGATACCGCCGCCGTGGCCGATGCGGTGATGCTGGCGGTCAGCGAGCGTCTGGCGTCGCGTTTCGTCGCCAAGCCAGGTGCATCGGGCGAGCAATTGTTGGAAGTGCAGGGCATGAATCTGGAGCGTTATGCGACGCTTGGGCGTTTGTTGGAGCCTTTTGGCGCGCGTCTGCAAAGTGTCGATGGCGACCGCGTGCTTTATCGCGTCAACGGCAGCGCCGATCAGCTGCGAGCTCAGTTGTCCCTGGCGCAATTGCAGGAAGTTCCGGCCAGTCAGGCGCCGGCACCTGTTCAACCCGTGACTGCGGGTTCGGCGCCGGCCGCAGCGCCAGCGCCTGCCCCGACGCCGCAGTTGCATTTCCGTTGGTGAGTTTTTTCTTTATATAGAAGCAGGAGTGGTACATGGCCGATACGCGGCGTTGGTTCTGGCTCGGTGGGGTGGCCCTGCTTTGCGCGTTTGTTTACCTGTTGCATCCGATCCTGACGCCGTTTCTGGTGGCGCTGTTGCTGGCCTATCTGTTCGATCCGCTGGTGGATCGGCTGGAGACGTTCGGTCTGTCGCGGACCTGGGGCGTGGTGGCAGTGTTTGCGTTGTTCACGTTGATCCTCACCACGCTGTTGTTGGTGTTGGTGCCGATGCTCGCCAAGCAGCTGTTTCGCTTGTATGAACTGGCGCCGCAGATGCTCGACTGGTTGCAGCACACCGCGTTGCCGTGGGCGCAATCGAAGTTGGGTTTGTCAGAGGGCTTCTGGAAGTTCGATAAGCTCAAGGCGGCGATCAGCGAGCACATGGGCCAGACCACCGACATTGTCGGCGTGGTGCTGAGTCAGGCGACGGCTTCAGGCCTTGCGCTGATCGGCTGGCTGGCCAATCTGGTGCTGATCCCGGTGGTGAGTTTTTATCTTCTGCGCGACTGGGACCTGATGATGGCCAAGATCCGCAGTTTGCTGCCGCGTGATCGTGAAGAGCGTGTCATGTCCCTGGCTGGGGAATGCCATGAAGTGCTTGGGGCGTTTGTGCGCGGGCAGTTGCTGGTGATGCTGGCGCTGGGTGTGATCTACGCCGCTGGCTTGATGATCGTCGGGCTGGAACTGGGGTTGTTGATCGGTCTGATTGCCGGCCTGGCGGCGATCGTGCCGTACATGGGGTTTGTCATCGGAATTGGCGCGGCGTTGATTGCCGGCCTGTTCCAGTTCGGTGGCGATCTGTATCCCATGATCGGTATCGTTGCGGTGTTCATGGTCGGCCAGGCGCTGGAAGGCATGGTTCTGACGCCGTTGCTGGTGGGTGACCGGATCGGCCTGCACCCGGTGGCGGTGATCTTTGCGATTCTGGCCGGCGGCGAGCTGTTCGGTTTTACCGGTGTGCTGCTGGCATTGCCGGTGGCGGCGGTGATCATGGTCCTGGTGCGCCATGTGCATGATTTGTATAAAGATTCGGATATATATGGCGGCGTCGATGACCCTGAGCTGTAAGGCTTCTTGATCGCTCGTCGCGGGCAGCCCGGTTTCACGCCGGGTTTGCCCGTATCCCTCGCGCGGCTGTCACATGCACCGCCAAAGAAACTGTCATAAAACCAGCATGTTAACGCAAACCTTTGATTTTGCTTGTGGTCTGTCGCATTGTGCCGTCAGCTTCACGGGTATAAACTTCGCAAACTTTACACAGAGGCCACTAACGGTTCCTTTGGAACTGTTCAGTCAGCATGAAACCGATTCAGCTGCCCCTAGGTGTGCGTCTGCGTGATGACGCCACCTTTATCAATTACTACCCAGGCGCCAATGCCGCTGCACTCGGCTATGTCGAGCGGCTGTGCGAAGCCGACGCCGGCTGGACGGAAAGCCTGATTTACCTCTGGGGCAAGCACGGGGTAGGGCGCACGCATTTGTTGCAGGCGGCTTGCCTGCGTTTCGAGCAGATGGGTGAACCGGCGGTGTATCTGCCGCTGGCCGAGTTGATGGACCGTGGCATCGAAATCCTCGACAACCTCGAACAATACGAACTGGTTTGCCTGGACGATTTGCAGGCGGTCGCCGGCAAGGCGGATTGGGAAGAGGCGTTGTTCCATCTGTTCAATCGTCTGCGTGACAGCGGTCGACGTCTGCTGATCGCTGCCTCGACATCCCCGCGCGAACTACCGGTGAAGCTGGCGGACCTCAAGTCGCGGCTGACACTGGCACTCATCTTCCAGATGCGTCCACTCTCTGACGAAGACAAGTTGCGTGCCTTGCAGTTGCGCGCTTCCCGTCGTGGCCTGCACCTGACTGACGAAGTCGGGCATTTTATTTTGACTCGCGGTACTCGCAGCATGAGTGCGCTTTTCGAGCTGCTTGAACGCCTCGATCAGGCCTCCCTTCAAGCTCAGCGCAAGCTGACAATCCCGTTCCTGAAAGAGACGTTGGGCTGGTAAAAGCCAGGTTTTTCGGGGGTTTCGGCATATTTAAGGCGCCAGAAAATCCGCTTTCCTGCAGGGTCGCAGGCTGCGCTAACGTCTAGAACGGGCTTAAGCGCTTAGATGGAAACGAGAAACCGATAAGTCACATAAAGATCGATTGAATTTGCAAATGAGATCGATAGCGGGCATAGTCTCGGCTTCTTTACAACTATCAGCCACGGTCGTGCCCATGCTAAATCGCTTCGCACCCCTCGTGCCTCTCGCACTCGTCACCCTGTTGTTCGGTTGCGCTGCTCACTCTCCAGTGTCCCAGCAAGAGCCACAGCATCAGGTTTCAAATTCAGTTACCGCACAGTCTTCTTCCGTTCTTTTCCAGGAAGAGCTGGCAACCAATAAAGAACTGGCAGACTTCGCCGGCGGCAAGTCGTACCAGCTTCCGGTTCTGGCTGACAGCATCCTCGAGCGTGGCATGTCCCTGATCGGTACCCGTTACCGTTTCGGCGGCACCTCCGAGGCAGGCTTCGACTGCAGCGGTTTCATCGGTTATCTGTTTCGTGAAGAGGCTGGCATGAACCTGCCGCGCTCCACTCGCGAAATGATCAACGTTGACGCTCCGCTGGTGGCTCGCAGCGCCCTCAAGCCGGGTGATCTGCTGTTCTTCGCCACCAATGGCCGTCGCGGTCGTGTCAGTCACGCCGGGATCTATGTGGGTGACAACCAGTTCATCCACTCCAGCAGCCGCAAAAGCGGTGGTGTCCGGGTCGATAGCCTGGGCGACAGCTACTGGAGCAAGACCTTCATCGAAGCCAAGCGTGCACTCGCAATGGCGCCGGCTGCAGCGCCTATCGTCACTGCGCGCAAATAAGCGGACAGTTTACAAGGCGAACTTAAAGTCTTACTTGAAGTTTGCCGCGTAGCCGCTAGAATCCTGATCTATTATTGATGGCAAACCGCCTGCGTTCTGCGCAGGCGGTTTTCTTTTCTGTCTTTGTGGCAGAAAAAAGCCGCAGCCAGATCAGGATGTTCTGTTTATGACGATGTCGGCCCGCCTCGCACTCATGTTCTTCGCAGCGCTGCTCAGCGCCTGCGCCAGCCGCACACCGCCTCCTGCGCCGGTGGTTCGCGCACCGATTGTTTTCGGTTCTCCCCAAGCCTTTTCCCCTGCGGCAGAAGACGTGCTGTTTCGCGCGCTCGGTCTGGTGGGGACGCCTTATCGTTGGGGTGGCAACACGCCGGATTCCGGGTTCGATTGCAGCGGTTTGATCGGTTACGTCTATCGTGATGTCGCAGGCATTTCCTTGCCGCGGTCCACACGCGAAATGATCGGCATGCAGGCTCCGAACGTCGGCAAGGAAGGCCTGCAAACCGGCGACCTGATTTTCTTCGCCACCAATGGTGGCTCTCAGGTCAGCCATGCCGGGATCTATGTCGGCGAAGGGCGCTTCGTCCATGCACCGGCCACGGGCGGCACGGTGAAACTGGACAGCTTGTCCAAGGCTTATTGGCAGAAGGCTTATCTGAGCGCCAAGCGCGTCTTGCAACCTGAACACTTGGCACATAATCCCTAGGGGTTTGTCATGATCGCTCTGGCGGAGTTGTAGGAGCGAGGCTTGCCCGCGAAGGCGGCAGCACAGTCAACATTGATGTCGACTGACACACCGCTTTCGCGGGCAAGCCTCGCTCCTACGGACAGACTTTACTTGGCCGCGGAAACGCGCCACACCTTGTTCCCCACATCATCCGCCACCAGCAAGCCGCCCTGCTGATCGATCACCACGCCCACCGGCCGACCCATGGCTTTTCCCTCGTCGTTGAGGAAGCCGGTAAGCACATCCAGCGGCTGCCCGCTCGGTTTGCCGGCGCTGAACGGCACGAAAATCACTTTGTAGCCGCTGTGCGGTTTGCGGTTCCACGAGCCATGCTGGCCGATGAAGGCGCCTTGGGTGAACGGAGCGGGCAACTTGCTGCCTTCGGCGAATGTCAGGCCCAGCGATGCGGTATGGGGCCCCACTGCGTAGTCCGGTGCAATGGCCTTGGCGACCAGATCAGGGTTTTGTGGCTCGACGCGAACATCGACATGTTGCCCGTAATAGCTGTAAGGCCAGCCATAGAACCCGCCGTCCTTCACTGACGTGATGTAGTCCGGCACCAGGTCGCTGCCGATTTCGTCACGCTCGTTGACTGCGGTCCACAGAGCACCGCTTTGCGGCTCCCAGGCCAGGCCGTTCGGGTTACGAATCCCCGAGGCGAAGATTCGATGGTTGCCGGTGGCGCGATCCACTTCCCAGATCGCCGCGCGACCTTCCTCCTGATCCATGCCGTTTTCGCCGACGTTGCTGTTCGAACCCACGGTGACGTACAGCTTGCTGCCGTCCTTGCTGGCGATGACATTTTTGGTCCAGTGGTGATTTCGCGTTCCGCCCGGCAAATCGACCACTTTGATTGGCTGTGACTTGATTGCTGTCTCGCCGTTTTCATAGTGAAAACGCAGCAAGCGGTCGGTGTCGGCGACATACAGGTCTTTGCCAACCAGGGTCATGCCGAAAGGCGAGTTGAGGTTTTCCAGGAACACCGTGCGGGTTTCGGCGACGCCGTCGTGGTCCTTGTCCCGCAGCAGAGTGATGCGGTTCGGGCTGGGGACGCCGGCTCCGGCGCGGCCCATGACTTTGCCCATGATCCAGCCGCGAATGCCATTGCTGTCATCGGATTTGGACGGCGCGTTGGTTTCGGCCACCAGTACGTCGCCGTTGGGCAGCACGTAGAGCCAGCGTGGGTGTTCGAGGCCTTCGGCAAACGCTACTACTTGAGTGCCTGCGGCGGCGACGGGTTTTTTACCCTGAGGCCAGCCGATCGCCGGGGCGATGTTCACCGTCGGGATCAGGGTTTTGTTCGGTTCCGGCAGCTTGGGCGACGGTCCGGTGCCGTCCGAGACTTGCAGGCTGGAGGTTTCACCACAGGCGGCGAGCCCCCCGGCGAGCGCGATGATGAAAATGAGCTGGGGTTTGCGCATTACTGATCTTCCCTATGAATGCATTGACGTAATCATAGAGAAGCGTAAACACCCGATGGTTCAACCGGTCAGCCGCGGGCCTCCTTGAACAGCACGGCGATCCCCGGATGGTAGTTTCCGGCTTCATTGCGCAATTTGCGGTAGGCGTAAGGGAAATACCAGGCCACGGCGCAGGTGTGTTCCTTTTGCAGGTCGTCGAGCATGTCCTGGAGTTCTTCTGGGGTAGCGCTGTGCTGGGCTTTTTGTGGGGCGACAAACAGGCAGCCGAGTTTCAGGTCGCTGGCGTAGCTGATGCGCTTCGCGTCGCTGGTGATGTCCGCCAGTGCCTGGGTCAGGTTCAAGCTATTGACCCGTGGCCAGCGCTGGGTGGCCTGCAGGTAAGCGCGTTCTTCGCTGGTAGCGATAAACAGATCGGCGCGGGCGTTGCGTTCGCCTTCTTCGGTCTGTTTGCGCGACGGTGTTTGCTGCAGCGTGACCATTTCCGCCATCCAGGCTGCGGCAGAGAGCAGGCCGAGGTTGGCGTTTTCGTCGTACCAGTAAGGCGTATCGTTATCTCCGCGCACGGCGTTGTAGCGGTCGATACAGTCAAACCAGCGTTCCAGCACCGGGCGCAGGAATTCCAGCTTCGGATTGCTGATGATCATGCCTTGCATGTGGCTCACCCTTGTTATTGTGTTATGAGGTTGTGGCTCTTTGATATCACTGCTGGCAGTGTGGCACAAGATTGGCGTCAGATAATTGATCGGCGGCAGTTATTCGCCGGAAGGCGTCCCGTCTTTAATTGACGCTCCACCCCCAACCCTCTAACCTTCGCGGCTTGTTTCAGGTGCTCTGTGGCCTTGGTCGACAGAGTGAAACAGGGAAGCCGGTGAGTGGATTTCTTCCAGCGAAGAATGATCACGATCCCGGCGCTGCCCCCGCAACGGTAAATGAGTGAAGACTGTGCCTTGAGCCACTGTGTCGACTGTCGACATGGGAAGGCGCGCAGTTGGCCCCGCGCCGCTCATGAGCCCGGAGACCGGCCTGATCCATTCAGCGGCATCACGGTGGGCGATGCCAGGCTTCTTGCCGTCTATTCTTGTGCCTGCCCGCCGTTATCCAGCCTCAACGGAGAGCTCCCCCATGACTGATACCCCTGATCGTGACGAACGCCATCTGGCGCGCATGCTGCGCAAAAAAGCCGTGATCGACGAACGCATCGCCAATTCGCCGAATGAATGCGGCCTGCTGCTGGTGCTGAGCGGCAACGGTAAAGGCAAAAGCAGTTCGGCGTTCGGCATGCTGGCGCGCTCCATGGGCCACGGCATGCAATGCGGCGTGGTGCAGTTCATCAAGGGGCGCAGCAGCACCGGCGAGGAATTGTTCTTCCGGCGCTTTCCGGAGCAGGTGCGTTTTCATGTGATGGGCGAGGGCTTCACCTGGGAAACCCAGGACCGCCAGCGTGACATCGCCGCCGCCGAAGCTGCGTGGGCGGTGTCCCGCGAACTGTTGAGCGATCCGTCGATTGGCCTGGTGGTACTCGATGAATTGAACATCGCCCTCAAGCACGGCTACCTCGATCTCGATCAGGTGCTCAGCGACTTGCAGGCCCGTCCGCCGATGCAGCATGTGGTGGTCACTGGCCGTGGCGCCAAACCGGAGATGATCGAACTGGCTGACACCGTCACCGAAATGGGCATGATCAAGCACGCTTTCCAGGCCGGGATCAAAGCGCAAAAAGGCGTCGAGTTGTGAATCAACCACGTCAATGCCCGGCGGTACTGATTGCCGCGCCGGCCTCCGGTCAGGGCAAGACCACCGTCACCGCCGCGCTCGCCCGTTTGCATCGCAATCAGGGGCGCAAGGTGCGCGTGTTCAAATGCGGCCCGGACTTTCTCGACCCGATGATTCTCGAGCGCGCCAGCGGTGCGCCGGTTTATCAACTGGACATGTGGATGGTCGGCGAGCAGGAAAGTCGTCGCCTGTTGTGGGAAGCCGCTGGCGAAGCCGATCTGATCCTCATCGAAGGCGTCATGGGGCTGTTCGACGGTACACCGTCCAGTGCCGACCTGGCGCGGCATTTTGGTGTGCCGGTGCTCGGCGTGATTGACGGCACCGCGATGGCGCAGACCTTTGGCGCACTGGCCCTGGGGCTTGCGCGCTATCAGCCGGATTTGCCGTTTGCCGGTGTGTTGGCCAACCGGGTTGGCACCCTGCGTCATGCGCAATTGCTCGAAGGCAGTCTGACAGAAGGCTTGCGTTGGTACGGCGCGTTGTCCCGGGAGACCGGCATCGAATTGCCGAGTCGGCACCTCGGTCTGGTACAGGCCAGCGAATTGAATGATCTCGATCTGCGCCTCGATGCAGCCGCCGCCTCGCTGGCCAGCAGTTGCGATGTGGCGTTGCCGCCGGCCGTGGAATTCGCCGCACCTGAAGTGATCGCCGCCGAACCGTTGCTGGCCGGTGTGCGGATTGCCGTGGCCCGGGACGAAGCCTTCGCGTTTACCTACGGCGCGAGCCTGGATCTGCTGCGGGCCATGGGCGCCGAGTTGTCTTTCTTCTCGCCGATCCGCGACCGCGAGTTGCCGGCGGCAGACAGCCTTTATCTGCCGGGCGGTTACCCTGAATTGCACCATGTGGCGTTGTCACAAAACACGCCAATGCTGACCGCCATTCGCGATCACCACGCGGCGGGCAAACCGTTGCTGGCCGAGTGTGGCGGCATGTTGTACCTGCTGGACTCGTTGACCGATGTCGAGGGTACTCGCGCTGAACTGGTTGGCTTGCTGGCCGGTGATGCGGTGATGCAGAAGCGTTTGGCGGCGTTGGCTTTGCAGGCGGTGGAACTGCCTGAAGGTTTGCTGCGTGGACACACTTATCACCACTCGCTGACCAGCACCGAGCTTGAGCCGATTGCGCGTGGCCTGAGCCCCAATGGCGGGCGAGGGGCGGAGGCGGTTTATCGTGAGGGGCGGATGACGGCCTCTTATGTGCACTTTTATTTTCCGTCCAACCCGGCGGCGATTGCTGCGTTGTTGGCGCCCGATCGTGAAGCCGCCATCGCGAGCAGGCCATGACAGAAAACGCCTTTTCCGAAGCCGAGCGCGATGCGGTCTACCGAGCCATCGGCGAACGCCGTGACATGCGCCACTTCAGTGGCGGTACAGTCGAGCCCGAGTTACTGAGGCGCCTGCTCGAAGCCGCGCACCAGGCGCCGAGCGTCGGCCTGATGCAGCCCTGGCGGTTCATCCGCATCAGCGACCGAGCGCTGCGCGGCAAGATCCAGCAACTGGTGGAGGAAGAACGCGTCCGCACCGCCGAAGCCCTCGGCGAGCGCTCCGACGAATTCATGAAGCTCAAGGTCGAAGGCATCCAAGACTGCGCCGAAGTGCTGGTCGCCGCGCTGATGGACGATCGCGAGCGGTATATCTTCGGCCGTCGTACGTTGCCGGAAATGGACATGGCCTCGCTGTCCTGTGCCATCCAGAACCTTTGGCTGGCGTCCCGCGCCGAAGGCCTGGGCATGGGCTGGGTGTCGCTGTTCGATCCGCAAGCCCTGGCAGACTTACTGGGTTTACCGGTCGGGGCCAAGCCCTTGGCTGTTCTTTGCCTGGGGCCGGTCAAGGAATTCTATCCAGCGCCGATGCTGGTACTCGAAGGCTGGGCGCAAGCGCGTCCGCTCAACGAGTTGCTGTATGAAAATTATTGGGGAGTGAGTCAATGAGTGTGGCGTTGTTGAGTGTCGCCGCGGTCGCGCTGGATGCGCTGCTGGGTGAACCCAAGCGCTGGCATCCGCTGGTGGCGTTCGGTCGTTTTGCCGATCGCATCGAACAACGTTTCAACTCCGCTGGCCGCGGCTGGCGCAGTCACGGGGTGACGGCTTGGGTGATGGCGGTCGTGCCGCTGACCTTGCTGGTCACCGCGCTGTCCTGGGCACCTTACGTTGGCTGGATCGTCGAGATTCTCGCGCTCTATTGCGCGCTTGGCATGCGCAGCCTCGGCGAGCATGTCGAGCCGGTGGCCAAGGCCCTGCGCAGCGATGATCTGGTTGAGGCGCGCACACGTGTCGGTTATCTGGTCAGCCGCCAGACCAGCGAACTGGACAAAACCGAAGTCGCCCGCGCCGCCACCGAATCGGTGTTGGAGAACGGCAGCGATGCAGTGTTCGCCGCGCTGTTCTGGTTTGCTGTGGCGGGTGCGCCCGGTGTGGTGCTCTATCGTCTGAGCAACACCCTGGATGCGATGTGGGGTTATCGCAATGAGCGCTTCGAGCGTTTCGGCTGGGCTGCAGCAAAGATCGACGATGTCCTCAACTACATTCCTGCACGCCTGGTGGCGTTGACCTACGCACTGTTGGGCAAAACCCGACTGGCGCTGAAATGCTGGCGCACCCAGGGGCCGACCTGGGATAGCCCGAATGCCGGGCCGGTGATGGCGGCTGGTGCCGGTGCGTTGGGTGTCGAGTTGGGCGGAGCGGCGATTTATCACGGCGAACTGCATCAGCGTCCGCAGTTGGGCGAAGGCGTGCCGGCGGATGCCGATTCCATCGACCGTGGCTGGCAATTGGTCCAGCGCGGGGTATGGTTATGGCTGCTGATTCTCTGCGTGGGGGCTGAATTCTATGCTTGAACACGGTGGCCGGTTGCGCAAGGCAGCACTTGAATACGGTATCGCCGAAGCCGATTGGCTCGACCTGTCCAGTGGACTTGCGCCCTGGCCATTCCCGGTCCCGGACATCCCGCTGCGGGCCTGGGCACGTCTGCCGGAAACCGATGACGGTCTGGAGCAAGCCGCCTGTGACTATTACGGTGCGGCCCAGGTGTTGCCAGTGGCCGGTTCGCAAATGGCGATTCAGTTGCTGCCGCGTTTGCGCCGGGCCGGCAAGGTCGGTGTGCTGTCACCGTGTTACGCCGAGCACGCCGAAGCCTGGCGTCGCAACGGTTATGTCGTGCGTGAAGTCCTGGAGTCGGAAGTCGATTTCTTTCTCGACAACCTCGACGTGCTGGTGGTGGTCAATCCGAACAATCCCACAGGCCTGAGCCTGACCCCGGCCCGCCTGCTGGATTGGCATGCGCGGCTGGCCCAGCGCGGTGGCTGGCTGGTGGTGGACGAGGCGTTCATGGACAACACACCGCATTTGAGTCTGGCACCGTTCACCAACCAGATCGGCTTGATCGTGCTGCGTTCCTTCGGCAAGTTTTTCGGCCTGGCCGGTGTGCGGCTAGGGTTTGTGCTGGCCGAGCGCAAGTTGCTCAAACTGTTGGCCGAGCAGGTCGGGCCCTGGGCGGTCAGTGGGCCGACCCGCGTACTGGGCCAGGCTTGCCTGACGGATACGCACGGGCACACCCGACAGCGCATTCGCACTGACGAAGCTGGCGAGCGTCTGGCGTTGCTGCTTGAGCAGTATGGTTTCAAGCCACAGGGCGGTTGCGCGTTGTTCCAGTGGTTGATCACCGAGCGCGCCGAAGCGCTGCATGAATTCATGGCCCGGCGCGGCATTCTGCTGCGGTTGTTCACCCACAACAGCAGCCTGCGTTTTGGTTTACCTGCGGATGAAGCGGACTGGTCGCGCCTCGAACAAGCCCTGCAAATCTATGCCAAGGAAAACCCATGACAACGTTGATGGTGCAAGGCACCACATCCGACGCCGGTAAAAGCACACTGGTGACGGCACTGTGTCGCTGGGTCACGCGCCAAGGCGTGAGGGTGGTGCCGTTCAAGCCGCAGAACATGGCCCTCAACAGTGCGGTGACCGCCGACGGTGGCGAGATCGGTCGCGCTCAGGCGGTGCAGGCCCAGGCTTCAAACCTTGAACCGCACACCGACATGAACCCGGTGCTGCTTAAACCCAACAGTGATACCGGCGCCCAAGTGATCATCCATGGTCGCGCCGTCACCACCATGAATGCCGTGGCCTATCACGACTACAAAGCCATCGCCATGCAGGCGGTGCTGGCCTCCCATGAACGGCTGAGCGCGGCGTATTCGCTGGTGATGGTTGAAGGGGCGGGCTCGCCGGCCGAGATCAACCTGCGCGCCGGCGACATCGCCAACATGGGGTTTGCCGAGGCGGTGGACTGCCCGGTGGTGCTGATTGCCGACATCAATCGCGGCGGAGTTTTCGCGCATTTGGTCGGTACGCTGGAGCTGCTGTCGCCGAGCGAACAGGCGCGGGTCAAAGGCTTCATCATCAACCGGTTTCGCGGCGACATCGCCTTGCTGCAACCGGGGCTGGACTGGCTGGAAGCGCGCACCGGCAAACCAGTGATCGGCGTGTTGCCTTATGTGATGGACCTGCACCTTGAGGCCGAGGACGGCCTCGATCAGCGTCAAGCCGACAAGGCCGATCAAGTGCTCAACGTGGTGGTGCCGGTACTGCCGCGCATCAGCAACCACACCGATTTCGATCCACTGCGCCTGCATCCGCAAGTGGACCTGCAATTCATCGGCCCCGGCCAGGCGATTCCATCGGCCGACCTGATAATTCTCCCTGGCTCGAAAAGCGTGCGCAGCGACCTCGCGTACCTGCGGAGCAATGGCTGGGACTCGGCGATCGCGCGGCACTTGCGCTACGGCGGCAAAGTGCTGGGAATCTGCGGCGGCCTGCAAATGCTCGGCGAGCAGGTGCATGACCCGCTGGGCCTTGAAGGCGCGCCGGGTTCCAGTGCCGGTTTGGGTTTGCTGGCGTTCGAAACGCAGCTCGAAGCAGAGAAGCAGTTGCGCAACGTGCGTGGGCGTCTGGCTCTGGAAGATGCGCAGGTCAGCGGCTATGAAATTCATGCCGGCGTGACCACCGGGTCGGCGCTGGAAAACGCTGCCGTGCAGCTGGACGATGGTCGCTGCGATGGTGCGCAAAGTGCCGATGGGCAGATTTTCGGTACGTACCTGCATGGCCTGTTCGAATCACCGGCGGCGTGCAGTGCACTATTGCGCTGGGCTGGTTTGCAGGAGGTGCAGGAGGTGGATTACCACGGGTTGCGCGAGCGCGATATCGAGCGGTTGGCGGATCTGGTGGAGAAGCATCTGGATACCTCGCTGTTGCGTGAGCTCTGCGGTTTTTGAGGTGGCTGCACTGGCCTCATCGAAGATTTTAAGGAATGAACCATGCTGCAACTGATCCTCGGCGGCGCCCGCTCCGGCAAAAGTCGTCTGGCTGAAAAGCTGGCGACTGACAGTCAGCTCCACGTCACTTACATCGCCACCAGCCAACCCCTGGACGGTGAAATGAACGAGCGGGTGGCCCATCACCGTGCCCGTCGTCCGGCCGAATGGGCGTTGATCGAGGAACCGCTGGAGCTGGCCCGCGTACTGCGCGAAAGCGCCAATGCCGATCGTTGCCTGCTGGTGGATTGCCTGACGCTGTGGCTGACCAATCTGCTGATGCTCGACGACGCCGAGCGACTGTCGGCCGAGCGCGAAGCCCTGCTGGACTGCCTGGCGTCGTTGCCGGGTGAAATCATTTTTGTCAGCAACGAGACCGGAATGGGTGTCGTCCCGCTGGGCGAATTGACTCGCCGCTATGTCGATGAAGCCGGTTGGCTGCATCAAGCCTTGGCCGAGCGCTGCCAACGTGTCGTCCTGACCGTCGCCGGCCTGCCCCTGACTTTGAAAGGAACTGCGTTATGACTCACACCTGGTGGCTGAACCCGTGCAAGCCAATCGATACGCAAGTGGTCGAACTGGCGCAGGCACGTCAGCAGCAATTGACCAAGCCCGCCGGTTCCCTCGGCCAGCTCGAAGCGGTGGCGGTGCAACTGGCCGGGTTGCAGGGGCAGGTCAAGCCGACCCTCGATCAGCTGTGGATCGCGATTTTCGCCGGTGACCATGGCGTGGTCGCCGAAGGGGTGTCGGCGTTTCCGCAGGAAGTCACCGGGCAGATGCTGCACAACTTCGTCAGCGGCGGTGCGGCGATCAGCGTGTTGGCGCGGCAGTTGGGGGCGTCCCTTGAAGTGGTCGACCTCGGCACCGTTACGCCGTCGTTGAATCTGCCGGGTGTGCGTCACCTGAACATCGGCCCGGGCACGGCGAATTTCGTCCAGGGCCCGGCGATGACTCAGGCCCAGGGTGAACTGGCTTTGCAGGCCGGTCGCGACAGTGTGCAGCGCGCCATCGCAGCAGGCGCGCAGTTGTTCATCGGTGGCGAAATGGGCATCGGCAACACCACGGCGGCCAGCGCCTTGGCTTGTGCTTTGCTCGATTGCCCGGTGGTGCACCTGGTCGGGCCGGGCACCGGATTGAACGCGGCGGGTGTCAGCCACAAAGCCCTGGTTATCGAGCGCGCCTTGGCGTTGCATGGTGCTCAGCGTGACGATGCGCTGCAAACCTTGTTCAACCTCGGCGGTTTCGAAATCGCTGCGCTGGTCGGCGCGTACCTGGCTTGTGCTCAGGAAGGTGTCGCGGTGTTGGTCGACGGGTTTATTTGCAGCGTCGCCGCGCTGGTGGCGGTGCGTCTGAATCCGGCCTGTCGTGAGTGGTTGCTGTTCGGTCATCGTGGTGCCGAGCCAGGTCATCGCCACGTGCTGGAAACCCTGAACGCCGAACCGTTGCTGGACCTCGGTCTGCGGTTGGGCGAGGGCAGTGGTGCAGCGTTGGCCGTGCCATTGCTGCGCCTGGCCTGCGACCTGCACGGGCAGATGGCAACATTCGCCGAAGCCGCAGTGGCGGATCGCCCGGCATGACCTTGCACCTGGACCTGTTGCGTCATGGCGAAACCGAACTCGGTGGCGGCCTGCGCGGCAGTCTCGATGACGCGCTGACCGGCAAGGGCTGGGAGCAGATGCGCGCTGCGGTGGTCGAGCAGGGCCCTTGGGATCGCTTGGTCAGCTCGCCGTTGCAGCGTTGCGCACGCTTTGCTGAAGAGCTTGGGGCGCAACTGGGGTTGCCGGTGCAGCTGGAAAAGGATCTGCAAGAGCTGCACTTCGGCGCCTGGGAAGGGCAGAGCGCCGCGGCACTGATGGAAACCAGTGCCGAGGCATTGGGCTTGTTCTGGGCCGATCCCTATTCGTTTACGCCGCCTGATGGTGAGCCGGTTGCCGACTTTTCGACGCGGGTGTTGGCGGCCATTGAGCGGTTGCACGCGGCCTATGCGGGTGAGCGGGTCCTGCTGGTCAGCCATGGCGGCGTCATGCGATTGTTGCTGGCGCAAGCGCGCGGATTGCCGCGTGAGCAGCTGCTCAACGTTGAGGTTGGCCATGGCGCGTTGTTCTCGTTGACGGTTGAATCCGGCGCCTTGTTAAGGGAAGCGATCTGATCATGTTGCCGTTCTGGATCGCCCTGCAATTTCTGAGCAGCCTGCCGATTCGCCTGCCGGGCATGCCGACGCCCGAGGAGTTGGGCCGGTCGCTGCTGTTTTATCCGCTGGTCGGCGTGCTGTTCGGTGCCATTCTGTGGGCGTTGAACGGGCTGTTGCAGGGTGCGCCAGTGTTGCTTCACGCGGCGTTGCTGCTGACCGTGTGGGTGTTGCTCAGTGGCGCGTTGCACTTGGATGGCCTGGCCGATAGCGCCGATGCGTGGCTCGGCGGTTATGGCGACCGTGAGCGCACTCTCACGATCATGAAAGACCCGCGCAGTGGGCCGATCGCGGTGGTGACGCTGGTGCTGGTGTTGCTGCTCAAGTTCGCTGCGTTGCTGGCGTTGATCGAGCAGCAGCACAGCGTGGTGTTGATCATCGTTCCACTGATTGCTCGCAGCGCGCTGTTGGGATTATTCCTGACCACACCTTACGTGCGTCGCGGTGGATTGGGGCAGGCGCTGGCCGATCATCTGCCGCGTTTGGCCGGGAAACAGGTGTTGGTGATCGGTGCGGTGGCCTGTGTGTTGATCGCGGGCCTCAGCGGTGTGTGGGCGCTTGCGCTGGCAGCGGTGGTGTTTGTCTGGTTGCGGCAAGTCATGATGCGGCGATTGGGCGGGACGACTGGCGACACTGCCGGAGCGTTGCTGGAGTTGCTGGAAGTGGCGTTGCTGGTGGGATTGGCACTGCTCTGAATTTTCGTAGAGGCGAGGCTTTAGCACACTCTTTGTAGCAGCTGCCGAGCTCGCGAGGCTGCGTTCGGCTGCGAAGCAGTCGCGAGTTCGGCTGAGGCGGTCTGCCTGATGCACCGCAAGTTCTGATTTTACGACTGCTGCGCAGCCGAACGCAGGCTTCGCCAGCTGCTACAGGTGAAATGCGTCGAAATATTTGCTTTCATTTAACCGCGGGTATATACACGCACCATGCTTCCTTCTCAATGTTTGTGCACTAACCTGCGTCGCGCCGCTCGTGGCGTCAGCAGGCATTACGACGGCGCGCTCGACGGCTTCGGGATCAACGTTGCCCAGTATTCTCTGCTGTGCAACCTGCAGCGTCTGGATCAGCCGAGCATCTCGACACTGGCCGAGGCCATGGGCCTGGATCGCAGCACCCTGGGGCGCAATCTACGGGTGCTGGAAGGTGAAGGTCTGGTGACGCTGGTCGAGGGCGAAGACATGCGCAATCGCATCGTCCTGCTCACCGAGACAGGGCGCGAACGTCTGGCAGCGGCCTTGCCGGCCTGGGAAGCGGCGCAACAGCGGTTGATCGACCGTCTGGGTGCCGAGAAGCGTGAAACCTTGCTGAAACTGCTGGACGAACTGGCTTGAGGCCAGTTTTTTCGATCTTAAGCGGGTATATACCCGCTACCGGAGAACAACAATGACATCGATGTGGCGTACGTGCGGTTGGGTGCTGTTGGGCAGTGCGCTGATTCTGGCGTTGTCTCTGGGGGTGCGACACGGCTTCGGGTTGTTTCTGGCGCCGATGAGTGCCGAATTCGGCTGGGGCCGCGAAGTGTTTGCCTTCGCCATTGCCCTGCAGAACCTGATCTGGGGCCTGGCGCAGCCATTCACCGGCGCATTGGCCGACCGCTTTGGCGCCGCAAAGGTGGTGTTGATCGGTGGTGTTCTGTACGCCCTGGGCCTGATGTTCATGGGGTTGTCCGATTCGGCGGTGACTTTGTCCTTGAGCGCCGGGTTGTTGATCGGTATCGGCCTGTCCGGCACCTCGTTCTCGGTGATCCTCGGCGTGGTCGGCCGTGCCGTACCACCGGAAAAACGCAGCATGGGCATGGGGATCGCCAGTGCTGCCGGTTCCTTTGGTCAATTCGCCATGTTGCCCGGCACACTGGGGCTGATCGGCTGGCTGGGCTGGTCTGCGGCATTGCTGGTGCTGGGGCTGCTGGTGGCGCTGATCGTGCCGCTGGTGAGCATGCTTAAAGACAAGCCGTTGCCGGTGCTCGGGCATGAGCAAACCCTCTCTGAAGCGCTACACGAAGCCTGCTCCCATTCAGGGTTCTGGTTGTTGGCGTTCGGCTTTTTTGTCTGCGGTTTTCAAGTGGTGTTCATCGGTGTGCACCTGCCAGCGTACCTGGTGGATCAACACCTGCCAGCCTCCGTCGGCACCACGGTATTGGCGCTGATCGGGCTGTTCAATATCTTCGGTACCTATACCGCCGGCTGGCTTGGAGGGCGGATGTCCAAGCCGCGTTTGCTCACCGGTTTGTATCTGTTGCGGGCGGTGGTGATTGCGCTGTTCCTCTGGGCGCCGGTCACTCAGGTCACGGCCTATTTGTTCGGCATGGCCATGGGCTTTCTCTGGTTGTCGACGGTGCCCTTGACCAACGGCACGGTGGCAACCTTGTTCGGTGTCCGAAATCTGTCCATGCTGGGTGGGATTGTTTTCCTGTTCCACCAGCTGGGCTCGTTCCTCGGCGGCTGGTTGGGTGGGGTGGTGTATGACCGAACCGGGAGCTACGACTTGATCTGGCAGGTGGCGATTCTCTTGAGTCTGATGGCCGCAGCCCTGAACTGGCCAGTGCGCGAGCAGCCGGTGGCGCGCCTGCAAACCCAAGTGAGTGCCGCATGAACAGTCTTTGGCCGCGGATGGCAGCCATCGCCGTCGGCGTATTGCTGCTGGCCCTGGTTTGGTGGGGCTGGCATCGGGGTGGGCTGGCATTGATGCAGCTGGGCATGGGGGCTTGCTAGCGAGCTGCTTGCTAGCGAGCGGCGAAGGCGAGTAGTTTCGCGTTCTGACGATTGTTCAAGGATGCACCGACATGCCGATGCGCTGGCTTGCAGTTCCTGCGTTGATGATGGTTTTTTCCGGGCTGGCTCAGGCAGCAGAATGCCCGGAGCTGTTGCAAGGCTCATTGCCGAAGCTGCGCGCCAAGGAATCCATCGATTTGTGCCAGCGCTTCGCCGGCAAACCGTTGGTGGTGGTCAATACCGCAAGCTTCTGTGGCTTCGCCCCGCAGTTCAAAGGTCTTGAGGCGCTGTATCAGCGCTACAAGGATCAAGGGCTTGAGGTGGTCGGTGTTCCATCCAATGACTTCAGGCAAGAGGCCAAGGATGGCGCAGAGACTGCCAAGGTCTGTTACGTGAACTACGGCGTGACCTTCACCATGACCGAACCGCAGAAAGTCCGCGGCGATGACGCCACGCATTTGTTCAAGGTCCTTGCCGAGCAAAGCAGTTCGCCGAAGTGGAATTTCTACAAATACGTGGTCGATCGCCAAGGCAACGTGATCGCCAATTTCTCCAGCCTGACCAAGCCCGACAATCCCGAGTTCATCGAGGCGGTGGAGAAAGCCCTGGCCTCGAAGCCCTGATCGACGCGCACTAAAAAGCCCCGCCTCTGTACAAGAGTGCGGGGCTTTTTCAATTCAGGCGGCGAGGGGTTCAGGTTCGCCGTGAATGATCAGAAACGGTAGGTCGCGCCTACACCGAAACCGTTCGCCCAGTTTTCATACTTGGCGTTGTAGCTCTGGCGGCCGTTGCTGTTGTTGACCTTGACCGACTCTTCGCGCAGGTACGAGTACGCTACATCGATGGTCAGATCGTCGGTCGGGCTCCAGCCTGCACCAATGCTGAAAATCTTGCGATCACCAGTTGGAATGCGCGGGGAGCGGTTTTCGTTGTTGGTTGGTGCCTGGTCGACGGACAGACCGGTACGCAGAACCCATTGTTTGTTCAACTGGTACGAAGCACCGATGGCGTGAGCCCAGGTGTCATGCCAGTTCTGTTCTTCGGTGATGGTACCAAAACGGCCGTTCAGGGCAGCAGGAACGCCACTGTTCTCAACGGAGATTTCTTTCAGGCGGCTCCAGCGAGTCCAGGTGCTGCCCGCGTAGAGGGTCCACTTGTCATCCAGTTGATGAGTGAGCGAGATATCAACCGATTCAGGAGTCGTTATGTCCAGGGATGCATCGTACTTCTGGTTAGGGTTCTGACCCAGAGCCCCGAGGAGGCTGTAGTTGACCTTGGTGTCACCTTCGAGCTTGTACTTCACTTTCGAGTGGTAGGTCAGGCCAACGCGAGTGCTGTCGGTCGCTTGTACCAAGATGCCGATGTTATACCCCAGCGCGGTGTCGTCACCTTTGATCTTGACGTTACCGTCCGCTGCGCGCGGGTTTAGCGACAGGTTCGATTCCAGGGTGCCGTCAATGCGGTTGATGGTCGGACCGAAACCGATCGACACCTTGTCGTTGAAGGCGTAGCTGATGGTTGGCTGGAGAGTCACGATTTTGACTTCGCTTTTACTGCCGAAGTAACGGCCGGCGAAGCCGTTCTCGTAGTCGGTCACCAGACCGAATGGAGCATAGACGCCGAAACCGACTGCCCACTGGTCATCGAGTGGCTTTACGTAGTAGCCCATGGGCACGCCCATGAAAGGGACCATGTCACCTTTGTTGGTACCACCATTCGGGCGGGAGCTGGCATCACTGATGTCAGCGTGCGCGTCGATAAATGCAACACCACCGGTCACTTGTTCGCGCTTGAGGCGAGACATGCCGGCAGGGTTACCAAAAACAGTGGATGCGTCGTCGGCAGAAGAAGATCGCCCGGCAAAACCTGTCCCCATCCCGCTGATGCTTTGTTCGTTGAGGGCAAAGCCACTGGCGAAGATCTGGGTGGATGCCAAGGCAACGGCGAGGCTAAGGGTGGTTTTGAGCATTACTTTTTTCATTATTAGAACTCCTGGTGATCACCGGAGCGAAAATTACCAACATTTTCGTCCGGGCGCCATAGCCTGTATCGCTTGATTTAGAGCGGTTTTGTAGGACAATCCGACCAAAATCGCGACATGTTGGGCGATCTTCGGAAATGGGTGGATCAGCAGGCGACCTGATTCAACGATGAAACACAGGTTTGCCAGGCGTAGGTGAAGTCTCGCAAACGACCTTGGGGCTGGAAGGTCTGGCGCCAAATTCGGGCCATTCCCAGCAGGTCATCGGAGGCGGGGAGGGGAGTGTTCTGTTCTTCTACCAGCAGCCAGGCGATGGCTGTGGCGTAACGCAGGTTGACGGTCAATTCCAGGTGCGGTCCGCTGAGAAAAGCATGCTGGCTGGCCAGGCCGCGAACCAGGCTCGCCCGCTCCGGGTCCAGGGCCAGGTAGTGATCCCAGAGGGCCTGGTGGCGGGGTTCGGCGATTCGGTACAAGCCGTGTCCACGGCGGTCATGCAGGGCTGAACCAAGGGCTGACTGACTGGCGGCGATGCCCAGCAGCAGGGATTCGGCAGTCGCGCTATGGCGTCCGAGGTAGATTAATGTCGGACGGATCACATAACGGCACAGTTCGCTGGCAGCGATACCCATAACGCCCTCGAAACATCAAGTGGTCGGCGATACCTGAAGGGGGCCTTGGCAGCTGTGGATCGAATCAGGCTCGCCGGAAGCGGATCAAGCCGCTTGAGTTGAAGTGTAGTGTCATTATTTTGCTGTAAAGGACTGTTTTTAAAATATTTCCGGCTTCGAGTTATAACCGTTATATCGGTTGGTGCTTAGGCAATAGGGACTAAAAGAGAAATATCGGGCAATAAAAAGCCCCGCTTTTCAGCAGGGCTTTTGAGGTTTTCAGCCTTTCTGGCGTCTCAGGCAACCAGTGCCTGGCGAGTACGCTCGATCACAGCCTGCAGCGGCTCGGCGCTGGAGTATTGATCGGGGTACAGGCGTTCGCTGTGACGAGCGATGCCGTGTTCGTTGACCAGGGTAAAGCTGAAGCAGCCTTTGCGAGCGGCCATGATCAGGCAGTTCATTGGTGCAAAAGCGTTGGTTAGGGTGCGGATGGCATCCTGAGTGTGGATTTGAGTAGACATAATCGGGTGTTCCTACAAGCGACACGGATAAGAACCGTGCAAAATTAAAACGTTCCAGTGACGACGACCACCATTGGTCGAACGAAGAACCCGACTGGAACAAAGCAGCCAGTTTGAAGCGCTGATAAGTTGGCGCGCTTGGGCTGGCAGGTAGGTACTTAGGAGGGCAGGCAACACATCAGGGGCAAAGGTTCTGGGCCCGGGGTGAAGATCCTGATCAATTTGCAGGTTGGTTCGGTCAGAGTAAGTGAACTTCGCAACACCCTTTGCTTTCGATTCAAAGGCTGTGTTGACGCAAGATTTACCTGGAAACCATCGAGGTGGTCGATCCCGCTTTGTCGGTGAAGGCTTCTCTCAGGGAAGGCTGACCGGGGGGATTTGTTCGACCAGAATTGACTTTCAGCTTGGTACTAACGCCGCGGATACTAACGGATTGAATGGCCGAAGGGAAGCCTGTTCGCAAAAAAACACTGAAGTGCCGGCCGACCACATCCGCAAGTGCTGTCGGAAAATATCATCGGCCGACACGTGCCCCGCAATAGCCCAAAAAACGGCCGTTGATCCGAGAGGGCGATCGAGCCAGGATCAATCTGTGGCGCGGGTTGCCGGGTTTATCCCCAGGCGTTACCGGAAAAACGCGCCGAAAAAGCGCACCGATATAACCGCCTCGCAGGTACTTGTGCACATTAGTTGCGCGGACTGTCATCCCACTGTCATCCTCGCTTCACCGGGGGTGGGTGCCTGTAACGAAAATTTAAGTCAATGAAAAACATCGCTTTTTTTTACTGGTGAAAAAATCGTCAGTTTGACTGCGAGCCCCATTCCACACGGCTTTGCGCGACTTCAAGGGCGGTTGTCCACTGAGTTATCCACAGCTTCTGTGGATTGTCCCGAGCGCTTGCTCTAGGACGGGCGTGCAGGCTTTTTTCGACTTTACCTGTGCGAAAAAAAGAGTAGAGTGCGCGCCTTCCGATTTGCCCCACAGTGCTTTATGAAGTTTCGCTCAGTACCAGTCTCCGCTGCTTCAACATCCTCCAGCATTAACCCACCCAAGCGCTTTTCAATGCGTGTGGCCGAGTGGCTACTGGACAGCCCGCGCCTGGGCGAAAACCCCAACGTCAAACACTTCGCCGGACGTTTACTCAAGCAACCTGCCCGTGAAGGCGTAGTGGCCGCGCAAAGCCGCCTCGGCCAATTGATGTGCCGCGAATGCGGGAATGCCCGGGATCGCCGTATCGGCCAGGACCTGTTGCGCCAGGCTGCGCGCGCCGGGGACCGACGCGCCCAGCAGGAACTCGGGCTGATCGAAGACTGAGCTGTCCAAGACCTGACGCCTTGGTTAACCTTCACGCTTTATCTAATCGGCAGGAGTGGCTATGGCGATGGATTTGACCAGCGCATTGCTGGGGCTGGCGGGCGCTGCACTGCCGTTGCTGGTACTGGCCTGGCAACTTCAGCGTCGGGCGAGTACAGGGCAGGCCGAACTGGCATTGCTGGAAGAGCGCCTGGCCATGGCCCAATTGACGCAGGATGGCTTGAACGCCCAGCTCGACACCTGCCGGGATGAAGTCGCTGACTTGAGCCAGGCCAACGCCGCCAAGCAGGCCGATCTGGCCGCCCTGCGCCGTGAAGTCGAATTGCTGCAGATCGAACGCGACGATGCGCGCGACGCAGCCCACGCCTGGAACATCGAACGTGCCGGCAAAGAAGCTGAGTTGCGTCGCCTGGACGCCCAGGCTGCCTCCCTCAACGCCGAGTTGCGTGAGCAGCAGGAAAGCCATCAGCAGCGTCTCAACGACCTGCAAGGCTCGCGAGACGAACTGCGAGCGCAATTCGCCGAGCTGGCGGGCAAGATCTTCGACGAGCGCGAGCAGCGTTTTGCCGAAACCAGTCAGCAGCGTCTGGGGCAATTGCTCGATCCGTTGAAGGAGCGCATTCAGTCATTCGAAAAACGCGTCGAGGAAAGTTATCAGGCCGAAGCCCGCGAGCGCTTTTCCCTGGCCAAGGAACTGGAGCGTCTGCAACAACTGAACCTGCGCCTGAGCGACGAAGCCACCAACCTCACCCGCGCCTTGAAAGGGCAGAAAACCCAAGGCAATTGGGGTGAACTGATTCTTGAACGGGTGCTTGAACACGCGGGCCTGGAGAAGGGGCGCGAGTACCAGACCCAGGTCAATCTAAAGGGGCCGGACGGCGAGCGATTCCAGCCGGATGTGATTATTTACCTGCCTGGCGACAAGCAGGTTGTGGTCGATTCCAAGGTCAGTCTCACGGCTTATCAGCAATATGTAGCCGCCGAAGACGATGGCATCGGCCAGATCGCCATCAAGCAGCACGTGCTGTCCCTGCGCAATCATGTCAAAGGCCTGGCCGGCAAGGACTACAAGCGGCTCGACGGGCTGCACAGCCTGGATTTCGTCCTGCTTTTCGTCCCGATCGAAGCGGCGTTTTCCGCAGCGTTACAGGCAGAGCCGACGTTGTTTCAAGAGGCCTTCGACCGCAACATCGTGATCGTCAGCCCGACCACGTTGCTGGCCACTTTGCGGGTCATCGACAGCCTGTGGAAGCAAGAGCGCCAGAGCCAGAACGCTCGGGAAATCGCCGAGCGCGCCGGGTGGCTGTACGACAAGTTCGTGTTGTTCATTCAGGATCTGGACGAGGTCGGCAATCGCTTGCAGCAACTGGACAAGGCCTACAGCTCTGCCCGCAATAAGCTGACAGAAGGTCGTGGCAACCTGGTCAGTCGCAGCGAACAGCTCAAATTGCTTGGCGCGCGGGCCAGCAAGAGCTTGCCGGCGGACCTGCTGGAGCGGGCCATGACGGATGTCGATGGCTTGGCCGAGTTGCCCGAATAAGCCATCTTTTTCGATGGTATCTGTGGCGAGGGGGCTTGCCCCCTCGCCACAGTGGTGTGTACCAAACTTGCCGTACTACAGCGGCAAATGCCGACTCAACAACGCCCGCAATGCCGCCGGCTTAACCGGTTTGGCCAGGTAATCCAGACCCGCTGCATGCACCCGGGCCACGGTCTCCGGCCGTCCATCGGCGCTGATCACCACCCCCGGCACCGGCTCGCCCAGCTGCGTGCGCAACCACGCCATCAAGTCGGTTCCGGTCTCGCCATCGTCCAGGTGGTAATCCACCAGCGCCAACTGCGGGCGCATCCCGTCGCTGAGCAGCGTCGCGCATTCATCACGGTTGCGCGCGGTCCAGACCTGGCAACCCCAGCGCGTGAGCAGGCTGTTCATGCCGATCAGGATGCTGTCCTCGTTATCGATGCACAGCACCTGCGCGCCGCCGAGCAAATGGCCATTGAGTTCGGCAACCTTGGCCGGCACCGCGGCTTGTGCCCGAGCCAATGGCACGCTGACACTGAATACACTGCCGCGCCCCGGCCAGGAGCGTACGCGCAAAGTGTGACCGAGCACGCGGCACAGTCCATCGGCAATCGCCAGTCCCAGGCCCAGGCCTTTCTCGGCCCGGGTCTGGTGGCTGTCGAGGCGTTTGAACTCCTCGAAAATCACCTGTTGTTTGTCTTTCGGAATGCCCGGTCCACGGTCCCAGACCTCCAGGCACAGCTCGCCGTTGCGCCGCCGAACGCCGAGCAGCACGGGGCCTCTGGCGTAGCGGAAGGCATTGGTCAGGAAGTTCTGCAAGATCCGTCGCAGCAGTTTGATGTCGCTGTCGACCCGTAGCGTGCTGCCCCGGACGCGGAATTTCAGCCCCTGTTCCTGAGCCAGTGCCTTGAACTCGGCTCCCAGCGTGTCAAACAACTCATTGAGCACGAAGGGCTTGCGATCAGGGTTGATCTTGCCGCTTTCCAGACGGGAAATATCCAGCAGATCACTGATCAGGTCTTCAGCCGAACGCAGTGAGCTGTCCAGGTGATGAACCAGCTTCTGCGCTTCGCTGGACAAACCCTCTTCCTGATGGGAGAGGGCGGCAGAGAACAGCCGCGCGGCGTTCAGCGGTTGCATCAAGTCATGGCTGACGGCGGCCAGGAAACGGGTTTTCGACTGGTTGGCCGATTCGGCGGTGCCCTTGGCTTCGGTCAGGGCAAGGTTGAGTTGCGACAGTTCGTGGGTCCGTTCGGCGACGCGCCGCTCAAGGCCTTCATTGGCTTCGGTCAGCGCCTGCTCGGCTTCGCGGAACGCGGTGATGTCGGTGAAGCTCATGACGAAACCGCCGCCGGGCATCGGGTTGCCGATCAGCTCGATCACTCGGCCGTTGGGGAACAGTCGCTCGGAGGTATGGGCACGGCCCTGACGCATCCAGTGCAAGCGGCGGGCGACATGCACTTCCGCTTCGCCGGGGCCACACAGGCCGCGTTCGGCGTTGTAGCGAATAATGTCGGCAATCGGCCGGCCGACGCTGATCAAACCGTCGGGGTAGTTGAACAGCTCCAGGTAGCGCCGGTTCCAGGCCACCAGTTTCAGCGACTGGTCGATCACGCTGATGCCCTGGGTGATGTTCTCGATGGCGCCTTGCAGCAGGGCGCGGTTGAATTGCAGCACTTCCGAGGTTTCGTCGGCGATCCGTACGACGTCCTCCAGTTGCATTTCCCGACCTTCGATGGCGGCTTTTACCACCGCCCGAGTCGAAGAGGCGCCGAGTACACCGGCCAGCAAGCGTTCGGTATGGGCGATCCATTCACCGTCGGCGTTCTGGTTCGGGTTGAAACCTTTGCCCTGGCGGTAGGCGAAACGGATGAAGCTCTGACGGGCCCGTTCTTCGCCGACAAACCGGGCAGCCAGTTGCAGCAAATCGTCGATCTGTACCGCCAGCATCGAGCGGGCGCTGGGGCGGGGGCTGATTTCCTGGCCGATGAAACGACCGGCCTGCCAGTGCTCCGAAACCCGCGTGCGTGACAGCACCGAGACCCAGGCGAACAAGGTGAAGTTGCCCGCCAGGGACAACACCACGCCTTGAGTCAGCGGCGTGATCGGCAGGTTCAGCGGATTGCTTTGCAGCCAGGCCAGGCCCGGAAAACTGCTCAAGGGCAAGCCGAGGCTGTTGGCGGCAACCGGCAACACCAGGGTGTAGAACCAGAGGAATGTCCCGGTGGCCAGCCCGGCGAACACGCCACGGCGGTTAGCCTGTTTCCAGTACAGCGCGCCGAGCATGGCCGGGGCCAGTTGGGTCACGGCGGCGAATGCTATCTGGCCGATGGTCGCCAGGCTCGCGGTCGAGCCCAGCAGGCGATAGCTGACGTAGGCCAGCAGCAGAATGACCACGATGCTCACCCGGCGCACCGAAAGCATCCACTGGCGGAACACTTCGAATGGCCGTTCAGCGTTGTTGCGCCGCAGCAACCATGGCAGCAGCATGTCGTTGGAGAGCATGGTCGACAGCGCCACGCTGGCGACGATCACCATGCCGGTCGCCGCCGAAGCGCCGCCGATGAACGCCAGCATTGCCAGGGCAGGGTGAGATTGGGCCAGAGGCAGGCTGATGACGAATGAGTCCGGCAGCACCGAACTGGGCAGCAACATCTGACCGGCCAGGGCAATCGGAACCACAAACAGCGCCGCCAGCGCCAGATACGTCGGGAACACCCACTTGGCCAGGCGTAAATCCTGGGGGTCGATGTTTTCCACCACGGTCACGTGGAACTGCCGGGGCAGGCAGATGATCGCCATCATCGCCACACCGGTCTGCACCACCATGGACGGCCAGTTGATGGTTTCCTTCCAGTACTCTTCCAGGCGCGGTGCGAGCATGGCCTGGTCGAACAGGTCGTCGAAACCGTCGTACAGGCCGTAGGTCACGAACGCGCCGACCGCGAGAAAAGCGAACAGCTTGACCAGCGATTCAAAGGCAATCGCCAGCACCATGCCGCGGTGGTGTTCCGTGGCGTCGAGGTTGCGGGTACCGAAAACGATGGTGAACAGCGCCAGTACCAGGGAGACGATCAGCGCCGTGTCCTGCGCGCGCGTGCCCATGGCGTCGGCGCCGGCGCCGATCAACAGGTTCACGCCCAGCACGATGCCCTTGAGCTGCAAGGCGATGTAGGGCAGCACGCCGACCAGGCAAATCAGCGCGACGACTACCGCCAGGGACTGGGATTTACCGTAACGGGCGGCGATGAAGTCGGCGATGGAGGTGATGTTCTCCTGCTTGCTGATCATCACCATTTTTTGCAGGACCCACGGCGCGCACACCAGCAGCAGGATCGGCCCGAGGTAGATCGGCAGGAAGGACCAGAGTTGTTCGGCCGCTTGGCCCACGGCGCCAAAGAACGTCCAGCTGGTGCAATAAACCGCCAGCGACAGGCTGTACACCCAGGCACGCACCCGTGGCGGCAACGGCGTGCTGCGACGGTCGCCGTAAAAGGCGATGGCGAACAGGATGGCCATATAGGCCAGGGCGACAGTGGCGATCAGCCCGGTGGACAGCGACATGGGAACTCCAGACAAAAGACATCCGGGACTGCGCCCGATCCAGACAGTCTCGCATGACCGCCTGAGTTAGTCAGTGTCGACCAAGGTCGTGGCGTGGCGGGGTGTCGCAGGTTGTGTATCCGTCAGATCCTGGTCGTCATTTCGGGAGCGAGGCTTGCCTGCGAAGGCGGCGTTACTGACTCAACGCAATATCGATCAACCGATGCAACTCTTCAACCTCCAGCGCCTGCGCCGCAAACAGGATGCGAAACACCGTCGGTGCCACCACCATATTGATCAGCCGATCGACACTTGGCCGTGATTGATCGGGATAGCGATCCAGAATCGTCTGCAACTGCCCGCCAATGATCGTCACGCAATAGCCCGGCGTGGCACTGGATTGCACGTCGCGCATCATGTTGCGCCCGGGTTCGGAACTCATTTCGTCCAGATACTGCTCCGCCCAGGCTCGCACGTCACCGCGCAGGCTGCCGGTATTGGCCGGCTCACTGTCGGGGCGCATGCGGGCGAGAGCGACATCGGCCAACAGTGCCGAAAGATCACCCCAGCGCCGGTAAATGGTCGACGGCGTCACTCCGGCCCGTGCGGCAATCTGCGGCACAGTCACGCAGGCGCGGTCCTGCTCTTCGAGGAGCGCGCGGACGGCCGAATGAATCGACTCTTGAACCCTGGCACTTCTGCCACCAGGGCGTAAACCTTCTTTAATAGCCATGCGATGGACCTTAACACAAAGAATTTGCTTTAAGAGAAAGCCAGTAGCACACTCCGCAAAAGCAAAAAATTAGCTTTTGCGGAGTGTGCTCATGTCTCTTCCAGCGACAAATCGTTCCAGCCTGTGGTTTCTGGCGATCACCTTACTCAGTTTTCTCGCCGCTTCCACTGCGCCGACCCCGTTGTATCACCTCTATCAGGAGCACCTGCAGTTCTCAGCCGCGACCCTGACCCTGATTTTCGGTGTCTACGCCCTCAGCTTGCTGGCGGCGCTGCTCACGGTCGGTTCGCTGTCGGATTTTCTGGGGCGCAAACCGGTGATTTTTACCGCCGTGTTGCTGAATATGCTGGCGATGTTGCTGTTCATCAACGCCGACAGCGTCGCCTGGTTGATCGGTGCGCGAGTACTTCAGGGGTTTGCGACGGGAATGGCCACCGCGGTCTTGAGTGCGGCGTTGCTGGACACCGATCGCCAGCAAGGGCCGATGGTCAACAGTGTTGCGCCGTTGCTGGGCATGGCGCTGGGGGCTATGGGTTGCGGATTATTGGCCGAGTTTGCGCCCCTGCCGCTGCAATTGACCTATTGGGTGTTGTTCGCGCTGTTTGTGATGCAAGCGCTGTACGTCTGGCGCCTGCCGGAAAGCGTCAGTCGACAACCGGGTGCCTGGGCCTCGCTGCGCCCGACCCTGCATGTGCCGATTCAGGCGCGGCGAATGTTGTGGCGGGTGCTGCCGATAGACCTCGCGGTATGGGCGCTTGGTGGCTTTTTCGCCTCTCTGGCGCCGTCCCTGGTGCGGACTGCCACCGGTTCCACGTCGAACCTGATTGGCGGTGCGACGGTGGCCGTGTTGACGGTGACCGGTGCCTCGATGATCTACACCTTGCGCAATCGGCCGGCCGAC
Organism: Pseudomonas sp. GW822-FHT07A10; assembly: GCF_058798795.1. NCBI lineage: Bacteria > Pseudomonadati > Pseudomonadota > Gammaproteobacteria > Pseudomonadales > Pseudomonadaceae > Pseudomonas > Pseudomonas sp. GW822-FHT07A10. Next base: position 120,576 of record NZ_JBXAKV010000018.1, read on the forward strand.
AAGGTCTTGCTGCTGGGCGCGAGCTTGCTACCCGCAGGCGTTGCGCTGATTCTGCTGGCGGTCCACAGCGCCAGCCTGCCATTGTTTTTCTTCGGCACGCTGGTGGCGGGCAGCGGATTCGGTACGGGTTTCCTTGGCGCCTTGCGCAGCATCGTGCCGCTGGCCTTGCCTCATGAGCGGGCCGGGTTGATGTCGGCGTTTTATGTGCTCAGTTATCTGGCGTTCTGCTTGCCGTCGTTGCTGGCCGGTAATCTGACCCGCAGCTTTGGGTTGGTGGCGACCACCGACGGTTACGGCGCGGTACTGATCATCCTGTCGCTCGGTGCGCTGATCGGGTTGCTTCGTGAGCGGTCTGTCAAAGTCTGTGGCGTCGATGTCAGATGACCGTTAGCCTTGGCACCGCCATTCATTTCGACGGACCGACCCATGAAAATCATCCGCAGCAAATCCTTCACCGGTGACCGCGCCTGGGCGGCGCTGGACATCGCCAACATGAACGGTATCACCACCCGTTTGCACTGGACCGATCAGCCGTATAAATGGCACGTCAACGATGGCCAGGAAGTGTTCGTGGTGCTCGACGGTCAGGTGCAGATGCGTTATCGCGAAGCAGGCCTCGAAAGGGAAACCCTGCTGGAGGTCGGCGATATTTTTTATGCCTCGGTGGGCACTGAACATGTGGCTCATCCGCAGGGCGTGGCGAGGATACTGGTGATCGAGACTGAAGGCAGCGTCTGATGCTATATCTGCAAAACAGATAACAGTTAGAGATATTACCCGTTATATCGATATTCTATTCGGATCTACCATGAGCGCCTACCTCATCAGAGGACAGGAGTTCACCATGACCTGCACCCATAGCGTTAAACCCGGTATCAAACCGCTCAGTCATCTGCAGCACCCAAGAGAAGCCATCCGCCAATTCACCCCGAACTGGTTCGCCGCGACCATGGGCACCGGGGTATTGGCACTCGCGCTCGCGCAACTGCCCGTCGCAATACCCGGCCTGCGTGGGTTTGCCGAAGGTCTGTGGCTGTTCAATATTGTTCTGTTTGTGTTGTTCACGGCTATGTATGCCGCGCGTTGGGTCATGTTCTTCGACGAGGCGCGGCGGATTTTCGGCCATTCCACGGTTTCGATGTTTTTCGGCACCATTCCCATGGGCCTTGCGACCATCATCAATGGCTTTCTGTTGTTCGGCCTGCCGCGCTGGGGCGAAGGTGTGATTCATGTCGCCGAAGTGCTGTGGTGGCTGGACGTGGTGATGTCGCTGGCCTGCGGCGTACTGATTCCCTACATGATGTTCACTCGTCAGGAGCACAGCATCGACCAGATGACCGCTGTCTGGCTGTTGCCAGTGGTGGCAGCGGAAGTGGCGGCTGCCAGTGGTGGCTTGCTGGCGCCGCACCTCGCCGATGCTCATTCGCAGTTAGTGGTGCTGGTGACCAGCTACGTGCTTTGGGCTTTTTCCCTGCCAGTGGCGTTTAGCATTCTGACCATCCTGTTGCTGCGCATGGCGTTGCATAAATTGCCCCACGAAAACATGGCCGCCTCGAGCTGGCTGGCGCTTGGGCCGATTGGCACAGGTGCGCTGGGCATGTTGCTGCTGGGCGCCGACGCGCCGGCGATCTTTGCCGCGAACGGTCTGCCGGGGATCGGTGAAATAGCTGAGGGCCTTGGGTTAGTCGCCGGTATCACGCTGTGGGGCTTCGGGTTCTGGTGGATGCTGATGGCGCTGCTGATCACCGTGCGTTACTTGCGCGCCGGTATCCCGTTCAACCTCGGCTGGTGGGGTTTCACGTTCCCGCTGGGTGTCTATTCCCTGACTACGCTGAAACTGGCCAGCACCTTGAACCTGACGTTTTTCAGTGTCTTTGGTTGTGTATTGGTAGCCATGCTGGCGGCGATGTGGCTGATTGTCGCCAAACGCACGGTGCAGGGCGCGTGGCGTGGCGAATTGTTTGTCTCGCCGTGTATCGCAGGATTAAAGAAATAACCGGCCAAGATTAGGTAATGTGTGTGGCCTGGATCGACGTTCGATCATTCCAATAACAGTATCCACGCCACCCTTTACCAAAAAAATCAGGGACACATGGAAGATGAGTCACCCCTCGCAGTTCACCTTGCTTCGCACTCGGCGCTTCCTGCCTTTTTTTGTCACGCAGTCCCTTGGGGCCTTTAACGACAACATCTTCAAGCAGTCGCTGATCCTCGCCATTCTGTACAAGCTGACCATCGAGGGGGACCGTTCGATCTGGGTCAACCTGTGTGCGCTGCTGTTTATCCTGCCGTTCTTCCTGTTCTCGGCGCTGGCCGGGCAGTTCGGGGAGAAGTTCGCCAAGGACGCGCTGATCCGTCTGATCAAGCTCGGGGAAATCGTCATCATGACGGTGGGCGCGGTCGGTTTCATGTTCGATCACCTGTCGCTGATGCTGTTGGCGCTGTTTGCCATGGGTACCCACTCGGCGCTGTTCGGGCCGGTGAAGTACTCGATCCTGCCGCAGGCCTTGCGCGAAGAAGAACTGGTGGGTGGCAACGGGTTGGTGGAAATGGGCACCTTCCTGGCAATTCTCGCCGGGACGATTGGCGCCGGCATCATGATGTCCGCCAGCAACTACGCGCCGGTGGTGTCCACGGCAATCGTCGGCATCGCAGTGCTCGGTTACCTGGCCAGCCGCAACATTCCCCGAGCTGCGGCGGCATCGCCGCAAATGCGCCTGAACTGGAATATCTTCAGCCAGTCCTGGGCCACGTTGAAGCTGGGCCTGGGGCAAACCCCTGCGGTCTCGCGTTCGATCGTCGGCAACTCATGGTTCTGGTTTGTCGGGGCGATTTATCTGACGCAAATCCCGGCGTATGCCAAGGAATGGATGCACGGCGACGAAACCGTGGTGACGCTGATTCTTACCGTGTTCTCGGTCGGTATCGCACTGGGTTCGATGCTCTGCGAGAAACTCTCCGGGCGCAAAGTCGAGATCGGTCTGGTGCCGTTCGGCTCATTCGGCCTGACGGTATTTGGCCTGTTGCTGTGGTGGCATTCCGGTGGAATTCCGGACAGCGTTACCGGCCATGGCTGGCTCGAAATCCTTGGGTTCGGTCACACCTGGCTGGTGTTGATCGACATCCTCGGGCTTGGGGTCTTCGGCGGTTTCTACATCGTGCCGCTGTATGCGCTGATCCAGTCCCGCACCGTCGAGAACGAACGGGCCCGAGTGATCGCCGCCAATAACATCCTCAACGCCCTGTTCATGGTGGTGTCGGCGATTGTGTCGATCGTCTTGCTGAGCATCGCCAAACTGTCGATCCCGCAGCTGTTCCTGGTGGTGTCGCTGCTGAACATCGGCGTCAACGCCTACATCTTCAAAATCGTCCCGGAATTCAGCATGCGCTTCATGATTTGGCTGCTCGGCCATTCCATGTACCGCGTGGAGCATCGCAACCTGGAGCTGATTCCTGATGAGGGCCCGGCACTGCTGGTTTGTAACCATGTGTCGTTCGTCGATGCGTTGCTGATTGGTGGCGCGGTGCGTCGGCCGATTCGCTTTGTGATGTATTACAAAATCTACAACCTGCCGGTGCTGAACTTCATCTTCCGCACGGCCGGCACGATTCCGATTGCCGGGCGCCAGGAAGACATTCAAATCTACGAAAAAGCCTTCACCCGCATTGCCCAGTATCTGAAGGATGGCGAGCTGGTGTGTATTTTCCCTGAAGGCAAGTTGACCGCTGATGGCGAGATCAACGAATTCAAGGGCGGGCTGACGCGGATTCTCGAAGAAACGCCGGTGCCGGTGATTCCGCTGGCGTTGCAGGGGTTGTGGGGGAGTTTCTTCAGCCGCGATCCGAACAAGGGCTTGTTCCGTCGGTTGTGGTCGCGGGTGACCTTGGTGGCAGGGCCGGCGGTGGCCGTTGAAGTGGCTGAGCCAGCTAAGTTGCAGGCGATGGTGGGGGATTTGCGTGGGGCCGTCAGATAGTTGGTGACTTTGCGGGCCTCATCGCGGGCAAGTCGGGTCGCCGCATCGCTCGCTCCCACAGGTTTTATGTTGTGCCACGTATTGTGGACACACCATCAATCCCTGTAGAAGCGAGGCTTGCCCGCGAAGACGGTAGCGGTCTAAGCGCTGACCTTGAGCCCGACCAACCCGGTAATGATCAGCGCCACACTGGCCAGCCGAAACAGTGCCATGGATTCACCAAACAGAATGATCCCGGCGATCACCGTGCCCACCGCACCCACGCCGGTCCAGATCGCATAGGCCGTGCCCAGCGGCAATTCCTTCATGGCAAGGCCCAGCAGGCCAAGGCTGATGGCCATGGCGGCAACGGTCAATGCGGTAGGGAGAGGGCGGCTGAAGCCGTCGGTGTATTTCAGGCCAACGGCCCAGCCGACTTCGAACAGGCCGGCGAAAAACAGAATGATCCAGGACATGGAAGACCTCCATCGATGGATGGGGTCGTCCCCGGATTAAGCACTCGATCGAGCCGCGAGGTCGTCCTCGCGTTGCGCAATAGAGTGCCCATCATTAATCCGAGGATCAAGTTTTGGGCTTAGTCCGCAGCCTGTTGAGCAGCGATTTGCCGATCTTGTTTCTCGCTCATGCGACGGAAATACGTCGAGAGCAGCGCCCCGGAAATGTTGTGCCAGACGCTGAACAGCGCGCTCGGCACCGCCGCCAGCGGCGAGAAGTGCGCACTGGCCAGTGCCGCACCCAGGCCGGAGTTCTGCATGCCGACTTCCAGTGCCAGGGATTTGCGCTGGGCCAGCGGCAGGTTGAACAGGCGCCCGGTGAAGTAACCCAGCAAGTAGCCGAAGCTGTTGTGCAGCATCACCACGGCCATGATCAGCAGACCGGATTCGGCAATCTTCGCCTGGCTGGCAGCCACCACGGCCGTGACGATGATTACGATGCTCACCACCGACACCAGCGGCAACACTTCTACCGCGTGACGAACCCGATCACCGAGCACGCGTTGGGCAACCACGCCAAGTACGATCGGCAACAGCACGACTTGCAGGATCGACCAGAACAGCTCCATGAACGACACCGGCAACCAGGCCGAGGCCAGCAGCCAGATCAGCGCCGGTGTCAGCAATGGCGCGAGGAGGGTGGTGACGGCGGCAATGGCCACCGATAACGCCAGGTCGCCGCGAGCCAGCCAGGTCATCACGTTCGACGAGGTGCCGCTCGGGCAGCAGCCGACCAGAATCACACCGACAGCAATCTCTGGCGGCAGGTGGAATACCTGGCAGAGCAACCATGCCATGCCGGGCATGATCACGAAATGGGCGACCACGCCCAGGGCCACGCGCCACGGATGGCGAGCGACTTCGGCGAAGTCTTCGAGCTTGAGGGTCAGGCCCATGCCGAACATCACCAGCCCCAGCAGCGGCACAATGGCGCCTTTCAAACCGATGAACCAGGCCGGCTGCAGAAACGCCACGATGGCGAAAATCAGTACCCAGTAAGCGAAGGTGTTGCCGACAAAACGACTCAATGCAGCGAGTGCGCGCATGGCCTGATCCTTGTTATTCATATTCGAAAATTGCGCAGATCCAATGTGGGAGCGGGCTTGCTCGCGAAGGCGGTCGGACATTCAACAATGATGTTGTTTGTCATGACGCCTTCGCGAGCAAGCCCGCTCGCACATTTAGACCGCGCGTCGGTTTAGATCCCTTGCGGCATCTCTTCACCACCCAACGCTTCAACCAGTGCCGGCAGGAAGTCGCCGAAGGTCAGCATCATCAGGGTGAAGCTGGCGTCCAGTTGGCCGAGTGCTTCGTCGCCACCGTCCTGCTCCGCCTGATCTTGCAGCAGGTCTTCGAACTTCAGGCGCTTGACCACCATTTTGTCGTCGAGCACGAACGACAGTTTGTCCTGCCAGGCCAGCGACAGTTGAGTGACCACTTTGCCGGTGCTCAGGTGCAGCTGGATTTCTTCGCTGGTCAGGTCCTGACGCTTGCAACGCACGATGCCGCCGTCTTCATGGGTGTCGCGCAGTTCGCACTCGTCCAGCACAAAGAAGTCGTCCGCAGCTTTCTGAGTGGTAACCCACTCGGTCATGGTCGCGGTCGGGGACATCTTCACCGTCAGCGGACGTACCGGCAGCGAGCCGATCACTTCACGCAGGGTGGACAGCAGGTCTTCGGCGCGTTTCGGGCTGGCCGAGTTCACCAGGATCAGGCCTTGTTTCGGCGCGATGGCGGCGAAGGTCGACGAGCGACGGATAAAGGCGCGGGGCAGGAAGGCCTGGATGATTTCATCCTTGATCTGATCGCGTTCCTTTTTATAGACCTTGCGCATTTGTTCGGCTTCGATCTCTTCGACCTTTTCCTTCACTGCGTCACGCACGACGCTGCCCGGCAGAATGCGTTCTTCTTTACGGGCGGCGATCAGCAGGAAGTCTCCGCTGACGTGTACCAGCGGTGCATCTTCGCCTTTGCCGAAGGGCGCGACGAAACCGTAGGTGGTCAACTCCTGGCTTGCACATGGACGCGCCAGTTTGGTGGCCAGTGCAGTTTCCAACGCCTCGGCATCAAAAGGCAGATCTTGGGTCAGGCGATAGATAAGCAGGTTTTTGAACCACATGAGGTGAGTCTCTCCTTTATACAAAGGGGGGCATTATTGTCTTCGCCGGGTCATAGGCCAACCCTTCTCTAAGCCTTTGGAAGGCCTGAGAAAATTAATTAAAAAAGTGCTTGCCAGAGGTTGGGTCGCTCCGTAGAATGCGCGCCACACCGAAGCGAAGGGTGATTAGCTCAGCTGGGAGAGCGTCTGCCTTACAAGCAGAATGTCGGCGGTTCGATCCCGTCATC
>NZ_JBXAKV010000019.1:0-118504 GCF_058798795.1 Pseudomonas sp. GW822-FHT07A10
GGCGTTCTCAAGATCGCCATCGCCAGCAAGCCGGCTCCTACAGGGCGCGCTGCGCGGTTTACTGCGGGCGCACGCGCAGGGTCAGGCCCTTGAGGAAGTTGCGCAGCAATTGATCGCCGCACGGGCGGTAGTTGGTGTGGCCGAATTTGCGGAACAGCGCACTCAGCTCAGGCTTGGATACCGGGAACTCGGCGGCCTTGAGGATCGCGTGCATGTCGTCTTCCTTCAGTTCGAAGGCGACACGCAATTTCTTCAGGATGATGTTGTTGGTCACCGGCACTTCGATCGGCTGCGGTGGACGGCTTTCGTCCTTGCCACGCTTGAAGATCACCAGGCCATCGAGGAAATGCGCCATGACTTCGTCCGGGCAGCGTACGAAACCTTCCTCGTCTTCTTCTTTCTTGTCGAGGTACGTCACCAGGTCTTCCAGCGTGACGTCCATGCCACCGAGCTTGATGATCTCGATGACTTTCTTGTCGCTGATGTCGAGCATGTAGCGCACGCTGCGCAGTACGTCGTTATGAATCATGTGTGCAGTCCTGATATTTCGCTGTGGGCGCCGCATGAAGCTGCGGCGCCGAAATGTATGGCGGCGGGAAAAGCCTTAGAACTTCTCTTTGCCGGACAGGTAGCGCCATTGCCCCAACGGCACTTTGCCGATGGACACACCGCCGATGCGGATGCGGCGGATGGCGACGACCTTCAGGCCGACGGCCTGGCAGAACAGGGCGATCACGCCCGGTTGTGGGTTTTTCATGGCAAAGCGCAGACGGTTTTCGTTCTGCCAGCTGGCCTTGACCGGCGGCAGTTCCTTGCCCTTGTACGTCAGGCCGTGGTTCAGGCGGTTGAGGCCGTGAGCCACCATGTCGCCTTCGACCTCGACCACATATTCCTGCTCGATCTTGCTGGCATCGGCGGTGAGCTTGCGCAGAATCTTCCAGTCCTGGGTGAACACCAGCAGACCGCTGGCGTTGGCCTGCAGGTCGGCGCTGGCGGTCAGGCGCAGGAAGTGGCCCTTGAGCGGACGTTTGCCGTAGCGGTGTTCTTCGCTCAGGGTCGCGGCGCTGAGGGTCGCCATGGCGCTGTCCGCGTCCATGCCCGCCGGGACGTTCATCAGGATGGTCACCGGCTCCGGCGCAGTGGCCTTGGCCTCTGGGTCGAGCTCGACTTTCTGGGTGTCGACCTTGAACTGCGGCTCGTCGATGACTTCACCATCGACGGTGACCCAGCCGCCCTCGATGAACAGCTCAGCCTCCCGACGGGAGCAGCCGACGAGTTCGATGAGGCGTTTGGAGAGACGAATCGGGTCAGTCATGACAGGGCCGTAACAAAAAAGGGGGGGGCATTGTACCTGCCTGGCGCCGGTTAATCGCGGGTCCATTTGCCTCATGTGTTTTTAATGTGGGAGCGAGCAAGCCCGTTCCCACATGGCGCCATGGTGGTCAGCCATTGCGCGCCAGTTGCTGGCCCTGGCGCAAACGCATGTGCAGCAACGGATAGGGCTGGCCCATACCGTCATGCTCGGAACGACCAATCACCTCGAAGCCCTGCTTGAAGTAAAAACCCAGGGCCTGTGGGTTCTGCTCGTTGACGTCCAGCTCATCGGCGTTCAGGTGTTCCAGGGCGTAGCGCAGTAATTGCTTGCCCAGGCCTTGGCCACGGTGATCCGGATCGATGAACAGCATTTCGATCTTGCCCGCCGCCACGCCAGCGAACCCGGTGATGCGCTGGCGCGAGTCCTTGGTGCAGATCAGCATGACGGCGTCGAGGTAGCGGGTCAGGACCAGGTTCTTCAGCAGTTCGATGTAGCTGTCGGGCAGAAAGTCATGGGTAGCGCGCACCGAGGCCTCCCACACGTGGGTGAGTTCTTCGTAGTCGCTCTGTTTCGGTGTGTAAATGACCGAATGTTGGCGCATGGCCGCTTGCTCCTTCTGTTAAGAGCCGTTCCCGTAAGGCTGCGAGTTTTTTCTCCCACAAAAAGATAGACGTAAAAAAGCCCCGCATCTCGTCAAGAGAGCGGGGCTTTTCGTATTTTTTGCGTTTAGATCTGTTCAGCCCACAGGTCGTATTCGTCGGCGTCAGTCACTTTGCACCAGACCTTGTCGCCCGGCTTCAGGTTGCTGCCGTTGTCGATGAACACGTTGCCGTCGATTTCCGGGGCATCGAAGAAGCAGCGGCCGACCGCGCCTTGCTCGTCGACTTCGTCCACCAGCACTTCGATCTCACGGCCGATGCGCATTTGCAGGCGTGCCGAGCTGATGGCCTGCTGGTGCGCCATGAAGCGATCCCAACGGTCTTGCTTGACGTCGTCCGGAACAATTTCCAGGTCCAGATCGTTGGCCGGTGCGCCTTCGACCGGCGAGTACTGGAAGCAGCCGACGCGGTCCAGTTGGGCTTCGGTCAGCCAGTTCAGCAGGTACTGGAAGTCTTCTTCGGTTTCGCCGGGGAAGCCGACGATGAAGGTCGAACGGATGATCAGGTCCGGGCAGATCTCGCGCCAGTTCTTGATCCGCGCCAGGGTCTTGTCTTCGAAGGCCGGGCGTTTCATGGCTTTGAGGACTTTCGGGCTGGCGTGCTGGAACGGGATGTCCAGGTACGGCAGGATTTTCCCGGCGGCCATCAGCGGGATCAGCTCGTCGACGTGCGGGTACGGATAAACGTAGTGCAGGCGAACCCAGACGCCGAGGGTGCTCAGGGCTTCGCAGAGTTCGGTCATGCGGGTTTTCACCGGCGCGCCGTTCCAGAAACCGGTGCGGTATTTCACGTCGACGCCATAGGCACTGGTGTCCTGGGAAATCACCAGCAGCTCTTTGACGCCGGACTTGACCAGGCGCTGGGCCTCGTCGAGCACGTCACCGACCGGGCGGCTGACCAGTTTGCCGCGCATCGACGGGATGATGCAGAAGCTGCAGCTGTGGTTGCAGCCTTCGGAAATCTTCAGGTAGGCGTAGTGGCGCGGGGTCAGTTTGATCCCTTGCGGCGGCACCAGGTCGATCAGCGGGTTGTGATCCTGACGCGGCGGCACGACGTCGTGCACGGCGTTGACCACTTGCTCGTACTGCTGCGGACCGGTCACGGCCAGCACACTCGGGTGCACGTTACGGATATTGCCTTCTTCGACGCCCATGCAGCCGGTCACAATGACCTTGCCGTTTTCCTTGATGGCTTCGCCGATCACTTCCAGGGACTCAGCCTTGGCCGAGTCGATGAAGCCGCAGGTGTTGACCACCACGACGTCGGCGTCCTGATAAGTGGACACAACGTCATAGCCTTCCATGCGCAGCTGGGTAAGGATGCGCTCGGAGTCGACCAGTGCTTTCGGGCAACCCAGGGATACGAAGCCAACCTTTGGATTGGCCGGCGCAGGAGTGGTGGACATGTCTAACCTCGGTATTTGTGACGCCTCCAGCCGATGACGGCAAGGCGACAGACGGGCGCTATGTTGCACCCTCTGGTCAAAAAGTGCGCAATTCTAACGATGGGCGGCGCACTTGACCAGCTTTATGCAGGGAAATACGACGAGTGCTGCGCTATGCTTCGCGCCTTTACGCTTTACCGATTTTTTACAGTCAATAAATCGTCTGTAACAACAAGTAAAACAGTGCATGCTGCACCACAAATCATAGTGCTTCTTTGAAGAAGCCCGGATCTGAGTAGTAGGAGTGATGGATGGGGCAGGCAAGTAGTCAGGCGATAGCCGGCGGACATTCGGCGGCGAAGCCGATCAGCATGCTGGTTGCGGCGGTCGGAGTGGTTTATGGCGACATCGGCACGAGCCCGTTGTACACCCTCAAAGAAGTGTTTTCCGGTGGCTATGGCGTGCCCGTCAACCATGACGGCGTGCTGGGCATTCTGGCGCTGATCTTCTGGTCGCTGATCTGGGTCGTGTCGATCAAATACATGATGTTCGTGCTGCGTGCCGACAACCAGGGCGAAGGCGGGATCATGGCCTTGACCGCGCTGGCACGACGAGCGGCGGGGGGGCATGCGAAATTGCGCACGCTGCTGGTGGTCTGCGGGCTGATCGGCACGGCGCTGTTCTACGGCGACAGCATGATCACCCCGGCGATTTCCGTTCTTTCGGCGATCGAAGGGCTGGGGCTGGCCTTCGAAGGCATCGACCATTGGGTGGTGCCGTTGTCGTTGATCGTGCTGGTGGCGCTGTTTCTGATCCAGCGTCATGGTACGGCCCGGATCGGCATTCTGTTCGGGCCGATCATGGTCACCTGGTTTCTGGTACTCGGCGCGCTGGGCGTGTACGGCATCAACCAACACCCGGAAGTGTTGCAAGCGATAAACCCGGTGTGGGGCGTACGCTTCTTCATGGACCATCCAGGCATGGGGATCACGATTCTTGGCGCCGTGGTGCTGGCGTTGACCGGTGCCGAGGCGCTGTACGCGGACATGGGCCACTTCGGGCGCAAGCCGATCGCTCGGGCCTGGTTCATCCTGGTGTTGCCCGCACTGGTGCTGAACTACTTCGGTCAGGGCGCATTGCTGCTCGGTGATCCGGAAGCGGCCCGCAACCCGTTCTATCTGCTGGCGCCAAGCTGGGCGCTGATCCCGTTGGTCGCGTTGTCGACCATGGCCACGGTGATTGCCTCGCAAGCGGTCATCTCCGGTGCATTCTCCCTGACCCGCCAGGCGATCCAGCTCGGCTACATTCCGCGCATGCGCATTCAGCACACCTCCAGTGCCGAACAAGGGCAGATTTATATCGGCGCGGTGAACTGGGCGCTAATGGTCGGCGTGATCCTGCTGGTACTGGGCTTCGAGTCCTCCGGTGCCCTGGCCTCGGCCTACGGCGTGGCGGTGACCGGGACCATGCTGATGACCACGATTCTGGTGTCGGCGGTGATGCTGCTGCTGTGGAAGTGGCCACCGGTTCTTGCGGTCCCGGTATTGCTCGGTTTCCTGTTGGTGGACGGTCTGTACTTCGCCGCCAACGTGCCAAAAATCGTTCAGGGTGGTGCATTCCCGGTGATCGCCGGTATCGCACTGTTCGTCCTGATGACCACCTGGAAACGCGGCAAGCAACTGCTGGTGGATCGCCTGGACGAAGGCGGGTTGCCGCTGCCGATCTTCATCAGCAGTATCCGCGTGCAACCGCCACATCGGGTCCAGGGCACCGCTGTGTTCCTTACCGCTCGCCCGGATGCCGTGCCCCACGCGCTGTTGCACAACCTGCTGCATAACCAGGTGCTGCACGAGCAAGTGGTGTTGCTGACAGTGGTGTACGAAGACATCCCGCGCGTACCGCCGCAACGGCGTTTCGAGGTTGATTCCTACGGCGAAGGCTTCTTCCGGGTCATCCTGCACTTCGGTTTCACCGACGAGCCGGACGTGCCGCAAGCGCTGAAACTGTGTCATCTCGATGACCTGGACTTCAGCCCGATGCGCACCACGTACTTCCTCAGCCGCGAGACGGTCATCGCCTCCAAGCTCGAAGGCATGGCCCGTTGGCGCGAGGCGTTGTTCGCCTTCATGCTGAAAAACGCCAATGGCAACCTGCGTTTCTTCAATCTGCCGCTGAACCGGGTGATTGAACTAGGTACCCAGGTCGAGATGTAAGCCCCCATGAAAAAGCCCCCGTTGCCATGAAGGTAGCGGGGGCTTTTTTGTGTCTGTGCCTTTACTTGCTTTCAGGCCGCTCTTCTTCGGATTCGGTCTTTGTTCGGGCGGGTCGCGGGGTCAGCACCTTCACCACATCATCAATCACCGCCTTACTCATCGCCGTCAGGTAATGCGCGGCCCAGGCGTGGCGGTCGGTGTCTTTTGCGTAGGCTGCATCCTCGGTAAATGATCTGACGAGGAACAGCAGGTCGGAGGCTTGTGACAAGGCATCAACAATGGGGACGCCGGCGCGGACGTTGAATAGCGCCTGATCCGAGCAGTAGATCAGTGGCGTGAAGCCGAGGGTTTTTAGTTCTGAAATCGCGCTTGAATCTGTTTTGTTCATGTCTAACTCCTTAACCCGAGGGAGCAGCGGCCACGTTCGTTTCCAAGCGAATGGGTGGCAGCTGTACGTAGGTTGGAAAACCGGGAGCTAAGGAACCGGCACACCCGAAGGCGTCCCACGCACAGCCGCCATAACAGGATCGCAGCTGTAAAAACCGCTGCCGTACTGATGGGGGGCGCTGTTGCACTTAACTCGACGGGTTTCCAAGCCCGATCGCTGAATGGTCAGCGACGTCCGGAGAGTATCCCGTCGAAGAAAAACGCAACAAGGCGGCAAAGTGCCCAAAAAGCGAGATTCGGAGTTTGCCTACAAGGTCTGCGGGCGTCATCCGATATTGTGACACCTTCTGTAAACGAGACTAAACATGTCCCCATTTATCTGAGTTCAGCGCAGCCCCCTGTGGTGCGGTTAAATTGCGTGCTAATGAAAAAGCCCCCGCAACCATAAGGTGTCGGGGGCTTTTTTGTGTCCGGGGACTCAGATCACTCCTGAGCCGCCGTCTCCTTCGTTTGACGCTTCACGATCGCATCCACCAACCGCTGGGCCAACGCCGGGTAGTTCTCGTCGAAGTGATGGCCGCCAGGCAGTTTCATCGCTTCGCCCACGGCGGTCTTGTCGGTGCAGCCGCTCTCGTCGACTTCTTCCTCGCCGTAGATGCACACTACTTTCGCCGGCGGCAGCTTGGCCATTTCCGGGCCGGTGGCGGCTTCTTTGCCGGCGTTGCCGAGCCAGCCTTCGACTTCGATCTCGAAGCTGCCGGTGCGGGCGAAGGCCAGCAGGATGATTGCGTCGACCCGCTGCTGTTCGGCTTCCGGCAGGCGGTTGTAGATGGCTGGCAGAACGTCGGCGCCGAATGAGTAGCCGGTCAGGATGAAGCGCTTGGTGCCCCATTTCTGCCGGTAGTGCTGCATCAGTTCGGTCAGGTCCAGGGCGCTTTGTTCCGGGCTCTTGTGCTGCCAGTAGTAGCGCAGGGTGTCGATGCCGACCACCGGGTAGCCGATCTTGGCCATCTCGCCGGCCACGTCGCGGTCCAGGTCGCGCCAGCCGCCGTCGCCGGAGAGGAACAGGGTGACGGTGTCCTTGGCCTGGCCGGCCGGCACTTCGACCACCGGAATCTGCAGGCCGCCGGCGGCTTTATCGCCACCGACGAGGGTTTTGCGCAGTTCGTTGTTCAGCACTTGCGGCAGGTTGATGTCGTAGTCGCTGATGCTGGTTTCGGCGTTGGGCTGGTCACGCACGAAGCCGGCGCTGGTGTCGTCCGGGTTGTCGTTCCAGGCCACCAGCCAGTGACCGTGGGCAGCACTTTTTGGCAACAGGTGGGTGCAGCCGGGTTTTTCCAGGGCCAGGTCAACCGAAATGGCCTGGGCCTTGTCGTCCTTCTGCTCGGACAGCCAGCGCCACGCCAGCACCGCGCCAGGGCCGATACCGCTGACCAGGGTTGCCGGGCCTTTGAGTTCTCTGAGGCCTGCTTGCAGGGCACGACTTTGTTGGATGCAGTCCTTGGGCAGGATCACTTGGACGATCTGCGCCGAGCCGCTGCGGCTCAGGGTCATCAATTGTTTATCGCTGAGCTTCTGCTCTTCATTGACCGCCACCAGCACCTGCGCGCGCGGCGTGGTGCCGGGGATGACGCGGGTCATCACGGCGCCATCGGCCGGCGTCAGCAGTTCAAGGGTCGGTTCTGGCGCCGGGCGTTTGAGGTACCAGTAACCGCCACCGACAATCAGGGCCAGCACTACCAGTGTGGCCAGTACGTACCGCAGGGAGCGTTGAATCATCAGCGTTTCACCAATCCAGTCAAGCCGCCCGCAATCAGGGCGGCAGTGTCGGCCAGGGCCACCAGCGGATCGAGTCCGGCGGGCACGGCCATATAACGGGGTTCCCAGTCAGGCTGGAACTTGTCTTTGAAGCGGCGCAAACCTTGGAAGTTATACAGCTGCTCACCACGGCGGAACACCATCGAGCCCAGGCGCTGGGTCAGTGGTGCGCCGCGCCGGGGTTGCAACCCCGACAACGGCACCATGCCCAGGCTGAAGCGCGCGTATCCATGATTTTTATAATGTTGAATCAGGCCGACCATCATGAATTCCATGGTCAGCTTAGGGGCGTCGGGGTGCGCGCGCATCAGGTCGAGGCTGGCCAGTTCATGGCCGTAGGTCTCGAGCAGGTTGGCGAACGCCACCGGGCGCCCTTCGAAACGAATCACCGCAACGCGGAAGTGCTTGAGGTAGTCATCGCTGAAACGCCCGAGCGAGAAGCCTTTCTCGCGCACATTCTTGCCGGTCAGCCAGGCATCGGAAATCACCTTGAGCTCGTCCATCGGCGCTTGTCCCGGCTCATGGATCTCCAGCGACAGGCCGTCACGGGTGCCACGGTTCCAGGTGTAGCGCAGGTCCTTCATCTCTTTGCCTTTGGCTTCGAGATCGAAACGCTTGAGATCGACCCGGGCTTCTTCGCCGAGCTTGATCGCGGTCAGGCCGATGTCCATGTAGTACGGCAGGTTCTCAGCGCGTACTTGATAAAACACAGGGCGGGCGTGATGGATATCGCACAGGTCACGGAACTGCCAGATCATTTCCGCCCGTTGCTGGGTCGGGCCGATCGGGTCATACAGCGCTACCAGGCTGCGGCCACGGCGGGCGTACATCAGGAACGCCTCGTCGTTAGGGTGGAACAGCAGCGCCTTGTCACCGGTCAGGGCCAGGCCGCCATCCGGTTGGTTTGAAGCCATGAGGATCTTTGCCGCGCGCTCCAGTTCATCGGAGGTTGGCAGATGGATTATCGGACGCGCGGTGCGCAGCAGCCACGTCAGCGATACCACCACCAGCAGCACCGCGGCACCCAGCAACGAACGCAAACCTCGCGGGGCGTCGGCGTCGAGGGTGAACTGCCACCAGAGTTGATGGCTGTACGGAACGTCCTGATAGGCGAACAGCAGCAACCAGATCGAGGCGCCGAGTACGCAAAGACTCGACACCAGATACAGCGGCGAAAACGGCAGCTCGGTCAGGCGGCTGGGGCGGTAGAACGACCGCCGGAAAACCCCCAGCAAACTTGCTGTCAGGGTCATCAGGCTGGCTTCTTCCCAATCGAAGCCTTTGAGCAGAGAGAGCACGGCGCCGACCAACAACAGAATAGTGGTCAGCATCCACGCGGCCGACAGGCGGCGACGCAAGCCCTGAGCCAGCAGCAGGCAGAGCACGCCCACCAGGCTGGCGCCGAAGTGCGAGGCGTCGACCAGTCGATGCGGGATCAGAAAACCGATGTGTTCAAGGCGAGTATCGATCTCCGGTGTTACACCGGAGAACAGCAGCACCACGCCGGACAGGAACACCAGCACCGCCAGAATCGGCGCGGCCAGGCCCGAGGCGGCACGTAGTGTCTGGCGTGTCTGAAACAGGCGCTGGCCTTCGTTGATCAGCAGCAGTACGCAAGCCACCAGCAGCGGCAAGATCACGTAGATCAGGCGGTAGAGCAGCAGGGCGGCAGCCAGTGGTGCGGCGCCGAGCTTGTCGGCGAAGGCCGCCAGCAAAATCGCTTCGAACACCCCGACACCGCCGGGTACATGGCTGAGCACACCAGCGGCCAGGGCCAATAGATAGACCAGCAGGAATGCTCCGAAGGGCGGCGCTTCGGGCAGTAACAGATAGAGCACTGTCGCGGCGGCGGCCACGTCCAGGGCGGTGATGACCAGTTGCAGGAAGGTCAGGCGGCGGCCCGGCAGGCGCAAGGTGCGGCGGCCGACCTTGACCAGCAGGTTGTCCGGGTAAGGCTGTTCCGGCAAGCGACGGCGGTAGATGCCGATCGCCAGTACTGTGGCGAGCAGCAGCACGGCCACTGCAATCGCACCCAGCAACGTCTCGGAGAAACCCAGGGCCAGCGAGGCGGCTGGCAGGTTGCTGAGGGTGGCGAGGGCGGCCAGGGGCGGGAGGGCACAGCCGAGCGAGAGGCTGGCAAACAGCGTCATGTGCGCGACTTCCGAAGCCCCCACGCCATGCCGTGCATATAGACGGTAGCGAACCGAGCCCCCCGACAGCAGCGACAGGCCGATGGCATTGCCGATGGCGAAAGCAGTGAAGCCCCCTAGCGCCACGACTCGCGGCGCCAGTGTCACGCCGGCATAACGGCTGGCCGACCATTCGTAACCCAGCAGAATGACGAAGCCGACGACGGTCGCGCCTAACGCACCCAGCAAGGCCGGTCTCGGCACTTCCAGGATCGAGTCGTGCAGTGCGTACAGATCGAGTTCGCTCAGCAGGTGACGACAGGCAATCAGCGCGATGGCGAACAACAGCAAAGTGACCGCCAGACCGATGGGTTGACGGTATTTGCTGATTCGATCCAGCAAGCGCAGACGCTCGGCTTTGATCGGTTGTGTCGCTGTGACGGTGTCTTGTGGATCAGACGAGTTGGCGCGCATCAATCACCTCTTGGATTGTGCGCGACAGGATGGGGGTATCCAGCCAAGTTACCAATCCCTGTAGAAAAAAATAATCACAAATATTAACGCGTCTCACCGGGTATCGGCGATGGCGCATCACCAGTCGTCGAGGGTTTTCCTTGCGGTTCAGCCTAGGTCTGAACTCACAGTCTGGCGACCCTGAACGGCTCACTGCACAGTGACAGATCATTGTTGCGAAAGGACTTTTTCAACAGATACAAAAAAGGCCACTCTTTCGAGTAGCCTTTTTTGATGTTTGGTTGCGGGAGCCGGATTTGAACCGACGACCTTCGGGTTATGAGCCCGACGAGCTACCAGACTGCTCCATCCCGCGTCTGTGTGGCGGCATTCTACAGGCGAATGCCGGAGTGTCAACCGTTAATCCAAGTATGGGTCAAATAAACAAGAATCAGCGCTGAACGGTCGCCGAGGAACGCTAAGTTTCGGAATCAGAAGGATTTCTCGTTTCTGCTCGGTAAGGCATGAAACGCTGATTTTTTATAAAATAGGCGCGCACAAAAAAGGCCACTCTTTCGAGTAGCCTTTTTCGATGTTTGGTTGCGGGAGCCGGATTTGAACCGACGACCTTCGGGTTATGAGCCCGACGAGCTACCAGACTGCTCCATCCCGCGTCTGTGTGTCGGCATTCTACAGAGGATCGCCGGGCTGTCAACCTTCAATCTCGGTAAAATCTGTTCCTGTTCAATCGCTTAGGTGAAAAAGTGGGGTGTGGATCGGGCTGAAACGCAGGCAGGGCAAGGCTTTCGGCTCTATCGGTAGGTGGCTTTCGATTGAGAAAATAAATTCCTCCAGTACTTTTCCTACCGCTTGAAAAGAAGATTCAGACTACTGGTGCTATATACAGGTGTCAGTGAGATACTGCCGGTACGACACGCCGATACTTCATTTCTTCGCCATGAACACCGCTTTTATATGACGCAGCGAAAAATCATCCACGTCGATTGTGACTGCTTCTACGCCGCCATCGAGATGCGTGACGACCCACGCCTGGCCGGTAAGCCTTTGGCGGTGGGTGGCTCGGCGGATCGGCGTGGGGTGATTGCTACCTGTAACTATGAAGCGCGGGCTTATGGCGTGCGCTCGGCCATGTCTTCCGGACATGCCTTGAAACTGTGTCCGGACCTGACCATCGTCAAGCCGCGCATGGAGGCCTATAGAGAGGCGTCGAAGGAAATACATACGATCTTTCGCGATTACACCGACCTGATCGAGCCGCTTTCCCTGGACGAGGCTTACCTCGACGTGTCGGAGAGTGCGCATTTTGGCGGCAGCGCCACGCGAATCGCCCAGGATATTCGTCGTCGGGTGTCCAATCAGTTGCACATCACCGTGTCGGCCGGCGTGGCGCCGAACAAGTTTCTTGCCAAGATCGCCAGCGACTGGAAGAAGCCCAATGGCTTGTTCGTGATCACGCCCGATCAGGTGGAAGACTTCGTCAGCGGGTTGCCGGTGAGCAAACTGCATGGTGTTGGCAAAGTGACCGCCGACAAGCTGGGCAAGCTCGGCATCGTCGATTGCCTGCAATTACGCGAGTGGAGCAAATTGGCGCTGGTGCGTGAATTCGGCAGCTTCGGCGAGCGACTCTGGAGCCTGGCCCGTGGGATCGATGAGCGGTTAGTGCACAACGACAGTCGTCGGCAGTCGATCAGCGTTGAAAACACCTATGACGTGGACCTGCCGGATCTGGTGAGTTGTCTGGATAAATTGCCCGAGCTGCTGGAGTCCCTGAATGGCCGAATGGCGCGGATCGACAGCAGCTATCGCCCGGGCAAACCGTTCGTCAAAGTGAAGTTCCACGATTTTACCCAGACTACGTTGGAGCAGGCCGGGGCAGGGCGGGATCTGGGGAGTTATCAGCTGTTGTTGACCCAGGCCTTCAATCGCGGCGGGAAACCGGTGCGGTTGTTGGGGATTGGGGTGAGGCTGGAGGATTTGCGGGGCGGGTTCGAGCAGTTGGAGTTGTTTGAACGGTGAGATTTTAAAATCAAAAGATCGCAGCCTTCGGCAGCCCCTACAGGGTGTACTCCATCCAATGTAGGAGCCGTCGAAGGCTGCGATCTTTTAATAGGCCTTAATTCGGCCCCGGATCCGCCACCAGTCGCCCGGCATCCTTGGTCAGTGACTTGAGGAACTCAGCCTGCAACTCGGGATCGTTGCGGGTCAGTTCGATCAGGCTCTGTTCCAGTTCGCTGGCTTCTTCTTCCAGGCCCAGTTCCGACAGACGTTTGACCCGGTGCACCCACTGGCTTACTTCGTCGTCTTCGAGGTCGTCGTAAATCAGCTCATGGGCTTCGAGCAGCTTGCCGCGCAAGTTGTTGCTGATCGCCAGGGACGAGTCGGTGTGCACATCGTCTTTGTTGTCCTCGACACTGATCTGCAGCTTGCCCAGATGATTGAGGTCATGTTCGGCGAACGGGCTGTCCAGCAGGTTCAGGCGCAACACACCGTTGCGGTCGGTGCTCAGCTCGAACGTGTCCTTGCCGGCCTTGACCTGCACCGGACGCTCGCTCCAGGGCAGGCTCGAGTATTCCGTGCGCTTGTCACGCTGGACTTCGTCGATGCCCGCCAGGTTCTGCTGTGCGCGACCGTGAGACTGCACGTTCATGAACGGGTTGAGCCCGGCAAAACCATAGCTGAGCCAATCCTTCGTCACGCTGTCCGGCAGATTACCGAGGGCGAACACGTTGACCACGTTCGCACCGACGCCGGCCACTACGGCCACCGCGCCCAGCGGGATCTCATAGATCTCCCTCCAGGGTTGGTAAGGCGTGTAACGGTCATAGTGGCGTGTGACTTCGAATTCGGTGACTTCGAAGGTCTTCTGCTCGTGGATTTTCACCCGGCGTTGCGGCAGCTCCAGCACTTTGGGTTCGCCGACATCGATCTGCAGGCTGTGATCGAGCAACTTACGCTCGACCCGCTCCTCGTGTTCGCTGCGTTGTGACATCTGATTGGCACAGCCGCTGACCAGCAGGGTGCCGCACAGGGCGGCACCACCGAGGCCTAAGGTGTTTCGCTTGAACATGACGTCTCTATCTGGTGTCAGCGGCGGATACGGGCCTGGAGGAAAGACAGCACGTCAGCGACCGGCAGCGCTTGCGCCTCGGCTTCGGTACGGCTCTTGTATTCCAGATTGCCGTCGGCGAGGCCGCGGTCACTGACCACGATCCGGTGTGGAATGCCGATCAGCTCCATGTCCGCGAACTTGATGCCCGGGCTGGTTTTCTTGTCGCGGTCGTCCAGCAGCACGTCGAAACCGGCGGCAGTCAGTTCTGCGTAGAGCTTGTCGGTGGCTTCGCGAACCTGTTCGGTTTCGTAGCGCAGCGGTACCAGAGCAATCTGGAACGGGGCCAGAGCGTCGCTCCAGATGATCCCGTTCTCGTCGTTGTTCTGTTCGATGGCGGCGGCCACCACGCGGGAGACGCCAATGCCGTAGCAGCCCATTTCCAGGGTCACCGGTTTGCCGTTCTCGCCCAGCACTTCGCACTTCATCGCTTTGCTGTACTTGTTGCCCAGCTGGAAGATGTGCCCGACTTCGATCCCGCGCTTGATTTCCAGGGTGCCTTTGCCGTCAGGGCTTGGGTCACCGGCCACGACGTTGCGCAGGTCGGCAACGGTCGGAACCGGCAGATCGCGCTCCCAGTTCACGCCAAAGTAGTGCTTGTCGTCGATGTTGGCGCCGATGCCGAAGTCGCTCATCAGTTCGACGGAACGGTCGATGATGATCGGCAGCGGCAGGTTCAGCGGGCCGAGGGAGCCGGCGCCGGCGCCAATGGCGTCGCGCAGTTCGGCTTCGGAAGCCATGACCAGCGGGCTGGCAACGCCAGGCTGGTTGGCGGCCTTGATTTCGTTCAGTTCGTGGTCGCCACGGATGATCAGGGCAATCAGCTTGCCTTTCTCTTCAGCGTGCACCACCAGGGTCTTGATGGTTTTTTCGATCGGCAGGTTGAAGCCTTCGACCAGTTGCGCAATGGTCTTGGCGTTCGGCGTGTCGACCAGACGCAGCTCTTCGGCAGGCAGTGGACGAGAGGTTTCCCGCGGTACGGCTTCGGCTTTCTCGATGTTCGCGGCGTAGTCGGAACCGTTGCTGAAGACGATGTCGTCTTCGCCGGACTCAGCCAGTACGTGGAACTCGTGGGAACCGGCGCCACCGATGGAGCCGTTGTCAGCTTCAACCGGACGGAATTTCAGGCCCAGGCGGGTGAACACGTTGCAGTACGCCTGGTGCATGCGGTCGTAGGTGACCTGCAGCGATGCCTGGTCGGCATGGAACGAGTAGGCGTCCTTCATGATGAATTCGCGGCCACGCATCAAACCGAAGCGTGGGCGGATTTCGTCACGGAATTTGGTCTGGATCTGATACAGGTTGATCGGCAGCTGTTTGTAGCTGCTCAACTCGTTGCGCATCAGGTCGGTGATGACCTCTTCGTGAGTCGGGCCGGCGCAGAAGTCGCGACCGTGGCGATCCTTGAAGCGCAGCAATTCAGGGCCGTACTCTTCCCAGCGACCCGATTCCTGCCACAGCTCAGCCGGTTGAGTGCTCGGCATCAACACTTCGAGAGAACCGGCGGCGTTCATTTCTTCACGCACGATGGCTTCGACCTTGCGCATTACTCGCAAGCCCATCGGCAGCCAGGTGTACAGGCCCGAGGCGAGTTTGCGGATCATGCCGGCACGCAGCATCAGCTGATGGCTGATGACGACCGCGTCGGAAGGCGTTTCTTTCTGTGTGGCGAGCAAAAATTGACTGGTGCGCATGGTTGGCCGTTGTCGGTTGCTGATAACGAGAAGTAATGGGGCATTGTACGGGCGAGATCTGCTGGCGTACAGGCGTGCGGCCGGCTGTGTGGCTGGAGGGCGAGAATCTGCTCGCCCTCTGCGACCTGTATCAAAGAGGCTGCGATTCTTCCGTGACCGGGGTCTGAGCCGGTTCAGGCGTCGGGGTCGGACCGGCACGGCGGTTTTCCTGGAACCAGTGCAAGGCGATCAACAGCAGCGTCGGAACGCCCAGCAGGGCAGTGATCAGGAAGAAGTTGTGGTAGCCGAATTTTTCCACCATGACCCCTGAATAGCCGCCGATCAGACGAGGCAACAAGAGCATGATCGAGCTGAGCAGGGCGTACTGGGTCGCGGAGAATTTGAGGTTGGTCAGGCTCGACAGGTAAGCGACGAAAGCCGAAGTCGCCAGGCCCGAGCTGAAGTTGTCCAGGGAAATGGTGACGATCAGCATCTGCAGATTGGCGCCCATGTCCGTGAGCATCAGGAACAGCAGGTTAGTGGCCGCCGATGCGGCACCGCCGATGAACAGAATGGGCAGAATGCCGAAGCGCACGATCAGCAAACCGCCCATGCCGGCGCCGACCAATGTCATGATCAGGCCGAAAATCTTGCTGACACTGGCAATCTGATCCTTGGTGAACCCTTGGTCGATGTAGAACACGTTGGCCATCACGCCCATGACCGTATCGGACATCCGGTAGGTGGCGATCAGCCCAAGCAGCAGCAGGGCTTGCCAGCGGTAACGCAGAATGAAGTCGTTGACCGGCGTGAGCACCGGCGCCAGGCCACGGCGGCCCATGGCCGACAAGCACAGGGCGGTGAGCGTGGTGTAGAGGATTGCCCGCAGGAATGCGCGGTCTTCGAGCAACAGGTCGAGCAGGCTGACACCGTTGAATAGCACGCTGGCGAAGTCGGTATTGTAGAACTGGGTGAACATGGCCGGTACGGACACCAGCAGTACGATCAGCACGAACACCGACGCCAGCTGGTGCACGAAGCTGTAGCGTCCGGCCTGAAGCTGAGTGCGCAGTGGCACCGGCGGTTCGCGCATGAAGAGGGAGGTCAGCAGCGCCGGGATCATCAAGATGCCGAACAGCAGATAGGTGCCAGTCCACGCCGCATGTTTGTAGTTGAAACCGGTGGAGCCGAAGCCTTCGGCAAAAAACAGCGCGCCCGCCGTTGCCAGCAGGGCCGCGACCCGATAACCGGCCATGTAGCTGGCCGCCAGTGCAGCCTGGCGGGTATCGTCGACGATTTCCAGGCGATAGGCGTCGATGGCAATGTCTTGCGTTGCCGAAGCAAAGGCGACTACCACAGCGATGGCGATCAGCCAGGAGAGGTGTTTTTGCGGGTCGCAGAAACCCATGCCGATCAGGCCGAGGATCACCAGTGCCTGGGCCAGCACCAGCCAGGAGCGTCGTCGGCCAAGCTTGCCGAGCAGGGGTAGGCGCCACTGGTCGAGCAGCGGGGACCAGACCCATTTAAAGGCGTAGGCCAGGCCGATCAGGCTTGCATAGCCGATGGTTTCACGGGCAACACCAGCTTCGCGCAGCCAGACTGAAAGCGTCGAAAACACCAGCATGTAGGGCAGGCCGGCGGCGAAACCAAGCAGCAACAGCACGAGCGTCGAGGGGCTGGCATAGGCGGCGAGCGCGGCGCGCCAGGTTTTACGGGGCATGGGCTGGAGTCTGCCTCAAGAATTACGGAAACAAAGCGCGCACTCTAACCGCTGTGCTCTACCGGGCGCCAGCCATGGCGCTGAATATCAACACGATTGTTCAGAATGCTGATGCCTTCCATGCGCAATCGGGCCCGCTGTTCATCCCCTGAAGGGCTGCCTGCGGGCAGACTGATCCGACCACCGGCACCCAGCACACGATGCCAGGGCAATTTAGTGTCACCGGGCAGTTGGCTCAATGTTCGCCCGACCCAGCGGGCGGCGCGACCCAGTCCCGCCAGCTCGGCGAGCTGACCGTAACTCACGACTTTGCCCTCGGGCACTTGTGCCAGGGTCAGGTAGAGCGCCGTGCGTCGGATTTGCGCTGCGCTTTCGGTTTCAGCGGTTGAGTCGGTCACGTCCGGGTTCCTGAAAAAAATACGCATTGACCGTCTGTAGAGTAAATCCTGGATTGTCAGTTGAGAAATGAACTCAATAGAAATAGCCGGGTCAGTCCTTGCCAGGGCCTTATTTCCAAGAATAATGCCGATTTTTTTTCGCAAAGTTGAGCTTTTGATTCGCTTATGTTGCCCAGAACCTTGCTGTGCCTCGCTGTTGTCAGTGCCTCCACTCCTTTGCTCGCCGATACGGTCTGGTTGAAGAACGGTGACAAGCTGAGCGGCAAGATTACGCTCTTCGATGGCGGCAAGCTGTTGATCCAGACCCCGTATGCCGGTGCGGTTCCGATTGACTGGAAAGAGGTCAAAACCCTGGAAAGCGATCAGCAAATGTTGGTCAAGCAGGATGCTTACACTGGCGAGAAGGCCAAGTCGCTGCATGCGGCAGAGGACGGCAAGGTCACCCTGGCCAACGGCGATGGCCCCAAGACTGTGGAGTTGGCCAGCATTCAGCAGATGCTCAAGCCCAAACCGGTGGTCGAGGATTTGGTGTTTAAAGGTAACGTCGACCTGGCGCTGGATTATCAGCGCGCAGAAAAAGATACCGATGATTACGACGTCGGCTTCAAAACCACCGCGCGTCACGGTCGGTGGCGTCATACGGCGGAAGGTGAGTACAACCGCGAGTTTCAGGATGACGTGGTCACCACTGATAACTGGCGTGCCGAGTATTCTCTCGACCGCTTCCTCACCGAGAAGTGGTTCTGGCAGGGGCGTTTGAATTACAAGCGCGACAAGGTCGAAGAACTCTCCCGTCAGCGCACCGTCGGTACCGGCCCTGGTTATCAATTCTGGGATGACGAACTGGGTGCCTTCTCCCTGGGCTCGCTCCTCAACCGTACGGACTACGAATTTTCCGATGGCGGAAAGCAAAACTTCTATTCCCTGGCCGTGAAGTGGGACTACAACCGCTACCTGATTGGCAAGAAGGTCGAGTTCTTCACCAAAGGCGAAGTGGGCAAGCCACTGTCGGGTGTCGCCGATTACGCACTCGATACCGAGGCCGGCCTGCGCTACAAAGTCACCGACTGGGCGTCGCTGAACCTGAAGGCCGAGAAAGACATCATCAGTGGCACCGACAATGCGGACCTGAACAAGACCCGATATACCGCAGGGTTTGGCGTGGCTTGGTAACACGCTGGAAAATCAAAAGATCGCAGCCTTCGGCAGCTCCGCACCTGTGGGTGCCGCCGAAGGCTGCGATTTTTTGTTGCCACACAAAACATACAGGCACAAAAAAGCCCCGCTTTTAAGGGCGGGGCCTTTTACTAAAGCAAGTACAAGTTAGATAACTTGAACTTCTTCAGCTTGCATGCCTTTCTGACCGCGGGTAGCGATGAAAGAAACCTGTTGGCCTTCTTTCAGGCTTTTGAAGCCGTCGGATTGGATAGCTTTGAAGTGAACGAACAGGTCGTCACCGGATTGTGGAGTGATGAAGCCGAAGCCTTTTTCATCGTTGAACCACTTAACGGTACCGGTTTGGCGATTAGACATGGTGTAACTCCTTGAACAAAGATAACTGCGACTCAGGAAGAACCCTGGCCGAGACTGAGTGCAAAGAGCAGGAAAAATTCTTGTAGATGGTTGGATCGAAATTCAACATATCGTGTAGAGATTCTCAGTGACACAAGCAGCACAGTGGCGCCACCTTAACCCTTTTTCCGGAACGTGCCAATGGTTCTTGCGAAGGTTTCTCTTTTTTAATGACTGACGGTTAATAACATGGCGGTGAGGCCCCGGAATTCACGGGGAAACGGCGAGAATTGTCTCCCGGACTTTGAACCCGAGCGACTGCCCGGTAAGATGCCGGACAGAATTTTTCCACCTCGCTATTCAGGACTCCCGCCATGAGCATCAAATCGGACAAGTGGATTCGCCGCATGGCGCAAGAGCACGGCATGATCGAGCCCTTCGTGGAACGTCAGATGCGCGGCAGTGACGACAGTCGTGTGATCTCCTATGGTGTGTCGAGCTACGGGTACGATGTGCGTTGCACCAATCATTTCAAGGTGTTCACCAACATTAATTCGGCCATCGTCGATCCGAAAAACTTCGACGCTGGCAGCTTCGTCGACATCCACAGCGACGTGTGCATCATCCCGCCAAACTCCTTCGCCTTGGCCAGTACCGTCGAATACTTCCGCATTCCGCGCAACGTATTGACCATCTGTCTGGGCAAGAGCACCTACGCCCGCTGCGGCATCATCGTCAACGTGACCCCGCTCGAGCCCGAGTGGGAAGGCCATGTGACCCTGGAGTTCTCGAACACCACCAACCTGCCGGCGAAGATCTACGCCAACGAAGGCGTGGCGCAGATGCTGTTCCTCGAGTCCGACGAGGAATGTGAAGTGTCCTACAAGGACCGTGGCGGTAAGTATCAGGGCCAGCGTGGCGTGACCCTGCCGCGTACCTGAGTCAACCGTCTGACAAACCGTTGGAATTCCTGGGCGGGCGTACACTCTATGGGGTGTACTGCTCCGATTCGCGCAAGGCGGATCGGGCCATCGCTCAGGAGTGCTTCATGAAGATCGATCCGCGAATAAGTGCCGAACTGGCAAGGCTCGAGCCCAATCAGGTTGGCGTGCTGGCCTGGTCCTTGTTGGCGCATCCGCCAGTCAGCATGGCAGGGGGCATCCCCCATCAGCCTGATCCCGACACCCCCAATGAAGATCCGACAGAACCCGGAGAGCCCACCCTGCCGGATGAGCCACCTCCCGCGCCTGTGGTCTGATACCCGTTTTTGTGGGAGCGAGCATCGCTCGCTCCCACGGGAAGGTGGCGTTTTACTTGAGGTTGCCGCTCAAAAACTGCTTCAACCGCTCACTCTTCGGATTGCCCAGCACGTCTTCCGGCGCACCTTCTTCTTCCACCAGCCCCTGATGCAGGAACAGCACCTGGCTCGACACTTTGCGGGCGAAGCTCATTTCATGGGTGACCATGATCATGGTCCGGCCTTCCTCGGCCAGGCCCTGAATGACCTTGAGCACTTCGCCTACCAGTTCCGGGTCGAGCGCTGAGGTTGGTTCGTCGAACAGCATGACTTCAGGTTCCATGGCCAGCGCACGGGCAATGGCTACCCGTTGTTGCTGACCGCCTGACAGGAACGCCGGGTACTGATCCGCCACACGCGGCGCCAGGCCAACCTTGTCGAGGTAACGTCGGGCGCGGTCCTCGGCTTCTGCCTTGCTACAACCGAGCACCCGCCGCGGAGCCATGGTGATGTTTTCCAGCACCGTCATGTGGCTCCACAGGTTGAAGTGCTGGAACACCATGGCCAGGCGGGTGCGGATCCGTTGCAGCTCATCGGGGTCGGCCACATGGATACCGTGACGGTCCTTGGCCATGCGGATGTTCTGGCCGTCCATGCTCATGGTGCCGTCGTTGGGTTGCTCTAGAAAGTTGATGCAGCGCAAAAAGGTGCTTTTGCCCGAGCCGCTGGCGCCGATCAGGCTGATAACGTCGCCGGTTTTGGCCTTGAGCGAAACGCCTTTGAGCACCTGATGATCGCCATAGCTTTTATGCAGGCCTTCGATGGTCAGTTTGTACATGGGGCATGCATCCTCAAGGCGAAAGTAGATAGCCGCTGCGATAGGCTTCGGTGCCCGCGACGTGGGCGATTACCATGCCGGCAGTGGCCATGCGCCGTAGCGAACGGGCATACATCAGCCCGGCGACGGTGCAATGAACAGGGGTGACGCGATCATTGATCGGGTCGATGACTTCGGCGATCAGTTGCCCGGCCTCCAGGTATTCCCCGGGCAGGGCCGTAAACACCAGCAGTCCGCCCACGGGTGTCGCCACCGGTTCGACGCCGGCCAGTGGCGTGGCCGGGTAGGGCAGTTCCGGTAAGGGCGCCGGCTCACCGGCAATCGCGCCGAAGTGAATCAGATAATCGATCAGCGCTTGGCAGTCGAGGCTGGCCAACGGGTGATTAACGTCGCCCTGACCGCGCAATTCGACGGTGACCGAAAAGCTGCCCAGCGGAATATCGAAATGCTCGCCGAAGCGTTCTTTCAACTGCCACCAGAGCAGGGTGAAGCATTCATCGAATGACTGGCCGCCAGAGTCGGTGGCCAACAGGCTGGCTTCGGCACCGATGTAGCGCGCCAGCGGTTCGACCTGAGGCCAGGCTTCGGGCGTGGTGTAGAGGTGCGCGACGGCTTCGAAATCGCAATGCAGGTCCAGCACCATGTCCGCGTCGCAAGCCAGTCGTTGCAGGGTCAGACGTTGGGATTGCAGTTGCGTGCTGGCGGTATGGCGCGCCAATGCGTCGCGCAGGCTGCTGCGGATCAGTTCGAGGTTGCGTTGTGGATCGTCGCCCAGCAGGCCTTCGATCTCATTGGCGACTTCTTCACTCAAGTCGACGAACCAGCGATTGAAGTTCTGCCCGCTTTCCAGCTCGTAGCGGCCCAATGGAACGTCCATCAACACTTGTTCCAGGCCAACCGGGTTGGCCACGGGCACCAGCACGATTTCGCTGCGCAGCCGGCCGGCGGCTTCCAGCTCCGCCAGACGCTGTTTGAGGTGCCAGGCCACCAGCATGCCGGGCAATTCATCGGCGTGCAGGGAGGACTGGATGTAGATCTTGCCTTTGGCCGCCTGGGGGCCGAAGTGAAAGCTGTGGATCTGTCGCACGGTCCCCGGCAGTGGGGCCAGCAGGTCATGAATCTGGTGGCGCATGTACGAATTGTCCTAGTGAGTCGGCCCGAGGAAGGCCAGCCATCGGCGTTCGGCGAGGCGGAACAGGCCGACCAGCGCAAAGGTAACGGTCAGGTAGATCAGCGCGGCGATGCCGAACGACTGGAAGGTCAGGAAGGTCGCCGAGTTGGCGTCGCGAGCGACTTTCAGGACATCCGGGATGGTCGCGGTGAACGCTACGGTGGTCGAGTGCAGCATCAGGATCACTTCGTTGCTGTAGTAAGGCAACGAGCGACGTAGCGCCGACGGCATGATGATGTAGGCATAGAGCTTCCAGCCTGACAGACCGTAGGCCTTGGCCGCCTCGACTTCGCCGTGAGCCATGCTGCGAATCGCCCCGGCGAAGATTTCCGTGGTGTAGGCGCAGGTGTTCAGGGCAAAAGCCAGGATCGTGCAGTTCATCGCATCGCGAAAGAACGCATCAAGGACGGGCTGCGCGCGCACGGCCGCCAGGCTGTAGATGCCGGTGTAACAGATCAGCAGCTGAATATAGAGCGGCGTACCCCGAAACAGATAGGTGTAGAACTGCACCGGCCAGCGCAGGTAGAACTTGGGGGAAACCCGAGCAATGGACAGCGGGATCGATACCAGAAAGCCGATGAAGATCGACGCACTGAGCAGCCACATGGTCATGGCCAGGCCGGTGATGTTGTAGCCGTCGGTATAAAGGAAGGGTTTCCAGTATTCCTGCAAGAGTTCGATCATCGTACGGCCTCCCGGGCACCGGCGGCGTAGCGGCGTTCGAGCCAGCGCAGGACAACGTTGGAGGCACTGGTGATCAGCAAGTAGATCAATGCGGCCAGCACTAGGAAGTAGAACAGTTGATAGGTGCTTTTACCGGCGTCCTGCGCAGCCTTGACCAGGTCGGCGAGGCCGATGATCGAGACCAGCGCGGTGGCCTTTAGCATCACCATCCAGTTGTTGCCGATGCCCGGCAGGGCGAAGCGCATCATTTGCGGGAACACCACGAAACGAAAACGCTGGCCACGTTTGAGGCCGTAGGCAGTGGCGGCTTCGACCTGGCCCCGTGGCACGGCGAGGATCGCCCCGCGGAACGTTTCGGTGAAGTACGCGCCATAAATGAAGCCCAGGGTGATGACCCCGGCGCTGAACGGGTTGATCTCGATGTATTCCCATTCCATGAGGTCGGTTAACGAGGTCAGCCAGGTTTGCAGGCTGTAGAAGATCAGCAGCATCAGCACCAGGTCCGGTACCCCGCGAATCAGCGTAGTGTAGATTTGCGCGGGCACGCGCAGCAGTTTGACTTTTGACAGCTTGGCGCTGGCGCCCAGCAGGCCGAGCAACACGGCCACCAACAGCGACAACACCGATAATTTGATGGTCATCCAAGTGCCTTCCAACAGCAACGGACCGAAGCCCTGAAGGCTGAAGGCTGAGAGCCCCAAGTTTTGTAATAGGTTTTCAAACATAAATCAGCAACCTGATCGGGTGAAAAAAGCGCCCATCGCGAGATGGGCGCCGGGCATTACTTGCCGCTGTACAGATTCAGATCGCCAAAGTGTTTCTTCTGAATGGTGGCGTAGGTGCCATCGTCGTGTAACGCTTTGATACCTTTATCCAGAAGTGCTTTCAGCTCTTTGTTACCTTTCGAGATACCGACTGCTGTTTTGGCCGGCAGCAATTCGCTGTCGACGGGCTTGCTGACTTCGTAATCGGCGCCTTTTGGCGATTTGATGAAGCCAAGTTCAGCTTGCAGCATGTCCTGGATCGCGGCGTCGAGACGACCGGAAGTCAGGTCGGAATACACCTGATCCTGGTTGGCGTAGGCCTGGGTTTTCACGCCGGCCTTGTCCAGCACGGCTTTGGCATAGGCTTCCTGAATGGTGCCTTGCTCGTAACCGACGGTTTTGCCCTTCAATGAGGCGACGTCTGCGCTCAGGCCGGAGCCTTTCTTGAACACGTAGGCGGTAGGGCCGGAGAACAGCTCGCTGGAGAAGTCGATGACTTTTTCGCGGGCCGGAGTAACGGTCATCGAAGAGATCACACCGTCGAATTTATTGGCTTTGAGGCCCGGAATCATACCGTCGAAATCGCTTTCGACCCATTTGCACTTGACCTTCAGCTCGGCGCAGATTGCATTGCCCAGGTCGATGTCGAAGCCTACCAGGCTACCGTCGGCTGCCTTGGACTCGAACGGCGCGTAGGAAGGGTCAACGCCAAAACGCAATTCTTTGTATTCCTTTGCCAGCGCGGAGCCGGCGGCCATGCACAACGCCAGTGCAGAAAGGGTCAGCAATGCTTTTTTCATTATTCAATCCCTAAGAACCAATATGAGCGCTTGTGGCGCAGAAGTACTGTTACTGAAAAGCGTAAGACCTATTAAAAGTAGCAATTTCCGAACCAGAGTCCCGAACAAGCGTTTTAAAAGATGATTCAGGAAGTGGCAAAGCGCGATTTGTGCACGAAAACGGGCATCGCCAGATTCTTGCGCCTGGATGGTGCGCGGGGAGGCTCATGCCCATTAAATCTTGATGTTATTTATGTAGCAGCTGTCGAGCCTGCGAGGCTGCGTTCGGCTGCGCAGCAGTCGAAAAATCAGAACTTGCGGTGAGTCAGGCGGACCGCATCAGCTGGATTCACGACTGCTGCGCAGCCGAACGCAGGCTTCGCCAGCTGCTACAAAGGCAGGGCCACAAGAGTCGGGTCAAGCCAGTAAATCCTGCAACGTCGCCAGGCTGTCAGCTTCTTCCACCGACTTGTCCAGCCGCCAGCGCAATATCCGCGGAAACCGCACCGCAATCCCGCTCGGGTGCCGTTTCGACGGGGCAATGCTCTCGAATCCCAGCTCAAACACGAGGCTCGGTTGCACACGGATCACCGGTCCGGATTTTTCAACCGTGGTCTTGCGTACGATGCTGTCGATCTGGCGGATTTCTTCGTTGGTCAACCCGGAGTAGGCCTTGGCGAAAGGCACCAGTGTCCGCTCGCTGGCAGAGGGTGGGCCGTCCCACACGGCGAAAGTGTAATCAGTGTAGAGACTGGCCTGGCGGCCATGACCCTGCTGGGCATGGATCAGCACTGCATCGACACTGAACGGGTCGACTTTCCATTTCCACCACACGCCCGTGTCTTTGTTCCGCCCGACGCCATACTGCGCATCGCGGGCCTTGAGCATCATGCCTTCGACCTTCAGTTTGCGAGAGGCTTCTCGTTGGCGGGCGAGGTCGAACCAGTCTTCGCCGATCAACATGGGCGAGGCAAGTAACACCGGGTTTGCGCAGGTGGTGACGAGGTGTTCCAACTGAGTGCGGCGCATGGCCTGAGTCTGGTTGCGCAAATCCTGGCCCTGCCATTCGAGCAGGTCAAAGGCCTGAATGACCACGGGCACCTCATCGAGGATTTTCTTGTCCAGCGTGTTACGGCTGCTGCGTTTTTGCAGCAGGGCGAAAGGTTGCACCGCCAGCGACGCAGGCGATTGCCGCTCGCAAGCGCTCCCAGAACCCGAGGGCGCGGTTTTCCAGGCGACGATTTCACCGTCGATCACCGTGCCGTCGGGCAAGTCGTGAACCAGGCTGCCCAGTTCGGGGAAGCGTTCGGTCACCAGTTCTTCGCCTCGCGACCAGACCCATAAGCGACCGTCGCGCTTGACCACTTGGGCGCGGATGCCGTCCCATTTCCACTCCACTTGCCATTGGCTGGCCGGGCCGAGCAGGGCTTCGAACTGCTTAACCGGTTGCGACAACGCATGGGCAAGGAAGAACGGGTAGGGTTGGCCACCCCGTTGGGCATGTTCATCGGGTGCTTCGGGGGCAATCAGCTTCAGGTAACTGGCGGCATTCGGGCGGTGCGACGGGTCGGTGTAACCCACCAGCCGCTGGGCCACGCGTTTACCGTCGAGCCCGGCCATAGTTGCCACGGCGCGGGTGACCTGCGATTTGGAGACACCGACACGGAAACTGCCGGTGATCAGTTTGATGCACAGCATCAGGCCCTGGCGATCCAGTTGCGCCCACAGCGCGGGCAGGCGTTCGGCGAGGACCCGCGGGGGCGCGCTACGCAGCGGCAACAGTTTGTCTTCAATCCACACCGTCAGTCTGTCGGTAGACGTGTGAGGCGTTTCGGGCAGCACCAGCGAAATGGTTTCCGCCAGATCACCCACCGCCTGGTAGCTTTCCTCGAACAACCAGGGCGAGAGCCCGGAACACGCGATTGCCATGTCGCGCAGCACCCGTACCGGCACCCATTGCCGAGACCTCCCGCCGGCCAGCAAATACACCGCCCAGGCGGCATCTTCGGGCGTGGCCTGGGCGAAATAATGCCGCATCGCCGCCAGTTTGGCGTTGCTTGAGGTGGTGGCATCGAGTTCGGCATACAGCTCGGCGAAGGCTTTCATGCCTGCACCTCGGTGCTCTCGGGTTCGAAGGCTGCGTTGTTCTCGTCGTCGCCGTATTCGGTGCGCAGTCCCATGGCATCAAGGCCCTGTTCGCGCAGATGCCGCACCAGCACTCCGATCGATCCATGGGTGACCTTCACCCGCTCGGCCCCGGACTGTTCGATGGCCCAGAGCAGGCCGGGCCAATCGGCGTGATCGGACAACACGAAACCACGATCCACACCATGCCGCCGCTGCGTGCCGCGCAAACGCATCCAACCGCTGGCGAGGGCATCGCTGTAGTCGCCGAAGCGCCGTACCCAATTGCTGGTACCCGTTGCAGGCGGCGCGAGGACCAGAGCTTTGCGCATCATCGGATCCTGCTTTTTTACTTCGCGGGCATAAATCGTTGGCGGTAAATGAATGCCGCTCTGACGATAAAACTGATTGATCGGTTCAACCGCGCCATGCACCAGGATCGGACCCAGGCTGGTATCGAGGCCATGAAGAACCCGCTGAGCCTTGCCGAAGGCATGGCAGAGCAGCACGCTGGTTTTATCGACTGCGGCGTTGGCCCGCCACCACTGATTGATCTCGGCAAGGATCTGCGCCTGGGGTTGCCAGCGGTAAATTGGCAGGCCGAACGTCGATTCTGTGATGAAGGTGTGACAGCGCACCGGTTCGAACGGTGCACAGGTGCCGTCGGGCTCTGTTTTGTAATCACCGGAGGCGACCCAGACCTCACCGCCGCATTCCAGCCGCACCTGGGCTGAGCCGAGCATGTGGCCTGCGGGGTGAAAACTCAGTTTTACGCCATGGTGCAGCAATTGCTCGCCATAGGGCAGCGTTTGCAGGTTGATGTGCTGGCCCAGCTGCGCGCGCAGAATGCCCGCACCCGGGGCCGCCGCCAGATAGTGTTGATTGCCACGGCGAGCATGGTCGCTATGAGCGTGGGTGATGACTGAGCGCTCGACAGGGCGCCACGGGTCGATATAGAAATCCCCGGGCGGGCAGTACAAACCTTCAGGACGTGCGATAACAAGGTCCATATTGTTACCAGAATGGAGAGGCCTGTTAGCTAGGAGGTTTGCCCGAAACGAGAAGTTCTATTTATTTTCACAGAGATTAAAAACAAAAGATCGCAGCCTGCGGCAGCGCTTACAAATGGGTGCGAATCCCCTGTAGGCGCTGCCGCAGACTGCGATCTTTGTTACTTGCCAGGCGTCAACGTCAACCGCGTCTTGCCATACACCTTGTCAAAGTTCTGCGGCTGCATCGGCAGGCTCATGTATTGACCCTTGAGCCATGGATCGACGCTGTCGAGATAGTGCGGGCTGGCCGGGTTGCCGGATTGGCCGGTAGCGTTCTGGCCCATCAGCGGCTCGGCCTGGCCGAAGTCGACAATAAAGCGCATGGCCGGGGCCTGCGTGGTGTTGAAGTCCTGACCCCAGGCGAACGAGGCGGTGTTGAGCGTGGTGTGATCGCCGCCGGCCGCCAGCGGACCGCGCACGGTCTGGCCGCTGGCGTTTTTCCACTCGTAGCGGTGCAGCTTGCCCCACTGCCAGGCTTTGTGATCACCGCCCAGCTGGCTGTCACCCGCGCTGATCGCAGCCGCCAGGCTACGGGCCAGGATCGCCGGTTTGTCTTCTTTCTGCGCGGTGCGCACGTCATCCCAAAACGGACTGTCCTCACGCCCAAGCAGGTGATCGGCCTGGGCCGCGTAGGATAAATTGCCGTTGGCGATAAAGGCTTTCCACGCCGGGCTGCTTTCCGGGCCCAGTTCGTCGAGGAAAATCTGTTTGGTGCTTTCCTGCAGGAACAGCTCGTAAATCGCCGCGTCGGCGGAGGTCGGGCTGAGTTTGCCGTCGAAGGCCATCAAGCGGGTATACGCCTCGCGAGCCTTGCCGCGATCGGCCACCGGCAACGCTTCGATGGCCTGCTTGAGTGGCTGGGCCATGCCCGGCGCTTCAAACATCTTCTTCAGCTTGGCGGCGAAGGTGGTGGTCTGGTCGTATTGCATGGCGATCAGGCTGCGGGTGTCGTGTTTGCCCGCGCCCGCCAGTTCGGCCATGCGTTCGCCACGCTCCGGCGCCGCCCAGGAATTGGACAGCTGCATGCCGTAGCCATGGGGAATGACCCGCTGGTTGGCGGTGCCGAGCCAGCCCTGCGCCGGGTCCTGGTCATACGGATGGAGCATCGGGTCGGCGTAACCGTCCCAGTCGTAGCGACCTTCCCAGCCTGGCGACGGCAGCAAGCCTTCGCCTTCGCGACGGTTCGGGTAGCGACCGGTGACTTGCCAGCCGATATTGCTGGCATCGGCAAACACCAGATTCAGGGCGATGGCGCGGATTTCACGGCTGGCGTCCGACGCTCTCTCGGTACTCTGCGCCCGGGACAGGTCGAAAAAGGCGTCCAGGGTTTTGTCATCGGTGAAGTCCGGCGCCTGCAGGGCCAGGCCGAAACCATTCGCCAGTGCCGTGCCCTGGGCGCTGTTGAGCAGTGGCCCATGGCGAGTTTCGTACACCGCTTCGCGAATCGGTCGCTGGCCTTTGACGAAATAGGTTTCGTTGCGCACGATCGCCGGCTGCCATTTGCCGCCCACTTCGTAGGAAAGGCCATTGCCCTGGCGTTTGATTTTTTCCAGGAACACGTCCTGGTTGTCGCCCATGACTGTGGTCATGCTCCACGCCACTTTGCCGTTGAAACCAGCGAGCACCATCGGTAACCCGGCAATGGTTACGCCGGAGGCCTGGTATTTCGGTGCGCGAATCTGCACGTAACTGAACAACGAAGGGACGCCCAGCGGTCCATGGCTGTCGCTGGCCAGCAGGCTCTTACCGCTGCGGCTGCGTTGCGGGGCGATCGCCCAGTTGTTCGAGGAGGTAGCGCCCAGCAGATTCAGATCCGACAGTTGACCAGTGGCTTTGCTGATTTCGCTCAGCCCCGGGATTTGCCCGGTGAGTTTGATGCCCTGAAGTTTTTCAGCTTCAGCCACCGGCAGTTTTTCGTCGGGAGCGGACGGGGTCAGCCACGCCAGTTTGTCGGTGCTGACGGTCTGGGCCAGCATCAGCGAGGAAATTTCTTCCGGCAGGTTCGCCGACTGGCTGAAGTTCAGCAGGCAGAACATCAGCGCCGAATCTTCCGGTTTCCAGTACTCAGGCTTGTAGCCGGTGGCCGCGAGGTCCGCCGGCAGCTTGTCGCGGTAGCGGAACAGGTAGGCGTTGACCCCGCGGGCATAGACTTCGAAGAAACGCTTGAGGCGTGGCGACGAGGCCTTATACAGCTCATCCGCGCTTTTCTTCAGGTTGACCGCACGCATGTAGCGGTCGGCATCGAGCAGGTCCGCGCCGGACATCTCCGCCAGACGGCCCTGGGCCAGCAGGCGCAGAGTGACCATTTGGCTGATGCGGTCGCTGGCGTGCACGTAGCCGAGGGTGAACAGCGCATCGTGGAAGCTGTTGCTCTCGATCAGCGGCATGCCCATGGCATTGCGGCGAACCGAAACGTTTTGCGCCAGGCCCTTCAGCGCTTGCACGCCGGAGGTGGGGGGGAGGGTGTCCTGGGCGTTCCAGGTCTGACAACCGGTCAGGCTCAAAACACCGGCCACTGCTGCGGCAACGCCGAACCGGGGAAGAAAATGTGTAAGGGCTGGCGAGGCCATGGCAAAGCTCCTGCGGGGGTAGTGACGCGACAAAGGCGCTACGTTAGTGAGCAGGAGGTGGCCGCGCAAGCGGCGGCTGGGTTATTTCTTTTCGGTGATCGCCGGCATCAGGTCATCCTGTTTGCGTTTGATGGCTTGCCAGTAGCAAGAGGCGATGCTGAAGTGCGGCAAATTCAATGACCTCGCATAGGGAAAGTCGGCATGGAGCTTAGGACAAACGCGGCGCTGATCATCATCGATCAACAAAAAGGCATCCTGCATCCCAAGTTGGGTCGTCGAAACAACCCTCAGGCTGAAGAGCGCATCCTGGAGTTATTGGGGCATTGGCGTCGCACCGGGCGACCGGTGATTCATGTGCAGCACCTGTCCCGCTCTGTGGATTCGGTGTTCTGGCCGCAGCAATCGGGGGTGGAGTTTCAGGAGCGCTTCCAGCCATCGATCGGTGAGTGGCTGATACAGAAACAAGTGCCGGATGCGTTTTGTTCGACGGGGCTGGAGGCGCGTTTGCGCGAGGCGGAGATCGATCAATTGATCATCGTTGGCGTGGCGACTCACAACTCGGTGGAGTCCACGGCACGAACGGCTGGCAACCTGGGGTTTGAGGCGTGGGTTGTGGAGGATGCGTGCTTTACCTTCGACAAGGCGGACTTTTTCGGTAATGCCCATTCAGCTGAAGAAGTGCATGCGATGTCGCTGGGGAATCTGCATGGGGAATATGCGACGGTCGTCAGCGCCGCAAACATCCTCATGAACGACTGAAACCTTGAACTGACCCCAAAATTAGGATTGGTGTCCAACTTTTGGGGTGCAGATCAACTTGTAGGAGCGAGGCTTGCCCGCGAAGAACGATGACGCGGTTTTTCTGATTGATCGTGGCGCCCTTTTCGCGGGCAAGCCTCGCTCCTACAGGGATTTGCGATTCAACAGGCGAAGAAATTATCCGCCCGAAGCCTCAAGCCCCGTGGCACTTCTTGAATTTCTTGCCGTTGCCGCATGGGCAAGGGTCGTTGCGGCCGACGTCTTTCAGGGCGTTACGCACCGGTTCCTGGTGGGCGTGGCCGCAGTTCGGGCCATGAACGTGGCCATGGTCGTGATCATGGTGGTCGTGATGGTCATGATCGTGGTTGCAGTCAGGGCCATGGACGTGGGGTTGCTGGGTCATCGGGGTCACTCCGGAATTAAATCGGCGGCGATTATCACGCCATTGCGCGCCAGGTGCACGTAGTGCGCGATGAATAAACCGGTTTCAAGCGTTCCTTCCAGACGATAGGGAATCGGTTGCTCGGGTTTTTTCAGCAGTTTCACCACGTCCCGAACCCTGGGCCACAGGTTGGTGCGGATCGGCACCTTGAAGTAGGCGCTGTGCTTGGGGCCGACGGTGAACCAATGTTCGTGCTCGCCTTCGGCCAGCAGGATGTCCCCCAGGTGAATGCGATATTCCAGGGCGCGCACCGTCAGGTCTTCGTCATTAGGGTTGTCGACGCGAAAATGCAGCAGGAATTTCTGCTCCAGCAACTTGGCCCGGACCACCTCGACCTTGACCAGATGCACTTGCGGGTCTGGCAAGTCGTTGCTGAACCATGAGGCACAGCCGCCGAGTCCTGAAAACAGAAGCAGCAAAGTGAACAGATAGAGCGCGAGTCGTCCGGTGATCATGGTCGTGTTTCTCCCTTTGTAGCAGCTGCCGAGCCTGCGAGGCTGCGTTCGCTGTAGCAGCTGCTACAGGGGGCACCTCAAGCGCTGAAATAACTCGCGCAGCACTTCTTGAACTTCTGCCCGCTGGCGCACGGGCACGCATCGTTGCGCCCGGCCTTGAGCGGCACGGTAGGGTCGATGAAGTACCAGCGGCCGGCGTTCTGCACGAATGACGAACGTTCGCGGTGGCTGTGTTCGCCGCTGCTGTCGTGCCAGCGAGCGGTAAAGGTGACGAAGGCGTGCTCCGGCTGGCCACCGAAAACCTCGGCGCTTTCCACCTCCAGGCCCAGCCAGGTGCTTTGGGCGCTCCAGTCGCTGATCGACTGGCGATCCAGGCCGGCCTGTTGCGCGGGTAGGGTGGTGGCCACCAGATAGTCGACCAGCCCCAGCACATAGGCGCTGTAGCGCGAACGCATCAGGACTTCGGCGCTGGGGGCCGGATGGCCGGCATGGTAATGGCCGCAGCAGGCATCGAGCAGCGTGCCGCTGCCGCAAGGGCAAATGGATGTACTCATTGCGTTACCACCAGTATTTCCCGAAGTTTTCCGGATTGGCCCAGAAGCGTGAGTTGAGCCAGTCGGGCACCTGTTTGTAGTCAAGCAGATCGTAGGTAAACAACGTCAACACTTGATCGTCGCGCTGGAAGCGTTCGCTGGCTTGCAGGGCCAGGGAGAAAAAATCCGTCTCCTGCCAACCGCTGGCCGGCAAGTCGGCCAGCACCGCAATGCGACTGGCATTGAGGTTGCGGATCCCGCCGAGCAGATTCAGGCCGTCGCGCTTGGGCAAGTGTTCGAGGCAATCGACCACCAGCGCCAGATCAAACCGCTGCGCCGCCAGTTCGGCCGGCAATGCTCCGGGTGCGGCAAAAGCCACGATGCTGTCCGGGTGCGCGAGCTTGAATGCCTCGAGCGCGGGGAACTCACTGGCGCCAATCAGCAACAGACGCGTCGGGGCGTAACGATCAAGCAAAGCGGCCAACGCCTGCTGGGGCGTGCGCGAAGAAATACTTGCAGTCATCGAAGATCCTCAATCAGAACGCCAAGATTAACGTGTCTTGTCGAGCGTGTTTAAGCAAAAAAGCGCCGATCTTCCGTGAACATAAGGCAAAACAGCAATGGCCTATTGCTGGCGGAGATTAAAAGTCCAGTCTTTACTCCTTGAAATCGGTTATTAGCCGATCCCTCAGGAGAAAACTAGATGAGCATAGTTCGGACAGCATTACCTTTGGTTCTGCTAACCAGTGTGTTGACTGGTTGCGCAGGTTTGCAGAAAACCGACTGGCCGACCTGTGCGGCGGTCGGTGGTGTCGTCGGTGCAGGGCTCGGTGCGACGGAGAGCTCTTCATGGGCGGGGTATGGCGCACTGCTGGTCGGCGGCACGGCAGCGGCTTATTGCTGGGTGCATGGCGATGGCGACGAAGACGGCGATGGCGTGCCGGATAGCCGCGACAAGTGCCCGCACACACCAAGAGGCGTGCGAGTCGATGCCGACGGCTGCCCTCCACCCGCGCCTGCGCCAGTGGTCGAAGAGAAGGCGGTGGTCAAGGAAGAAGTCATCGTTATCCGTGATGTTCACTTCCAGTTCGACTCGTCCAAGCTCACCCCAGCCGATAAAGAGGTACTCAACACCGTTGCTACGCGCCTGAAACAGGAATCCGCCAGCGCCCGGTTGACCGTGACCGGTCATACCGACAGCGTCGGCAGCGATAAATACAACCAGAAACTGTCGGACAAACGCGCCCATTCGGTGGTGGAGTACCTGATTTCCCAAGGCGTGCCACGCAGCAGTTTCGTGTCTGTGACCGGTGCCGGTGAAAGCCAGCCGGTGGCCGATAACAAAACCGCTGAAGGCCGTGCGCTGAACCGGCGTACGGAAATCAAAATCGACCGCTAACCCCCTTGTATTCCGCGGCTTGTGCAGTCGCGGATGCGGGTCTTTACTCCTGTGTGACCGGTATGGGCCGGTGACACAGGAGCATTCACAATGAGCGTTCTCACAAGGACCGTCTTGCCGGTTCTACTGCTTGGCAGTCTTCTGACCGGCTGCGCGACTCACAGCGATGGCACCGCCCCCTTGAATCAACGTACCTGGCCGATCTGCAGTGTCATTGGCGGACTGGTTGGCGGCGGTTTGGGCGCGATCGAAAGTGGCGGTTGGGCGGCAGGTGGAGCGGCGCTCGGTATCTTGACCGGTGGCTTGGTCTGTTACGCCCAGGATGGCGACGAGGACGGTGACGGTGTTTTCGATCGACGCGATCGGTGCCCCGATACGCCTGCCAATACACCTGTCGATCATCACGGTTGCCCGCTGCCGCAATATCCGGCCAGCGTAAAACCTGCTGAACCGCCGGTATCCGAAGTCATCACGCTGAGCAGTAATGTGTTGTTCGCGTACAACAAATCCGACCTGACGCCCGAGGCGCGCAGCGAGCTGGATTCGTTGATGCCCAAATTGCAGGGCGCCGATGTGGTGAGCGTCAAGGTCGTCGGCCATACCGACAGTCAGGGTTCGGACGCCTATAACCAGAAGCTGTCGGAGCGTCGTGCCAGCAGCGTGGCGGCCTACTTGTTGAGCCGGGGGCTGGCGCCGAACAAACTCACCAGCGAAGGACGGGGTGAAACCCAGCCGGTGGCTGACAATGATACGGAAGAAGGGCGGGCAAAAAACCGTCGTGTGGAGTTGCACATCAATCGCTAGGCTCCGTGATCAAGAGGCCCGTGATAGAGCCGTCGGATGACCGTCAAGGTTGATCCGGCGGCCATTCGATGCCTTTCGGAAGAATTTTCCGTTGCCCTCTGGCTTATCCCGCGTGTAAGCCGTTACTGTGCGTGCAAATAATAATTCTCGACGGGGGAGCGTATGAAGGTGTTTTGGGGGCTGGGGAAGTTGTTGACCCTGCTGTTCTGGTTGGTGGTGCTGGTCAATCTGCTCATACCGTTTGTGCATCCACTGCACCTGTTGGTCAACCTGGCCGGCAGTCTGTTGGCGCTGGCTCATCTTCTGGAGCTGGTGTTCTGCAATCGTAGCCTCAAAGGTCGAGCCCACCCCTGGCGTGATCGCCTGAAAATTGTCTTTTTCGGCGTTTTTCACCTGCAAACCATTCCGGCCCCGGCCACTGCGAAGGCTTCCCATGCGTAAACTCTGTCTACTCGCTGCACTCATCAGCCCATTGGCTTGCGCCCAAGTGGTGAGCGTCGAAACCAATTCGCTGATGCGTTTGCCCAACACTGCCAGTTCCTTGCAACTGGAACGGTTGGAAGTCGCCGATTACGGCACCTTGCTGATTCCTTCGAATGTGACCGAAGTATCGGTCAGTGAACTGCGCCTGGGACGCGAAGCGCGGATCGCCATTGTGCCGAGCGAACAGGCACTGGAATTGAAAGTCAGCCGGGCCGAGTTGGCTGAAGGCAGCCAGATCACCGCGCGGGGCGCCCCCGGAACTTATCTCAAGGCCGCCCGCTCCGGGCGCAATCTGAATTTGCAGATCAAAGCGCTGAAGGCGCCGCAATTGTCGGTAGACGCTCGCGGTGGCGCGGGCGCCCCGGGTTTTGTCGGTCTTGACGGGGCCAACGGCCAAGCACCGGGTTGCACCTGGGGCCAGGCCGGTCGCGGCTCCGATGGCAGTGACGGCAGCGACGGCCAACCCGGTGCGCCGGGGGCGCTGGTTCGGCTGGAAGTGCCGCGTGACTATCCGGCGGAGCAGATCAAGGTCGAGGTGGCGGGCGGAGTCGGTGGCGCGGCCGGACCGGGTGGCAAACCGGGGGCGGGCGGCAAGGCCAAGGGCTGCATTGTCTATAAAGCCGATGGCGGCAAGAGCGGTCGCCCCGGTGCCGATGGCCAGCCTGGGCCTGCCGGGGCGGCAGGTTCGGTGAGCATTCAGCGGTTGTAAGAACGACCGAGAACCCCTGTGGCGAGGGAGCTTGCTCCCGCTGGGTCGCGAAGCGGCCCCAAAGCCGGCGACCCTGTTCTTTCAGAACGTGCGCAGTGATCGATTACGACTACTACGCAGCCGAGCGGGAGCAAGCTCCCTCGCCACAGACACTATGCATTGCTCAGAACATCGGCCGAGCCGCAGCAATCGCCACCAGCACCAACCCGACCATCAGGTTAATCCCCACCAACCGGCGAATCTTGCCCAGCGTCGCCGCGCCCGTCGGCCAATCCTCAGCCGCCACCGCCGTGCGCAGTTCCGGCAGCAGCAACGCCTGAATCCGGATAAACAACGCGGTCATCACCACATACAGTCCCATCATCACCTGCACATACCGCGGTGCCGCTTCAAACCCGGTGAACTGCAAATGAATCATGCCCACACCGCTGATCGGCAAAAGCACCACCGCGACCCAGACCCAGCGGAAAAAACCTTGAAACACTTCCA
The DNA here is from genome assembly GCF_058798795.1 of Pseudomonas sp. GW822-FHT07A10. Lineage (NCBI taxonomy): Bacteria > Pseudomonadati > Pseudomonadota > Gammaproteobacteria > Pseudomonadales > Pseudomonadaceae > Pseudomonas > Pseudomonas sp. GW822-FHT07A10. The sequence continues at coordinate 36,081 of NZ_JBXAKV010000019.1, forward strand.
CCCACAGCTTCAACCGGGCAGGGCCTTCCAACGCCTTCAACGCCGCAGGACGCAGGACCATCCAGGCGAAAAACATGCCGCCGACCCAGACCAGGGCGGCCAGGACATGCAGGGTATAAACGATGCCAAAAGGTGTCATTGGGGTACTCCGTTCTGCGCGGGATTAATTAGCGGGGTATGATAGCGGCCGATCCGAACCACTGAAAATTTATCCAGCGTTTTTTGCGCCCGACAATCAATGATCAGCACTGAACTCAAAACCACGATCCAGGGCGCCTACTCGCGTTTTCTCGAAGCCAAGAGCCTCAAGCCGCGCTACGGCCAACGCCTGATGATCGCCGAAATCGCCAAAGTCCTCGGTGACATCGACACCGACGACGAAGGCCGGCGCAGTGGCGACCCCGCGATTGTCGCGGTGGAAGCCGGCACCGGTACCGGCAAAACCGTGGCCTACAGCCTGGCGGCGATTCCCGCCGCCAAGGCCGCTGGCAAGCGTCTGGTGATCGCCACGGCCACCGTGGCCCTGCAAGAGCAGATCGTCTACAAGGATCTGCCCGACCTGATGCGCAACAGCGGGCTGAATTTCAGCTTCGCCCTGGCCAAGGGCCGGGGGCGCTACATGTGCTTGTCCAAGCTCGACATGTTGCTCCAGGAAGGTCACGCGCAAACCGCTACCGCACAGCTGTTCGAAGAAGAAGGCTTCAAGATCGAGGTCGATGAGGCCAGTCAGAAGCTGTTCACCAGCATGATCGAGAAACTTGCCGGCAATAAGTGGGACGGCGACCGCGACAGTTGGTCCACCGCGCTCGAAGACGCCGACTGGGCGCGCCTGACCACCGATCACAGCCAGTGCACCAACCGCCATTGCCCCAACTTCGGCCAGTGCGCCTTCTACAAGGCCCGCGAAGGCATGGGCAAGGTCGACGTGATTGTCACCAACCACGACATGGTCCTGGCCGACCTGGCCCTGGGCGGCGGCGCGGTTCTGCCGGACCCGCGCGACACGATCTACGTGTTCGACGAAGGCCATCACCTGCCAGACAAGGCCATCGGCCACTTCGCCCATTACACGCGCCTGCGCTCCACTGCCGACTGGCTGGAGACCACCGCCAAGAACCTCACCAAATTGCTCGCCCAGCACCCGTTGCCGGGGGATCTGGGCAAGTTGATCGAGCAGGTGCCGGAACTGGCCCGGGAGATCAAGACCCAGCAGCAGTTCATGTTCAGTGCCTGTGAGCAAGTCGCCGACTTCAAGCCCGGCGAAGACGTCGAAGGTCGCGAGCGGCCGCGTCACCGTTTCGTCGGCGGGGTGATTCCCGAACACATGCGTGAGATGGGCATCGAGTTGAAAAAGGGCTTTGCCCGACTGACCGACCTGTTCACCCGGCTTACCGAACTGCTCAAGGAAGGCATGGACGGTGAGGTCAACATCGGCATCGCCAGCAACCAGGCCGAAGAGTGGTATCCGCTGTTCGGTAGCCTGCTGTCGCGTTCTTCGGGCAACTGGGAGTTGTGGACCGCCTTCACCGTCGAAGACCCGGAAGACAACCCGCCCATGGCCCGTTGGCTGACGCTGGCCGAAAGCGGTTCGTTGTTCGACATCGAGGTCAATGCCAGCCCGATCCTCGCGGCGGAAATGCTCCGGCGCAACCTGTGGAACGTGGCTTACGGGGCGCTGGTGACCTCGGCGACCCTGACCGCTCTCGGCACCTTCGACCGTTTCCGCATGCGCGCCGGCCTGCCGAAAACCGCCGTGACCGCCGTGGTCCCGAGCCCGTTCCATCATGCCGACGCCGGCGTACTGCGGGTGCCGGACCTGAAAGCCGACCCGCGCGATGCGCCGGCTCATACGGCGGCGATCATTCGCGACTTGCCGGAACTGGTCGAGGGCTCCCGTGGCACTCTGGTGCTGTTCTCCTCGCGCAAACAGATGCAGGACGTATTCGACGGGCTGGATCGCGACTGGCGCAAGCAAGTGTTCATTCAAGGCAACCTGTCGAAGCAGGAAACCCTGAACAAGCACAAGGCGCGGGTCGATGGCGGGGATTCCAGCGTGCTGTTCGGCCTGGCGAGTTTTGCCGAAGGCGTGGATTTGCCCGGTGCCTACTGCGAGCACGTGGTGATCGCCAAGATCCCGTTCTCGGTGCCCGACGATCCGGTCGAAGCCGCGCTGGCTGAGTGGATCGAGGCTCGCGGCGGCAATCCTTTCATGGAAATCTCCGTGCCGGACGCCTCGCTGAAACTGGTCCAGGCCTGCGGTCGCCTGCTGCGAACCGAAGAAGACCGCGGCACCATCACCTTGCTTGACCGTCGTTTGGTCACGCAGCGCTACGGCAAAGCTATTCTCAATGCGTTGCCGCCATTTCGTCGTGAAATTTCCTGATGCGCCGGTGGGCAAATTTGCCCACCGCGTTGTCTACCTCACTGCCACTGCCTTTCCACTGGCCCATTGATGGTCGTTAGGGAGAACCACGTTCTTATGATTCGCCGTTCGTTGCCCGCCGTTTTTGCCTTGATGTTCGCAGCCCCTTTGCTGGCGGCCCCCGCCGGCCAGCAGACGCTGTTCAATTTTGTGCGTCCTGCCGACGTGGTTCAGGTGGCGACCCAGGACGCCAGCCTGCCGCAATCCAATGCGGAGCAAACGGCCGAAGGCGAAGTGTTGCGTCGCGCGACCTTCAACCCGACTGCCCAGCCGACCTTGCGCCTGACACCGCAGACCGGTGCCTGGGACTGGTCGCAGTCGGGCGTCATGAGCCTGCGGATCCAGAGCGCGATGAACTGGGCCGTGACCTTGTACGTGAGAATCCAGAGTAACGACGGCAAGACTCTGGTCAGCCGTGTCGATCTGCCGGCCGGCCCGGCGCAGACCTTACTGGTACCGCTGCAGCCGAGTTCGCCGCTGAGCCAGGGCATGAAAGCTGGCCCGCCGATGCCGATCAATTTCGAAGGGCAGCGTGTATTGCTGGCCAGCAGTACCGGTGAGCTGGACCGCAGCCAGGTGGTGTCGGTGACCTTGTCGATGGATCAGCCGAAAGTCGCCCAAAGCATTCTGCTCGAGCGCTTCGGCGTGCAGGACGGCGAGGCCGTGACCAAAGCCGCTTATGGCGGTCTGGTGGACGCTTACGGTCAATCGACCCGGGCCAAATGGCCGGAGAAGATCAGCAGCGACGAACAACTGAAATCCGCCGCTGGCAAAGAAAATCAACAACTGAAAACCTGGCTGGCGGAGCGCGAGAAGGCGCCTCTGGACAAGTTCGGCGGCTTGAACAAAGGTCCGGTGTTCAAGGCCAGCGGCTTTTTCCGCACCGAAAAGCGTGATGGCCGCTGGTACCTGGTGACTCCGGAGGGGCATCCGTTTTATTCCCTCGGCGTCAACACCGTGACCCCGAGCGTCAACCAGACCTACGTCGCCGGGCGCGAGTGGATGTTCGAGTCCCTGCCCAAACCCGAAGAACCCTTGGCCAGTCACTATGGCGAAGGCGATAACCGTGGCGGCAACGGTGTTGATCAGGGCCGAGCCTACAACGCCGGTCGTTGGTACGATTTCTATGGCGCCAACCTGCAGCGGCTGTACGGCGATCCTTGCGCACCGGGCAGTGGCACCAAGGCCGGTATTGCCGAAGCCGCCAAGGCCGATGCGGTTGAGGCTTCGGTCGATAAGGCCGCCGAACAATCAGCCGCTCCAGCACCTACCGAGTCCAGTACCGGTGTTGCCGAAGCGGCCAAGACCGGCGTGGTTGAAGCGACAGTCGAAAAGGCGGCCGCCGAACCCTGCAAAGTAACTGTCGACGAACAACGTTGGGCCAGTCATACCCTCGATCGCCTGCAAGCCTGGGGTTTCAACACCCTCGGCAACTGGAGCGCACCGGTGTTGGGCAACGCTGACCGTGTGCCGTACACCTTGCCGCTATCGATCGTCGGCGATTACGCCAGCATCAGCACTGGCACCGATTGGTGGGGCGGCATGCCTGACCCGTTCGATCCACGTTTCGCCATGGCCACCGAACGCGCCGTGGCCATCGCCGCCCGCGACCATCGCGACGATCCGTGGCTGATCGGTTACTTCGCCGACAACGAACTGGCCTGGGCCGGTCCCGGCGATGACCCGAAGGCTCGCTATGCGCTGGCCTACGGCACCTTGAAAATGACCACCGACGTGCCGGCCAAACGTGCCTTCCTCAAGCAGCTGCGCGACAAGTACCGCAACCAGGCGGGGTTGTCGAAAGCCTGGGGCATTGATCTGCCGGCTTGGGAATTGATGGAAGACCCAGGCTTCGTGCCGCCGGAGCCGAGCGCCGAACACCCGGAAATCGAAGCCGACTTCAAATACTTCCAGAAGGTCTTCGCCGACACCTACTTCAAGACTGTTTCAGACTCGCTCAAATGGCACGCGCCGAACCAATTGTTGCTGGGCGGCCGCTTTGCCGTCAGTTCCCCCGAGGCAGTCGAATCCTGTGCGCAATACTGCGACGTGTTGAGCTTCAACATGTACACCCTGCAACCCCAGGACGGTTACGACTTCGCCAAACTGCGCAGTCTGGACAAACCGGTGCTGATCACCGAATTCAACTTCGGCTCGGCAGATCGCGGCCCGTTCTGGGGTGGTGTGACGCAACTGGCGAAGGAAGAAGACCGCGGCACGGCTTACGCCCACTTCCTCAAACAGGCGATGAGCGAACCGTCGATTGTCGGGGTGCATTGGTTCCAATACCTCGATCAACCGGTGACCGGTCGTCTGCTGGATGGCGAGAACGGGCACTTCGGTCTGGTGGGCATTACTGATTTGCCGTTCCAGGGCTTTGTCGACAGTGTGCGCAAAAGCAATGTGCAGATCATCGATCAGCTTGGCAAAGAGGCGGAGAAGGCCAGCGCTGAAGCGGATAAAGCCAGTCACGATGTCGAGGGCGGCAGGAAGGGCGAGGCAGGCAAAGGCCCGGGCAAGGGCGCCGGGCATGCGGGTGGGCATTCGGGCAATGGCCACTGATTCCTGATAGACCTGTGGCGAGGGGGCTTGCCCCCGTTGGGCCGCGAAGCGGCCCCCATGCTTACAGATGCACCGCGAATACAGGTCTTTGCGACCGCTTCGCAGTCGAACGGGGGCAAGCCCCCTCGCCACGGGGATTGCATCGTTGATGTCTGTGGCATTTCCATAACCGGGCGACCATCCGACCCGATCCTGTTCCCAAATCCCTCAAGGGCTGGAACAATGCGGGCCACTTTGTAGAGCGTTTATCCGGGAGAGTTGCGGGTGCAGATTCAGGGTCATTACGAGCTTAAGTTCGAAGCGGTGCGTGAAGCGTTTGCAGCACTGTTCGACGATCCTCAGGAACGTGGCGCGGCGTTGTGCATCCGGATCGGTGGTGAAACCGTCCTCGACCTTTGGGCCGGTACCGCCGACAAGGACGGCCATGAGGCCTGGCACAGCGATACCATCGCCAACCTTTTCTCCTGCACCAAAACCTTCACCGCCGTGACGGCGCTGCAATTGGTGGCTGAAGGCAAGCTGCAACTCGATGCCCCGGTCGCCCGCTACTGGCCCGAATTTGCCGCCGCCGGTAAAGAATCCGTGACGCTGCGCCACTTGCTCTGCCATCAGGCGGGTCTGCCGGCCTTGCGCGAGTTGCTGCCCCCTGAGGCACTTTACGACTGGCAGACCATGGTCAATGCTTTGGCCGCCGAAGCACCCTGGTGGACGCCGGGTGAAGGTCACGGTTATGCGGCAATCACCTATGGCTGGCTGGTGGGTGAATTGCTGCATCGCGCTGACGGTCGTGGGCCGGGTGAGTCAATCGTGGCGCGGGTTGCCAAGCCCTTGGGGCTGGATTTCCACGTCGGCCTCGCCGACAAAGAGTTCCATCGCGTGGCGCACATCGCCCGCAGTAAGGGCAACGTCGGCGATGCCGCGGCCCAGCGCTTGCTGCAAGTGACCATGCGCGAACCGACAGCCATGAGCACTCGGGCCTTCACCAACCCGCCGTCGATCATGACCAGCACCAACAAACCAGAATGGCGGCGCATGCAGCAGCCGGCCGCCAATGGCCACGGCAACGCCCGCAGCCTGGCCGGTTTCTACGCTGGACTGCTCGATGGCAGCCTGCTGGAAAGCGAAATGCTCGACGAGCTGACCCGCGAACATAGCGTTGGCGAAGACAAGACTTTATTGACCCGGACCCGCTTCGGTCTGGGTTGCATGCTCGATCAACCGGATGTACCCAACGCCACCTACGGCCTCGGCCCACGGGCGTTCGGTCACCCGGGTGCTGGCGGCTCCATCGGTTTTGCTGATCCGGAACATGATGTGGCCTTCGGTTTTGTGACAAATACCCTGGGGCCGTACGTCTTGATGGATCCACGAGCGCAAAAGCTCGTGCGAGTACTGGCCACTTGTCTGTAAATCACGCTTAAGGGGGCCAGGGCTGGAACCCGAAAGCCTTTGTGGTTTCAAAGCGTCTGTTTAGCCGGGGGCCCCCCCAGCTGACTTTTCATTACCTCATTTTGTGGATACCCAATGTCGTCCAATAAAACCCTCGCCCTGGCCCTGTGCTTCGCTATCACCGGTTGTGCACAAACCCCACAAAATGATGCCGCAGGTGGCAGCAGTTGGTGGCCGTTCGGTTCTTCCGACAAGGTCGCGACTAAAGAACCCGCCCCGGCTCCGGCGCCCCTGAAACCTGCTGCCGCAGTACCCGTCGCCAAGGCTGAAGCCGATGCCGGTGGCAAATGGTGGTGGCCGTTCGGCGGCAAGGAACAGAGCACCAGCACTGCCAAAGCAGCCGTGCCGATGCCCGATCCGAAAATCACCCAAGCCTGGCTCGACGACTATGAGCCGCGCCTGCGCGAGGCGGTCAAGGGCAGCAACCTGCAACTCGAACGCCGTGAAAACGTGCTGGTCGTCACGGCTCCGGTAGATGGCTCGTTCAACCCGGACCGCCCGGCCATGCTGCTGCCGGTGACCCTCGCTCCGTTCACCCGTGTCGCGAAAATCCTCGAAGCCGATCCAAAGACTGCCGTGCTGGTACTCGGCCACAGTGATACGTCGGGTGCCGCACCGGCCAACGTGAAACTGAGCCAGGAGCGCGCCCAGGCGGTGGCAGCGATCTTCCGTCTCAGCGGTCTGCAGCGTGATCGCCTGATGTTGCGCGGTATGGGCGGTGACGCACCGCGTGCCGCCAACGACAGTGCCGAAGGTCGTGCCTTGAACCGTCGCGTCGAGCTGTTGTTGACGCCGCAAAACACCATGGCCGCGCTGCTAAGCAAGTACAATATGCCGGCTCCGGCACCGGTAACCAAAGTCGTCGCGCAAGACGTCAAGCCAGTGGCCAAGCCTGTGACCCCGGAACCGGCTGCGAAAAAAACGGCTGCCTCGTCGAAGAAAAAGGCACCGGCCAAGAAAGCGGCCGCCAAGGCTCCAGCCAAAAAGGCACCCGCGAAAAAGGCCGCACCGGCTAAAACCGCTGTCGATTCGAAGAGCGCCACCGCCACCGATGCCACAAAGCAGTGATCCGTTAACCAAAAGGAATGCGCCATGACCCGGCCCTTGGCAGATATGCGTCGCGATTACACCCGAGATGGCTTGACCGAGGCGCAAGCCCCGGCCGAGCCGTTCGCACTGTTCCATCAGTGGTTTGCCGATGCGGTGAAAACCGAGCAGGTACCGGTGGAGGCGAATGCCATGACGTTGGCCACCGTCGATCAGGACGGTCGGCCGCATTGCCGCATTCTGCTGCTCAAGGGCCTGGACGAGCAGGGCTTCACCTTCTTCACCAACTACGAGAGCGACAAGGGTCAGCAATTGGCAGCCAATCCATTTGCAGCCATGACGTTCTTCTGGCCTGCCCTGGAGCGCCAGGTGCGCATCGAAGGGCGGGTGGTGAAGGTCACGCCGGAAGAGTCCGACGCCTACTATCAGGTTCGGCCTCTGGGTAGTCGTCTCGGTGCGTGGGCGTCGCCCCAGAGCCGGGTGATCGCCGATCGCGCCGAACTGGAAGCGCTGCTCAAGGACACCGAGCAGCGTTTCAGCGACACTCAGCCTCATTGCCCCGAGCATTGGGGCGGTTATCGCTTGCTACCGGAGCGCATCGAATTCTGGCAGGGCCGTCCGAGCCGTCTGCACGATCGCCTCAACTACCGCTTGCAGGGCGCCGATTGGGTTCGCGAACGCCTGGCCCCGTAAACGGTCTATCGATCGGAATACCCTGCCGCAGCGGCCTCAAGCCACTGCGGCAGGTCCCGGCGCTTGATCTTCTGCGCTTGAGCGTTCGCCAGTTGCTGGAGCATGAAGGCTCTTTTCTGTTGGTCTTTACCCGCCAGTGACAACGCCAGATCGCGGTCCACCCAGCGTTTGATCCGCACGTACAACCACCAATGGAAGTACAAACCGGCGACGGTTGTGACGACAATGATGAAGTAATCCATGATAATCCTTGGGTCAGCGGCGCAGATTTTGTAATTTGACGCTACTGTGGTGAGTTCGAGAAGTGCCTGTACCAGGCCTGAATGAAACCAATTTTATCCGGGCGATGCCGTGACAGGCGTCAAGCTGCGGGTTTTAATGGATACCTGTCCTATGGAGTTTGATGCTATGCGTAAGTCTGTTTTGCTGGTTGCTTCCTTTTCCACGATGGCGATGTTGCTCACTGGCTGCCAATCGAGCCTGACCGGTGACTCCTACTCCCGTGACGAAGCGCGTCGCGTGCAGACGATTCGCATGGGCACCATCGAATCCCTGCGTCCGGTGAAAATCGAAGGCACCAAAACCCCGATCGGCAGCGCTGCGGGCGCAGTCGTGGGTGGCGTAGGCGGTAGCGCCGTCGGCGGCGGTCGCGGCAGCATCGTTGCAGCGGTTATCGGCGCGGTAGCGGGTGGCCTGGTGGGCTCGGCTGCCGAAGAAGGCCTGACTCGCACTCAAGGCGTCGAAATCACCGTACGCGAAGACGATGGCAGCATGCGCGCCTACGTGCAGGAAGTTCAGCCAAACGAAGTGTTCCGTGTGGGTGAGCGTGTGCGGATTTCCACTGTGGGTGGGACCAGCCGCGTTTCGCACTAAGCGGGAATGTAGGGTAAAAGAAAACCCCGATCAGGTGAGCTGGTCGGGGTTTTCTTTTGGGCTGTGGAGTTGAACCAGAGCATTTACTTGCTTGCATAACAACCGAGCTGAAAATCGTATTGTGGATCGTAAAATGATCGACCGACTAATGTTTCCAGTTTTGTTATCTGCTGGGAATCAAGGTCATAGCCATAGATTTCTTCTTCAGCCTCAGTCCAACTCATTATCGCCCTCAGCTGTGCAATGCCGTCTGCCGGGACAGGCACTTCGAATACCAGCGCTTCTGTTTCTTTATCAAAAGCATAAATTACGTGGTTCACGGTTCTATCCTTCTTTTCGGATCCGCCGGCTTGTTTTGATTACCTGTTTCAGCGTCAAACTCACCCAGATGGCGACCTCGTTTGTCATACATTTCTACTGCTCCATGCTGATAATCCCATTCTAGAATTCGCCCTTCAGCCGTTCTCCAGCGCATTCGGGTGCCTCTACCTTTGACCCGAGTCTTCTGTTTTGCCGGTGTGGCATCAGGAAAAGCGGTAAGCCCGTTTGGCGCCGGATGATATTTGTGGTCCGCAACACTCACCACAATATAAACCGGCAACACCCCCGAATCCGCCGGAAACACAAGAATGAAATCCTTGTACTCCGGCGGATAAACCGGATTCACGATGATGCTGTCAGCCGCCTTCGTCGGCGGGTAAACCCAGATGTGCGGCGCTTGTGGCGCAGCTTCCAAAGCGGGGATGCCGAGGGTGCTTGAACCGTTCTCGGCCGGCGTCCAGATCAGCTCAATGCCGTCCCCGAGATCAGCCACCTGCTGACTGCCGCGCAAGGTGAACTGCACGACATCGACCATTTCCCAATCGCGGTTTTTGCCAGTGTAAAAACCGTATCCCTTGAGACTGCCATCAGCCTGTTGCTCGACCCGCAGACGCACGCGAGTGCGGGCCTGTTTGAGGGATCGCAGTTGTTCTTCGGTGTAGAGAGAGCTGTCGCCAAGGCTTGACGGTATGACCAGAGCCACCAGGCCTGCCAAGGTAGCCGCAGCGGTGCTGGCTGCGACGGCGGGTAATGCGGCGAACGCTGAGCCACCCAGGGCGAAGCTGCCGAAACCCGCAGGAATAGCGGTGCCACTGATTTTCTTCAGCGGCACGACACCGGTTTCATCAGCCTCGCGGGCGCCGAGCAGAACCAGTTCGCCGTAGTCTTTCAGGCTGTCGGTCGGAACAACGCCGGAGGTGTTCGTGTAGTCGATGATTGCATCAGGCAGTTTGCAGGACTTGGCGAACACGCATCCCGCACGGGCAACGTTGTCCTTTCTCGCTGCGACTTGAAGGCTGTCTTCGAAGGTTTGCTGCCTTGCGAGCATAGCGTCGTAGGCGTTTTGTCTGGCATCACGCTCGGCCAATTCGGTGGCCGTCATGAATCGGTGAGTGACGTGATGCCCGTCACCTGACGGTGGGTTTTGCACCCGTGGGATGTCCTTGTTGCCAGCCACTGATTGTCCTTTCGCTCGTCCATCGGCAACCCCCAAAGAGGGGGCTGCGCGACGTTAACGAACGTGGCTAATCATGGCTGTAGGACGAGTCCTCAATGTCGCTAAGAGTGTTCTCTATCACTCAGGATTGCAGTGCAGCGCTCTTGCGACTTGCCGCCGCCGTCACCGCATAACCGATCAATGCCGCCAGGATCGAGCCGGTCAGAATACCCATGCGGTCCATCCCGGCGTATTCACTGGTGCCGGGCACGAAGGCCAGGGAGCCGACAAACAAACTCATGGTGAAACCGATGCCGCAGAGAATCGCCACCCCCATGATCTGGCCCCAGTTGGCGCCTTGGGGCAGGGCGGCGATGCCGATTTTTACCGCCAGCCAGGTCAGGCCGAAAACACCGACCGTCTTGCCCAGCAGCAGGCCGACGGCGATGCCCATCGGTACGTGATGGGTGAAGCTTTCGACGGTCACGCCGCTCAGGGACAAGCCAGCGTTGGCGAAGGCAAACAGCGGCAGGATGCCGTAGGCCACCCACGGATGCAGGGCATGCTCCAGGATCAGCAGCGGCGAAGGCTCGGCGTTTTTCGTGCGCAGTGGAATGCAGAAGGCCAGGGTCACACCCGCCAGCGTCGCATGCACGCCGCTCTTGAGTACGCAGACCCAAAGGATCAGCCCGATGATCATGTACGGCCCGAGTTTCACCACACCAAGTCGGTTCATTCCGATCAAGGCCGCGATGCAGGCCGCGGCCAGCGCCAGGGACAGGGTCGACAGAGCGCCGGAATAGAAGATCGCAATGATGATGATTGCGCCAAGGTCATCGATGATCGCCAGGGTCATCAGGAACAGTTTCAGCGACACTGGCACGCGTTTACCCAGCAGGGCCAGCACGCCAAGGGCGAAGGCAATGTCGGTAGCCGTCGGGATGGCCCAGCCGCTCAGGGCGGACGGGTTATCGCGGTTGAGGAACCAGTAGATCAGCGCCGGCACCACCATGCCGCCAATTGCGGCCGCGCCGGGCAGGACGATCTGCGACGGTTTCGACAGTTGGCCGTCGAGGACTTCGCGCTTCACTTCCAGGCCGATCAACAGGAAGAACAGGGCCATCAGGCCGTCGTTGATCCACAGCAGCAATGGCTTGGCGATTTTCAGCGCGCCGATCTGAGCCACCACGGGGGTGTCCAGCAGGCCGTTATAGAGCCACGACAGCGATGAATTGTTGATGATCAGGGCCAGGACAGCTGCGGCGATCAATAGCAGACCGCTGGCAGCTTCCAACTGAAAGAAACGCGTGAACGTGCTACGCAGAGGCAAGGTCGCTCTCCATCGATGAATTCATAAGGTGGCACACCCTAACCCGTACCGTTGGTTGTTAAAACAAAAGTTATATTCTTTTTTGTTATATGTCGTTACAACGTACCCGGTCAGCAAAGGCCTGAGCCTAGCAGTTGCCGGACGTATTGAACCCCAGCTGTATCTGTGCGTGATGTAGGTTTTTTCCTAAGCTTGTGAACTGAGCCTTGCGACAAGGCCCACTCTTGCCTGATTCAACGAGAAAACCATCATGAGCGACAACCGACAGTGGGCCCGCGAAGCCATCCGGATCATCGAAGCCGACTTCCAGCGCAGCGCTGATACCCACCTGATCCCCTTGCCGCTGCCGGGATTGCCGGGCATCGAGTTGTACTTCAAGGATGAGTCGAGCCATCCCACCGGCAGCCTGAAACATCGGTTGGCCCGCTCATTGTTCCTCTATGCGCTGTGTAACGGCTGGCTCAAGCCCGGTGCGCCGGTGATTGAAGCGTCCAGCGGTTCGACGGCGATTTCCGAGGCGTACTTCGCCCGCTTGCTGGGGTTGCCGTTCATTGCGGTGATGCCCGCGAGCACGTCCAAGGAAAAGATCGCGCAAATCGCTTTCTACGGTGGCAAGAGCCATCTGGTGGATGATCCGACGCAGATTTACGCTGAGTCCGAACGCCTGGCTCACGAACACGACGGGCATTTCATCGACCAGTTCACCTACGCAGAACGCGCCACCGACTGGCGAGCGAACAACAACATCGCCGAATCGATCTTCCATCAGATGCGCTTCGAGCAGCACCCGGAACCGAGCTGGCTGATTTCCAGCCCTGGCACCGGCGGCACCACCGCGACGCTGGGCCGTTACGTTCGCTATCGCCAGCATTGCACTCGTGTGTTGTGCGCCGATGCCGAGCGTTCGGTGTTTTTCGATTACTACAAGACCGGAGACGCCAGTCTGCGCCTGGATCACGGGTCACGGATTGAAGGCATTGGCCGGCCGCGTGTCGAAGCGTCGTTCTTGCCCAAAGTCATCGACGCAATGGTCAAGGTGCCAGACGCCTTGTCACTGGCAGCCATGCATTACCTGGCGCAACGTTTGGGGCGACGGGTTGGCGGTTCGAGCGGGACCAACCTGATCGGCGCCTTGATGGCGGCCCAGCAGATGGCGACGGCGGGGGAGTCGGGGTCGATCGTGGCGATTCTGTGCGATGGCGGCGAGCGCTATGCCGACACCTATTACGATCAGGCCTGGCTCAAGGCCCAGGGGTATGAGTTGAGTGGTCTGATGGATGCCGTGGCGGCCAGCGTTGAGCGCGGAGAGCCGCTGCCGGCCAGCGTGTTGCGCGCCAATATCTGACCAGATGATCGTTCCCACGCGAGCGTGGGAACGATCATCTGGGTCAGGCTTCTAGGCCAAGGATATCCCGGGCAACCGCTTCGGCAATCCGAATCCCGTCTACACCCGCCGACAGAATCCCGCCCGCATAACCCGCGCCTTCACCCGCCGGGAACAAACCCTTCACGTTAAGGCTCTGCATCGACTCGTTACGGGTAATGCGCAACGGCGAAGAGGTGCGCGTCTCGATCCCGGTCAACACGGCGTCGTGCAGCGAGTAGCCACGAATCTGCTTCTCGAACGCTGGCAGGGCTTCGCGAATCGCTTCGATGGCGAACGCCGGCAGGGCCAGGGCCAAATCACCCAAGGCAACGCCCGGTTTGTAGGACGGTTCGACGCTGCCCAATTCGGTGGACGGCTTGCCGGCAATGAAGTCGCCGACCAGTTGCGCCGGTGCTTCGTAGTTGCTGCCGCCCAGCACAAAGGCGTGGGATTCCAGGCGTTCCTGCAACTCGATGCCGGCCAGTGGGCCGCCCGGATAATCGACTTCCGGGGTGATGCCGACGACGATCCCGGAGTTGGCGTTGCGCTCGTTACGCGAGTATTGGCTCATGCCGTTGGTGACCACGCGGTTCGGCTCGGAGGTCGCCGCCACTACGGTGCCGCCCGGGCACATGCAGAAGCTGTAGACCGATCGGCCGTTTTTGGCGTGGTGCACCAGTTTGTAGTCGGCAGCGCCGAGTTTCGGGTGGCCGGCGTATTTGCCAAGGCGCGCGCGGTCGATCAGCGACTGCGGGTGTTCGATGCGGAAACCCACCGAGAACGGCTTGGCTTCCATGTACACGCCACGGCCGTGCAGCATGCGGAAGGTGTCCCGGGCGCTGTGGCCGAGGGCCAGGATCACGTGCTTCGAATGGATCTGTTCGCCGCCATGGAGTTCGACGCCCACCAGTTGGCCGTCGTCGATCAGCACATCGGTCACCCGCTGCTGGAAGCGCACTTCGCCGCCCAGGGAGCGAATCTGCTCACGCATGTTTTCCACCACACCGGTCAGACGGAACGTCCCGATGTGCGGCTTGCTGACGTAGAGGATTTCTTCCGGCGCACCAGCCTTGACGAACTCATGCAGAACCTTGCGACCGAGGAATTTCGGGTCTTTGATCTGGCTGTAGAGTTTGCCGTCGGAGAACGTTCCCGCGCCGCCTTCACCGAACTGCACGTTGGATTCGGGGTTGAGCACACTTTTACGCCACAGGCCCCAGGTGTCCTTGGTGCGCTGGCGCACTTCGGTGCCGCGTTCGAGAATGATCGGCTTGAAGCCCATCTGCGCCAGCACCAGGCCGGCGAAGATCCCGCACGGGCCGAAGCCGACCACGATCGGACGCTGGCTCAGGTCGGCCGGCGCCTGGCCGACCATTTTGTAGCTGACATCCGGCGCCACGTTGACGTTACGGTCATCGGCGAACGTGCGCAGCACCGCCGCCTCATCGCGAACGTTGAGGTCGATGGTGTAGATGAAACACAGTTCGGAGGACTTTTTGCGCGCATCGTAGCTGCGCTTGAACAAGGTGAAGTCGAGCAGGTCATCACTGGCGATGCCCAGGCGCTGCACGATGGCAGGGCGCAGGTCTTCTTCGGGATGGTCGATCGGCAACTTGAGTTCGGTGATTCGTAACATGGCGGGATCCGGTTCGCGGGGCGCACAACTGCGCCAAGGCGTTTGAAGCCCGCGATTATAAGCCTCAAAGGATGATTCCAGTGAGGCTAAAACGATCAGTCGTTACGCGATCCGCCGAAATACCCGCAGCCGCGTTGCACCTGGCCGTCGATACGCAACTCGGCGCTCATGTGCTGCACGCTGCCGGTGCTGCTGTCGACGCAACGTTGCGGCGCGACCCAGAGCTCGATGCGCTGATTATTGGCTTCGGTACTGAGGTTGAAGCGGCCATCGCCCAGTTGTTCTTCAACGTACGGCAGGGCCAGGGGCGGCTGACCAGCGCGGTCGATGACCATGCCCTTGCCGCTGACCTTGACGTTCCACTCCGGGCCATGGCCGGCGGCGCGCAGGATCAGCTGTTTGAAATTGGGATCGTCGCAGGCGGTGCCCGAACGCTCGACGCGGTACAACTGTGTGAGGTCGAGCTGGCTGTCGGCGCCACTGGCAACGATCCGGCCGCGCACGTCGGCAAACAACTTGCCCTGTTCGTCAGCCAGGGTCGCAGCCTCTTGCAGGATGCTGGTGCCCCCGGTGTCATTGACCACAAAACTGCGCTGTTCATTACACGGCTGGAACAGCAGCTTGCCGTCGGCCGCCGTCAATTGGCCCTGCATGCGGGTCTGGCCCACATGGGAGGCGCTCTGCCGTGGGCCATCGAGCAGTTGGCAAGCGGCGAACAACGGAAGCAGGGCAACAAGTACCAGGGAACGGGCAACACGCATCTTTGAGTCTCCAGACAAGTGTCGCCACGTTACTCAGCCTGACCGTTCATCACAACCCTGCAATGTTCTCGCTTTCCTGTGGGCAAGTCTGGTTCAACCGACGCGATAGGTCTGACCGGTCTGCAGGCCTTCCACACTTTTGGCGTAGGCCAATGCCACGTCGGCGGCGGGAACCGGTTTGAAACCACGGAAGTACGGCGCATAGCTGCCCATGGCTTCGACCAGTACGTTCGGGCTGACCGAGTTGATACGCAGGCCTCGCGGCAGTTCGATCGCCGCCGCACGGACGAAGGCGTCGAGGGCACCGTTGACCAGGGCCGCGGAGCTGCCGGTACGAATCGGATCGTGGCTGAGGATGCCGGTGGTGAAGGTGAAAGACGCACCGTCATTGGCGAATTCCCGGCCGATCAGCAGCAGGTTGACCTGGCCCATCAGCTTGTCTCGCAAGCCCAGTTCGAAGTCCTGTGCGGTCATGGTGGCCAGCGGCACGAAGTTGACGCTGCCGGCGGCGCAGATCAACGCATCGAAGTTGCCGGTCTGTTCGAACAGTTTGCGGATCGAGTCGCTGTCACTGATGTCGACCTGGAAATCCCCGCTTTTACGGCCGATACGGATGATTTTGTGGCGCTGGGACAGTTCATGGTCAATGGCCGAACCGACGGTGCCGGAGGCGCCAATCAACAGAATTTTCATCGTGCAGTTCCTTAAGTGGGTTGGATTTAAAGTTAAGTCTAGTGTGGTTTTTTTTATTAATAAGCGTGCTAATGGGCAACCTTTGGTTTTCAAATGGAAACAATCCATGAGCGAAATGGACGATCTGGCAGCGTTCGCGGTGTTGATCGAAGCGGGCAGTTTCACCCTGGCCGCCCAGCAACTGGGTTGCAGCAAGGGGCAACTCTCCAAGCGCATCAGCCTGCTGGAAACGCGCTTTGGCGTGGTGTTGCTGCAACGCACCACTCGGCGCTTGAGCCTGACGGCGGCGGGTGCGGCGTTGTTGCCGCAAGCCCAGGCGCTGGTGGTGCAGGTGGAGCGTGCGCGTCAGGCATTGGCACGGCTGAAAGACGACATGGCCGGCCCGGTGCGGATGACGGTGCCGGTTTCATTGGGGGAAACGTTCTTTGATGGCGCACTGCTGGAATTTTCCCGGCAGTACCCCGAGGTGCAGATCGAGCTGGAACTCAACAACCACTACCGCGACTTGTCCCGGGACGGTTTCGACCTGGCGATCCGTTCAGAAGTGGCCAACGACGAACGTCTGGTGGCCCGACCGTTGCTGGCCTGGCACGAGATGACCTGCGCCAGCCCGGCGTATCTCGAGCGATTCGGTGAGCCGCTGACGCCACAGGCCTTGGCCGAACACCGCTGTCTTCTCAACAGCCATTACAGCGGTCGCGAAGAATGGCTCTATCACCAACAGCACGAGTTAACGCGGGTGCGAGTGTCGGGGCCGTTCGCCAGCAACCATTACAACCTCTTGAAGAAAGCTGCACTGACCGGGGCCGGCATTGCGCGTTTGCCGTCCTATCTGTTGCAAGAGGAATTGGCCGACGGGCGTTTGCGCTGGCTCCTTCGTGATTATCAGACCCGCAGCATGCCGATGTATCTGGTGCATCCGTATCAGGGCGGGTTGCCGAAGCGTACCCAAGTGCTGGCGGACTATTTGATCGGTTGGTTCAAGCGCAGTGGTGAGGCGTTGGATCGGCTTCAACGATAACGTCTCACCACACAACCTTTATGGGAGTTCTGAGGTCGGTATCAGCGGGCGCAACGCCTGGCAATCAGGTGATCGATCGACAACCTACCCGGTCCGGTCGCCATCAAGTACAGCAATACTGCCGCCCAGGTGCCGTGGGTCGGATAGGCATCGGGGTACACGAACAGCTGAATGGTCAAGGTCATGCCCAACAGCGCCAGTGCTGAAAAGCGCGTGGCGAAGCCGATCAGGATCAGCACCGGAAAGAAATGCTCAGCGAAAGCCGCCAGGTGCGCCGCCAGTTCCGGGGAGAGCAACGGCACATGGTATTCACTCTGGAACAACGGGATGGTCGAGTCCGCCAGTCTGGGTACGCCAAGCTCAAAGGTGCCGTCGATCAAATCGATGGCCAGGCCTTCCACCTTGGTCTGCCCGGACTTCCAGAACACCGCGGCGATGGAAAAGCGTGCGATGAAGGCGATCAAGCTGTGGGGGATTTTTTCCAGCAGCGCGATGGCGCGGCTGATGGGGTTCGTGTTCATGGCGATACCTTGTGGTGTAAATGGGTGATGGCGTTGTGGCTGATCAGCAGCGCCAGGGTTTGGCTGAGATCGAAGGCGGGCGCGGTTTCCAACGCCTGGCTCAGGGGCAGGCCGAGTCGCAGGTTCTGAATGAAGGTGCTGGCGCCGTGGTCGATGGCGAAGACCTCGACCTCCAGTCCGTTGCGCAACACCAGCGCGTTTTGCCCGTGGCTGAGGTCGATCCCGGCCAGCGTCGAGTCCTGTTGATGCGCCGCCCAGATGGCGACCACGGCGAAAGCTGAAGCCAACAGATTCAGGGAGGGGTGAAGCCCTACGGTCAGCTCGCTCAGCGCCTGTGGGTCCGACAGCACGGTGGCGATCTGCTCATGGCTCAAGGGCTGCGCATCAGCGGCGTGATAAGCCTGAACGCGCAAGCGCTCCAGCCGCGCCATATCGGCCAGATAAGGCACGCTGGCTGCCGGTTCAAAACTGTCGATGAACTCGGCGAAGTCCTTGCCGTAGTCGTTGATGAGCGGGCTTTGCGGCGGGCAACGCTGCACATACAACCCTGCCATCGCCCGGAAAAATTCATCACCGACTAACTGCATAACCACCGGATAGCTGACGGCCAAGGCGTTGATCAGCGAGCTCTGCACATTGTTGCGGTACACCGCGAAACGGCTGGCCGGATCGGCACCGTTGGCACTGAACACGCCCTCGGGGCAGGGCCGTTGCGGATCGAGCAGGGCGGAGGCAAAAGCGGCTTGAATGCTCATTGCCGGCTCCCGGCGCGGTGCAACAACTCATCGGCATGCCGGGCTTCGGCGTGCAACACACTGAAGGTCGGTAACCGGTTGTCGCGTTCGATCAACGTGGCGATCGGGCCGACCCGCTCCAGCACCTGCGAGTACAGCGCCCACACCGCGTTATCGACGGGCGTGCCGTGATCGTCGATCAGCAGTCGTTCGCCAAGGCTGTCGGCGTCTTCGGCAAACCCCGCCAGATGAATCTCTCCCACCGCGTGCAGCGGCAGGGCGTCGATGTAGGCCAGCGGATCTCTTTGGTGATTGACGCAGGAAACGTAAACGTTGTTGACGTCCAGCAGCAGGCCGCAGCCGGTGCGGTGAATGACTTCACCGATGAAGTCGGCTTCATCGATTGTCGAGTTCTGGAACGCCAGGTACGTCGCCGGATTTTCCAGCAGCATCGGGCGTTTGAGGGTGTTCTGCACCTGATCGATGTGCTCGCAGACGCGGTTCAGCGTCGGCGCATCGTAGGCCAGGGGCAGCAGGTCATTGAGAAACACCGGGCCATGGCTGGACCAGGCCAGGTGTTCGGAAAAGGAGTGGGGTTGATAGCGCTCGATCAGCGCGGCCAGCCTTTGCAGGTGCTGACCATCCAGCGGACCTTCGGCACCGATGGACAGGCCAACGCCATGCAGCGACAGCGGATACTGCTCACGGATCAACCCCAGGAAATGATGAAACGGGCCGCCGGCCACCATATAGTTTTCGGCGTGGACTTCAAAGAAACCGATGTCCGGTTGTGCACCGAGCACTTCACGAAAGTGCTCGGTCTTGAGCCCCAGCCCGGAGCGGGGCGGGAGCCCGGAGAATGAATGGTTCATGGTCGACACTCTGGCTGGGGGGCTGATTACGACTTGGCTTTGTAGGCTTCCATCTGGCCGAAGCCGGTTGGCGAGGTCTTGCTCTCGGTGGTCATGCAGGTGCCTTTCGGGACGAGTTTCCAGGCATTGGCCTGGTGATCCATTTTGGCGGTGCCGGCGCAAGTGGTGCCAGCACCAGCGGCGCAATCGTTATGACCTTTCATGGCCACGCCGAAGCATTTTTCCATGTTGGCGTCAGCGGCGTGGGCAGTGGAAACCGCGGCGATGCTCAGGGCAGAACCAAGGGCCAGAACCAGGGCGGTGGCGGACAGGGTGCGGGTGGTAGCAGTCATGATGTTTCTCCGAAATTGAGCTTGGGTTGGCAAGCGTTTGTGCTTGCTTACCGCTCTAGAGAAACGACAGGGCGAGGTGTTACAGCCCACCCTGAGTTTTTTTTCAGAAACCCTCAAAACACAACGAATCCCCTGTGGGAGCGGGCTCTTCATTTGTTTTGAGGTTTGTACCAGGCACAAAAAAAAAACGGCCCGAAGGCCGTTTTTTGTTTACCGCAAAGGCTTAACCACCGAGGTACGCTTCGCGCACTTTCGGGTCAGTCAGCAGCGCTTCACCGGTGCCTTGCATCACCACCCGGCCGTTTTCCAGCACGTAGGCACGGTCGGCGATTTTCAGGGCCTGGTTGGCGTTCTGCTCCACCAGGAACACCGTCACACCGTCCTTGCGCAGTTGTTCGATGATGTCGAAGATCTGCTGGATGATGATCGGTGCCAGGCCCAGCGATGGCTCGTCGAGCAGCAGCAGCTTGGGCTTGCTCATCAGCGCGCGACCGATGGCGAGCATTTGCTGTTCGCCGCCGGACATGGTGCCGCCGCGTTGGGCAAAGCGTTCTTTCAGGCGTGGGAAAAGTCCGAGAACTTTGTCCATCTGTTCCTGATAGTCGCCCTTGTCGGTGAAGAACCCGCCCATGGCGAGGTTTTCTTCCACGGTCAGACGAGCAAACACCCGACGGCCTTCCGGAACCACGGCGATGCTTTTACGCATGATCTGCGACGAGTCCTGGCCGACGAGCTCTTCGCCCATGTAGCGGATGCTGCCGCTATGGGCTTGCGGCGAACCGCAGAGGGTCATCAGCAGGGTCGACTTGCCGGCACCGTTGGCGCCGATCAGGGTCACGATCTCGCCCTGGCGGACTTCGACGTTGACGCTGTGCAGCGCCTGGATCTTGCCGTAGAAGGTGGAAACGTTTTCGAACTGCAGCATTTACGCTTCCCCCAGGTAGGCTTTGATCACTTCAGGATTGTCGCGGATCTGCTCCGGCGTGCCGTTGGCCAACGGTGTGCCCTGGTTGATCACGAAGATATGGTCGGAAATGCTCATGACCAGTTTCATGTCGTGTTCGATCAACAGCACCGTCACATTATGCTCTTCACGCAGGGTGCCGATCAGCGCCTTGAGGTCGTCGGTTTCCCGCGGGTTGAGGCCGGCGGCCGGTTCGTCGAGCATGAGGATGCTTGGACGGGTCATCATGCAGCGGGCGATTTCCAGGCGGCGCTGCTGACCATAAGCCAGGGTGCCGGCCGGGCGGTTGGCGAACTCCTTGAGGTTGACCTTGTCGAGCCAGAACTCGGCGTATTCCATCGCCTCGCGTTCGCTGCGGCGAAACGCCGGGGTCTTGAACAGGCCTGCCAGGAAGTTGGTGTTCAGGTGCCGGTGCTGAGCAATCAGCAGGTTTTCCACGGCGGTCATGTCCTTGAACAGCCGCACGTTCTGGAACGTCCGCACCACGCCTTTGCCAGCGATCTTGTGGCCGGGCAGGCCTTCGATCGCTTCACCGTTGAGCTGGATAGTGCCGGCGGTGGGTTTGTAGAAACCGGTCAGGCAGTTGAATACAGTGGTCTTGCCGGCGCCGTTGGGGCCGATCATCGAGACCACTTGTTTCTCTTTGACGCTCAAGGCTACGCCATTGACCGCCAACAGGCCGCCGAAGCGCATGCTCAGGCCATCTACTTTCAGGATCTCACGGCTCATTTGCGCAGCTCCATGTGGGGGCGTTGCATCGGCAGCAGACCTTGAGGACGCCAGATCATCATCAGCACCATCAAGGCGCCGAACATCAACATGCGGTATTCGCTGAAGTCACGCATCAGTTCGGGCAACAGGATCATCACGACAGCCGCGAGAACCACGCCCAACTGCGAGCCCATGCCGCCCAACACCACGATGGCGAGGATGGTGGCCGACTCGATGAAGGTGAACGACTCCGGTGTGACCAGCCCTTGGCGCGCGGCGAAGAAGCTACCGGCGAAACCGGCGAAGCAGGCACCCAGGGTGAAGGCCGACAGCTTGATCACGGTCGGGTTCAGGCCCAGGGCACGGCAGGCGATTTCGTCTTCGCGCAAGGCTTCCCAGGCACGGCCGATCGGCATGCGCAGCAGGCGGTTGATCACGAACAGCGCGAACAGTGCCAGCAACAGCGCCACCAGGTAGAGGAAAACCACCTTGCTGACCGGGTTGTACGTCAGGCCGAAGAACTCGTGGAAGGTCTGCATGCCTTCGGCGGCCGTTCTTTCGAAGGTCAGGCCGAACAGCGACGGTTTGGGGATGTTGCTGATGCCGTTCGGTCCGCCGGTGAGGCCCGTCAGGTTACGCAGGAACAGACGGATGATCTCACCGAAGCCCAGGGTCACGATCGCCAGATAGTCACCGCGCAGGCGCAGCACCGGGAAACCGAGCAGGAAGCCGAATGTGGCCGCCATCAGGCCGGCGATCGGCAGGCAGATCCAGAAGCTCAGCCCGTAGTAGTGCGACAGCAGCGCATAGCTGTAGGCGCCCACGGCGTAGAAGCCGACGTAACCGAGGTCGAGCAGGCCGGCCAGACCGACCACGATGTTCAGGCCCAGGCCGAGCAGCACGTAGATCAGGATCAGCGTGGCGATGTCCACCGCACCGCGTGAACCGAAGAACGGCCACACCAGTGCCACGACGATCAACGCCATGATGATCCAGCGCTGGGTGGTCGGCAGGGTCAGGAAGTGGCTCGCGCTGGCCGGGATCAGTTTGCCCTTGGGCACGGAGCGCATGGCCGCCGAGTATTCGCGGTCGAACAGCACACGCAGGAACATCAGCACCGAGCAGGTGGCGATGATGATCAGCGTGGAGGTGCTGGCGCCTTCCACTTCGAGGTTGATCCCGGCGATGGACAGTTTCAGGCCGAGTACCGGATAGGCCACGGCCCATACCAGCAGGGCGCTGAACAGCGCCTGTTTAAGATTCCTAGTCATACTTTCTCAACCTCCGGACGACCCAGCAGGCCGGTTGGCCGGAATAACAGCACCAGGACCAGAAGGCCGAAAGCCACCACGTCCTTATACTGGTCACCGAATATATCGGCGCCGAATGCTTCGGCTACCCCCAGCACCAGACCACCGAGCATGGCGCCCGGAATGCTGCCGATGCCACCCAGCACCGCCGCGGTAAAGGCTTTGAGGCCTACCAGGAATCCGGCGTTAGGGTTGATCACGCCGTACTGCATGCTCAGCAGTACTGCCGCCACGGCCGCCAGGGCGGCACCGATGACGAAGGTCAGGGCGATGATGTTGTTGGTGTTGATGCCCAACAGGTTGGCCATCTTGATGTCTTCGGCACAGGCCCGACAGGCGCGTCCCAGTCGTGAACGCGAGATGAACTGGGTGAGACAGAGCATCACCACCAGGGTCACCACGAACACCAGGATCTGCATGTAGGAGATCAGCACTTCCTGTGCGCCGCCTGGACCGAAACTGAAGCTGCCCGGAATCAGGTTGGGGATCGATTTGTCCTTGGAGTCCTGCGAGAGCAGTACGGAGTTCTGCAGGAAGATCGACATGCCGATGGCGGAGATCAGCGGGATCAGACGGTTACTGCCCCGCAGAGGGCGGTAGGCGATCCGTTCGATACTGTAGCCGTAGGCACTGGTCACTACGATGGTCGCCAGGAAAGCGGCGGTCATCAACAACGGCAGAGAATGGATACCCAGCATGGCCAGTCCGGCAAGGACGATGAAGGCCACGTAGGAACCGATCATGTAGACCTCGCCATGGGCGAAGTTAATCATTCCAATAATGCCGTAAACCATTGTGTAGCCAATGGCTATAAGGGCATAGGTGCTGCCAATGGTCATCCCATTAACCAGCTGTTGGAAGAAGTGATAGATCTCAGGCATTACAGCGCTCCTAAAAACCTGATACGCATTTCACTGGTGGAGTCATGTTCCGGCCCGGGCTGTGTGGTCTGTGGCCACCTTCGCACGAGCGTTTGCCAGCGAACCGCTGGTGACGGTTTTAAGATTTTCAGGTAAGCCAACTCCCGGATCGCGGGACTCTGACTCATTAATCTCGTAAAACAAAGCCCACTGCTTGCGCAGTGGGCTTTATTAATCATGGAGCTAGCTTACTGAGGGGAAACTTCGGTTTTTGGTTTGCCGAAGTGCCACTCATAGACCACGAATTTGAAGTCTTTCAGGTCGCCCTTGCTGTCGAACGACAGATCACCGGTCGGGGTCTTGAAGGTGCCTTTGTGAATGGCTTCAGCCACCTTGGCGGTGTCTTCGCTCTTGGCTGCCTTGATACCTTCGGCAATCACTTCGACAGCCGAGTAGGCCGGGAACACGAACGGACCGCTTGGGTCCTGCTTCTTGTCGGCAAAGGCTTGTACCAGGGCTTTGTTGGCTGGGTCCTGGTCGAAGGATTTCGGCAGGGTGACCAACAGGCCTTCGGAAGCATTCTGGGCAATTTGCGAGATGGAGTCGTTGCCGACGCCTTCAGGCCCCATGAACTTGGCTTTCAGGCCTTTTTCCTGGGACTGACGCAGGATCAGGCCCAGCTCCGGGTGGTAGCCGCCGTAGTAGACGAAGTCGACGTTGGCTTGCTTGAGCTTCTGGATGATCGAGGAGAAGTCCTTGTCACCGGCGTTGAGGCCTTCGAACACGGCAACCTTGACGCCTTTCTTCTCAAGGGTCTGTTTCACGGCGGTGGCGATGCCTTCACCGTATTGCTGTTTGTCGTGCAGCACGGCAACGATTTTCGGTTTTACGTGATCGGCAATGTAGTTACCGGCGGCAGGGCCCTGGGCGCTGTCCAGGCCGATGGTGCGGAACACCAGCTTGTAACCACGGGTGGTGATGTCCGGGTTGGTGGCGGCCGGGGTGATCATGATCACGCCTTCGTCTTCGTAGATGTCCGAAGCTGGCTGGGTGGAGCTGGAGCACAGGTGGCCGACCACGAATTTCACACCATCGTTGACCACTTTGTTGGCGACGGCCACGGCTTGTTTAGGGTCGCACGCGTCGTCGTATTCCTTGGCTTCGAGCATCTTGCCGTCGACGCCGCCCTTCGCGTTGATCTGCTCGATGGCCATCTTGGCGCCGATGAACTGCATGTCGCCGTATTGAGTGACCGGGCCGGTTTTAGGGCCGGCGATGCCGATCTTGATGGTGTCGGCGGCGAACGAATGGCTGGCAACCCCGGCCAGAACCATAGCGGCAAACAGTTTTGAAATCTGCTTAGTAGCCTTAGTCATAGTGCTCCACTCTTACTGTTGTAGTTTTTATAGTCCTGGCGCCGTAGCAGCAGAACCGGGTCAGATATCGTCGATATCCTCCGGAAAATGCCCCCGGCAACTGTACCGGTACAGTGTAGAGCGCCGATTGTTAGCCTGGGAAGCTGGCGCCAGGGGGCAAAACCTGAGGGTGTCGCTTTGTTGAAAGAAAAAGACAGAATCGCGGCAGGATGTTAGCTGGCTAATACTTGAAGCAGCAGCATTCCCTGGCTTTCCCGGGTTTTTCAATCGGTAACGCAATTGCATCCGGGTTTTTCTGGCGCAACACCGACGTTATCATTCACATCGATTTCTTTTGCGGACAGCAACCCATGACTCAAGAACCTAGCACCCTCTATGCCAAGCTGCTTGGTGAAACCGCATCTATTACCTGGAAAGAGTTGGAGCCGTTCTTCGCCAAGGGTGCCCTATTGTGGGTCGACCCAGGCCTGGATTTGATTGCTGCGGCGGAGGCGGTGGCGACCGATGAAGGCGAGAAAGTCGCTGCCTGGCTGGCCGCCGACAAGGTCGCCAAGCTGTCTGAAACGCGGGCGCTGGATCTTTTCGAGCGTGATCCGGAGCTGTGGGCCGTGGTTGTTTCGCCGTGGATTATGATCCAGGAAAGGGCGAAGGCTTGAATGCTTGCACCGATTTGGTGCTTGGTTTTGTCGGGCAAAAGTGTGTAGCCGAGTAGCGTGATGGCACGTTGCCGTGGAGAAAGGCCACAGAAAGGCCGGTATAACGGTGACGTAAACGTAACGGGAACAGTTTATTGAGCAGCCGATGGGCTGCTCAATTGTTTCTGGGTGTTGTGATCATTCCCACGCTCTGCGTGGGAACGATCATCACAAGGCTGCGATCGTTAAAGGCTCGACCTCAATAAGCCGTCTTGCCCGTATGGTTATTCAGCGAAATAACCTTGGTCTTGCCAATCCGGTGACGGTATATCTCGCGCAGGTACTTGATCGCCTTCTTCACGCAATCGCGCGACAAACGAATGTCATTGATCGAGACGAACTTGTCCTTGTCGTTGATCAGCTCGCGGTACTTCTTCTCGTACATCGGTTTGATCGCGTACCAGTTGGTGTCGAGGATCTTCGCCGGGTTTTCGAATTCGTTGAGCAGGTCGTCGATCCGGTCTTCGTCGAAGTCTTCATGGATGATGAAGTCCAGGATCGAGTTATCCAGCGTTTCGTCGAAGCGATACGGATTTTTTGCGAAGCAACGCTTGATGAACGCCACGATCAGCGTCAGGAAGTCGTCCGACAGGCATGGGCTCTTGGCGATCAGGGTGGTCAGCGACAGGTTGGCCGAGGCGCCGATCACCAGTGCATAACGCTTGAGCGTGGTGTTGGGGAACAAGCTGTTGAGGTGAGTCTTCAACCGGTTCAGGTCCATGTAGGACAGTTTGTAGTCTTTGGGCAAGGACACGATCGACACCACCGACGAGCAATTCTTGAAGAAGTGCAGGTCGTGCAGCGCGGCCGCGTCATAGCCCGAATTCTTGTACTGCTCGAGCGAGGCGCGGTAGCGCTTGGACTCGATCGGCAACAGGCTGATGCCTTCAATCGCCTGGGTGACTTTGTTGAAGTGCGGGAGGTCGATGGAGCGGAAGAACAGGTCGTCGATGTTCAGGCGCTGCGGCTCTTTCTCGAACACCTTGAACTTGTCGCTGCTTGGCGGCGGCGTTTCCGGCACCACGGACTCGGCGTAGGCAATTGCCACCGGGCCGGCCAGGCTCATGAACAGGTCGTTGGCGTCCAGGCGAATGGTTTCGCCGATGTCGATGCCAGCGCGACGGAAATAGTTCTGGTCGTAGTCGGTGGTGACCGCCTGCGCCGTCAGAATGTTGAAGATCTGCTGTGAGATGTACTGGTTGGCGTGCTTTTCCATCGCGTTGACGTCGATGTTCTGGATGTTGCCGTCATCGCTTTCTTCGGCATAACGCATGATGTCGTTGGAGATCAGCATCATCGCGTTCCATGGGCGGATACGGCCCATGACGCTGGCTTCGCTGCTGTCCTCGTTGGCGAAGTTGTAGGAGAAGTCCCACTCTTCCGACAGGTATTTGCACAGCAGGCGACCGGCGTTGATGTGCAGCGCTTCGGACATTTCACTGCGGTGATCGGAAATGTTCGGCAGTACGCAGATGCCGCTGGTGAAGATCGGCTCGAAGACGAAGGAATGGCCGCTCTTGCCGTCGTGTTCGTCCATCGGCTTGGTGTCGAACGTCTTGTTCATGTACGAGTGCTGCTGGGCCAGGCCGAATTCCGAGGCCATGCCCGAACCGGTACCGCCGCCGGCACTGAAGATCGAGAAGTACAGGCGCGACTGGTTGGCCTTGATCCCGCAGCTGTCGATCAGGTACGAGTGAATCATCTTCCAGTCGGGGCTGGAGAAGCGCTGGGTGTCCTTGTTCAGGATGATCTTGGCCAGGTACTGGCCGAGGATCGGCGCGTTACCGGCGCCACCGGCGTGGACTTCCGACAAGTCCATGATTTTCATTTTGCTGTAGTCGCGCAAAAAGCCGCTTTTTTCGCCCTTGCGCGAGAAACGGATGCGACCGGCGATGTCCTTGTCCAGGTCGCCGAGCATCACCAGCGGTTCCACCAGGAATACCGGTTTGGTGGCCTTGTTCGGCCCCAGGCGCAGGTTGTTGCGAATCCACTGCGCCGGGCTGTAGCCCTTTTCGGCGTAGCGTTTATCCGGCGACAGACGGTCTTCGTTGTTGAATTCGTTGAGGTAGAACTTGCGGGCGTTGTACACCAGCTCCGCCACGTCCAGCGCGATGTTCGAACCGCAGCGGCCCAGGCCGATCAGGCACACCGAGGGGAATTCCTGGTCGTTGTGCTGTTCGTTGTCGCCTTCCAGATGGGGCGGGCGCGGGAACACCAGGTCGCGCAGGCCGTCGAGGTTGTCGAGGATGCGGTCGGTATTGGTTTCGGTGAAGTACAGGTATTGCTGAGTCGACAGCGGACGCGACGGGGGCAATGGCTTCGACGATGAGGGGCTGTTTGCCGCGGGGCTCAGGGTCAGGTCGGATACCGCGGTGGCCGGATTGTTTTTAGAAGTCATTGTGCGCCATATACCTGGACTGGTCGGCTCGGCGACAAGTGTCATCGAGTCATCACGGAATGGGATCTCGCGTCTTTTTTTAGCGCGAATGTGGCCCAAGCGTCAGGGCCTTGGCCTGAACATCGCTCGGGGGAATCCTTTCCTTAACCATGATGAATCGGCCAATATTCGATGATCTTTAATCAGAGAGAGGCTAAATGATGGCAACGTTGCCTGCGCTGGGGTTCGCCGGAATCGGCCTGATGGGTTTGCCGATGTGCCGACGCTTGTTGGCGGCCGGTTATCCGCTGACGGTGTGGAACCGCAACCCGGCCAAGTGTGCAGCGCTGGTCGAGGCCGGCGCGCGGCAAGTGGCGACACCGGCCGAGCTGTGTCAGCACGCCGACGCGGTGATGCTGTGCCTGGCCGATACCGCGGTGGTACGTGAGGTGGTGTTTGGCGCGGCTGGCGTTGCCGAGGGGGCGAAAAGCGGCCAGTTGCTGGTGGATTTTTCCAGCCTGGAGCCCACCGCAACGCGGGAAATGGCCACAGCACTGGCCAATAAAACCGGGATGGGTTGGCTCGATGCGCCAGTGTCCGGCGGGGTGGTCGGCGCCGAGGCCGGCAGTCTGGCGATTATGGTCGGTGGCGAGGCGGCAGACCTTGCGCGCGTGCGGCCGGTGTTGCTGACCCTTGGCCAGCGCGTGACCCACATGGGCGCGGTCGGTGCGGGGCAGGTGACCAAGGCCTGCAATCAGATGATCGTCGCCTGCAATGCCTTGGTCATTGCTGAAGTGGTGGCCCTGGCTGAGCGCTCCGGGGTCGATGCCAGCCTGATTGCCGAGGCGCTGGCCGGTGGTTTCGCCGATTCAAAACCGTTGCAGATTCTCGCGCCGCAAATGGCCGAAAGCCGTTTCGAGCCCGTGAAATGGCACGTACGCACGTTGCTCAAGGATCTCGATACCGCCGTGAAGTTTTCCCGCGAACAGGGTTCGGCCACGCCGATCAGCGGATTGGCCGCACAACTGATGCGCCTCCATGGGGGGCAGGGGTTCCTGGAAAAGGATCCCTCGACGTTAGTGCAGTTGTACCGTGAGCCAGATTCAACGGATTGACGGCATGCGTGTGCTGGTTGATTTCGGCCAGCACCGGCCGCAACTCAGCCAGCGGCACCGGATGGCTAAGCAGGTAGCCCTGGACAAAATCGCAGCCGTGGCGTTGGAGAAAGTCATATTGCTCGAGGGTCTCGACACCTTCGGTGACGACTTGCAAATGCAGGGTATGGGCCATGACGATAATGGCCTGGACGATTTCCATGTCCTGGGTGGCCATGGGAATGTCCTGAATGAACGAGCGGTCGATCTTCAGCGTGTTTAATGGTAGGCGCCTGAGGTAGGCCAGGGATGAATAGCCGGTGCCGAAGTCGTCGATCGACAACGAAACACCAAGGGCGCGAATCTGCCGCAGCAACACCAGGGTGTTGGAAATATTACCCATCAGGGCATTTTCGGTCACCTCCAGCTCCAGTCGCTGGGGCGTCACCCCGTAGACGTGCAGGGCGTGTTCGATTTCATCGGCCAACTCTTCTCGCGCCAGGTTCAGGGGCGAGCAATTCACTGCGATCTTGAGGTCGTCGCAATCGTGGCGGGACAGTTCGCCCAGGTCTTCGCAGGCTTTGCGCAATACCCAATTGTCCAGTTCAGCGATCAGGCCGTTGGCCTCGGCGATGGCGATGAACCGATCCGGTGTCAGCAATCCGTGAACCGGATGTTGCCAGCGGACCAGCGCTTCCAGTTTGCTGACTCGGCCGATTCTCAGGTCATAGATCGGCTGGTAATACAGCATCAACCCGGAGTCTTCGCGCAGGGCGTGACGCAGTTCTTCTTCGAGCTGCAACTCCAGGGTGGCGCGGGCTTTCAGGTTGGAACTGAAAAAGTGCAAGCTGTTGCGACCGCTACCCTTGGACTGATACAGCGCCAGGTCGGCGTGCTTCAGCAGTTCTTCGCAGGTCTTGCCGTCTTCCGGAAACAGGCTGATACCGATGCTGGTGGTCATGACCATGCGCCGTCCGGACAGCTCGATGGGGTCCTTCATTTTCAGCATGATGCGCTGGGCCATATGCCGCGCTTCTTCACGGTCGTACAGGTTGATGAGGAGGCAGAATTCGTCGCCTCCGAAACGCGCCACCACGTCTTCGTGGCTGCGCACCGAGGCCTTGATATGACTGGCAAGGACTTTGAGCAATTCGTCGCCGGCGTCATGGCCAAGGCTGTCGTTGATCCGCTTGAAGTGGTCGATGTCGAGGAATATCACCGCGAGCATGCCGCCTTCGTTGGTTTTTTCGATGAGCTTCTCGGCGAAGAGCTGGTTGAAACCCCGGCGGTTGAGCAGGTTGGTCAAGGGGTCGTAATGCGCCACCTGTTGCAGCGACATGCGTGCCTGGTCCAGTTGACTGAGCAGGGCGTTGACCCGCTGCAGGTCGGACTCCTTGTGTTGCAGCTTCTTGTCCGCCAGAGCGGCACTGATGCTGCTGCCGATGATCAGCAGCGCCATCACGGCTACGGTCAGCCCCAATTGCAGGTGATTGTTGTCGCCGGGCAGCGGTTGAAGGCTGTCATCGGGCAGCACCAGGTTGAGCGATGCCATGCCGGTGAAATGCATGCTGACGATGCCGGCTCCGAGCACCAGGCTGGCGGTGTACTTGACCAGTAGATGATATGCACCGGTGTCATCGCGCAAGTGACTGGAAATCAACAGGGCAGCCAGGCTGGCACCGATGGCGATCACGACGGAGAGCACGAACAGGGCGGGTTGGTAATAGACCAGCGCATTCGATCGCAGTGCGGCCATGCCCACGTAGTGCATGGTCGCGATGCCCAGGCCGATCCACACCGCGGCCCGCAGGTATTGCCAGAAATTCAGTTGGGGATGGCTCAGGGTGTACATGGCCAGCCACGAGGCGGTCAGGGCGAACAACAGCGAGATCAGGGTGGTGGGCAGGTGGTAATGGATTTCGATCGGCACCTGGAACGCCAGCATGCTGATGAAGTGCATGGACCAGATACCGCCCGCCAGACACCCGGCGCCGACCCAGCGCCAGAGTCGTTGAGAGGCGGACTTTTCCACATGACCCACCCGCTCGGTCATGTCCAGCGTGGCGAAACCGGCCGTGCAGGCGACCAGATAGGCCAGCAACACCAGAAACGGGTTATGGGTGCAATTGAGTATGACCTGCCCGCTTTCCGGCAGCCCGGTCATGAAATGCAAACCAAGCCACTCCATAGCATGTCCCGTCTGTGAGTCATCTTGGCCTGCGTCATGCGCGCTGGCGAATGCTGGCAGTATAGAGGGCTTACATGGAGCGCAAGGGATGATAGCGCAATGATGTCAAATATTTTTCGAATGGCTTGATTGCGGTCGCTGCCAAGCCTTAGGCGATCTGCTCAAAAGGCGTTTCGAATTCAGGTTGCAGGGCGGGCAGCCCGAACGCGGCCCGTGCCGCATCGCAATCCACGTTCGCCTCGCCATTGGCCCAAGAGGCGTCGAACTCCCGACAAGTGCTGGAGCGCTGATCGTAGATCGAGCACTGCACGGTGCTGCCCACTTCGCCCACCAGACCGACACAGCGAACAGGTTTGCAGTCTGTGCCCAGCATGGCCACCCGGCTGGGGCTGATGGACGTGACCAGTTCGTCAGGCACCGTGCCCCCGGCCGAGGTGCATTCACCCCAGAAAAAAGACACGCGGAAATGAGAACAGCAGGCACCGCAATTCAGACACGGACTGGCTTCGGACATGGGCAATGATCAAAAGAGGAATGGGGGCAGGGTGGGCAGACAAGGCCGCTATTCTAGGCTTCGCCATGCCGTTGGGAAGGGGGGTACGGAGGTATTTTTCCAGCCTGCGACTGATGGTGAAAAACCTGACTCCCTGACAGCATTGATCCCACAAGTTATGTGTGGCGCCATGGGCTGATATCAGCCTTGCGAATAATGACAGACAGCCCTGACGGGCCTGACTAGATTGGAGGTTCCGGGGACAGTGACGGCCCCAACAACAATAAAAAGAGACGGACCCATGCAGAACTCGACCCAAGCGGCGAATGCCTGGCGCATTCTGTTCCTGTTGTTCCTGGCCAACCTGTTCAACTTCTTCGACCGCACCATTCCGGCGATCATCATCGAGCCGATCCGCATGGAGTGGCACCTCAGCGACTTTCAGCTGGGGATCATCGGCACCGCATTCACCATCGTTTACGCCATTGCCGGCCTGCCTCTGGGGCGATTGGCCGATACCGGTTCGCGCAGCAAACTGATGGGCTGGGGCCTGGCGGCGTGGAGCGGGCTGACCGCGGTCAACGGGTTGGTGGGCAGTTTCTGGAGTTTCCTGATCGTGCGGATGGGCATCGGCATCGGTGAAGCCAGTTACGCGCCGGCCGCCAACTCGTTGATCGGCGATTTGTTCCCGGCGCATCGTCGGGCACGGGCCATGGGCATTTTCATGCTCGGCTTGCCGCTGGGCCTGCTGCTGGCGTTCTTCACCATTGGTGCGATGGTCAAGGCGTTCGACAGCTGGCGAGCGCCATTCTTCATCGCCGCGGTGCCTGGGTTGATCCTGGCGGTCTTCATGTTCTTCATCAAAGAGCCGAAACGTGGCGCGGCGGAAAGTGTGCAAGTGTCTCAGGAGCGCGTGGACCGGCCGATCCGTCGAGTGCTGGCGGTGCCGACTTTTCTGTGGCTGGTGATGGCGGGGCTGTGCTTCAACTTCGCCACTTATGCCTGCAACTCGTTTCTGGTGCCGATGCTGCAGCGCTATTTCCTGATGCCGTTACAGGACGCGGCGGTGGCGACCGGGGTGATCGTCGGGGTGACCGGGTTGTTCGGCCTGACATTAGGCGGATGGATTGCCGACAAGATTCACCAGCGGGTGGCCAACGGGCGACTGCTGTTCGCCGCGTTCAGCCTGATCATTTCGACGTTGTGCACGGCTTGGGCGCTGCATGCCGGGCGGATCGAGATCGGGGTATTTGTCGCGGTATTCAGCCTGGGGTGGCTGTTCGCCTACAACTTCTACACCTGCGTGTACACGGCGATTCAGGATGTGGTCGAACCACGCCTGCGGGCGACGGCGATGGCGTTGTTCTTTGCCGGGTTGTATCTGTTGGGCGGTGGTTTGGGGCCGGTGGTGGTGGGCGGTCTGTCCGATCACTTCGCCCATACCGCGATGCTCTCGGCGGGTGCCGAGCAGATGACCGAGGCGTTCAAGGCTGTCGGCCTGCATGACGCGATGTACCTGATCCCGGTGGCGCTGTTTTTCACCATGGTGTTTCTGTTTTTGGCATCGCGGTGTTTTGTGCGGGATGCGAAGCGGATGAAAGAAGGGTTGGTGGCGGTGGTTGAGCCTGCAGGCTCTGCGGTGACTGCCTGATCGCCCACAGGGACTTATGTCGTTCATATAACCTGTGGGAGCGGGCTTGCCCGCGATGAGGCCATCAACAACACCAAAACAATCCAGCAGACAAAAAAAGGCCCGCATCGCTGCGGGCCTTTTTTATAGCGGTGGAGTAGGGGGATTAACCCGCTACCAACACCCGAATCGCTTCCAGTCGCAATGCCGCTTTGTCGAGCATGGCCAGGCCTTGCTCGCGCTGCTTGCGCAGGGCAACCAGTTCGCTGTCGCGCACGGTCGGGTTGACCGCTTGCAAGGCGGTCAGGCGCGCCAGTTCTTCGTCGGTATCGGCCGCCAGGCGACGTTGTGCCTCGGCCACGCGCTCGGCGTGACGCGGGGTGATCTTCTCTTCGCCGGCGTTGATCCTTGGCGTCAGCTGGTCGCGCTGGGCCTGGATGAACTTGTTGGCGCTGGCGCGGGGCACGCTTTCCAGTTGATCGTTCAGGGTTTCGAACGACACCCGGGCCGACAGGTCATTGCCATTGGCGTCGAGCAGGCAGCGCAGGGCGGCCGGCGGCAGGTAACGACCCAGTTGCAGCGAACGCGGGGCAACCACTTCGCTGACGTAGAGCAGTTCCAGCAACACGGTGCCCGGCTTCAGTGCCTTGTTCTTGATCAGCGCCACGGCGGTGTTGCCCATCGAGCCGGACAGCACCAGGTCCATGCCACCCTGAACCATCGGGTGTTCCCAGGTGATGAACTGCATGTCTTCGCGAGACAGCGCCTGGTTGCGGTCGTAGGTGATGGTCACGCCTTCGTCGTCGCCCAGCGGGAAGCTGGCGTCGAGCATTTTTTCGCTGGGCTTGAGGATCAGCGCGTTTTCCGAATGGTCTTCGCTGTCGATGCCGAAGGCGTCGAACAGGGTTTCCATGTAGATCGGCAGGGCGAACTGATCGTCCTGTTCGAGAATCGCTTCGACCAGCGCATCACCTTCACCCGCGCCGCCGGAGTTGAGCTCCAGCAAGCGGTCGCGACCGGTGTGCAGTTCGTCTTCCAGACGCTCACGCTCGGCGCGGGCCTCGTCGATCAGCGCTTTCCACTCGCCATCGTCGGTCTCTTCCAGCAGCGGCAGCAGGCGCGGGCCGAACTGATGCTGCAAGGCGTTGCCGGTCGGGCAGGTGTTGAGGAAGGCGTTCAGCGCTTCGTGGTACCACTGGAACAGCCGCTCTTGCGGGCTGGTTTCCAGGTACGGCACGTGCAGTTCGATGACGTGCTTCTGGCCGATCCGGTCGAGACGACCGATACGCTGCTCCAGCAGGTCCGGGTGCGACGGCAGGTCGAACAGCACCAGATGGTGCGAGAATTGGAAGTTACGACCTTCACTGCCGATTTCCGAGCAGATCAGCACCTGGGCGCCGAATTCTTCGTCGGCGAAGTAGGCGGCGGCGCGGTCACGCTCAAGGATGTTCATGCCTTCGTGGAACACCGTGGCCGGAATGCCGGAACGCACGCGCAGGGCGTCTTCCAGGTCCATGGCGGTTTCGGCGTGGGCACAGATCACCAGCACTTTGGTGCGCTTGAGCATTTTCAGGGTGTCGATCAGCCACTCGACGCGCGGGTCGAATTTCCACCAGCGTTCTTCTTCGTTGGCGTCCGGCTGGGACTGGAAGCTGACTTCCGGGTACAGCTCGATGTGATCGCCCAACGGCAGTTCGAGGTATTCGGCCGGGCACGGCAGCGGGTACGGGTGCAGTTTGCGCTCCGGGAAACCCTGCACGGCGGCGCGGGTATTACGGAACAGCACGCGGCCAGTGCCATGGCGGTCCAGCAGTTCGCGGACCAGACGGGCGCTGGCGTCGGTATCGCCATCGTTGACTGCACTCAGCAGGGCTTCGCCTTCGTTGCCGAGGAAGCCGTGAATGGTCTTGTGCGCTTCAGGCGACAGGCGCCCTTTGTCCAGCAACTCCTGAACGGCTTCGGCCACCGGGCGATAGTTTTCGCTCTCGGCGCGGAAGGCATGCAGGTCATGGAAACGGTTCGGGTCGAGCAGGCGCAGACGGGCGAAGTGGCTGTCCTGGCCCAGTTGTTCCGGGGTTGCGGTCAGCAGCAATACGCCCGGGATCGTTTCAGCAAGCTGCTCCACCAGGGAGTACTCAGGGCTGACCTGGTCTTCGTGCCACACCAGGTGGTGCGCTTCGTCGACCACCATCAAATCCCAGCCGGCGGCGAACAGCGCGTCCTGGGCCTTCTCGTCTTCCACCAGCCATTCGAGCGCCACCAGGGCGAGCTGGGTGTCTTCGAACGGGTTGGTGGCATCGCTTTCGATGAAGCGTTCTTCATCGAACAGCGCAACTTGCAGGTTGAAGCGGCGGCGCATCTCCACCAGCCACTGGTGCTGGAGGTTTTCCGGCACCAGGATCAGCACGCGGTTGGCGCGGCCCGAGAGCAGTTGGCGATGGATCACCAGACCGGCTTCGATGGTCTTGCCCAGGCCCACTTCGTCGGCCAGCAGAACCCGCGGCGCAATGCGGTCGGCGACTTCACGGGCGATGTGCAACTGGTGCGCGATCGGTTGCGCGCGCACGCCACCCAGGCCCCAGAGCGATGACTGCAACTGGCGGCTGGTGTGTTCCAGGGTGTGGTAACGCAGGGAGAACCAGGCCAGCGGGTCGATCTGGCCAGCGAACAGACGGTCGCTCGCCAGTCGGAACTGAATGAAGTTCGACAGCTGGGTTTCCGGCAGGGTGACCACTTCGTTCTGCCCATTGAGGCCGTGGTAGACCAGCAGGCCGTCGATGTCGTCGACTTCCTGTACGGTCAGTTTCCAGCCTTCGAAGTGAGTAATCGAGTCACCCGGCGAAAACCGCACGCGGGTGAGGGGCGCATTCCGTAGCGCGTACTGGCGAGTGTCGCCAGTGGCCGGGTAGAGCACGGTCAACAAGCGGCCGTCCTGTGCCAGAACGGTGCCTAAACCCAGCTCGGCTTCGCTGTCACTGATCCAGCGTTGCCCCGGTTGATACTGCTGCGCCATGCTGCCTGACTCCCACCTTGAAAAAGCGGGCTATCTTAACGGAATCAGGCCCCAGACCAAAGGTTTACGTGCGCAGGAGCTGCCGAAGGCTGCGATCTTTCGATCTTCGGGAACGCTTGAGTTCTACGTTGTCCGATGGAAGATCGTGCCAAGCGGATCACAAGTTTGCGACCAATGGCTCAAGTCGCCATCCCCGCAGCCGACAGACTTCTGACAGGAGACTAATAATATGCTGCCACCGATGCTCCCCTTGAGCGCCGTGCCGATCACTTCACAGCAGGATCCGATCCGCCAGCGTCCGGATATTCCCCCCGTGGTGCCGGTGCAGGAAAGCTCCAATGAAAGCACTATCGACCTGCAAAAGCGCGACCCGGAAGAGGCGGGCCTGCAGCTGCGCGAGGAACAGCGTCGGCAGCAGGAGCGGGAGCGGCGCCGTCGCGAGGCCGATGAGGATCCTGAAGAGCATCTGGCGATCCCCGGCAATGAGCTCAATGCCGACAATACCGTGCCGGTGGTCCCGTTGATGGAGAATCAGCCACGTCAGGGGTTGTGGGTCGATATTGAGATCTGAAGTGTCGGAGACTGGTCAGCGCCCGCGCCAGACCGCATTATTGGCGCAATCCTGTCGCCTTTAGCCGGCAGCTGAATTCATTTCCAAGCGATGCACTGAACGCCATGAGCCAAGATGACAAGCTGATCGACCTCAATTCTGAACGTGCCAAACGGGTTCATGACCTTAATGAAAAGCGCCTGAACGAAGTGCGCCAGGCATTTGAGCAGGCCATGCCGTTGGGTAAAGCGAAGAAAAAGCCGAAGAACAAACCGAAAAAGCGTTGAAACACCCTGCATCTGTTGATGCAGGTCAGTTATTTCCCTTCCTTTACGTCCCGTCGCGGGCGGCATTGATCCCGGTCAATTTTCTCTCCTGCCCGATTGGTTAACTTAGCCCCATCGCAACAGGGCAAGTCCAGGAGGCCAGTCATGTTTTTCGATAACGTGGTGATCGCCGGAGTGCTGACAGTCGGCCTCATGGTTCTGTTTTTTGCAGGGTTTGGATTTTTTATCTGGAAGGATTCGCATAAGCGGAGAAAACCGTAGGTCTTTCTAGAGCAATGAGCACGCAAGGCATTTTGGGCGACTTCGGTCGCCCTTTTTTTTGTGCGATCGAAAGGGACGCGGAGCGTCCCGGGCTGCATTCCTTTGCTGCGCGTGGGAACGATCTAATACCGAAATGTGGGCAATAAAAAAGGCGCGAACCTCACGGAACGCGCCTTTTTCAGTAGCGGTGTATCAGCTACCCAGTGCCTTGGAGGCCAGCCAGAACAGGCCGGCCGACAGGCCTACGGTGGCTGGCAGGGTCAGGACCCAGGCCAGCAGGATGGTTTTGACGGTGCCGCCTTGCAGGCCGCTTTTGTTCGCGACCATGGTACCGGCCACGCCTGAGGACAGGACGTGGGTAGTGGAGACGGGCAGGCTGAAGATGTTGGCCAGGCCGATCATGCTCGCGGTGGTGATCTGCGCCGACATGCCTTGGGCATAGGTCATGCCTTGCTTGCCGATTTTCTCGCCGATGGTCAGTACCACGCGCTTCCAGCCGACCATGGTACCCAGGCCGAGGGCCAGTGCGACCGCCAGAATCACCCAGAACGGGGCGTATTCAGTGGTGGTGGTCAGGTCCTTGCGCAGTTTGTCCAGGTCAGCCTTTTCACGGGCAGCGAGGCCAGGCAGCTTGCTGACTTTCTTCGCCGTGTCGTCCAGGCAGAGCAGGTAACGACGCACTTCGATGCGGCTTTCCGCCGGCAGCGAGTGGTAGTCGGCTACACCCTTGAGGGTGTCGAGCAGGGCGGCGATGGTCGGTTCGGTCTGTTGCGGGTTGCAACGGAATTTCTCCGGCAGATCACCTTCCACGCTTTTGCCCAGGGCCAGGAATTCACCCAGCGTATCGGCATTGCGCTTGTAGAACTGGCTCAGGTGCAGGGTTGCATCGCGCGTCCGTTCGATCTGGTAGGTGGTGCTGCCCAGGTCGAGTACGAATTGCGCCGGGACGATACCGATCAGCACCAGCATGATCAGGCCGATACCTTTCTGGCCATCGTTCGAACCGTGCACGAAGCTGACCGCCATCGCCGAAATCACCAGTACCAGACGGTTCCAGAACGGTGGGTGTTTCTTGTCGTCGATCTTGCGGCGCTGTTCCGGTGTCTTGTGCATCTTGGACAGCGGACGCCACCATTTAAGGCCGATCAACACCAGGGCGGCAACGAGGAAGCCGGCCATAGGCGAGAACACCAGGGACGCGCCGATGTCGATCGCTTTCTGCCAGTTCACGCCGTCGGCCAACGGAATGTCGTTGATCAGGGCGTTGGCCAGGCCGACACCGAGGATCGAACCGATAAGCGTATGGGAACTGGAGGCCGGGATACCGAAGTACCAGGTGCCCAGGTTCCAGGTGATGGCGGCGGCGAGTAACGAGAACACCATGGCCAGCCCGTGACCGGTGTTCACATTGATCAACAGTTCTACTGGCAGCAGATGGACGATGGCATACGCCACCCCCACACCGCCCAGCAGCACGCCGAGGAAGTTGAACACACCGGAAAAGAACACCGCCAGATGAGGCGGCATGGCTTTGGTGTAGATAACAGTGGCCACCGCGTTTGCGGTGTCATGAAAGCCGTTGATGAACTCGAAGGCGAGGACAAAGGCCAGGGCGAGCAAGAGGCTCACAAGCACCCAAGCATCCAGTCCGCTGAATAAATCGATCATGAAGGTTTTCTGACCCGTTCGTAAGGGGGCGCGATTATGCCAGAAAAGACTGATAATCGATGCACTTGCTGCTCATCGGTTACATTCTTCAATGAATTAGTGGGTGGCAATCCCCTGAATCCCAGGTTTTTTCAGGGGCCTACAAGTCATTGAATTCGCTTGGAAAGGCAGCAGCCACAAGGGTTTCTCTCGTTGGGACGAGAGGCTTGAACGCTTGTGTGAAATATCTGAGAAGAAGGTCAGGCAAGAGCCGTTTGCCTCATCGAATGGATGAGGAAGCCGCTGCCCGCTTGTAGCGGGCGCGAAAAGCACCATCGATACAACCCGCTTTTAACGGGCGCAGACGCAGGCTCTTGAAAGGATTCAAGTCGAGGCGGTCATGGCTCTTCGGCTTTGAGTTCCTTTTCCATCTTCTGCAATTCCTGGGTGAAGGC
Organism: Pseudomonas sp. GW822-FHT07A10; assembly: GCF_058798795.1. Taxonomy (NCBI): domain Bacteria; kingdom Pseudomonadati; phylum Pseudomonadota; class Gammaproteobacteria; order Pseudomonadales; family Pseudomonadaceae; genus Pseudomonas; species Pseudomonas sp. GW822-FHT07A10. Next base: position 75,781 of record NZ_JBXAKV010000019.1, read on the forward strand.
CTGATCCTGAACGGTGGCGCGTTTACGCCAGGGTTTGCGTTCGGGTTCGGGCTGAGCGGCGTAGGTGGTGACTTCCCCGCCGTAAACTTCCTTGTAACGTTGTTCCTGGCGCTCAAGTTCCGCGCGCAGTTCGTCTTTCGTCACAGTGCTACCTGATTGAGTTGAGATTAATTCTGGTGAAACGCGCTGCATCGATCTATTGACCATGCTCGTCGAAAGGACAATGCCTGATACGACATCGTTCCCACGGCACAATCAATACTTCAATGTTGCAGGCGGCCACGGCACCAGAGCAAAACAGCTGACGCAGCATCAGTCTCCTGTTTCAGCGAGCGCGTTGGCGGAACATATTAAATGAGCGTCAAGCGCTTGCTGCGGACAGCGGCGATGGATATCGCGCTGCCGGCGGGCGGAATCGGTACAAAAAAACCGGTCGCCTCTGAAATGCATTATAGCGGTCGATTCGAAGAACACTATCTCTTGGCAGTTAAAAGTAGTTCCTCATGTGTGATTGTTTTGTTGCTCGCAACTTGCCGGTAACTACGGTGGACTGATGCCAGTTGCAGTGGTGACTTTCTGGCGCCATTAAGCCGGACAAATTATTACATCGTTCTCCTTTAAACCAGTGACCGAAAATAACAACCGTATTGTGGGTGAGTGAAAGCAGGATGGCTGAATGTACGCAGCACGATTGCGATTATCGGCCTATGGTTCGATAATCGCCCAATCCTGGCAGTCGCTGGCTTGTGTGTCAGACCGGGGCCGCTTGTAATAGTCGCTGATCCGTATGGGGAACCTGATATGAACGATCAAATGCGCAATTCCTTCGCTTCAGTGGCGCCGCCGATCGTCGCCTCGCCCGCCAAGCGAATCCAGGCCCTGACCGGTGACCCGGATTTCATGACTTCCCTGGCCCGTGGCCTGGCGGTGGTGCAAGCGTTCCAGGAGCGCAAGCGGCACCTGACCATTGCACAGATCAGCCACCGCACGGAAATACCCCGCGCCGCTGTGCGACGTTGCCTGCATACGCTGATCAAGCTCGGCTACGCCACCACCGACGGGCGCACCTATTCGCTGCTGCCCAAAGTCTTGACCCTGGGCCATGCCTATCTGTCGTCGACTCCACTGGCGGTGTCTGCCCAGCCGTACCTGGACCGCATGAGCGAGCAACTGCACGAGGCCTGCAACATGGCCACGCTGGAGGGCGATGACATTTTGTACATCGCGCGCTCGGCGACTACCCAACGGCTGATTTCCGTCGACCTCTCGGTGGGTGGGCGCTTGCCGGCCTATTGCACCTCCATGGGCCGGATTCTGCTCGCCGCGCTGGACGACACGTCGCTGCGCGAATACCTCGACCATGCAGACTTGCAAGCCAAGACCAGTCGCACCCTGCACACCCCCGAGGCCTTGCTCGAATGCTTGCAAGAAGTACGGCGACAAGGCTGGTGCATCGTCGATCAGGAACTGGAGCAAGGCCTGCGCTCGATTGCCGTGCCGGTGTATGACGCTTCTGGCCAGGTAGTGGCGGCGCTGAACGTCAGCACCCATGCCGGCCGGGTCAGCCGCAGCGAGCTGGAGCAACGTTTCCTGCCAGGTTTGTTGAGTGCCAGCCGCGACCTTAGCGCGCAGCTCTTCGCCTAAGCTGTTCGATAAACGCACAGAGTCGCGTTTATCGAATTGACGCTGTTTCTCTCGGATCATTAATGTCGCGGCAGCGTCATCCGGCGCTGCTGGCCCTCAGCCGGTTGCCGGACGACGACCCAATAATAATGAGAAGAGGCATCGTCATGTGCACGTTTCCCCACTGTCGCTGTTCCCACCGCCCTAACTGCCGAAACCGGATCGTCTGATCCCGACCTTCTTTTCTTGTGACGGCGTCAGCCTCGGCTGGCACTTGTTCGACTGCGTTCTTTGCGTGGAATAAAAATAATGAACCAGCCTCAGTCTGCTGTAGGGAACTGCCTCGACGTGCAGTCCTTCATCAACGCTCAACCCATTTCGCGCTACCAATGGCGGGTGGTGATCCTGTGTTTCCTGATTGTCTTCCTCGATGGCCTCGACACCGCGGCCATGGGGTTTATCGCGCCGGCATTGTCCCAGGACTGGGGCATCGATCGCGCCAGCCTCGGCCCGGTGATGAGTGCGGCACTGATCGGCATGGTCTTTGGCGCCTTGGGTTCCGGGCCGTTGGCTGACCGCTTCGGGCGAAAAGTCGTACTGGTAGGCGCGGTGTTGTTGTTCGGTGCGTTCAGCCTGGCATCGGCTTACAGCACCAATGTCGATCAACTGCTGGTGCTGCGTTTCCTCACCGGCCTGGGCCTGGGCGCCGGCATGCCGAACGCGACCACGCTGCTGTCCGAATACACCCCGGAACGCAAGAAATCCCTGCTGGTGACCAGCATGTTCTGCGGCTTCAACCTCGGCATGGCCGGGGGCGGGTTCATCTCGGCCAAACTGATCCCGGCCTTCGGCTGGCACAGCCTGTTGATGATCGGCGGGATTCTGCCGCTGATACTCACCGTCGTTTTGCTGTTGTGGTTGCCTGAATCGGCGCGCTATCTGGTGGTGCGCAATCGCGGTACCGACAAAGTGCGCAAGGCCCTGGCACCGATCGACCCAGCGGTGGTGGCCCAGGCTTCGAGTTTCAGTGTGCCGGAACAGAAAACCGTGAAGGCACGCAATGTGTTCGCGGTGATCTTCTCCGGTACTTACAGCACCGGCACATTGTTGCTGTGGCTAACGTACTTCATGGGGCTGGTGATTGTTTATCTGCTGACCAGTTGGTTGCCGACGCTGATGCGTGACAGCGGCGCGAGCATGGAGCAGGCCGCATTCATTGGTGCGCTGTTCCAGCTTGGTGGGGTGTTGAGCGCAGTGGGCGTAGGTTGGGCGATGGACCGGTTCAATCCGCACAAGGTCATCGGCACTTTCTACCTATTGGCCGGGGTGTTTGCCTACGCGGTAGGGCAGAGCCTGGGCAACATCGCCGTGCTGGCGACCCTGGTGCTGGTGGCTGGGATGTGTGTCAACGGCGCGCAATCGGCAATGCCGTCGCTGGCGGCGCGTTTTTACCCGACGCAAGGGCGGGCGACCGGTGTGTCGTGGATGCTTGGGATTGGCCGCTTCGGCGCGATCCTCGGGGCGTGGATGGGCGCGACGTTGCTGGGCCTGGGCTGGAACTTCGAGCAGGTGCTGACGGCGCTGGTGATTCCGGCCGCGTTGGCGACCACGGCGGTGGTGATCAAGGGCATGGTCAGCCATGCGGATGCGACCTGAGGGCGATTTCCGAGATTGTTCGATCGTTCCCACGCTCTGCGTGGGAACGCCTCAATGGACGCTCTGCGTCCGCTTTTGGGGCGCGGAGCGTCCCTGGCTGCATTCCCACGCAGAGCGTGGGAACGATCTGAAAGAGAACGATAGTGAGGTAACAATCTGTTCGATAAACGAACGCTCAGTCGATTATCGGATTGTTTGGGTCATTCCAGGGGCTTAATCTTCAGTCATTCCGGCGCTGCGCATCGGCGCCTTTTTCCCACACTGTCGGTTAACAATAAACGGGAGCCTGCCCCATGGCTGAAATCCTTTCGCTGCATGACGCGGTGAAGCAGTTCGTCAACGACGGCGATACCGTCGCGCTCGAAGGCTTCACTCACCTGATTCCTACGGCGGCCGGTCACGAAATCATTCGTCAGGGTAAGAAAGACCTGACCCTGGTGCGGATGACGCCTGACTTGATCTACGACCAGTTGATCGGTGCCGGTTGTGCTCGCAAACTGATTTTCTCCTGGGGCGGCAACCCCGGCGTCGGTTCGCTGCACCGTCTGCGTGACGCAGTCGAGCGGCAGTGGCCGCATGCGCTGGAAATCGAAGAGCACAGCCACGCCGACCTGGCCAATGCCTACGTCGCGGGCGCTTCGGGCTTACCGTTCGCGGTGCTGCGTGCCTACGCCGGTTCCGACCTGCCGAAGGTCAACCCGCTGATCAAAACCGTCACGTGCCCGTTCACCGGCGAAGTGCTGGCGGCGGTACCGTCGGTGCGTCCGGACATCACCGTGATTCACGCGCAGAAAGCCGACCGCCAAGGCAACGTGCTGCTCTGGGGCATCCTCGGGGTGCAGAAAGAAGCGGCGCTGGCGGCCAAGCGTTGCATCGTCACCGTCGAAGAAATCGTCGATGACCTCAACGCACCGATGAACGCTTGCGTGCTGCCGACCTGGGCTCTGAGCGCGGTCTGCCACGTACCGGGCGGCGCGCATCCGTCCTACGCCCACGGTTACACCGAGCGTGACAACCGCTTCTACCAGGCCTGGGATCCGATTGCCCGCGACCGTGAAACCTTCACCGCGTGGATCAACGAGTACATCCACGGCTGCGCTGACTTCAGCGAGTTCCAGGCCAAGCTGGCCGCTGCTTCGGAGGCCAAGTAATGACTTACACCACCAATGAAATGATGACCGTCGCCGCCGCCCGCCGCCTGAAAAACGGTTCGGTGTGCTTCGTTGGTATCGGCCTGCCGTCGAAAGCCGCCAACCTGGCGCGACTGACGTCCTCGCCCGATGTAGTCCTGATCTACGAATCGGGTCCGATCGGTGCCAAGCCAAGCGTACTGCCATTGTCGATCGGTGACGGTGAGCTGGCGGAAACCGCCGACACCGTCGTCCCGACCGGCGAGATTTTTCGCTACTGGCTGCAGGGCGGGCGCATTGACGTCGGTTTTCTCGGTGCCGCGCAAGTCGACCGTTTCGGCAACATCAACACCACGGTGGTCGGCGACTACCACCAGCCGAAAGTTCGCCTGCCAGGTGCAGGTGGCGCGCCGGAGATCGCCGGTTCCGCCAAGAGCGTGCTGATCATCCTCAAGCAGTCGGCGCGTTCGTTCGTCGACAAGCTCGACTTCATTACCTCGGTTGGTCATGGCGAGGGCGGTGATTCGCGCAAACGTCTCGGCCTGCCAGGCGCCGGTCCTGTCGGCATTATTACCGACCTGTGCATCATGGAACCGGAAGCCGGCACCCATGAATTCGTGGTCACCGCGCTGCACCCAGGGGTGACCCGCGAGCAAGTGATCGCGGCCACCGGTTGGCCGATTCGTTTTGCCGACACCGTTGAAAACACTGCCGAGCCAACTGAAGTCGAGTTGACCGCGCTGCGTGATCTGGAAGCCCGCACTGCGGCGGCCCACGGCCAAGCACCCGGAGAAGCCTGATGCGTGACGTTTATATCTGCGACGCGATTCGTACCCCCATCGGCCGTTTCGGCGGTGGCCTGTCGGCGGTTCGCGCCGATGACCTGGCCGCCGTGCCGATCAAGGCGCTGATGGCGCGCAACCCGTCGGTGGACTGGAACGCGGTGGACGAGGTGTTCCTTGGCTGCGCCAACCAGGCCGGCGAAGACAACCGCAACGTGGCTCGCATGGCGTTGCTGCTGGCGGGGCTGCCGGAAACCATTCCTGGCGTCACCCTCAATCGCCTCTGCGCTTCGGGCATGGACGCTATCGGCACTGCGTTTCGGGCCATCGCCAGCGGTGAGATGGAGCTGGCGATTGCCGGTGGCGTCGAATCGATGTCCCGCGCGCCATTCGTGATGGGCAAGGCGGACGCCGCGTTTTCGCGCAACATGAAGCTGGAAGACACCACCATCGGCTGGCGTTTCATCAACCCGTTGATGAAAGCCCAGTACGGCGTTGATGCAATGCCGCAAACCGCCGATAACGTGGCCGACGATTACCAGGTTTCCCGCGAGGATCAGGACGCTTTCGCACTGCGCAGTCAGCAACGGACAGCCGCCGCGCAAGCCGCAGGATTTTTCGCCGAAGAAATCGTTGAAGTACGCATTGCCCACAAGAAGGGTGAAACAGTGGTCAGCCAGGACGAACATCCTCGCGCCGACACTACACTCGAAACCCTGGCCAAACTCAAACCGGTCAACGGCCCCGACAAAACCGTCACCGCCGGCAATGCCTCCGGTGTGAACGACGGTGCTGCAGCGCTGATTCTGGCTTCGGCCGAAGCCGTGAAGAAACACGGCCTGACCGCCCGCGCCAAAGTGCTCGGCATGGCCAGCGCCGGTGTCGCACCACGGGTGATGGGTATTGGCCCGGTGCCGGCGGTGCGTAAATTGACTGAGCGCCTGGGCCTGGCGGTCAACGATTTCGACGTGATCGAACTCAACGAAGCCTTCGCCAGCCAGGGTCTGGCGGTGCTGCGTGAACTGGGACTGGCGGATGACGCGGCCCAGGTCAACCCGAACGGTGGAGCCATTGCCTTGGGCCATCCTCTGGGCATGAGCGGCGCACGTTTGGTACTGACCGCACTGCATCAACTGGAAAAGACGGGCGGCAAGAAAGGCTTGGCGACCATGTGTGTCGGTGTCGGTCAGGGCCTGGCCCTGGCGATCGAACGGGTCTGACGCACAGAAGCGACTAATAAGAATTGAGGAAAGCGCAATGACTGACAAACCAGGTTACCGTCGCCCGCAGGCGGGCACTCAGCCGGAATACCTGCACCCTTCTTATCAATCCACCAACCTTCGCTCGCCGTCCAAGCCGTTGGTGTTTTTGCCTCATTCGCTGTCGGAAATCACCGGCCCGACCATCGGCGCCGAGCGTATTCAGGAGCGGGACAACGACCTGACCGCCCAGCACTCGGGCGAGCCATTGGGTGAACGGATCATCATCCACGGCCGTGTGCTGGATGAAGACGGTCTGCCGGTGCCGGGCATTCTGGTGGAGATCTGGCAGGCCAACGCCGCCGGTCGTTACAACCATGCCCGCGACCTGCACGACGCGCCGCTGGACCCGAACTTCACCGGCACCGGTCGTACCGTGACCGACGCCGAAGGTTGGTATCAGTTCCAGACCATCAAGCCCGGTGCTTATCCGTGGGGTAACCACCATAACGCCTGGCGCCCGGCGCATATCCATTTCTCCCTGTTCGGGCCGAGTATTCTGACGCGCCTGGTGACCCAGATGTATTTCCCGGGTGACCCGTTGCTGGCCTACGACCCGATCTACAACTGCGTGCCCGATACCAGCGCCAAAGAGCGTTTGATCGCCAGTTTCGACCTGGAAAAAACCATCCCTTCCTATGCCCTCGCTTATCGTTGGGACATCGTTTTGCGCGGCCGCGACGCCACGCCGATGGAGAAATAAGATGACGCTGAACGCGACCACATCCCACACCGTCGGACCGTACTATCACATCGGCCTGACCTGGCTGAACCGTGAAGACCTGACCGTTGAACAGACCCTCGGCGAGCGTGTGGCGATCACCGGGCAAGTCGTCGATGGCAATGGCGACTTCGTCAACGACGCCATGCTCGAAGTCTGGCAAGCCAACGCCGCTGGCAAGTACGACCACCCCGAAGACGATCAGGACAAGCCCCTGGACCCGAACTTCGAAGGGTTTGGCCGGGTGCCGGTGGATGCACAAGGGCGCTTTCGCTTTACCACGATCAAGCCGGGCACCGTGGAAGGCCTGAAGGGCACGACCCAGGCGCCGCATCTGGTGGTGCTGGTGTTTGCTCGCGGGTTGGTGAAGCACTTACTGACGCGGATTTACTTCGATGGTGAGCCAGCCAACGTGGCGGACCCACTGCTCGAATGCGTGCCCGCCGAACGTCGTGGCACCTTGTTGGCGAAGCAGGATGCTGCGGGTGTTTATCAGTGGAATGTGATTCTGCAGGGGACGGATGCGGAGACGGTGTTCTTCGACTATTGAGTGGCGAGGGCTCTGCTGACCAAGGAGCTTTTTTGTGGCGAGGGGGCTTGTCGGATCGCCGAACCGCCCCGTTCGGCTGCGAAGCAGTCGTAAACCGGTTGGCGCGATCTACCTAACAGGTCGCGCCAACCGGTCTAGGGCTTGCTTCGCAAGTCAACGGGGGCAAGCCCCCTCGCCACAGCTGTTGCGAAATATGTCTAGACTCTCACGGTCCCCACAGAGTGAAAAAACAATGACAACCTCCACAGCTGTCTACACCGGTGAAGAACGCAGCAAAAGAATCTTTGCGATTGTCGGCGCCTCGTCCGGCAATCTGGTCGAGTGGTTCGACTTCTACGTCTACGCCTTCTGTGCGATCTACTTTGCCCCGGCCTTTTTCCCGTCCGATAACCCCACGGTGCAGTTGGTCAATACCGCGGGCGTGTTTGCCGCCGGGTTTCTGATGCGCCCCATCGGCGGCTGGATTTTCGGCCGGCTGGCGGACAAGCACGGGCGCAAGAATTCGATGCTGATCTCGATTCTGATGATGTGCTTCGGCTCGCTGCTCATCGCTTGCCTGCCGACCTACAACAGTATCGGTGTCTGGGCGCCGATCCTGTTGCTGTTCGCGCGCTTGCTGCAGGGCTTGTCGGTGGGCGGCGAATACGGCACCACCGCGACTTACATGAGCGAAGTCGCCCTCAAGGGCCAGCGCGGGTTCTTCGCGTCGTTCCAGTACGTGACGCTGATTGGCGGACAGTTGCTGGCGGTGTCGCTGGTGGTGATCCTGCAGCAGTTCCTCAATGAGGATGAATTGCGTGCCTACGGCTGGCGGATTCCGTTCGTGGTCGGTGCGGCGGCGGCGTTGATTTCGTTGTTCCTGCGTCGTGCGCTCAAGGAAACCAGCAGCAAGGAAATGCGTGAAAACAAAGACGCCGGCAGCATTGGTGCGCTGTTCCGCGATCACAAGGCCGCCTTCATCACCGTGCTGGGTTACACCGCCGGCGGTTCGCTGATTTTCTACACCTTCACCACGTACATGCAGAAGTACCTGGTGAACACCGCTGGCATGCACGCCAAGACCGCCAGCTACATCATGACCGGCGCGCTGTTCCTTTATATGTGCATGCAACCGTTCTTCGGCATGCTCGCCGACAAGATTGGCCGGCGCAATTCGATGCTCTGGTTCGGCGCCCTCGGCACGTTGTGCACCGTACCGATCCTGTTGAGCCTGAAAAGTGTCAGCAATCCGTTCCTGGCCTTTGTGCTGATTACCGTGGCGCTGGCGATCGTCAGTTTCTACACCTCGATCAGCGGTCTGGTGAAAGCCGAAATGTTCCCGCCAGAGGTGCGCGCCTTGGGCGTTGGCCTGGCGTATGCGGTGGCCAATGCGATCTTCGGCGGTTCGGCGGAATATGTAGCGCTGAGCCTTAAAGCCGGGGGCATGGAAAACTCGTTCTACTGGTACGTGACGGTGATGATGGCGGTGGCGTTCCTGTTCAGCCTGCGTCTGCCGAAACAGCCGAAGTATCTGGAAAACGACCTTTGATCTTTCCGCGGGGGCCGTACTGGCCCTCGCCTGCAAGGACTGTTTATGAATCAGCGACCGGGCAATCAGTTGTTCGATGCCTACTTCACCGCACGCGACATGCGTGAGGTGTTCTGTGATCAGGGCCGGGTCCAGGCCATGCTGGATTTCGAAGCCGCATTGGCCCGGGCCGAAGCACGGGTTGGCCTGATTCCGCAAGCGGCTGTCGCATCTATTGAAGCGGCTTGTAAAGCCGAGCATTACGATTTCGCCGCCCTCGGCGAGGCGATTGCCACGGCGGGCAATTCGGCGATCCCTTTGGTCAAGGCGCTGGGCAAGCAGATCGCCAAAAGCGATGCCGAAGCCGAGCGCTACGTGCATCTGGGCGCGACCAGCCAGGACGTGATGGACACGGGCCTGGTGTTGCAATTGCGCCGCGCGCTGCAACTGATCGAAGCTGATCTGGCGCAGCTGGGGGAAACCCTCGCGACCCAGGCCAAGCGATACGTCGCCATGCCGCTGGCCGGACGCACCTGGTTGCAACACGCGACGCCGGTCACCCTCGGCATGAAGATCGCCGGTTGGCTGGGCGCCGTGACTCGTAGCCGCCAGCGTCTGCTGGAACTCAAACCACGCCTGCTGGTGCTGCAATTCGGTGGCGCCTCCGGCACCCTCGCGGCCCTCGGCGAGCAAGCGATGCCGATTGCCGAAGTCTTGGCCGCGGAACTGCAACTGACCTTGCCGGAACAACCCTGGCACACCCAGCGTGATCGTCTGGTGGAGTTCGGCGCGGTGCTTGGCTTGATCGCCGGCAGCCTCGGCAAACTCGGTCGCGACATCAGCCTGTTGATGCAGACCGAAGCCGGTGAAGTGTTCGAACCGTCCGCGCCGGGCAAGGGCGGTTCCTCGACCATGCCGCACAAACGCAACCCGGTGGGCGCGGCGGTGCTGATCGGTGCGGCGACGCGGGTGCCGGGTTTGCTCTCGACCTTGTTTAGCGCGATGCCCCAGGAACACGAGCGCAGCCTGGGCCTGTGGCATGCCGAATGGGAAACCCTGCCGGAGATCTGCTGCTTGGTGTCGGGCAGCCTGCAACAAGCACTGTTGGTGGCCGACGGACTGGAAGTGGACGCGACGCGCATGACCCGCAACCTCGACCTGACCCAGGGCCTGGTGCTGGCCGAGGCGGTGAGCATCGTCCTGGCGCAACGGGTCGGTCGCGACACCGCGCATCATCTGCTGGAGCAATGCTGCAAGCGTGCTGTAGCCGAGCAACGTCATCTGCGCGCGGTACTCGGCGATGAGCCGCAAGTGACCGCCGAGTTGTCGGACGCTGAACTCGATCATCTGCTGGACCCCGCCCATTACCTCGGTCAGGCCCATACCTGGGTCGAGCGAGCGGTGGCTGAACATTTTGCGTTGACTGCCTGAAGGAGACTGCTGTGGCATTCGTACAACTCGCCGAGGGCGAACTGCACTACCAAATTCAAGGGCCGCAACTCGATGGACCGGCGGATGCGCCGGTACTGGTGCTGTCCAACTCACTGGGCACCGACCTGCACATGTGGGACGCGCAGATCCCGGCGTTCACCGAGCATTTCCGGGTGCTGCGTTTTGACACCCGTGGTCACGGCAAGTCATTGGTGACGCCAGGGCCGTACAGCATCGAGCAACTGGGCCGCGACGTGCTGGCGCTGCTGGATGCGTTGCACATCGAGCGCGCGCATTTCTGCGGTCTGTCCATGGGCGGGTTGATCGGCCAATGGCTGGGGATCAATGCCGGTCAGCGTTTGAACAAACTGATCGTGTGCAACACCGCGGCGAAAATCGGCGATCCATCGGTGTGGAACCCACGGATTGAAACCGTTCTGCGTGACGGCGCCGCGGCAATGGTGGCATTGCGTGATGCGTCGATTGCACGCTGGTTCACCCCGGACTTTTCCTCAGCCAATCCGGCAGCGGCGAAGCAGATCACCGACATGCTCGCGGCTACCTCGCCTGAAGGTTACGCGGCCAATTGCGCGGCGGTGCGTGATGCCGATTTCCGTGATCAGTTGTCCTCGATCAAGGCGCCGCTGCTGGTGATCGCCGGCACCGAAGATGCGGTCACACCGCCGTCTGGCGGGCATTTCATTCAGGAACATGTGCGGGGCGCCGAGTACGCCGAGTTCTACGCCGCGCACCTGTCCAACGTCCAGGCCGGCGCTGCGTTCAGCGAGCGGGTGCTGGCGTTTCTTTCAGGTCATTGAGGAATTTTTTGTGGACGAGAAACAACGTTACGACGAGGGCATGAAAGTCCGTCGCGCAGTGCTCGGTGACGCCCACGTCGACCGCAGCCTGAACGCGCTGACCGAGTTCAACTCGGAGTTCCAGGAGATGATCACCCGCCACGCCTGGGGCGACATCTGGACCCGCCCGGGCCTGCCGCGCCACACCCGCAGCCTGATCACCATCGCCATGCTGATCGGCATGAACCGCAACGAAGAACTCAAACTGCACCTGCGCGCCGCCGCCAACAACGGCGTAACCCGTGGCGAGATCAAGGAAGTGATCATGCAGAGCGCGATCTATTGCGGCATTCCGGCGGCCAACGCGACGTTCCACTTGGCCGAGTCGGTGTGGGATGAGTTGGGGGTTGAGTCGCGGGAGTGATCCGCGAAAGTTGTGTTGCCTGAGCTGACGCCTTCGCGGGCAAGCCTCGCTCCTACAAGGTCATGGTTAATCTTGTAGGAGCGAGGCTTGCCCGCGAAGGCGTTTTGGAGTCTTACAGCAGGCTGATCGGATAGCTGACGATCAAGCGGTTCTCGTCGAACTCGTTGTTGCTGAAGTCACGGCGGATGGTGGAGTTGCGCCATTTGACGTTGAGGTTTTTGAGCGTACCGCTCTGCACCGTATAACCCAGTTCGCTTTCGCGGCCCCATTCCTTGCCGTCGCTGGTGGTGGCGGTGTGGACGTTGTCGCCACTGATGTAGCGGTTCATCAGGGTCAGGCCCGGCACGCCAAGGGCGGCGAAGTTGTAGTCGTGGCGCACTTGCCAGGATTTTTCCCGGGCGTTGTCATAGCTGGAGTTGTAGCTGTCGTTGGCCAGGGTGCCGCCGCTGGTGCCGTTGACCCGCATCCAGGCGTTGTCGCCGGTGAGTTTTTGCAGGCCGACGTAAAAGGTGTTGCCACCGTATTTGGCCGAGAACAGGCCCGACCAGGTTTTGTTGTCCAGCTCGCCCGCCCGGGCGCTGCCGTCATCCTTGCCGTAGAAGAACCCGAGGTTGGCGCCCAGGGTCCAGTCGCCCAGCGGTTGGGTGTGGATCAGGTTGACGTATTGCTGGCTGTAGATGTCCTTGAGTTCAGCATTCCACAGGCCGATCTGAGTACGCTTGTCGTTGAAGGCGTATTCGACGCCCTGGAAGTTGAAGCGGTCTGACTTGAAGGCCGCTTTGCCGGTCATCGACATGTCGCTCATGCTGCTGTCGTCGCGCGGGCTGTTGGCGCGGAACTGGCCGCCGTAGAGCGTCAGGCCGTCGATTTCCTTCGAGGTGATCTGGCCGCCACGGAAGGTTTGCGGCAGCGAGCGACCGTCGTCCGAACGCAGGATCGGCAGCACCGGCATCCATTCGCCGACCTTCACTTCGGTCTGGGACAGCTTCGCCTTGAACGCCACGTTGGCGCGACCGAAGTTGTCCGCCGGGCGGCCATCGTGATCCAGCGGCAGCAACTGCGTCCCGCCGGTGCCTTTACCGCCGTCGAGCTTGACCGAATACAACCCCAGCACGTCCATGCCGAACCCGACGGTGCCCTGGGTGAACCCGGATTTGGCGTCGAGGATAAAGCTTTGCGTCCACTCTTCAGCCTTGCCCTGGCTCTTGGTCGGATTGGTGAAGTTACGGTTGATGTAGAAGTTACGCAGGTTCAGGTTGACCTTGGCTCCTTCGACAAAGCCCGCTTCCTCGGCCAAGGCGGGCAGGGCCACGCCGGCCAATGCGATGGCGATCAGGCTGGGAAACAAATACTGCGTGGTGGAGGAAGTCATGGGCTCGGGTCTCTCTAATTGTCAGGGATAAAGCACTACTCAGCCGCAACCAAGGGGGCGCAGACAAAAAATCGAATTCGGATAAGGGGGAGGCGAGATCAGCCGGAGCGCAGAGGGCGCGTAGTCATGGTGTCGGACCTTGTTGTTATTGATTTTTGCAGGTGCGGACAATGGTGCGAGGGATGGGCGGGGGGATTCAATTGGGGGGGATGGGGTTTTGGGCGATTAACGAACACTAATCGACGTCTGCCTGGGCGCGGACGGTATGAGGCATTCTTAATAAAATCCCATAGTTATTCGGGTTGATAAGGGGCATCCGCAGGTGTGTTCTATTAATGGCGCCTTGTTGCTTTGTTGATGTTAGATGGAAGTGTTTATTGCTTTAGTTGTAAGACGTTTCCTACAGTGTTGGCTGTCATTAAAGGTAGATCAATAGTCGCCGGTTAAACTTAAGAATTGGTGTTGTCGGTTATCGTAAAAAGATTTAAAGAGAGCCATGGGCTTGGCTGGAAAAGAAAAGAGGCCTTGCTATATTCAAATTCCTCAGGCGGGCAAAAGAAATTCTCATGCTTCGTCAGGGGATGTTTTTCGTCATGCCGAAATAACAAGGAGAAGTACCATGGGTAATAAAGTCAATCAGGAACGTTTGGCCTCGGTTCTGGGACGGGCCGTGCTGGACGAAAAATTTGCCAACGCCTTACACAGTGATCCGGCAGGGGCGGCTAAAAATATTGGCGTGCACTTAAGTACTGACGAGATCGCGGCGGTTAAAGGTATTGATGCTGCAAAACTGACGGCAGCTTCCTCCAGCATTCGGAGCAACCTGGGGATACGCGCGGTATTCGATACACAGAACCAGCAGCAACAAGCGCGCATGGATTAACGGTGGGTGATGCCATTTGGCGTGCCACGAAAGGTGGGCTTTTACGGTGGTACGCCGAATGGCCTTATCAGACTCATGACCTGAAGCACTCGGGCACGGAGTGAATGACGCATGTCTGTCACCTTGGCTCCAATGAATGACGCGGACTTTGCTACGTTCGCCGACAGAGCGCTTGCTGAATATGGCGACGGGATGGTCGCCGCCGGCGAGTGGGGCCAGGAGGAGGCGTCGCAAAGGGCACGCAGCGTCTTCGAGCAATTGTTGCCGCAAGGGCGATTGACTGAAAAGAATCAACTCTGGGTAATCCAGGATCAAGCGCGGCGCATCGGTGAATTATGGGTTGCCGAACGACACGCTGGCGCCGGTCGGATCGCCTTCATTCTGGATATTTACATTGACCCCGGCGAACGCCGCCAGGGTTATGCAAAACAATCGCTGCTGGCCCTGGAGTCATGGGCGAGCCAGGCGGGATGCAAGGAAGTGCGGTTGCATGTCTTTGGTCGCAACGATGCGGCGCGTCGTCTTTATGAACAACTGGGTTATGGCATTGCCAGTCTGACAATGGCGAAGCCGTTGCCGCCAACCTAAGGGAAGGTTGAGAAATGGACATCGGTAACAGTGGTCAACGTGAGCTCTCGGTCGAGGATTTATTTCAGGGTACGACCTTCCTTGCGGATTCGGAGCCTTCGCGATTTGAAGTCTTGCTGGAGCGTGTCAGTCGAAATCGATACACCAGCTTTGTTGCGCTGTACACCGAACTTTTTCAGTTGTTTCCCAACGCTCCACATCTGGCAGAGTTTTTTGAGCAGGCATTTAATCTTATCGTTCCTCCGACCCGTGAACAGCGCTTGATTATTAATGATCCGGTGTTTCAAGTGTGGAATGTGCTGACGGCTCATTATGCCAATCTGGTCATCACGAAAAAGACCGAGGACAGGAGTGAGCTGGAAAAAATGCTGTTTGAATTTCCAGAGATGTTAGTGCGTGTCAAAGCATCCGATAGTTCCCGCG
Organism: Pseudomonas sp. GW822-FHT07A10; assembly: GCF_058798795.1. Classification (NCBI taxonomy): domain Bacteria; kingdom Pseudomonadati; phylum Pseudomonadota; class Gammaproteobacteria; order Pseudomonadales; family Pseudomonadaceae; genus Pseudomonas; species Pseudomonas sp. GW822-FHT07A10. Next base: position 90,927 of record NZ_JBXAKV010000019.1, read on the forward strand.
TGAATCATTATTGCCCCCCTGTGCATCGATTTGATGTCGATCCGCTGGTAGCGATAGTGATGCCGCCCAGCTATGAGTTTCCGGAGGATGAAGCCGTCCGCAAACAGTTGGAGCGTAGCGGTTACTCCGTACGGTTTTTTTGCGACGTGGTGAATATTGCCCTGTTGCGCATAGAGCACACATGGCCCGCCTGCCGTGAGCAAATCAAAAAACTGGTCAAGTCGATTTTTTATTTACCCGATGGTTCATTTCGAAGCTGTTCGGCGTCCCGTTTCACCGGAATCATCCTGTTGTCGAGCCGGGATGATTCGATACTCGATCTGGAAGAGTCCCTGGTGCATGAGGCCACTCATCAGTTGCTCTATCACATTGTCGAGGCGTGCCCGGTCGTTAAGGAAGAGACCTCGCGGGAGCCTTTGTACACCTTGCCGTGGTCGGGACAGAAGCGTGACTTTTATGGCTACTTCCACGCGTTTTACGTGTACATCGCGTTGGTCAAATACCTGGGGCGGGTTCGTTCGCGTTCGACCGATGAGCTGCAGAGGGCGCAAAACCGTCTGTTGTACATTCTGCGAGGCTTGATCAAGGCATTGCCGGACTTTGAGGCCAGCACTGAATTCACCCCACAAGGACGTCAACTTCTGGAAAACCTCGCCAAAGAGGTCAGAGCACAGGAAAACCAATATGCCGGGCTGTTGGCGATATCGGGGACTGATACTGAGCAACAACGCTTGCTGGGTCTGACCGCCTGAAGCCGGGGAGGCTCACATGGGGATGTTTGATGCCTCGTCCTATCCCGAGGCCGGCGTAGGGCTGGAATACCATTTGCCACGGCGCAGGGCACAGGATGACCGGTCGGAGGATGGACTTGACCCGACGGTTGAGCGAATTCTCGCTGAGGGCCTGCCGCATTTCGATTACGTCGAGTTTCAGCCGACCCACTGCATCCTGCAGCCTCGTTTACTTGATCTCAGCGCTCACGTACCGAGCCTGCTGCACTCGTCCAGTTTGTCCCTGGGCAGCGTGGGCATCGCGATGGATCGCGAGTTTCTGCACATGACGCGGCGACTGTGCGACAAAACCCGCTCGCCGTGGCTGGCCGAGCATATTTCCTGGTCGCGTTTCCACGGTGGCGATACGCAGCACTTCATTTTGCCGACCCTGGCCCAAGAGGTGGCGGACACGGTGGTGGCCAATGCCATCGAATTGCGCGAGCTGACGGCAACGCTGTTGGTGCTGGAAAACGCACCGCGGTTGTTTTCGTTGCCGGGCGCACAAGAGCAGTCCGAAGGCGAGTTCATTTCCAGTGTGGTGGCGCGCAGCGGCTCGGGATTTTTGCTGGATCTCGACAGCGCGATCACGACCGCCAGAACCCAGGGTTACGACCTGAACGACTATTTGCGTTCGTTGCCGCTGGACCGGTTGATTGAGATTCACACCAGCCATCCACGGCGGGATTGGGACATTTTGCGTGAATTGTTTAAGTCATCCCCGGTGAAAGCGATCACCCTGGAGTGGGATATTTCGCGCAAAACCGATGACGCGGAACTGTTGACCTTGATCAAGGTCATCAAGTCCTTGAGGCCCAAGGCCCTGTTCTGGCAGGGGCTTGATCAACAGGGCGATCAACAGACGCCGTCGGAGGGCGCGCAGACCCTGCTGAAACTCAGGGAAAGCACCTGGCTCAGCGTTGGCTCAGCGTCGTTTTTTATCCGGGACCGGCAGCAGGACTTGAGCCTGGAGTTTGACGTGACGTTGCTGCCGTTACTGCGCCACTTCCTGAGCCCACAGACGCTGGAGAGTGCCTTGTTGCTGCCGGGGGTTTTGCAGAGTCCGGCGCAGGACGACAACCTGGCATTCCTGAAGACGCTGGTCAGCCACGGTGTTTTGCTGCCCGTGGTGAATCAATCGTGTTCGGTTACGTATAACCAGGGTAAGCATTCGCTCAACCTTTGGACCCGTTGGGATGCAGCGCTGGAGTTTTACCTGAGTACCCGGACCGGCTCGCACACGCCCTACATCAGCGTCGCCGAGCTGGAAACGGAGCTGGAGCAAAAGGCCTCGGCGCAACCTCAGCCGTCGGCGTTCAAGGACTACTGGTCCCATCCGTTCATCGCCCTGGAAAACCCGCTGCTGCCTGCCTGTGCGATCGCTCAGCCGACGCTGCTGGACTCGCTGTGCAATCGCCGCACGTCGCGAACCTTCAGTGATCAGCCGTTGAGTTCGGAACAACTGTCTTTGTTGCTCTACTACACCTGGGGCGCGACCGTCGTGCAGCACAACCGCATGGGCGACTACTTCCTGAAGAAAACCTCGCCGGCGGGCGGTTCGTTGCAGGGCACCGAGGTGTATGCGGTGCTGATGAATGTGCAAGGTTTCGAGCGGGGGCTTTACCATTATTCGGTGCGTCGTCACGGGCTGGAGCTGCTTTCCCTGGAAGATCCACGGGTCTGGATCAGCGAGGCCTGTGGTGGTCAGACATGGATAGAGGAGGCGGCAGCGGTGTTCGTTTCCACGGCGCGGGTCGAGCGGATGGCCTGGAAATACGAATTCAGCCGCGCATTGCGGGTGGCGCTGATGGATGCCGGGCATCTGAGTCAGACCTTTTCCCTGCTGGCCACCGCGCTGGGCCTGGGCAGTTTCACGACCGCAGCGTTACGCGACGAAATGTTCGAAAACCGCTTGGGGCTCGATTATCTGGAAGAACCGGTGTTTCTGGTCAATGGAGTCGGGGGCTGATACGTAAGCACTGCCTTTTTCGCGGCCAACAAAAAGCCCACCAAACGGTGGGCTTCGTGTTTACGGCGCTATCAGAACAACTTCATCTTCGGCGCTTCTTCTTTCAACGGCTCGTTCTTCGCCGTCTGTTCATTCCAGCCACCGCCCAACGCCTTGTACAGGTTGACCGCGCTGGTCAGCTGCGCCAGGCGGTCGGTGATCAGCGCCTGTTGGGCACTGAACAGCTGGCGCTGGGCGTCGAGGAAGGTCAGGTTGCTGTCGACCCCGATGCGATAACGACGCTCGGCCAGACGGTAGTAGTCCTGGTTGGCGCTGACGAAATCACGCTGAGCCTGCAACTGCTCGGTGTAGGTCTGGCGTGCAGCCAGGCCATCGGCGACTTCCTGGAAGGCCGTTTGAATGGACTTCTCGTAGTTCGCCACGCTGATGTCTTTCTGGATCTTGGAGTAATCCAGGCTGGCGCGCAGGCTGCCGGCGTTGAAGATCGGCAGGTTGATTTGCGGCTGGAACAACCAGGTGCCCGAACCGCCCTTGAACAGACCGGACAAGTCCGGGCTCAGCGAGCCGGCATTGGCGGTCAGGCTGATGCTCGGGAAGAACGCTGCCCGCGCCGCGCCGATGTTGGCGTTGGCGGCCTTGAGGTTGTATTCGGCCTGGAGGATGTCCGGGCGACGTTGCAGCAAGTCCGACGGCAGGCCCGCCGGCACATCGCTCAGCAGGTCGTCCGACAGAGGCTTGGCTGCTTGCAGATTGGCCGGGATTCCGGTGCCGAGCAGCAACACCAGGCTGTTTTCATCCTGGGCGACCTGACGGGTGTATTTGGCCTGTTGCGCACGAGCGTTTTCCACCGAGGTACGTGACTGGGCCAGATCCAGCGCCGAGGCTACGCCCACTTCGTTGCTGCGCGAGGTGAGCTTGTAGCTCTCCTCGAAGGCACCGAGGGTTTCCTGGGTCAGCTTCAGCAGTTCCTTGTCGGCCTGCCAGGTCAGGTAGGCATTGGCCACGCTGGCCACCAGACTGATCTGCGTGCTGCGCCGTGCTTCTTCAGTGGCGAAGTACTTCTGCAGGGCTTCTTCGCTCAGGCTGCGCACCCGACCGAACAGGTCGAGTTCGTAGGCGCTGATGCCGACGGTGGCCGAGTAGGAACTGCTGATGTTCGCTTCGCCGGTTTGCGAGGCCCGTGCCGGAACCCGCTGACGACTACCGCTGCCGGTGGCCGAAACCGCCGGGAACAGGTCGGCGCGCTGGATGCGGTATTGAGCCGCATAAGCGTCGATGTTCAGCGCCGCGACGCGCAGGTCACGGTTGTTCTCCAGCGCGGTCTGAATCACCTGTTGCAGCGCCGGGTCGTGGAAAAACTGCTTCCAGCCCTGTTCAGCGGCGGCCTGGTTAGGCGCCTGGGCCGGCGAATACGCCGGGCCTTGCGGGTATTGGCCCGCCACCGGTGCTTCAGGCCGCTGATAATCGGGTATCAGCGAGCAGCCACTCAGCACGAAAGCGGTGACTGCCAGGGAGAGTAGCGACTTGCTCATTAGCCAGCCTCTTGAGAAGTTTCAATGGCGTCATCTTGGTCGGCGAGTTTGCGCTGGCCCATGGACGACACGGTGACGAAGAACAATGGAACCCAGAAGATCGCCAGGATCGTGGCCGTGAGCATACCGCCAATCACCCCGGTACCGATCGCATGTTGGCTACCCGAACCTGCGCCCGTGGAAATGGCCAGCGGTACCACGCCGAGCACGAATGCGAGCGAGGTCATGATGATCGGTCGCAGACGCATCCGGCAGGCTTCGATCGCTGCATCGCGCAGGCTACGCCCTTGCTCATGCAGCTCCTTGGCGAACTCGACGATCAGAATGGCGTTTTTCGCCGCCAGACCGATGGTGGTCAACAGCCCCACCTGGAAATACACGTCGTTGGACAGGCCGCGCAGGCTGGTCGCCATCAGCGCGCCGATGATCCCCAGCGGCACGACCAGCATGACCGCGATCGGGATCGACCAGCTTTCATACAACGCTGCCAGACACAGGAACACCATCAGCAGCGACAAGGCGTACAGCGCTGGCGCTTGCGAGCCGGACAGGCGCTCTTCGTACGACAGGCCGGTCCAGGAAATACCGACACCTGCCGGCAGTTTCTTGGCCAGGGCTTCGACTTCGGCCATGGCTTCACCGGTGGAATAGCCGGGCGCCGGGGCACCGAGGATTTCCATCGCTTCCACGCCGTTGTAACGGGCCAGTTTCGGCGAACCGTAGATCCATTCACCCCTGGCGAACGCCGAGAACGGAACCATGGTGCCGGCGCTGTTGCGCACGTACCACTTCTTCAGGTCTTCAGGGCTCATGCGAGCGCCGGGCAGGCCTTGCACGTAAACCTTCTTCACACGACCGCGGTCGATGAAGTCGTTCACATAGCTACTGCCCAGGGCAATCGACAGGGTGTTGTTGATGTCAGTGAGGGTCACGCCCAGGGCGCTGGCCTTCTCATCGTCGATTTCCAGCTGGTACTGCGGCTCGTCGTTCAGGCCGTTCGGACGGACTTGCGACAGGACCTTGCTTTGCGCCGCCATGCCGAGGAACTGGTTACGGGCTTCCATCAGCTTGTTGTGACCGATACCGGCGCGGTCCTGAAGGAACACGTCGAAACCGGTGGCGTTACCCAGTTCCAGTACCGCCGGTGGCGCGAAGGCAAACACCATGGCGTCGCGGAAAGTAAAGAAGTGCTGTTGGGCACGGGCCGCCAGTTTGAACACGCTGTTGTCGGCGTTACGTTCGTCCCACGGTTTGAGCATGATGAACGCCATGCCCGAACTCTGGCCACGGCCGGCGAAGTTGAAGCCGGTCACGGTAAACACCGAGGCCACCGCATCGCCTTCGCCGCCATCCTTGCTCGGCCGCAGCAGGAATTCGCGCATTTCATCCACGACCACTTGCGTGCGCTGGGAGCTGGAACCGGCCGGGGTTTGCACCTGGGCAAACAGTACGCCCTGGTCTTCTTCCGGCAGGAACGCCGTTGGAATGCGGGTGAACAGCCAGATCATGCCGACCACGATGATCAGGTACGCCAGCAGGTACGGAGCCTTGTACGCGAGCATGTTGCCGACGCCGCGCTCGTAGCTTTTGACGCCACGGTCGAAGTTGCGGTTGAACCAGCCGAAGAAGCCGCGTTTCGGCGTGCCGTGCTCGCCTTTCGGAATCGCCTTGAGCATGGTGGCGCAAAGCGCCGGGGTGAAGATCAATGCAACCAGCACCGACAAGGCCATGGCCGAAACGATGGTGATCGAGAACTGCTTGTAGATCACACCGGTGGAGCCACTGAAGAACGCCATCGGCAGCAGTACCGCCGACAACACCAGGGCAATACCGACCAGCGCACCCTGGATCTGCCCCATGGATTTCTTGGTGGCCTCCTTGGGTGACAGGCCTTCTTCGCTCATGACCCGTTCGACGTTTTCCACCACGACGATGGCGTCGTCCACCAGCAAGCCGATGGCCAGCACCATGCCGAACATGGTCAGGGTGTTGATGCTGAAGCCAAATGCCGCGAGGATCCCGAATGTACCCAGCAATACCACCGGCACGGTCATCGTGGTGATGACGGTGGCGCGGAAGTTCTGCAGGAACAGGAACATCACCAGGAACACCAGCACGATCGCTTCGACCAGGGTTTCAACCACGCCTTTGATCGACTCGGTCACCACCGGGGTGGTGTCGTACGGGAACACCACTTCCATCCCTTGCGGGAAGAACGGCTTCAGGTCGTTGATGGTTTTGCGCAAGGCTTTTGCGGTGTCGAGGGCGTTGGCACCGTTGGCCAGCTTTACTGCCAGACCGGAAGCCGGGCTGCCGTTGAACTGGGCGCTGACGCTGTAGTTCTCGCCACCCAGGCCTACTTCGGCGACGTCTTTGAGGCGAACCTGCGAGCCGTCCTTGTTGACCTTGAGCAGGATTTCCTTGAACTGCTCGGCGGTCTGCAGACGGGTCTTGCCGATGATCGTAGCGTTCAGTTGCTGGCCGGGCAGGGCGGGCAAGCCGCCGAGTTGACCGGACGAGACCTGGACGTTCTGCGCCGCGATGGCGGTTTTCACGTCCACCGGGGTCAGGTTGAAGTTGTTCAACTTGGCCGGATCGAGCCAGATCCGCATCGCGTACTGGGCACCGAAGACCTGGAAGTCACCGACACCGGCGGTCCGCGAGATCGGGTCCTGCATGTTCGACACGATGTAGTTGGACAGGTCGTCCTTGGTCATGCTGCCGTCACGCGACACCACACCGATGACCATCAGGAAGTTTTTCACCGACTTGGTCACGCGGATACCCTGCTGCTGCACTTCTTGCGGCAGCAGCGGGGTGGCCAGGTTCAGTTTGTTCTGGACCTGAACCTGCGCGGTATCGGAGCTGGTGCCCTGCTCGAAGGTCGCGGTAATGGTCATGCTGCCGTCGGAGTTACTTTCCGACGAGACATAACGCAGGTTGTCGATACCGTTGAGCTGTTGCTCGATCACCTGCACCACGGTGTCCTGCACGGTTTGTGCAGACGCGCCAGGGTAAGTCACGGAGATCGCAATGGCCGGAGGCGCAATGCTCGGGTATTGGTTGATGGGCAGCTTGAGGATCGATAAAGCCCCGACCAGCATGATCACCAGGGCAATTACCCAGGCGAAAATCGGACGGTCGATAAAAAATTTCGACATGGTTTACTCCCCTTTGCCGCCGACAGCGACTTTGGCTGCCTGTGCGGGGACCGGGCTCTTGGCGTTGACGTTGGTGGCTTCAGTGGCCTTGACTTCAACACCAGGTCTGACGAATTGCAGCCCTTCAGTGATCAGGCGATCGCCTGCCTTCAGGCCGTCTTCAATCAGCCATTGGTTGCCGACAGTACGGCTGGCCTTGAGCTGACGCAGTTCGACCTTGTTGTCTGGACCCACGACCAGCGCGGTCGGGGTGCCTTTGAGGTCGCGGGTCACACCTTGTTGCGGAGCGAGAATCGCCGCGCTGTTCACGCCGGATTGCAACTGAGCGTGAACGAACATGCCCGGCAGCAGGGTGTGATCAGGGTTCGGGAACACCGCGCGCAGGGTCACGGAACCAGTGGTCTGGTCTACCGAGACTTCAGAGAACTCCAGCTTGCCGTCCACGGCGTACTGGCTGCCGTCTTCCAGGGTCAGCTTGACCGCGGCGGCATTGTCGCCGGCTTTTTGCAGACGACCGCTTTCCAGTTCGCGGCGCAGCTCAAGCAGCTCCACCGAGGACTGGGTCACGTCGACGTAGATCGGGTCCAGTTGTTGGATGACCGCCATGGCGTCGCTCTGGCCGCTGCTGACCAGCGCGCCTTCCGTCACCGACGAACGGCCGATTCGACCGGAGATCGGTGCGTAGACCTTGGTGTAGCGCACGTTGATCTGGGCGGTCTGCAGGGAGGCTTCCGATTGCAGGCGGTTGGCCAGTGCCGTGTCGTATTCCTGACGGCTGACGGCCTGTTCGTCGACCAGTTGCTTGTAGCGATCGGAGATCGATTTGGTCGAACGCAGGTTGGCTTCGGCGCTTTTCAGGGTCGCGTCATAGACCGACGGGTCGATCTGATACAGCTGCTGACCGGCCTTGACGTCGCCGCCTTCCTTGAACAGTCGTTTGAGAATGATGCCGTTGACCTGTGGGCGAACTTCGGCAATGCGGAACGCACTGGTGCGCCCCGGAAGTTCAGACGTCAGGGTGAAGGCTTGTGGTTGCAGGGTTACGACGCCGACCTGAGGGGTGGGTGCGGCAGGTGCCGCCTCTTCCTTTTTACATCCGCTGAGCAGCGATGCCAGGGCGACGGCAGTAACCAGAGCGGTAACAGCTGGCTTGAATTGCATGAAGATCCTCGGGTCAGGCGCGCAAGTTGCGCACAAGAAAGGTGGAAGGTTAAAAAATTTTACCGGGTGGATAAGTAGCTTGCTAAGGAATATACTTACATTCATGCTTGTTTGTAAATACCTTGGCGGCGTACCCACACCGTTACAAAAGCCGTCCAAAGATTTGAATTGTAGGCCTGAGACGAAGCCCGAAAGCGCTCGTCCCACTTCTATTCAGCGGATGTTCAGACATCGCTGAGGCACTCTGATTGAGGTTTTACTGCCATGGTCCGTCGCACCAAAGAGGAAGCTCAAGAAACCCGAAGCCAGATACTCGAAGCGGCAGAAAAAGCTTTTTTCGAGCGGGGCGTGGCACGCACGACGCTGGCGGATATCGCTACCCTGGCCGGGGTGACTCGTGGGGCTATCTACTGGCATTTCAGTAACAAGGCGGATCTGCTGCAGGCGATGCTCGATACCCTGCACGAGCCGCTGAATGAAATGGCCAAGGCCAGTGAAAGCGAAGACGAACTCGACCCGCTGGGTTGCATGCGCAAACTGCTGATTCATTTGTTTCATCAAGTTGCCATGGACCCGAAAACCCGACGCATCAACGAGATTCTGTTTCATAAGTGCGAATTCACCGATGAAATGTGCGACCTGCGCCAGCAGCGCCGAACGGTCAGTCTCGATTGCAATGTGCGAATCGCGCTGGCCCTGAGTAATGCGGTGAATCGCGGGCAGTTACCGGAAAACCTCGACGCTGCCCGCGCGGCCATCAGCTTGCATGCCTACATCGATGGCATCCTGTATCAGTGGCTGTTGGCTCCCGACAGTTTTCAACTGCACATCGAAGCCGAGCGTTGGGTCGACACAGGTTTGGATATGCTGCGCTTGAGTCCCAGCCTGCGCAATTGAAACAAAATGCGTAATTGGATCCGTTTGTGTCAAGGCATGACGCAGGGAATGTCCCTGCTTCGCGCGCCTTTTTGCAATGGGATGCTTTTATATACGTACGTTCGCCAGGTTGATAGGTAGCGAGCTACGTATTTTGTAGGGATTTTGTGTCGAGTATGTGAATGAGTGTGAACGCCCCGGCTACAAGGGCGCCGAATAGCCGACCAAAGGCATCGCATTTGCCTCAGTGACCTTTGATCTTCCATACGCAAAAGCCCCGGCTCTTTCGAGTCGGGGCTTTTGCATTTCAACGGTCGAGGCTTACAGCGTCGGATAGTCGATATAACCGACCGGGCCCTTGCCGTAGAACAGTTCCGGACGCGGCTCGTTCAGCGGCGCGTCGGCCTTCAAGCGCGCCGGCAGGTCCGGGTTGGCGATGAATGGCACACCAAACGCTACCGCGTCGGCCTTGCCACTGGCCAGCCACTCGTTGGCGCTGTCCTTGGTAAAACGCTCGTTGGCGATGTACGGGCCGCCGAAGGCTTCTTTCAATTGCGGGCCGAGGCTGTCGGCGCCTTCTTTCTCACGAGAGCAAATGAACGCGATGCCGCGTTTGCCCAGTTCACGAGCAACGTAGGTGAAGGTCTCAGACAGGTTGTCATCGCCCATGTCATGGGAATCGGCGCGCGGTGCCAGGTGCACGCCGACGCGGCCTGCGCCCCAGACTTCGATCGCGGCGTCAGTCACTTCCAGCAACAGGCGCGCACGGTTTTCCAGGGAGCCACCATAGTTATCGGTGCGCTGGTTGGTGCTGCTTTGCAGGAACTGGTCGAGCAGGTAACCGTTGGCGCCGTGGATTTCCACGCCGTCGAAACCGGCGGCCTTGGCATTCTCGGCCCCCACACGGTAAGCGTCGACGATGTCGGCGATTTCAGCGGTTTCCAGGGCGCGCGGGGTTGGGTAGTCGGCCAATGGACGAACCAGGCTGACATGGCCTTTAGGCTGGATGGCACTCGGTGCGACCGGTGCTTCGCCGTTCAGGTACGAAGGGTGGGAAACCCGACCTACGTGCCACAGTTGCAGGAAGATTTTGCCGCCCGCGCCGTGGATCGCTTTGGTCACGTTGCTCCAGCCGCGCACCTGGTCGTTGGACCAGATGCCGGGAGTGTCCGGGTAACCGACGCCCATCGGCGTGACCGACGTGGCCTCGCTGAGGATCAGGCCGGCAGAGGCGCGCTGCACGTAGTACTCGGCCATCAGCGCGTTCGGCACACGGCCTTCGTCGGCGCGGCAGCGGGTCAGCGGAGCCATGATGATGCGGTTGGCCAACTCAAGGTCGCCCAGTTTGATCGGATCGAAAATAGTCGTCATTTAATAGCTCTCTTTTAGCGATCAGTTAGTAGCAGGGGCCAGTTCGGCATCGCCGCTCTGACGGAAAGTAATCAGGGTTATCAGCAGGGCGAGCACCGCCAGTGCGGCGGCCGCGAGCGGCACGCGGGTCAGGCCGAAGCCGTGGGCGATGACGCTGCCGCCGACCCAGGCACCGAGTGCGTTGCCGACGTTGAAGGCGCCGATGTTCAGGGTCGACACCAGGTTCGGTGCAGCCTTGCCGAAGGTCACCACGTTGACTTGCAGTGCCGGCACGGCGGCAAAGCACGCAGTGGCCCAGAGGAACAGGGTGATTTCGGTCGGGATCAGGGCCACGCTGGTCCAGGTCAGCACAGTGGAGACCACCGCCATGGTGATGAACACGCCGATCAGCGTCGCCGCCATGCCTTTGTCCGCCAGCTTGCCGCCGATGATGTTGCCGACTGTCAGGCCCAGGCCGATGAGCACCAGGGTCCAGGTCACGCCACGCGGGGAAACACCGGTGACTTCGCCCAACAGCGGCGCGACATAGGTGAACAAGGTGAAGACCGACGCGGCGAACAAGGCGGTCATGCTCAACGACAGCCAGATACCAGCCCCCTTGAGGGCGCGCAGTTCGGCGCGCATGTCGAGTTTCTCTTCATCGCGCTTGGCCGGCAGGAAGCGGATCAGGCCGATCAGCGCAATCACACCAATCACGGTTACTGCCCAGAAGGTCGAACGCCAACCGGCTTCCTGACCGAGCGCGGTGCCCAGCGGTACGCCGAGGACGTTGGCCAGGGTCAGGCCGGTGAACATCAGGGCCACGGCCGACGCACGTTTGTTGGCCGGCACCAGGCCTGCCGCCACCACCGAACCGATGCCGAAGAACGCGCCATGGCACAAGGCGGTGACCACACGGGCAAACATCAGGACGTTGTAGTCACTGGCCAGGGCGCAGAGCAGGTTGCCGATGATGAAAATCCCCATCAACGCTACCAATGCGGCCTTGCGCGGCAGCCTGGCGGTGGCCAGTGCCATGAACGGCGCGCCGATGGCCACGCCCAGGGCGTAACCGGTCACCAGCCAGCCGGCGCCGGGGATCGACACGCCGAGGTCCGCCGCCACATCGGGCAACAAGCCCATGATGACGAACTCGGTGGTGCCGATGGCGAAGGCGCTCAAGGCCAGAATGAGTAGCGAGAGGGGCATGATTGATTCCTTATCGGCCAAAGGGTCAGAGCTCTTTGCTGAAGGTGCGGAGGAATTCCTGGATGGTTTCCTCGTTGCGTTTGAAAAAATGCCACTGGCCGACTTTGCGGCTGCTGATCAGGCCGGCGCGTTGCAGGGTCGCCAGGTGTGCGGACACCGTGGACTGCGACAAACCGCAACGTTGATCGATCTGCCCGGCGCAGACGCCGTGCTCGTTGCTGTGGGTCTGGTCGGGAAATTCGACGGCCGGGTCTTTGAGCCAGTGCAGGATTTCTCGCCGTACCGGATGTGCCAGGGCTTTTATTATTTCGTCGAGGTCGAGGTTCATGGCTTGGGGCTCGTGATGAGTAAAACGTTATATCGCGATGGGGCGAACTTTAAATCGGTATTTCGCGATATACCAATATGATTTCGGTCTGATGACTGCGTAAATCGGTATATCGGGTTATAACGATATTGGTGAGGCAGTGCTAAGCTGCGCGGATGAACTATCTCGCACATCTGCACCTCGGTGGCCAACGCCCCGGTCAAATGCTCGGCAGTCTGTATGGCGACTTCGTCAAGGGACGGCTGCAGGGGCAGTTCGATCCAGAGATCGAAGCGGCCATCCAGTTGCATCGCAGCATCGATGTCTTCACCGACCGTCATCCGTTGGTGGATGTCTCGTTGTCACGGTTTTCCATCACGCGCAGGCGTTACGCCGGGATCGTGCTCGACGTGTTTTTCGACCACTGCCTGGCGCGGGACTGGGCGCTGTACGCCGACCGTCCGCTTACGCAGTTCACCTCGGATGTTTACCGGGTGCTGCTGGCCGAGCCGCAGTTGCCGGAGCGCCTGGCGAAGATTGCGCCGCACATGGTGGCCAATGACTGGTTGGGGGCTTATCAGGAGTTCGAAGTGCTTGAGCAGGTGCTGCGGGGGATTTCACGCAGACTGACGCGGCCCGAGGAGCTGGCCGCGGCAATGCAGGAGTTGCGGCGGTTGTATGAACCGTTGAGCGAGGATTTCCGGTTGTTCTATCCGCAGCTTCAAGACTTCGCACAAAACCGCTGACACCAATCCTGCTTTGTAGGAGCGAGCGGTGCGGCGATCCGACTTGCCCGAGAAGAGGTCCTCGAGGGCGCCAAAAGCTTCGCGGGCAAGCCTCGCTCCTACAAACGCAAAATCAGGCGGCGATCAGTTCGCCGGCACGCCGTGGCTCGGCAGGTTTCGCGACTTCACCAAACAACGCCTTCTGCACCGCCTGCTGCGCCTCGAACGCCAGCGCCGCGCGTTCCCGGTCCTGGCACTCGATCGGCTTGAGCAGATGAATCTCCACCTCACCCCGATCATTGGCGAACAGGCGCATCAGGTGCGACAGCAAATCATCATCGCCAATGAACGGTGCCAGGGTATCCAGCTCGCCGTTGCGCAGATAACGAATCGCCACCGGTTGCAGCGCCACTTCGGAATCGATCGCCGCTGACAGCAAACGACCATGAAACGTGCGCAGCGAACGCCCATCGGTGGTGGTGCCTTCCGGGAACATCAGCAGCGGGTGTTCCTGTTCCAGATGGCGAGTCATCTGTTTGCGGATCAATTGACTGTCGCCTGAACCACGGCGAATGAACAGGCTGCCAGCCTTGGCCGCCAACCAGCCCGCCACCGGCCAGGTGCGCACTTCAGCCTTGGACAGGAATGACAGCGGCGTGAGCATGCCCAGCAGCGGAATGTCGGTCCAGGACACATGGTTGCTGACCCAGAGCATCGGCGCCCTCGGCAATTGACCATGGACGGTGACATGAAAGGGCAGGGCATTGCTCAGCCGCGCCATGAAAAACCGCGACCAGCGCTGGCGACGGACCATTGAATGGGCAATCCCCAGTCGTTCGAACACACCGAACACACTGGCCATGCTCAAGCCCAGCGCCACTACCATCAGCACTCGCGCAATTCGCGCGTACACCCGCAAGCGGCTCATTACACCGCCGCCTTGAAGTGCTTGGCGTAACGCGGGCAGAGCTCGTCGCGTTTGAGCAGGATGAACACGTCGGCCACCTGGAAGTCTTCGTCCCAGCACGGCTCGCCGCAGATTTTCGCCCCCAGGCGCATATAAGCCTTGAGCAGCGGCGGCATTTCGGCGATGACGTTCGATGGAATGTCCAGCGTCGGCAATGGCTTCTTCGGCTCGGCCCGCAGGTGTTCGGTGCACAGGTAACGTTCGCGCAGGCGTTGCATGATCGCGTGGGCCTGGATGCCGCCGTCCTGCATCGGAATACTCGCGCAACCCATCAGATAGCTATAGCCGCCCTGGTTCAGCACTTCGGCCAGTTCACCCCAGAGCACGGCGATGGTGCCGCCGTTGCGGTAGGCCGGGTCGACGCAGGTGCGACCGATTTCCAGGATCGGGCCTTTCAGATGAACCAGGCCATGCAGGCTGAATTCTTCTTCGCTGTAGAACTTGCCCAGGCTGCTGGCGGCCGTGTGGTCGAGCAAGCGAGTGGTCGCCACCAGGCGCCCGGTGTTCAAGTCACGTACGCCGATGTGGGCGCAGTGAACATCATAGTCATCCATGTCCAGACCCAATTCCGCGCCTTTCAGCCTGGCGTTGAATTCGCCGCTGAACACGTTGAAGCGCAAGGCCTGGGCTTCCTGCAGCGCCTCGGCGCCCACCAGGCGTTCGGCTTGCAGGCGGCGTTCATTGCCGGTGTCGCTGATGCGGGCGATCTGAGTCATTGCGAATCTCCGTACGGGCTGGCCACCCGTCTTGGGTTGCAGCCGATCGACTTTCTTTATGCAGCCGTGTTGTGCAAAGTCAGGCTATGTAGCCCCGGTGTCATCGCCATGAAGCTTTGGTGATGCTTATATGACAGCCCACAAGGAGCCTCTTATGCCCTGGCAAACCCTGTTGAACCGCAGCGATCGCCTGCCCGCCGATACCGACCTTGGCGAAGGCTTCGCGACCTTGTTGCACCGCTTGGGCACGGTCACCCCGTTCGAATTGGCGGTGAACGGCGGACGGCTGATGGCGACTCCGGGGTTGGCGTTTCTGGTGGGGTATCAGGCGGCGCTGCGGATGCTCTGGCCGAGCGCGCCGCTGAGCCTCGGTGCGTTGTGCGCGACCGAGCAGCGCAGCTTGCGGGTGGCGGACATGCAGACCCGGCTGCGGGATCTGCGTCTGAGCGGACGCAAGGATTTCGTCACCGCCGGCGATGCCGCCGACTGGCTGCTGGTCGCTGCTCGCAGCGAAGAGCCAGGCAGCGACCCGCGCCTGAGTCTGGCAGTGGTTTACCCCGGCGAACCGGGCGTGCGTCTGGAGAAACTCGCGCCGTTGCCGTTGATGCCCGAGATCAGCCACGGTCGGCTGTTTCTCGACAACGCGCTGTGCGAATTGCTGGCGGGGGATGGCTGGGATGCTTACGTCAAACCGTTCCGCACCCTGGAAGACATTTATGTGCTGAGCGCCATGACCGCGTGGCTGTTCGGCATTGGTCAGGACAACGACTGGCCGCACACCTTGCAACTGCGTTTACTGGCGCTGCTGGCCGGGTGCGCGGAAGTCAGCCGCCAGGCGCCGAACAATCCGGCCGGGCATGTGTTGCTGGGCGGTTTGTTTGCGCAGTTCGATGGGCTCAAGGCTGAAGTGAATCAGGCCATGACCGATGGCCCGCCGCAATGGGCGGCGGTGTGGCAACGCGATCAGGCCGTGATGGATCTGGCGGCAGGGGCGCGGGGCAAGCGGTTGGCCAATGCGTTGGCGGGATCTTCGTTAGGGTGACGGGTCTCCCAAAACTGTCATCAACCTCGACTAGGCTCAGCAGGTTCATCCTCCGAGCGTCCTCCATGTTCAAAGGCTTGTCGCTGATTTCCATCCTGCTGTTCAGCTTCACGGCCAATGCCGAAAACTGGCCGGGCGAGCAGTGGCCAACCGGCCCGACAGTCGCCGGCCCGGCCGTTCAAGCCCTGGAAAACTACGCTTTCCCACTCCGCAACGACACCACCCGCGAGGGCATCCGCAGCGATGCCTTGCTGGTGATCCATGACGGCCAACTCGTCTACGAGCGCTACGCCGACCCGACCCGTGCCGACACCCCGCACCTGATCTGGTCGATCAGCAAAAGCCTGATGGCCACGGTGCTCGGCGTGGCCTATGGCGAAGGTCTGTTCAAATTGCAGGACCCGGTGGTGCAGTTCTATCCAGCGCTGGAAAAACACCCCGCCATGACCATGGCCGACTTGCTGCACTGGGCCTCGGGCCTGGATTGGCAGGAAGACTATGAGTACGCACCGTTGAAGTCCTCGGTGGTGGCGATGCTTTACACCCGAGGTCATCGCGACATGGCAGCGTTTACCGCCGACCACGACGCGTACGCCAGGCCCGGTCAGGCCTTCCGCTACTCCAGCGGCGACAGCAATCTGCTTTCCGCCGCGTTGAAAGCCATTGTCGGCCCGGCCCGATATCCGGATTATCCGTGGACCGCATTGTTCGAACCCCTGGGCATTCGCGGCGCGGTTTGGGAAGCGGATGCCACGGGGACATTTGTCGCTTCGTCCTATGCCTACCTCACCGCCCGGGACCTGGCACGGGTTGGCCTGTTGATGGCGCGCGACGGTCGCTGGCGCGAGCGGCAGCTGCTGCCCAAGGCGTGGGTCGACTTCAGCCGCGAGCCGTTCGCCCGCTACCGAGCCAACCAGGATGAAGCGGTGCCCGGCGGCCATTGGTGGCTCAATCGAGCGGTGGACGGTGCAGCACAACCCTGGCCCGATGCGCCCGTCGACACCTTCGCCGCGCTGGGTCATTGGGGCCAGGCGATGTACGTGATTCCCAGCGAAAAGCTGGTGATCGTCCGCTACGGCGATGATCGCGATGGAAGTTACCGGCACAACGAACTGCTCAAACTCGCGCTCAAGGCGTTTGCCATGAAGGTGCAGCCATGAGCCGTCGCAGTTTTATTCGCCGTCGGCCGTTCAGCACATTGTTGCTGGTGCTGCTGATCGCTTTGCTCGGCTGGGGCTGGCAGGAACGCGTGGCGCTGTGGGCTTTTCCCGACATCATCAGCGCTTACACCGCCAAGGAATACTGCTCGTGCCGTTATGTGATGAACAATCCGGCGGCGTATTGCCAGGGTTATGTGAAGCAGTACTTACCCACCAACGGTTTCGTCGATGATGCCGCGAGCAAGCGGGTGACGGTCGGCGGATTGGGGCGCAGCAACAGCGCCGCTTGGGTTGGCGAACGGCAGGGATGTCGCCTGCAACCCTGAACTTTCCCCTGTAGCAGCTGCCGAAGGCAGCGGCTACAGGTTTGCAACTGACTCGCGGACAGTTAAGGTTCGCTCAGGTTTATCTGCCCCCGAGTTTCTATGTTCAAGCGGTTCATCTGCAAAACCCTCGCTTCCCTGCTGCTGGCCGGTGTCACCGTGTCGGCCCAGGCCAATTGGTACCTGGACGGCGAGTCCTCGCGGCTGTCGTTTGTCAGCACCAAAAACGCCAACATCTCCGAAGTGCAGCGCTTTCTGGTGCTGCACGGCAAGGTCGACCCCAAGGGGCTGGCCGAGGTAGAAGTCGAGCTGGAGTCAGTCAACAGCGGCATTCCGCTACGTGACGAACGCATGCGCAAGGAACTGTTCCAGATCCAGACGTTTCCCGAAGCGCTGATCACCACGCAGATCGATTTGCGGCCAATCAACGACCTGGCGCCCGGTGCGCAACTGGAACTGCGCTTGCCGGTGACCGTCAACCTGCACGGCAAGCAACACCAATACAACGCCGAACTGCTGGCGACCCGTCTCGATGACCGGCGCTTTCAAGTGGTGACCCTCGAGCCTTTGGTGATCAGCGCCGAAGATTTCGACCTGGCCCCAGGCCTGGAAAGCTTGCGCAAGCTCGCCGGTTTGTCGGCCATCAGTCTGTCGGTACCGGTGGGTGCGGTGCTGATTTTCACGGCGCGCTGACATGCGTGGTGCAATTTTTCCGTGGCGCGAAGGCAATCGCTTCGAACTGCTGATCGACGGCCCGCAGTTTTTCCCGCGCATGCTGGTGGCGATTGCGCGCGCCGAAGAGCAAGTCGAACTGGAGCTGTACCTGGTGGAGGCGGGAGCGTGCGCCGAGGCGATGGTTCAGGCGCTGGTCCAGGCGGCCGAGCGTGGCGTGCGGGTACGCTGTCTGTTCGATGACTATGGCAGCCTGGCCTTCACCCTGACTTTGCGTCAGCGCCTGATGGCCGCCGGGGTCGAGTTGCGTTTTTACAATCGCCTGAGCTGGCGACGCTGGGTGGGCAACTTCTATCGCGATCACCGCAAGTTGCTGCTGGTGGATCAATCCCTGGCGGTCGTCGGTGGCACCGGGGTCACCGATGAGTTCTGGTCACCGGGCGAAGACACCTGCGAATGGCACGAAGTGATGGTGGAAATCACCGGTCCCCTGGTCATCGACTGGCAATTGCTGTTCGACCGCCAATGGATCGCCAACCGCTATCGGCGTGCCTGGAAACCCGTTTCGCACTTCGGTTTACCGCGCCTGCCGCGAGTGCCGGTGATGGGCGAGGGCATGGGCCGGGTCGCTTATGCCGACGCCCGCCAACATCGGGACATTCTGCAATCGCTGATTCGCGCGCTGAACAGTGGCAAGCAGCGGATCTGGCTGGCCACGCCCTATTTCCTGCCAACCTGGAAAGTCCGCCGCTCGCTGCGCCGGGCGGCGAATCGGGGCGTCGATGTGCGTTTGCTGCTGACCGGGCCACGCACCGATCACCCGTCGGTGCGCTACGCCGGGCATCGCTACTATCCGCGACTGCTCAGGGCCGGGGTGAAGATCTTCGAGTACCAGCCGTGTTTCCTGCACCTGAAAATGGTGTTGATCGACGATTGGGTGAGCATCGGCTCATGTAATTTCGATCACTGGAATCTGCGCTTCAATCTGGAGGCCAACCTCGAAGCCCTGGACCCTGGGTTGACCCGAGCGGTGGCGGCGAGTTTCGAGAATGACTTTGCCTTGAGCCAGGAAGTCAGTCTTGAGGCGTGGAAGCGCCGACCGTTGTGGCGGCGGGTCAAGCAGAGGGTGTGGGGTTGGGTGGATCGGGTGGTGGTGAATCTGCTGGATCGACGGGGCTGAACACTTTTTCAGAGCGTTCCCACGCAGAGCGTGGGAACGATCAATTAAGCGGGGTTACAGCAACTCAAAACTCTGCTGCGTCACGTCTTGGGAGTCCAGGCCGATCTCCACGTTGAACTTGCCCGGTTCCGCCGCGTACTTGAGCTGGGCGTTGTAGAACTTCAGGTCATCCTCGGTGATGGTGAAGTGCACGACTTTCTGTTCGCCGGCCTTGAGCAGCACTTTCTGGAAGTTCTTCAGTTCCTTGACCGGGCGGATCATCGAGCCGGTCACGTCCTGGATGTACAACTGCACCACGGTTTCGCCGTCACGCTTGCCGGTGTTCTTCACCACGACGCTGGCATCGAGCTTGCCGGTCTTGTTCAGCGTGGTCGACGACAATGCCATGTCGGTCAGGCTGAACTGGGTGTAGCTCAGGCCGAAGCCGAACGGGAACAGCGGCCCGGTGGTGTCTTCGAAATACTGCGAGGTGTAGTTGCCCGGTTTGCCGGGAGTGAACGGCCGGCCGATGCTCAGGTGGTTGTAGTAGGTCGGAATCTGACCCACCGAGCGCGGAACGGTGATCGGCAGCTTGCCCGACGGGTTGTAGTCGCCGAACAGTACGTCAGCGATAGCGTTACCGCCTTCGGTGCCACTGAACCAGGTTTCCAGAATCGCGTCAGCCTGCTCTTTCTCTTCGAGAATCGACAGCGGACGACCGTTCATCAACACCAGCACCAGCGGTTTGCCGGTGGCTTTCAACGCCCTGATCAGCTCGCGCTGGTTGCCCGGGATGTTCAGGTCGGTGCGGCTCGACGATTCGTGGGACATGCCACGGGATTCGCCTACTGCGGCCACTACCACATCGGCATCTTTGGCGGCTTTTACCGCTTCGTCGATCAACACGTTGGCCGGGCGCGGATCGTCCACCACTTCCGGGGCGTCGAAGTTGAGGAAGTTCAGGTAATCGAGGATTTTCTTGTCGTCGGTGATGTTCGCGCCACGGGCGTAGATCAGCGTCGACTGCGCGCCGAGGGCATTTGTCATGCCGTCGAACAGCGTTACCGATTGCGCAGGTTTACCGGCGGCGGCCCAACTGCCCATCATGTCGATCGGCGCCTTGGCCAGTGGGCCGACCAGGGCGATTTTCGCGGTTTTCTTCAGGGGCAGGGTGTCGCCCTGATTCTTCAGCAACACCAGGCTGCGGCGCGCGACATCACGGGCTTCGGCACGGTGCAGGCGGCTTTCGGCGTAGGTGTCGGCCGGGTCATCCTCGGCCTTGCCGATGCGCAGGTACGGGTCTTTGAACAGGCCCATGTCGTACTTGGCGGCGAGCACTTCGCGCACGGCGTTGTCGATGTCTTTCTGTTCGATCTCGCCGGATTTGAGCAGTCCCGGCAGCTCTTTGCCGTAGAGCGTGTCGTTCATGCTCATGTCGATGCCGGCCTTGATCGCCAGCTTCGCCGCTTCACGACCGTCGCGGGCGACGCCGTGTTTGATCAGTTCGAAAATCGCCCCATGGTCGCTGACTGCCAGGCCCTTGAAGCCCCATTCCTTGCGCAGCAGGTCGTTCATCAGCCAGGTGTTGGCGGTGGCCGGTACGCCGTTGATCGAGTTCAGCGCAACCATCACCCCGCCGGCACCGGCGTCGATGGCGGCGCGGTACGGCGGTAGGTAATCCTGGTACATCTTGACCGGGCTCATGTCGACGACGTTGTAGTCGCGACCGCCCTCGACCGCGCCGTACAAGGCAAAATGCTTGACGCTGGCCATGATGCTGTCGGCTGCGTTCGCACCGCTGCCCTGCAAGGCCTTGACCATCACGCCGGCGATTCGCGAAACCAGGTAGGTGTCTTCGCCGAAGCCTTCGGAGGTGCGGCCCCAGCGTGGGTCGCGGGAGATGTCGACCATCGGCGCGAAAGTGATGTCGAGGCTGTCAGCCGCGGCTTCCTGGGCGGCGATGCGCCCGGACCGGCCAATGGCGTCCATGTCCCAACTCGAGGCCAGGGCCAGGGGAATCGGGAAAATGGTGCGGTGGCCGTGGATCACGTCATAGGCGAAGAACATCGGGATCTTCAACCGGCTGCGCATGGCCGCGTCCTGCATCGGGCGGTTTTCGGCGCGGGTGATCGAGTTGAAGGTGCCACCGATATTACCGGCCGCGATTTCCTTGCGGATCAGCTCCCGAGGCATTTCCGGGCCGATGCTGATCAGGCGCAACTGGCCGATTTTTTCATCGAGGGTCATTTGTTTCATCAGGTGGCTGATGAAGGCGTCCTTGTTCTCTATCGGTGCGGGCGTCGTGGCGGCCAATACAGTATGACTGGCCAGGCTGACGAACAGGCCCAGCAAACACAGCTTCTTCATGAATGTTCTTCTCAAAAGGCCCAAGCGGCAGTGAATACGCGCCGGTCAGCCAAAATTTTGGGAGCGACTATTGTTGTTTGGGTGTTGCTCAGAAAAATGCAGCACACTTCTTACTGTTTTTTCGCTGGGCATCTTTTAGCCCATTGGCTCGATGCAATCCAGTAGCGGCGCAGATTATGCCCCAAGAGCCGGGGTCAAAGTTCGCCGGTTGTTTTATCAACGCACTGTGCAAGGGAGCATCAACCAGATGAATGTACGACACCCCTATCGGTCGAGCCTGCAGGTTGCAGCCTTGATGTTGCTGACCACTCTGCTGGCCGGTTGCGGCATCAACACGATCCCGACCCTCGACGAACAGGCCAAGGCCGCGTGGGGCCAGGTGCAGAACCAGTACCAGCGCCGTGCCGACTTGATCCCCAATCTGGTGGAAACCGTCAAGGGTTATGCCCGGCATGAGGAAGAAACCCTGACCGCGGTGGTCGAAGCCCGGGCCAAGGCGACGTCGATCCAGGTGGATGCCAGCACGCTGGATAATCCGGAAAAACTCAAACAGTTCCAGCAGGCGCAGGATCAGCTGACCGGCGCGCTGAGTCGGTTGATGGTGGTGTCCGAGCGTTATCCGGACCTCAAGGCCAACCAGAACTTCCTGGCGCTGCAATCGCAACTTGAAGGCACCGAGAACCGCATCGCCGTGGCGCGTCGCGACTTCATCCTCGCGGTGCAGAAATACAATACCGAGCTTCGCACCTTCCCCGGTCGCTTGTGGCACACCGTGTTGTACAGCGACTTGCCGATCCGCGAAACTTTCGAGGCCACCAGCCCCGGAGCTGAGAAAGCGCCTGAAGTGAAGTTCCAGTAGGCGCCGGACCGGGTTTGAAGTGCCACCAAGGAAGAGGTTGCCAATGCGCGTGATGAAAGTGGGCCTGATGCTGTTGTTCTGGGTCTTTGCCCTGACGGCCCAGGCCGGGTTGAAGTTTCCGGAACTGACCGGACGGGTGGTGGACAACGCCCAAATGATCGAGCCAGCGGTGCGCGAGCAGCTGGTTCAGCAGCTTAATGCCCACGAGAAATCCACCGGCGAGCAGTTGGTGGTGGTCACGTTGCCGGACCTGCAGGGCGCCGACATCGCGGACTTCGGTTATCAACTGGGACGCTACTGGGGCATTGGCCAGAAGGACAAGAACAACGGCGCGCTGCTGATTGTCGCGCGTGCCGAGCGAAAATTGCGGATCGAAGTCGGTTATGGCCTGGAAGATCGCCTGACCGATGCGCAGAGTTCGGTGATCATCAATCAGGTGATCACGCCGGCGTTCAAGGCCGGCAATTTCAGCAAGGGCATCAGCGATGGCGTTTCGGCGATGCTGGTGGTGCTGGGGGGCAATCCGCTGAACGAGCCGTCGACGGTGTATGAGCCGCGTGGCAATCAGGAGAGCGATTTCGTTGCGCGGCATCCGGGGGTATTCGTGTTCCTGGTGCTGCTGTTTATCCTGACGATCTTCGTCGGCCAGATGTTCGGTATTCTGCCAAGTGGAGGGGGTAGAGGCCGGGGTGGTTTCGGTGGCGGAGGTTTTGGCGGCGGTGGCGGGGGCTTCAGTGGCGGCGGGGGCAGTTTCGGCGGCGGTGGTTCGTCGGGCGGCTGGTGATGACACGGCGGGAAACACAACAACAATAGCGAGCAGGCATTCATAAACATGGCATTACTGACTGAACACGAACAACGCAAAGTCGCCGAGGCGATTGCCCGGGTCGAGCGCGACACCGACGCCGAACTGGTGACAGTGCTCGCGGCCCGCGCCGACGACTATGCGTATATCCCGCTGCTCTGGGCCAGCCTGTTGGCGCTGGTGGTGCCGGGTATCGTGCATTACCTGACCGGTTGGCTGACCATGCACAGTCTGTTGCTGGTGCAATGGGTCAGCTTCATCGTGTTGTGCCTGGTGTTCCGGATTCCGAAAGTCACCACGCGCCTGATCCCGCGCTCGGTCCGTCACTGGCGTGCGTCGAACCTGGCGCGTCGGCAGTTCCTGGAGCAGAACCTGCACCACACCGTAGGCGGCACCGGCATGCTGATTTTTGTCTCCGAGGCCGAGCGCTATGTGGAAATTCTGGTGGATGAAGGGATTTCCAAACGGCTGGACAACAAGAATTGGGATGCAATCGTGGCGACGTTTACCCAGCAAGTGAAGCAGGGGCAGACGTTGCAGGGGTTTGTGACGTGCATCGAGGCGTGCGGCGAGTTGCTCAAGGTGCACGTGCCGGTGACACAGGTACGCAATGAGTTGCCGAATCGGTTGGTGGTGTTGAGCTAAAAAGATCGCAGCCTTCAGTAGCTTTTGTGGCGAGGGGGCTTGCCCCCGTTCGGCTGCGAAGCAGTCGTAAAACCAGAGAACTCGGTGTGGCTGAAGAAACTAGGGGGCCGCTGCGCAGCCCAACGGGGGCAAGCCCCCTCGCCACAGGGAACTTACTTGCCTCGGGATTCGCACCGTTTGGTAAATAACTGCGTGTCCCGAACGGCCATCGCCCCTAAAATACCCGCCATTCTCCGATTCGCACCGCCCGAGGCCGTTTTTTCCATGTCTGTCACCGTCACTCCCGCCAGCCTCGCGCCGGATCACCACGCCCAGTTCATCGACCTGCTGCAAACCAGCCTGGATGCCAATGCCTTCATCAAACTGGTGCTGGCCAAGTACGTTGGTGGCGAAGCGGACTTGCAGCGGTTGATCATCAAGCAGCTGACGGTCAAGGATCAGCCGTGCCTGTCCTTCGTCTACCGCTACAAGACCCGCGACATCACCAAGAACCTGCCGATTGCCGAAGGTGTGGCGACCATTGCCGCGCTGTTGCCGGCATCGTTCAAAAATGCGCATTTACTGTCACTGACCGACGAAGCCCAGCTCGAATACAGCAAAAAGGGCAAATCTTCGCTGTTCAAGAGCAAACCTCAGCAATTGCGTGAAGTGCCGTCCGCCGAGCACAACCGCGAGAAGAACCGCTTCCTCGACCTGAACCGGCCGTTCCTCAAAGACCTCGGCGTGACCAACGCCCAGCATGAGCTGATCCCGGCGATGTCGCGCAAGTGGAAGCAGATCAACAAGTTCATCGAAGTCTTCAGCCATGCGCTGACCTCCTCGCCGCTGGCGCTGGACAAACCGGTGCGGGTGGCGGATTTCGGCTCGGGCAAGGGTTACCTGACGTTCGCGATCCATGACTACCTGCGCAACACCCTGAAAGCCGAGGGTGAGGTGACTGGCGTCGAGCTGCGCGAAGACATGGTCACACTGTGCAACAGCGCGGCGGCGAAGCTGGAGCATCCAGGGTTGGTGTTCAAATGCGGTGACGTGCGCAGCGTGGCGCCGAGCGAGCTGGACGTGATGATCGCGTTGCATGCCTGCGACATCGCCACCGACTATGCGATTCACACCGGCATTCGTTCCGGCGCTTCGATCATCATGTGCTCGCCGTGCTGCCACAAGCAGATCCGCCTGCAGATCCAGAGCCCGGCGCTGCTCAAGCCGATGCTGCAATACGGCCTGCACCTGGGCCAGCAGGCGGAAATGGTCACCGACAGTTTGCGTGCGTTGTTCCTGGAAGCCTGCGGCTACGAGACCAAAGTGTTCGAGTTCATCTCACTGGACCACACCAACAAGAACAAGATGATTCTGGCGGTCAAACGCGCCGAGCCGGTGGACCCGGCTCAGTTGTTGGTGAAGATTCAGGAACTGAAGGATTTCTACCACATCAGCGAACATTGCCTGGAAACCCTGCTGCGGGCTGACGGGTTCCTGGTCGCTAAGGCTTGAGCTGAACCCCCGCCGGTAACGTGCCCGGTTGCGCCGGGCGCACTGCGGTCTTGCGCCCGAGCATCACCGTCACGATCACCCCGGTGGCAAACAGCCAGGTAATCGGCTCGACGTGCTCACCGAAGAACAACGCCGAAAACGCGATGGTGAAGAAGATCTGCAGCAACTGGATCTGACTGACCCGGGCGATGCCGCCCATGGCCAGCCCGGCGTACCAGGCAAAGAAGCCGATGAACTGCGAAAACAGCGAGACATAACCGAAGGCCCACCAGGTCCTGGTCGAAATCTCGCCCTGATGTTGCAACCCCAGGTACAGCACCGGCCCGATCAGCAGCGGCGTCGACAATACCAGCGCCCAGCAGATCACCTGCCAGCCGCCCATCTCCCTGGCCAACCGGCCGCCTTCGGCATAGCCCAACCCACCCACGGCAATCGCCCCGAGCATCAGCAAGTCACCGGCCTGAATACTGCCGGCGCCGCTGATCAGCGCATAACCGAGCACCAGCGCACTGCCCAGCGCGGCGCAGGCCCAGAAGGCTTTCGAGGGACGCTCATGGGACAGCCACGCGGCATACAGCGCCACGCACAGCGGTTGCAAACCGTTGACCAGTGCGCCGTGGGAGGCGGGCAACGTCTGCATGGCCCAGGCCGACAGCACCGGGAAGCCGAGGATGACCCCGGCGATCACCAGTGTCAGGCCTTTGATCTGTTTCCAGGTGGGCCATTTTTCCCGGCGCCACAGCAACAACAGCGCTGCCGGAATCGCCGCGAACAGCGCCCGCCCGAGGCCGTTGAGCAGTGGATGGAGTTCCTGCACGACGATCCGCGTGAAGGGCAGGGTCAGGCTGAAGATAACGACGCCGAGCAGGCCGAGGGCCATGCCGGTGTTTTCGCGCGAGGACATGATGGCAACCAGAGTCGAGGGTGGCGGGAAGAGTCATCATCTAGCCATAAACCGGGGGCGTTGCTCTGTTACAGCTAGGCGCAGAGTTATGCGTACAGTTGGGGGTAATGCCTGTGGCGAGGGGGCTTGTCGGAACGCCGCACCGCCCCGTTCGGCTGCGCAGCAGTCGCAAAACCAGAGAGCCTGGTTGACCGGATTAGGGCCGCTTCGCGACCCAACGGGGGCAAGCCCCCTCGCCACAAAAACCATTGCGTCCGTAGTAACTGGTTATTACCCGACCCGCCGGATAAGGACTACCTTGAATACTCCTGCAGGCCCACGCATTTTCCAGAGGAGTCCTCCCCATGGCTGCTAAAAAAATCCTGATGCTGGTTGGCGATTACGTCGAAGACTACGAAGTGATGGTGCCCTTCCAGGCGCTGCTGATGGTCGGTCACACGGTGCATGCCGTTTGCCCGGACAAAACCGCCGGCCAGACCGTGCGCACGGCGATCCATGACTTCGAAGGCGACCAGACCTACAGCGAAAAACCCGGTCATCTGTTTGCCCTGAACTTCGATTTCGCCAAGGTCGATGCGGCGGACTACGACGCGCTGCTGATCCCGGGCGGTCGTGCGCCGGAGTACCTGCGCCTGAACGAAAAAGTCCTGGCGCTGGTGCAAGCGTTCGACAAGGCCGGCAAACCGATCGCGGCCGTGTGTCACGGCGCGCAATTGCTGGCCGCTGCCGGCATTCTTGAAGGTCGCGAGTGCAGCGCCTACCCGGCCTGTGCCCCGGAAGTGCGCCTGGCTGGCGGCACGTACATCGAAATCCCGGTGACGGAAGGCCACGTTCAAGGCAATCTGGCCACAGCCCCGGCCTGGCCGGCGCACCCGAGCTGGCTGGCCGGTTTTCTCGGGTTGCTGGGCACCAAAATCACGCTGTAACGAGGGACCTGCCCATGTGCGAGCTCTACGTCAAGGCCGATCCGATTCTCTACGAATCGCGCTCCCGCTCGCTGCGCATCTGCGGGGTGGTGACCACCCTGCGGCTGGAGAACCAGTTCTGGGACATCCTCAGCGAAATCGCCGAGGTCGACGGCATGACCACCAATCAGTTGATCGCCAAACTGTATGAAGAGGTGATGGACTACCGCGGCGAGGTGGTGAATTTCGCCTCGTTCTTGCGGGTCAGTTGCATGCGCTATTTGAGCCAGCGCCGGGTGCAGGCACCTGAGTTGTCGGTGGTGCGGACGGTGGTGAAGTAGGGCGGTTTTTGTATCGGCCTCGGGGGCGCCTTCGCGGGCAAGCCTCGCTCTTACGGATGTACGCCATATCCGCGATCACAGATATCTGTAGATACTCTGTTCACGGTCAAGCTTTTAGTAGATGTTTTTCGCTGAAAAGCTTGGCCGTATCGAAATCCTCTC
>NZ_JBXAKV010000020.1:0-111278 GCF_058798795.1 Pseudomonas sp. GW822-FHT07A10
CGTAGGGCGATGCCCCCAGATGGATACCGGAGCGAAGGAACGCCGAGCCTCAGCGAGGGGCCGGACGCTTGGGGCGAGACCTTTTGGGTACTTTTGGGGCGTTTGCCAAAAGTGCCTCGCCGTAAGGGCGAAACCCTAAGTAGCCGTTACCGCAGAAATGGATATGTACTCCATCAAAAATCCCGGTCGGCTATCAGGCCGCCATCGCGAGCAAGCCCGCCCCCACAAGGTCCGAGTGAACACTTGAGAGAGCAGGCAACCAGATCAGGCCAGGCTTTTGCTGACCACTTCGTACACGTCGCTGGACAGCTGCCCCGAAGCGAGAATCCGCTCCAGTTCGCCTTTCATCAACGCCTGACGGGCGCTGTCGTACTTGCGCCAGCGGGTCAGCGGCGCCAGTTGGCGAGAAGCAATCTGCGGGTTAAAGCCGTTGAGCTCAATCACCAGATCCGCCAGGAACCGATACCCGGAACCATCCGCCGCGTGGAAGTTGATCAGGTTCTGTCCGGCAAATGCGCCGACCAGTGCCCGCACCTTGTTCGGGTTCTTGATATTGAACGCAGGGTGCTGCATCAAGGCTTTGACCCGCGCCAGACCGCCGGGCAACGTGCTGCCGGCCTGAACGCTGAACCACTGATCCATGACCAGCGGATTGTCCTTGAAGTGCTCGGCGAAGCTCGCCAGTGCCTTGGCTTTCTGCGCTTCGAACGGCGAATTCACCAACACGGCCAACGCGGTCAGGCGCTCGGTCATGTTGTCACAGCTGTCGAACTGCTCAAGGGTCGCCGCCAATACTTCTGGCTTGTCGCTGAGCATCAGGTAGGACAACGCAATGTTCTGCAGGGCGCGACGGGCGAAGTGTTCGGCTTCGGCCACATACGGAGTCTTCTTCGACAGATCGCGATTGGCCTGATAACGCAGCCATAGTGCTTCGAACAAAGTGTCCGCCAGTTGCTTGCGCGCAAATTCGCGAGCGGTGTGGATGGCTTCGACATCAGCCACTTCGCTGATTTCGGTCAGGTACGCCTCGCTTGGCAGCGAGAGCATTTCAGCGACCATGGCCTGATCCAGCGTCTCGTCGGACAGCACGGTACGCAGCGCTGCAACCAGACGCTGATCCAGCACCAGCGCCTCGCCCTTCTGCTGCTGGGCGATCAACTCTTGCAGCACCTGCACCGACAACTGCTGGCCGGCATCCCAACGGTTGAAACCGTCGCTGTCGTGCTGCATCAGGAACATCAGTTGATCGCGGTCGTACGGGAAGCTCAGTTTCACCGGCGCCGAGAAGCCGCGCAGCAACGACGGCAGCGGTTTTTCAGCAATGTCGACGAAAGTGAAAGTCTGCTCGGCTTCAGTCACCGAGATCACCCGCGAAGTGCCTTGAGCACTGGCTTCACCGGACAGACGCAATGCAATCGCCGCGCCTTTCGAATCAAGCAGACCCAGCTCCACCGGAATCACGAACGGCAGCTTCTCAACCTTGTCCGGGGTTTGCGGGCAGCTCTGGCGGAAGGTCAGGCTGTAGGTTTTCGCTGCGGCATCGTAGGACTCGCTCACCGCCAGGCGCGGTGTGCCGGCCTGGCTGTACCAGCGTTTGAACTGGGTCAGGTCGACGCCATTGGCATCTTCCATGGCCTTGATGAAGTCATCGCAGGTCACGGCCTGGCCGTCATGGCGCTCGAAGTACAGGTCGCTGCCTTTGCGGAAACCGTCGGCCCCGAGCAAGGTGTGGATCATGCCGACCACTTCCGAACCCTTTTCGTACACGGTCAGGGTGTAGAAGTTGGAAATCTCGATGAAGCTGTCCGGGCGCACGGCGTGGGCCATGGGGCCGGCGTCTTCGGCGAACTGGTGGGTGCGCAGGTACGCCACGTCCTGGATGCGCTTGACCGTGGCCGAGTTCATGTCGGCCGAGAACTCCGAATCGCGGAACACGGTGAAGCCTTCCTTGAGCGACAGCTGGAACCAGTCGCGGCAGGTCACGCGGTTGCCCGACCAGTTGTGGAAGTATTCGTGGGCGACGATCGCTTCGACCCGCTGGTGTGCGGCGTCGGTAGCGGTTTCGGCGCGGGCCAGCACGGCGCTGGAATTGAAGATGTTGAGGCCCTTGTTTTCCATGGCGCCCATGTTGAAGTCGTTGACCGCAACGATCATGAAGATGTCCAGGTCGTACTCGCGACCGTAGACTTCTTCGTCCCAACGCATGGACTTCTTCAGGCTGTTCATGGCGTGCTGGCACTTGTCGATGTTTTCTGGCTCGACATAAATGCGCAGCGCCACGGAGCGCTCGGTCATGGTGGTGAAGGTGTCTTCGACACACCACAAGTCACCGGCCACCAACGCGAACAGGTAGGCAGGCTTCTTGAATGGGTCTTCCCAGGTCGCCCAGTGGCGGCCGTCTTCACCGGGACCGGAGGCAATCGGGTTGCCGTTGGACAGCAGCACCGGATAGCTGTGCTGCTCGGCGACCACCGTGGTGGTGAACGTGCTCATCACATCCGGGCGGTCGAGGTAATAGGTGATCTTGCGGAAACCTTCGGCCTCGCACTGGGTGCAGAACATGGTGCCGGATTTGTACAGGCCTTCCAGAGCGGTGTTGGTTTCCGGGTGGATCCGGACGCTGGTGTCGACCGTGAAGCTTGTTGCGGTCGGGTGCAGGGTCAGATGGTTCTCGGTCAGTTGGTAGTCGGCGGCGCTCAGCTCCTGGTCGGCCAGGGTCACCGACAACAGCTCGAGTTGCTGGCCGTCGAGCACCAATGGCGGCAGGCCCGGGCCACGCTCAGGGTTGCGGCGCATCACCAGTTGCGCATGGACCAGGCTGTGGTCCTCGAACAACTCGAAGGTCAGGTGCGTCTCGTCGATCAGGTACTCAGGCGCCTGATAGTCCTTCAGGTAGATCATCTTCGGTTGTTCGGTGCGCATGCTGGAGTCCTTACTGATGCACGGCGAGTTGGTAGGCCGTGTATTTACGAATATTGATCACGCCGGTGTCGAAAATCAGGTATTGACCCTTGATCCCCAACAGTGTGCCTTCGGCAATCGGGTTCTTGTCCAGGTTGAAGCTGACGATTTTGGCCGGGTACTGCTCGACCGGATAGCGGATTTCCAGAGGTTCGACATCGGTAATCGTCTGGATTGCTTGTAGGCCGAATCGTTCCTGCAAACTGTGCAAACCTTCGGCGCAGCTTTCAAACAGCTGATCGCGAACCTGCGCCAGGTCCACCGACACCGCATCGCCCTTGAGCAAAGCACGCCAGTTGGTCTTGTCAGCGACCTGACTGCGGAACAGGTCTTCGACGAAGCCCGACTGCTGGCGGGTCGAGACGCGCACGATCGGCAAGGCCTGGCTGGCGCCCTGATCGAGCCAACGGGTCGGCAGTTGGGTGGCGCGGGTAATGCCGACCTTGATCCCCGACGAATTGGCCAAGTAAACCACATGGTCGGTCATGCAGAACTTCTCGCCCCACTCAGGCTCCCGGCAAGTGCCTGCGTCGTAGTGGCAACGCTCCGGGCTCATGATGCAGATGTCGCACTGGGCCAGTTTGGTCATGCACGGGTAGCAGTAACCCTGGCTGAAACTGGTTTTGGTCTTGCGTCCGCAATGGGTGCAGTGGATCGCCCCCAGGTACTCCAGGCGCACCGTGGTGCCGATCAAAGGATTGACCGGTACCTCGGCGTCGCCCAGACGAAAAGCGTACTGCACGTTCGGCCCGTCAAGGCGCGCCGACATTTTGCTGATTGCACCGCGGCCAATCTCGATCAATGGATGGCATCCGACTTGAACAGGATATTCGGCACTTCGATCGACTTCGACGAGCACTCCTGCGGGCCCATGTAGCCGGTGCGCTCTTCCTCGGGCAGGTTCTGGATTTCCCAGGCGATCATCGCTTGCAGGGACAGTTCGCGCTGCTCGGCGGTGAGTTTACCGCCGTCGGACCATTTGCCGATTTCCACCGCCAGTTTCAGGCTCTGGTAGATATCCGGGGTGATGTTTTTGATCATTTCGTTAAAAGAGGACATCAAGGGCTCCGCGCTCTTTATTCATAACTGTTTAGACGGCCAGTTTACGGCGGTTGTACAAACCGCCCAACAAACCGGTGAAGCATCCGATGAGTAACCCGCCGACGTGGGCCGCGTTGGCAATCTCGCCGAAGCCGATCATCGAGACCAGCCCCGACAGGCACAGCAACAGCCACACCAGCATCATCACCAACACCCCTCGGGGCAGGCGATAAGCCGGGTTCGGCGACAACAGCTGGAAGATCCAGCAATGCCCGAGCAGGCCGTACAGCACCCCGGACAACCCGCCAAACAGGGTCGGGCCGCTGAAAAGGAACTGGGCATAGTTGGATACCAGGCTGAACAGCAACGTCAGGCCGATCAGGTTGATGCTGCCCTGCCGCGACTCGATGCGCCGCCCCAGTTCCCAATACCACATGCCGTTCATGGCCAGGTGCAGGATGCCGAAATGGATCAGCATCGGCGTCACCAGACGCCACCACTGCCCCGCCGCCAGGCTATCGGCCAGTGGCGTGAAATGGATGTATTCGCCGACCACGCGGAAATCGAGGAAGGTCAGCCAGCGCATCGTCTCGAGGTTTTCGCCCAGCAACGTCACCACGCCGACGATCAGGCTCAGCAACAGCACGAACGCCGTGGCCTTGCTGTGTCGCAACTGCTCGACAAAACCCGGACGTTGCAGGGTCGGCGCCACCGGGATATCCAGTTGCTGATCGGGGTCGCCGGCCGGAAAGCGTTCGTACAACGAGCGCACGTCTTCGCTGATGCTGGCCGGTACCCACAGTACCTGCTCACCCGCCTCTTCGCTGACCCGATGGGGCACTTGCATGCGCTGCAGCAGTTTGACGAACCCGCTCAAATCTACCGCCAGTGGTAGACGCAATACCGCCACCGCCGTCATTGCAACACCTCCGGCCGCTCGACGTCGACCCAGACAAATTTATGCGGGTCGAGACGGGTTTCCTGATCCAGACGATAAGCGACCAGTTTGCCGTAGAGCACCGCGCTGTAATCCAGGCACGCCAGGTTCGGGCGGATCGGCGCCGGTTTGCCGCTGCGCCAGTAGTGGCCGACGAACAGCATTGGCTCATCGATGCCGTAGCGCAGCAAGTTGTCTTTTTCGCTGGACGACAGCGGCGTGCGGGCCACCGGCTCGGGCAAGGCGTCGGGCTGGAACACGATGTCTCCGTAGGTTTGCGGGTCGTCTTCCCAGAATTTAGTGCGGAAGAACGAGCGCGTCAGGCCGTCGCCGCTGGTCATGGTCAAGCCGTGGGGCAAGCGCATGTCGGTGCCGCGCAGCAGACGATCGAACACGGTGCAGGCGAAACTGCCCGGCACCGCGGAGGCCTGGAGGAAGTGTTCGTCGATGCAACCGTCGGGGAACAACCCGCGCAACGGCTCGATCAGGCTGGCATCCCAACAGGCGTGCACCACGCGGAAACGCTCGGCATCGACGAACAATGGCAGCTTGTAGAACCATTGCAGGAAGTCGTGCCAATCCTGGGGGTGATCTTCGAACTGGGTCAGGGTTTCCTGAAGCAGTCGGGCGTGGCGCGGGGTGTGCTCGCGCACGAACTGTTTGCCGCTGCCCGGCAGCGCCGGCGTGCTCCAGCCGAGGGCGTTGAATTCATGGTTGCCCATGATGCACAGCGCCTGGCCGGCCTCGACCATGTCGTGGACGATGTGCAGCGCCTCGCGAATCCGCGGGCCGCGGTCGATGATGTCGCCGAGGAACACCGCCATGCGCGACGGATGCCGCCAGACACCTGCCTGTTTGTGGTAACCGAGCCGGTCGAGCAAGTGCTCAAGGGTCAGAGCGCAACCGTGCACGTCACCGATCAGGTCGTAGCTACGCGCGGGATCGAGCATCAGTCGCCTCCACCACCCAACTTGCTGCCCCAGCCGAGCTTGGTCCGGCAGACTTCGTAGTAGTTGTGGTCGAGTGGGTGAATCAGCCGCAGCTTCTGCGCTTTCTTGCTGATGGTGATGGTGTCACCGGGCGCGCAGGTGAAGTGGTTCTGCCCGTCACAGGAGACTTGCGGGTAAATCTGCATATCTTTGGACACGACGATTTTCAGCTCACTGTTGCCATCGACCACAATCGGCCTACCCGACAAGGTATGGGGGTACATCGGCACAATCACAATAGCGTCGAGCTTGGGATGCATGATCGGGCCGCCCGCAGACATCGCGTAGGCGGTCGAACCGGTCGGCGTGGCAACGATCAGGCCGTCGGCCTTCTGGCTGCAAACGAACTGGCCGTCGATGTACAGCTCGAACTCGATCATCCGCGTCGACTTGCCGGGGTGCAGCACTACATCGTTCAGCGCATCGCCCTGGCCGATGGCCTCGGCGTGGCGCCGGACTTCGGCTTGCAACAGGAAACGGTTTTCCACCAGGTAATGGCCGTCGAGCACTTCGGCGACTTTGACTTCCAGCTCATCGGGGCGAATATCGGTGAGGAATCCCAGGCTGCCACGGTTGATGCCGAGCACCGGGATGTTGTGCCGGGCCAGCGCCCGGGCAGCGCCCAGCAGGCTGCCGTCACCACCGACCACAATCACCATGTCA
The DNA here is from genome assembly GCF_058798795.1 of Pseudomonas sp. GW822-FHT07A10. Taxonomy (NCBI): domain Bacteria; kingdom Pseudomonadati; phylum Pseudomonadota; class Gammaproteobacteria; order Pseudomonadales; family Pseudomonadaceae; genus Pseudomonas; species Pseudomonas sp. GW822-FHT07A10. The sequence continues at coordinate 6,592 of NZ_JBXAKV010000020.1, forward strand.
CAGACTTCACCGAGCATCTTGCGCGACGAAGTTTGCAGGCCATGGCCTGGCAGGACTTCGGCGATGGTGTCTTCGAGGATCACGTGCAGGTGACGATCGAGCAGAAACCGTTTCAGTCGGCGGACGGTATCCAGCACCTGAGAACTGCCCAGGCGACCGATGATGCCGATATTACGAAATTGCTCCATGAGGCCCCTAACGCGTGTGGCGGCGAAAAACACGATTATGGGCGAAAGCGCGGCGTAGACAAAACCCTTTCAGCTACAACGGTGTGCTCTAGTTTCGGGCTATGCTCGCAAGATGATCCTATTTCCAGACTTGCTCCAGTTACCTCACCAGTTGCGCCACCCTGAAGTGCGCGACCTGGCTTGGGTCATCCTCGCGCCGCCGATGCTCGACGCCACCCCGTGGCCGCAGCGTCACCCCCTGGCCGGCAGTGATTGGGTGCAGGCGCCGGAGCGCCTGGAACACTGGCTCAGGCAACTGGATCGTGACAGTTACGATTTGCTGCACTGGCTGGCCCAGGCCAGGACCCGGCGCCTGGGTTTGTACTACGAACGGCTGTGGCAGTACGCCGTGCGGCACGCGCCGGGGATCGAGCTGATCGCCGCCAACATGCCGATCCGCCGTGAAGGCCACACCTTGGGTGAACTGGACATGCTGCTGCGCGATCGCGATGGCGTGCATCATCTGGAACTGGCGATCAAGCTCTACCTCGGCCCGCAGAACGGTGACGGCCATGACGCCGCGCAGTGGCTCGGACCGGGTTGTCATGATCGGCTGGACCGCAAACTGGAACACCTGAGCCGGCATCAATTACCGATTTCCGCGCGGGCGGAGAGCCGTGAGGTGCTGGCGTCGCTGGATATCCAGCAGTTCAGCGCGCATCTATGGCTGGGCGGTTATCTGCTCTATCCGTGGCCAGGGCAGGCCGAACCACCGAGTGGCGCACACCCTCAGCATCTGCGCGGTAGCTGGCTGCACCAGAAGGACTGGGCGGAGTTTGTCGTGCAGCGTCCGTTCGGTCGCTGGCAACCTCTGCCCCGCCACGCCTGGCTGGCGCCGGCGCACTATCCCAAGGAGCAGACCTGGAGCGCTGAACAGCTGGACACGTGGCTGAGCGATCTGGACCCGCTGGCACCCGCCCAATTGATGGTGCGGCTGACAGAGAATGCCAAAGGGGATTGGGAAGAGGCCGAGCGGCTGTTTCTGGTGTCCGATCTTTGGCCGAATGTGCCGGGCAGTGGTTGAGCGCTTGCAGTGTCCGCCCGGTCTAAATGGATAACCGCAACGCCAAGGCCGCCAACGTCACCAACAACACCGGCACCGTCAGCACAACCCCGACCTTGAAGTAGTAGCCCCAGCCAATCCGGATATTCTTGCGCTGCAGCACATGCAGCCACAGCAAGGTCGCCAGACTGCCGATCGGGGTGATTTTCGGCCCCAGGTCGCTGCCGATGACGTTGGCGTAGATCATCGCCTCTTTCGCCACGCCGGTCGCCTGACTGGCATCGATCGAGAGCAAGCCGATCAGCACGGTCGGCAGATTGTTCATCACCGATGACAGCAACGCCGTCAGCACCCCGGTGCCCATGGCCGCGCCCCACACGCCGTAACCGGCAAAACCGTCCAGCCAACCAGCCAGGTACCCGGTGAGCCCGGCGTTGCGCAGGCCATACACCACCAGGTACATGCCTAAGGAAAAAATCACGATCTGCCACGGCGCTTCTTTCATGACTTTGCGCGTGGAAATCTTGTGGCCACGGGCGGCAATGGCCAGCAGTAACGCGGCGCACACCGCGGAAATCGCGCTGATCGGAATGCCCAGCGGCTCGAGGGCAAAGCAGCCGAGCAGCAGAATCACCAGCACGACCCAACCGGCATAAAACGTCGCGGTGTCGTGAATCGCGGTGGCCGGGTCTGCCAATTGCTCGGGATGGTAATCACGGGGGATGTCGCGACGGAAAAACACCATCAACATCGCCAGGGTCGCCGCCACGCTTACCAGATTGACCGGAATCATCACCGCAGCGTAGCGGTTGAAACTGATCTTGAAGAAGTCCGCGGAAACGATGTTCACCAGGTTCGACACCACCAGCGGCAGGCTCGCGGTGTCGGCGATGAAACCGGCGCCCATCACGAACGCCAGTGTCGCCGCCGGGGAAAAACGCAGCGCCAGCAGCATGGAAATCACGATCGGCGTGAGAATCAGCGCCGCGCCGTCATTGGCGAACAACGCCGACACCAGTGCGCCGAGCAGCACCATATAAGCAAAAAGCTTGCGCCCGCTGCCCCGCCCCCAACGAGCCACATGCAACGCGGCCCAGGCAAAGAACCCCGCCTCATCCAGCAGCAGGCTGATGATAATCAGCGCAACGAAGGTGCCGGTGGCATTCCAGATGATCTGCCATACCAGCGGAATATCGCTCAGGTGCACCACCCCGGACAGCAGCGCCAGTACCGCGCCGAATACTGCACTCCAGCCGACGCCCAGGCCTTTGGGTTGCCAGATCACCAGGGTGATGGTCAGCAAAAAAATCAACGATGCGATGAGCATATAAACCCGGTTCCAGCCCGACGGAAAAACGAAGCGCGGAATATAGGGAGGTTTGAATAGGCCGTAAAGTGAAGGTGGGATGAAATGCCTGATGTAGCAGCTGCCGAGCCTGCGAGGCAGCCGCTACGAGCTAAAAGGAAGCGGTCATGGCTTTTTATGCTGCTCGACCCACTGCGCATACGCATTGATGAATTTCTGCAGGAACGGCTTGAGCGACTCCGACAACTTGCCCGCCTCGTCGAACGCTGAACCCGCGCCGCCCAGATAAGCTTCCGGCTGCTGCATGCACGGTACATTGAGAAACACCATCGACTGGCGCACATTGTGGTTGGCGCCAAATCCGCCGACGGCGCCCGGTGAAGCGCTGATCACCGCACCCGGCTTGCCGTCCCAGACACTCTGGCCATAGGGACGCGAACCGACGTCAATCGCATTCTTCAACGGCGCCGGCACCGAACGGTTGTATTCCGGGGTCACGAACAGCACCGCGTCGGATGAACGCACCTGTTGTCGGAAAGTGCTGTAGGCTGCCGGCGGTGAATCGCCATCGATGTCTTCGTTGTACAGCGGCAAATCGCCGATTTCGACGATCGTCAGCTTCAGATTGGCAGGCGCCAGCTCGGCCAGCGCCAGCGCGACCTTGCGGTTGATCGATGCTTTTCTCAGGCTGCCGACCAGAACGGCGATCTCGTAGACGTTGCTCATGGAAGATACTCGACTGTTCGATGGAAAGAGCTTCTAGTTATAGATGATCAAATGACGATTCAACCAGCGGGCGACGGAAAATCGCCGCCCCTGACTATTTTTTTCCTGTAGGAAAACTTACCTCGCCCAACCACGGTCTACAGAACCGCAAATTGAGTGATTTATCTCCAGAGGTTCTAAGCAGATGGCAGCAGTACTCGTCGGTCAGTTCCATGCAAGAGACGCGGAAGGCCGTGTTTATTCCGTGCATGAGTTCCAGGAATCCACCCTGTCGCACGACGGCCTCGCCGGCTCTGCGCCTGTCACCACCTATAAACTGGCCATTGGCGATCGGGTCAACAAACTCGACGACAACGCGTTTGTGCTGGTGCAAACCGGTGTCACCCTCATTCGCGAACCTGAAACGAACGTCGCTTCATAACCCGCTGTTATGAGCAGAAGTCATATGCGCGCACTTGAGTTAGGATTCAGTCACTGACTCCCTCACCTGCTGAACATGGACTTCACGCATGCGTTTACGTCATATCGAAGTGATCCAGGCGCTCCTGCAGACCGGTCACCTGGGCACCGCCGCCGAATGGTTGCAGTTGCCCGTGACCGAGGTTGAACGCACGCTGCGCGATGCCGAGGATCAGTTGGGTTTCATGCTGTTTGCCAGCGTGCGTGGCCGTCTGCAAGCCACGCGCGAGGCGCGGGAGTTGCAGGTCGAGATCGCCCGCGTCTACGAGGCCCTTGAGCCGGTCCAGCGACTGGCCAGCAGCCTCAAGCAATATCTGGCCCCGCCCCTGCGAATCATCTGCACCCCGCCGCTGGCGCAACAACTGTTGCCGCAGAGCATCGCGGCGCTGCGCCGACGCCTCCCCGATGCACCTTGCACCCTCCTGAGCCAACCGACCCGCGAGATTGTCAGAAGCCTGCTGCTGCGCGAAAGCGATCTGGGCCTGAGCCTGCACGACCCGGACCACGCCGATATCGATTGCCAGGTCATCGCCCAGGGCAAGCTCCAGCTATTGGCACCCCATGGCTGGCTGCAACCGAAACAAAAGTACATCTCGCTGCAAGACCTGGCCGGCCAGTCAATGGTTGGCCTGGAAGGTCACGACCCGCTCAGCCCGGCGCTGGACAACAAGCTGCATGCGCTGCGCCCTGCCCCGGTCATCCAGACCCGGGTGCAGACGCATCAAATGATGCGCAGCATGGTCGAGGCCGGTGAAGGCCTGGCGATTGTCGATCCGTTTACCGCCCTCGGCGCCAAATCGGCCGGGCTCGATGCCTGCCCGCTGGCGCCTGCGGTGCCGGTCAGCGTCTATGCCTTGCGCCTGAAAAACGCCGAGCCCTCTCCAGCGGTTCAGACGCTGCTGGACATCATCACGGAACAAGCCGTGGCGATGCTGGCGAGCTGATCGGTTTTTCCAGCGGGTTATCGAACAATCGATACCAGAACAATGCGACTTCGGCGGTGTTCGGGTCGATCCCGCGATAGCGCAGATGATCGATCCCGCCAACCACGTAGCCACAGCGTTCATACAGCCGGCAGGCCCCAAGATTATTGTTCTGGGTTTCCAGCATGATGCCCGGCAGCTTTTTCTTGCGGCTCCAGAACTGCGCTACGTCCAGCAACGCCTTGGCCACGCCATGGCGACGCGCCGGTGCATGCACCGCCAATTCATCGATATGGGCGAAACCGTTCCAGTTGGTGCTGACCACCAGGTGGCCCACCGGCTCATCATCCAGATAAGCCATGAAAATCGCACTGTCGGCGGCATCGCGAAAACTGCTGAACTCTTCGGGATCGATGCCGTAGCACTTGCGATACGGGGTGATTGGCGTCACCGGCCACTGCGCCACCGGCCTGCCGATTTCTGCTGCGCCATAGGCGGCGACTTCAAAACTGAAATCACTGCCCCAGATATAAGCCGCAAAACCCTCATCGGCGACACGCACCGAGAGGCCCGGGTATTTGGGATTCATGACAGGCTGCATACTCGCAAAGGTCCTCATTCCTTGATGCAATCGACGGTGTAGTGCCGTCCATTGCCCTCGTCTTCATGTTGCAAGCCATGCACATCGGCGACAAACCCGGGGAAGCTGCTGTCGAACGCCCGGGCAAACTTCAGGTAATCGATGATCGAGCGGGTCGACTCGGTGAAACGCTCACCGGGCATGATCAACGGGATCCCTGGCGGGTATGGCACCAGCATCACTGCCGCGATCCGCCCGTCCAGGGCATCGATCGAAACGGCCTCCACTTCCCCGCGTACCAATTGATCATAGGCGTCCGCTGGCTTCATCGCGACTTCCGGCAACACCGTGTACATGCGTTTGAGGTGTTTAGCCGTGGCGTTGCTGCGATAACAGGCGTGCAATTGATCGCACAGATCGCGCAACCCCATGCCTTGATATCGGGCCATGTTCTGTTGCGCCACGCACGGCAGGCAGGTGGCCAGGCTGACGTTGGCGTCGTAACTGCGCTTGAACTCCAGCAATTCGGTCAGCAGCGTGCTCCATTTGCCCTTGGTAATGCCCATCGAGAACAGCACCAGGAATGAATACAGCCCGGTCTTTTCCACGACCAGCCCACGCTCCCAGAGGAACTTGCTGACTACCGCCGCCGGAATCCCGCGCGCACTCAGCGCGCCGCCCGCCGTCAGCCCCGGCATCACCAGCGTGACCTTGATTGGGTCGAGCAGCACATAGTCGTCGGTCACGCCGCCAAAGCCGTGCCAATCGGCGTCGGGTTGCAGCAGCCAGTCTTCGGCGGCCACTTGCTCGATGGCTTCGACCGAGGGCGGCTGCCAGATGGAAAACCACCAGTCATCGGCGGCGATATGCTGGCGCAGATTGGCCAGCGCCCGGCGAAAACTCAGCGCTTCGTCGAACATTTCCTGTAGCAGCGAACGACCGGCCGGCCCTTCCATCATCGCCGAGGCCACGTCCAGCGAGGCGATGATGCTGTACTGCGGCGAGGTCGAGATGTGCATCATGAACGCTTCGTTGAAACGATCGCGATCCAGCTGCCGTGCACCGCCGTCCTGAACGTGAATCATCGACGCCTGGCTGAACGCCGCCAGCAGTTTGTGTGTGGAGTGAGTGGTGAACACCAAGGGGCTGTCTTCGCTGCGGGACGTGCCCATGCCATAACGGCCGGCGAAGAACTCGTGGAATGCCGCGTAGGCGAACCAGGCCTCGTCGAAATGCAGCACCTCGACGCTGTTGCCCAGGCTCTGTTTGATCAGTTCGGCGTTGTAACAGAGGCCGTCATAAGTCGAGTTGGTCACCACCGCCAACTTGACCTTGGGCTCGCGGCCCTGGGTCAGCGGGCTCGCGTCGATCTTGGCCTGGATTGATTCGCGGCTGAACTCACTCAACGGAATCGGGCCAATGATCCCCAGCTCATTGCGCTCCGGGCACAGGTACAGCGGAATCGCGCCGGTCATGATGATCGCGTGTAACACCGATTTGTGGCAGTTGCGATCCACCAGCACCAGATCATCGCGTGCCACCATGGAATGCCAGACGATCTTGTTGGCTGTCGAGGTGCCATTGATCACGAAAAAGGTGTGATCGGCACCGAAGTTGCGAGCCGCTCGCGCTTCCGCCTCAGCCAGCGGGCCAGTGTGATCGAGCAGCGAACCGAGTTCCGGCACCGACACCGATAAGTCCGAACGCAGGGTGTTTTCCCCGAAAAACTGGTGAAACGCCTGCCCCACCGGGCTTTTGTGATACGCCACACCGCCGCCGTGCCCCGGCGTGTGCCAGGAATAATTGGAGTCGGCGGTGTGCTGCACCAGCGCCTTGAAGAACGGCGGCAACAGGCCGTCCAGGTACTTGCGCGCCGCACGGGCAACCTGACGGGCAAGGAATGGCACGGTGTCTTCGAACAAATAGAGAATGCCGCGCAGCTGATTGAGCTCGGCCATGGCGTCAGCCGGGGCGTTTTCCAGGGTGACCTGTTCACCCAGGGCGAAGATCGGCAGGTCCGGCGCCCGAACCCGCGCCAGGCGGATCAGTTCGGCCATGTTGTGCAGAAGATGCGCGTGGGTGCTGGCGTCTTCAGCGGCAATCAACATGCAGGCAAGGCCGTGATGGGTCGAGGCGACCAGACGCCCCTCGGTGTAATCGACCGCTGAAACGATACTGAAACCTTCCTGCTCCAGCTCCCGGGCAATGCCACGCACACGATCACCGGCAACGGTGTCGGCCTTGATGTCGCGGTGGACGATCAGGACCGGGAATTTCAAATCTTTATACATGAGGCTCGGCGTCCTGAAGCGGCAGATCGTGGCCTGCCAATCACCTCAGGGTAGAGGGTTGGAGCGCATGTGGCGAGGGGGATGCCCCGTGGCGGGTCGGCTGACGCACTCTTTTGTGGCAAGGGCAGCGGTTCGGACACTCCACCCGTAGCAGCTGCCGAAGGCTGCTACAGGGAACGCGCGATGAATTACGCCTGAGCCTTGGCCTCGGCCAATTGCTGCCACAGCGACGGCGCGCCGGCGGATTTGGCAATGGCTTCCAGGCGCGCAACGTGCTGAGCCAGATCCTCTTCACTGGCGCGGATGATCCGGGTCGGCTGACGATCGGCCGGCAGACGACGGATTTCCGTGGCGGAATTATCGGCACCTTCGCCCGAACCGTTGCCATCGGACGCGTTACCGGCCAGCGACAGGCTGGTCTGGCCGCCGGTCATGGTCAGGTAAACGTCGGCGAGAATCTCGGAGTCGAGCAAGGCGCCGTGCAGTTCACGGCCGGAGTTGTCGACGCCATAGCGTTTGCACAAGGCGTCGAGGCTGTTGCGCTGCCCCGGGTGACGTTCCCGGGCCATTATCAGGGTGTCGAGGATCGTGCAGTGCTGTGTGATGTCCGCGCGATCGTGCTGGCCCATCAAGGCAAATTCGTTGTTGATGAAGCCAACGTCGAACGCCGCGTTATGGATGATCAGCTGTGCGCCCTTGATGAACTCGAAAAATTCATCGGCCACTTCAGTGAAACGCGGCTTGCCCACCAGAAATTCGTTAGTGATGCCGTGGACGCCAATGGCGCCTTCATCACTCTCGCGATCCGGTTGCAGGTAAACGTGAAAATGCCGGCCGGTCAGGCGCCGACCGAGCAACTCGACACAACCGATTTCGATAATCCGGTGGCCGTCGGTCACCGGCATGCCGGTGGTTTCGGTATCGAGTACAACGGATCTGGTGGCCATCAGTGCTCAGCTCTCAACGGGTCAATCGTGCAAAAGCGGCGATGTTAACACGCTCGCGTGGGTCTTTCAGATAGACCGCGTTACGCCGGAATCAAGCCTGCTTGTACCCGCGCACTTCATCCACGCCACGGTTGGCCAGTTGGTCGGCCCGTTCGTTGCCATGATGGCCGATGTGCCCGCGCACCCATTTCCAGGTGACGTTGTGGCGGTTGACCTGCTCGTCGAGCAGTTTCCACAGGTCGGCGTTTTTCACTGGTTCCTTCGCGGCGGTTTTCCAGCCGCGTTTCTTCCAGTTGGCCATCCACTCGTTGATGCCTTTCATCACGTACTGGGAGTCGGTCACCAGCAGCACGTCGCAAGAACGCTTGAGCTCTTCCAGGCCACGGATCGCCCCCATCAGCTCCATGCGGTTGTTGGTGGTGTTGGCTTCGCCGCCCCAGAGTTCTTTTTCGACGCCCTTGCACACCAGCAACGCGCCCCAGCCGCCTGGGCCAGGATTGCCCTTGCAGGCGCCATCGGTGAAGAGTTCTACGCTATCGCTCATGCCAATCTATCCAGAAAATGCGCTGGCTCGCCGATCGGTGACCGACGATGCCCGAGGCCGGGGCATACCCGGCCGGGAATATAAAAAAGTGTATTACGGTTCGATGTGACGACGATTGACCTTGGCCATCGGCAACGGAATCAGTTTGCCCATCGGTTCGCGCCGTACCTGGCGCACCGGCCGCAGCCCCACCACGATCTTGCGCGCGACTAATAAATAGAAGCCGCCACCCGACAATTGCCAGTCACCGGCCTTGCGCTCCCAACCGGCCAGACGAGCTTGCCAGGCAGGTGACGCAAGCGGCGGACGATAGCACCCGAAGCGGCGTTTCTCCAGCGCGAAGCCCAGCAGGTTCAGCCAGTCGCTGACCCGCGACGGCGAAATGCAGCGCGCCTTGCGCAAGGCGTCATGGGCGAACACATGACGCAGGCCCCAACTGCTCCAGGGGTTGATCCCGATAATCAGCAGATGCCCGCCGGGGCGCACGCTGCTCGCCGCTTCGCGCAACAAGCCGTGGGGCGACAGGCAGAAATCCAGCCCATGCTGCAACACCACCACATCGGCGGCATGCTCGCTCAAGGGCCAGGCCTGCTCTTCGCAGACGATCTCGACCCCCGGCAACGGCGCGCCGAGTCGCACATTGCGCTGCACCTGCGGCGCCGACGGTGGCGTCTGTGCCGAGGGACCGTAATGCACCAGATAGCCGCCGAAGAAGCGCCCCAACTCGTCTTCGAGCATGCGTCGTTCTTCGTCCAGCAAAAATTGCCCGATGGGACCGGACAGCCAGTCACGAGCCGCACTGATCAATGCCAGCCAGTCAGGATCAGCCTGAGCGAACGCTTTATCGGTCATTGCATTCTCCAACGCGCCAGGAAGCTCTAAGATGCGCCAATGTTTTCCGCTTGGCGAATCCGACGATGATACAGATCAGTGCCCTGCCCGCCTTCACCGACAACTACATCTGGTTGTTACAAGACCACAGCACCCAGCGCTGCGCCGTAGTCGATCCGGGCGATGCCGCGCCCGTAGAGGCGTGGCTCGCGGCGCACCCGGGTTGGGTGTTAAGCGATATTCTGATCACTCATCACCATCATGACCATGTCGGCGGCGTCGAGCGGCTGAAAAAAGCGACAGACGCAACCGTCTATGGCCCGGCCAGCGAGACCATCCCGGCACGGGACGTGGCCCTCAAGGACAGCGACCGGATCAACGTGCTGGGCTGGGACCTCGATGTCATCACAGTACCGGGCCATACCCTGGGGCATATCGCCTATTACCACCGTGGTCATTTGTTTTGCGGCGACACCCTGTTCGCTGCCGGTTGCGGACGCTTGTTCGAAGGCACGCCCGAGCAAATGCATCACTCGCTGAGCCGCCTCGCGGCGCTTCCCGAAGACACGCTGGTCTACTGCACCCACGAGTACACCCTGAGCAATCTGAAGTTTGCCGTGGCGGTCGAACCGGGCAATCCCGACACCCTCGAACGACTGGCCAAAGTCACCCGTCAACGGGAAGCCGGAATCATGACGCTGCCTTCGACCCTGGCGCTGGAAAAGCTCACCAATCCGTTTTTGCGTACCGGCGAAACATCCGTTAAAGAAAAAGTGGACGAACGGAATGGAACCGAAAACCGGGCGCCGAGTGCGGTCTTTGCTGCATTGCGGGCTTGGAAAGATACGTTCTAAGCTGCCTGCGCAATGGTACAAAAATTCTGAATGGTTGACCGCAGGGGGTGTGCTTTCTAGAATCGCCCGACATTTTCGCCCGGAACTTACTTCCAGCCAATGTCGTCACCTATTCGTAAAGCCACCAATTCAGACGCATTGACCCGCTTGGCTCAAGCCATCGCGGTGGCTGTGTCCGCCACTTTGGCGGGCTGTTCAAGCCATGTGCCGCAGACTGACGCGACACACACACCGAATATCGCCGCGCGAGCCAAGCAAAAACCAATCTGGCTCAGCGAAAAACCAACACCGCAAGTTCCCCAGGACGTCTGGGAGCGCATGCGCCAGGGCTTCCAGTTGCAGGACAACCTGGGCGTCAACCCGCGCATCGAGCAGCAGCGCCTGTGGTTCGCCAGTAACCCGTCCTTCCTCGAAAACGCCGGCGAACGCGGCAGCCTCTACATTCACTACATCGTCGAACGCCTTGAAGAACGCAACATGCCGCTGGAACTGGCGCTGTTGCCAGTCATTGAAAGCGCCTACAACCCGATGGCCTATTCCCGGGCCGACGCGGTGGGTCTTTGGCAATTCATTCCTTCCACCGGGCGTTACTTCAACCTGCGTCAAACCCGTTTCTATGATGGCCGTCGCGATATCACCGCCTCGACCACCGCGGCCATGGATTACCTGACCCGCCTGCACGACATGTTCAACGGTGACTGGCTACTGGCCCTGGCGGCCTACAACGCCGGCGAAGGCACGGTCAGCCGGGCCATCGAGCGCAACGAGAAGCTCGGTCTTCCAACCGATTATTGGAACCTGCCGCTGCCAGCGGAAACCCAGGCCTATGTGCCGAAGCTGCTGGCGCTGTCGCAAGTGGTGTTGGCGCCCGATGCCTATGGCGTGAACCTCAAGTCGATCGCCAACGAACCGTACTTCCAGGTCGTCGAAATCAACCAGCGCATGGACCTGTCCAAGGTTGCCGCGGTGGCCAACATCGACGAAGACGAACTGTTCCAGCTCAACCCGGCCTTCAAGCAACGCACTACCATCGACGGCCCCCAGCATCTGCTGGTGCCGACGTCCAAGGCGCAACTGCTGACTGCCAGCCTGTCGACCATGCGTCCTGAAGAGCTGATCAGCCAGCGGCCGCTCAAGCCGGTGTTCGAAGGTGCCGACGACAGCGAAATCGCCAGCATCAAGCGCGCCTACCGGGTCAAGCGCGGAGAAAATCTGGCCTCCATTGCCAGGGCCAACAAGGTCGACGTCAAGGACCTGCAACGCTGGAACAAGCTGAACGGCAAGAACCTCAAGGTCGGCCAGACCCTTGTGATGCAGGACACCACCAAGCGCAGCAGCGGTCGCATCAACACTGTCGTGGCGGCGAACAGCAAAACCAGCGGCAAGTCGGACAAACAGAAGCCGCAGACCCAGTACAAGGTCCAGCAAGGCGACTCGTTGTACATGGTTGCCAAACGTTTCAATGTCGAAATGCAACACCTCAAGCGCTGGAACCCTCGGGTAGGCCAGGCGCTGAAACCGGGTCAGATGCTGACGGTTTCTTCCCCGCATTAAACAGCACGCCCTGCCCAGGGGCTTTTGTGGCGAGGGGGCTTGCTGTGGCGAGGGGGCTTGCCCCCGTTGGGATGCGAAGCAGCCCCCTCAACCTGCAACGGGTTTCTTCTGACAGACAGCGCGCACCGGTTTCACGACTGCTTCGCAGCCGAACGGGGGCAAGCCCCCTCGCCGCAGGTATCGCGCTTGCAGGCCAATCCCCTAACAATTAATCGCACATTAAGCCCCGTCTTTTTCCTGTCGATACAAGCTGTTACTGTACGGCCCACAAAGCCCAAGCCGCCTGGATCGGATCTCTGACTTGAAGCGTCCCCTCCTCCTGCTCCTGATCAGCCTGGCCTTGAGCTCCCCCGCAAGCGCGACGATCAGCGAAAGCCACGGTTATGCGCAGTTCGGCACGCTCAAGTACCCGGCCAGATTTACCCACTTCGACTGGGTCAACCCGCAAGCGCCCAAGGGCGGTACGTTGCGGGTGATGGCGTTTGGCACCTTCGATACGCTCAACCCTTACACCTTCAAAGGTTCGAGCCCGGTTTCCACGGCCAACTTCCTGCAATACGGCATCAACGAACTCAACGAACCACTGATGGTCGGCACCGGTCAGTACGCGCCGTCGGGCGATGAGCCAACGTCCAGTTATGGCCTGATCGCCCAATCGGTGGAATACAGCGAGGACCGCAGTTGGGTGGTGTTCAACCTGCGCCCCGAAGCGCGCTTCCACGATGGCACGCCGATCACCGCTTACGATGTCGCGTTTTCTTATCGTCTGCTGCTCAAGGAAGGTCATCCGCAATACCGCACCAACCTCCAGGAAGTGTCGCGGGTCGACATCCTCAACCCGCGGCGCATTCGCTTCGTCTTCAAGCGCTCCGGCAATCCGTTGCTGATCCTGCGCCTGGGCGAGTTGCCGGTGTTGCCCCAGCATTACTGGAAAGATCGCGACTTCAAGGCCACCACCTTCGAGCCGCCATTGGGCAGCGGGCCCTATCGCATCACTTCGGTAACCCCTGGGCGGCAGATCGTCTTCGAACGGGTCAAGGATTACTGGGGCAAGGACCTGCCAGTCAATCGCGGCAAATACAACGTCGATCGCATGGAAGTCGAGTTCTACCGTGACAGCGACGTGGCCTTCGAAGCGTTCAAGGCCGGCGAGTTCGACATCTACATCGAGCATCAGGCGAAAAACTGGGACAACGGCTACGACTTCCCGGCCGTGCGCCGTGGCGAGGTGATCAAGGCGCAGATCCCGCACCAGATCCCGACCCAGAGCCAGGGCCTGTTCATGAACACTCGGCGGTCGACCTTCGCCCAGATCAAGGTCCGTGAAGCGCTGGGGCTGATGTTCGATTTCGAGTGGACCAACCGCACGCTGTTCAGTGGCGCCTACACACGCGCCATGAGTTACTACCCCAACAGCGAGTTCTCTGCCACGGGACTGCCGGTCGGCCACGAGTGGCTGTTGCTCAAGCCCTATCGCGATCAGTTGCCCGCCAAGCTGCTCACCGAGCCGTTCAGCCTGCCGCAGACTGAAGGCCGCGGCATTCCGCGCGAAACCATGCGCAAGGCCTTGGGCCTGCTCGCCGAAGCCGGCTGGAAGCTCAATGGCCAGCGGCTGCAGAACAGCATCGGCCAACCGCTACGCTTCGAGATCCTGCTGGTCAACCCGAACCTGGAGCGGATCCTTCAGCCTTACGTCGAGAACCTCGCCAGCATCGGTATCGACGCACGGCTGCGCACGGTCGATCGCGCCCAGTACAAACAGCGCCTCGATCAATTCGATTTCGACATGATCCTGATGACCCTCAACCAGACCCTCAGCCCGGGCCTGGAGCAATGGCAGTACTTCCACTCCAGCCAGGTCGGGATCAAGGGCAGCAAGAACTACGCAGGCATCGCCGACCCGGTGGTCGACCATTTGCTCGAACAACTGCTCGGCGCCCAGACCCGGGATGAACAAGTCGCCGCCGGCAAGGCGCTCGACCGGGTGCTGCTATGGCAGCACTACATCATTCCCAACTGGTACCTCAATTATCACCGTTTGGCCTACCGCAACCGGTTCGCCTTCGTCACCACGCCGCCCTATACCCTGGGCCTGAGCGCGTGGTGGCTGAAATCTTCGGAGAAAGATCAATGACTCCCTTACGCGCCCTGCTCTTGCAGGCCAGCGGTCTGTTGTTCGCCGGGCTGGCCTGCGCCGCCCCGCAACACGCCTTGACCCTGTACAACGAGCCGCCGAAATACCCGGCCGACTTCAAGCACTTCGATTACGTAAACCCCGACGCGCCGAAGGGCGGAATCTTCCGTCAGGCCGGGTTCGGTGGCTTCGACAGCCTCAATCCGTTCATCAGCAAAGGCGTGCCGGCCGACGACATCAGCATGATCTACGACACCCTGGCCAAACAGGGTCTCGATGAGCCGTTCACTCAATATGGCTTGATCGCAGGCAAAATCGAAAAAGCCCCGGACAACACCTGGGTGCGCTTCTATCTGCGCCCCGAAGCACGTTTCCACGACGGCCACCCTGTGCGCGCCGAAGACGTGGTGTTCAGCTTCCAGACCCTGATCAAGGAAGGTGCCCCGCTCTACCACGGCTATTACAGCGACGTGGAGGAAGCGATCGCCGAAGACCCGCTCAAAGTGCTGTTCAAGTTCAAGCACAACAACAACCGCGAATTGCCAATGATCCTCTGCCAGTTGCCGGTGCTGCCCAAACATTGGTGGGCCACCCGTGACTTCAATAAGGGCAACCTGGAACTACCGCTGGGCAGCGGCCCGTACAAAGTCACCGAAGTGAAAGCCGGGCGCTCCGTGCGATATGAACGGGTCAAGGATTACTGGGGCAAGGACCTGCCGGTCAATCGCGGGTTCTACAACTTCGACGTGATGACCACTGACTATTACCGCGACAACACCGTTGCACTGGAAGCACTCAAGGCCGGTCAGTTCGACTACTGGCTGGAAATATCCGCGAAAAACTGGGCCAAGGCCTACAACATTCCGGCGGTGACCGAAGGGCGGCTGATCAAGGAAGAAATCCCCAACGGCAACCCCACCGGCATGCAAGGCTTCGTGTTCAACCTGCGTCGTCCGGTGTTCCAGGATGTGCGCGTGCGCCAGGCGCTGACCCTGTTGCTGGACTTCGAGTGGACTAACAAGCAACTGTTCAACGGTGCCTACGTGCGTACCCGCAGTTACTTCGAAAACTCGGAAATGGCCGCCACCGGCCTGCCGGACGCCGATCAACTGGCGATTCTCGACCCGTTCCGCGGCAAGATTCCCGAGCAGGTGTTCAGCGAGGCGTTCCAGAACCCGCTGACCGACGCCAGCGGCATGATCCGCACCCAGCAGCGCAAAGCCTATCAACTGCTGCAAGAGGCCGGCTGGCGGATCGTCGACGACAAGATGGTCGACGCCACCGGCAAACCGGTGACCATCGAGTTCCTGCTGGCCCAGACCGAGTTCGAGCGGGTGCTGCTGCCGTTCAAGCGCAACCTCAGCGACCTGGGCATCGACCTGGTGATCCGTCGGGTCGACGTCTCGCAATACATCAACCGCGTTCGCTCCCGGGACTTCGACATGATCGTCGGCAGCTTCCCGCAATCCAACTCGCCGGGTAACGAACAGCGCGAGTTCTGGATGACCGCCGCCGCCGACAAACCCGGCAGCCGCAATTCCATGGGCCTTAAAGACCCGGTGGTGGACCAATTGGTCGAGCAACTGATCAACGCCGATTCGCGCAAAAGCCTGGTGGCCCACGCCCGGGCGCTGGACCGGGTGCTGCAATGGGGCTATTACGTGATCCCCAACTGGCACATCAAGACCTGGCGCGTGGCGTACTGGAACCACATCGGCCACCCGAAGGTTTCGCCCAAATATGACATCGGCATCAATACCTGGTGGGTCAAGCCCGACGCGACACCTGCGATAGAAGTCGAAACCAAACTGCAAGCCGACCCTGCGGGCACGGAGTAATCAGATGCTGGCGTATATTTTTCGGCGACTGCTGCTGATCATCCCGACCCTGTTTGGCATTCTGCTGATCAACTTCGTGATCATCCAGGCCGCCCCCGGTGGGCCGGTGGAACAGATGATCGCCAAACTCGAAGGCTTCGAAGGCGCCACCAGCCGCATTGCCGGCGGCGGAGCCGAAGTGTCGGTAGCCGGCTCGGCCTATCGTGGGGCGCAAGGCCTGGACCCGGCGCTGGTCAAGGAAATCGAGCACATGTACGGCTTCGACAAATCGGCGCCGGAACGCTTGTGGATCATGATCAAGAACTACGCCACCCTGGATTTCGGCGACAGCTTCTTCCGCGACGCCAAGGTCATCGACCTGATCAAGGAAAAGATGCCGGTGTCGATCTCCCTCGGGCTGTGGAGCACGCTGATCATGTACCTGGTGTCGATCCCGTTGGGGATCGCCAAGGCGACGCGACACGGCAGTCACTTCGATGTGTGGACCAGTTCGGCGATCATCGTCGGTTACGCGATCCCGGCGTTCCTGTTCGCCATCCTGCTGATTGTGGTGTTCGCCGGCGGCAGCTATTTCGACTGGTTCCCGCTACGGGGCCTGACCTCGAACAACTTTGATGAGCTCAGCACCGGCGGCAAGATCCTCGATTATTTCTGGCACCTGGCTCTGCCGGTCACTGCACTGGTGATCGGCCACTTCGCGACCATGACCCTGCTGACCAAAAACAGCTTCCTCGACGAAATCAACAAGCAATACGTGGTCACCGCCAAAGCCAAGGGCCTGACCCGTCACCGCGTGCTCTACGGCCATGTGTTTCGCAACGCGATGCTGTTGGTGATCGCCGGTTTCCCTTCAGCGCTCATCGGGATCTTCTTCACCGGCTCATTGCTGGTGGAAGTGATCTTCTCCCTCGACGGCCTCGGCCTGATGAGTTTCGAAGCAGCGATCAACCGCGACTACCCGATCGTCTTCGGCACGCTGTTCATCTTCACGCTGCTGGGGCTGGTGCTGAAGCTGATCGGCGACCTCACGTACACCCTTGTCGATCCGCGCATCGACTTCGAAAGCCGGGAGCATTGAGATGAACCTGTCCCCTCTCAATCGCCGACGTTTCGAGCTGTTCAAGGCCAACAAGCGTGGCTGGTGGTCGTTGTGGCTGTTTCTGATTCTGTTCGGCGCAAGCCTCGGCGCCGAGCTGATCGCCAACGACAAACCACTGGTGGTGCATTACGACAACGCCTGGTACTTCCCGGCGCTCAAGCGCTATCCGGAAACCGCGTTCGGCGGCGAATTCCCGCTGGAAGCCAACTACAAGAGCCCGTACATCCGCGAACTGCTCAAGGCCAAGGACGCCTGGGTGGTGTGGGCGCCAATCCCCTACAGCTACCAGAGCATCAACTACGACCTGAAAGTCCCGGCCCCCGCGCCGCCGTCCGCCGATAACCTGCTGGGCACCGACGATCAGGGCCGTGATGTGTTGGCCCGGGTGATTTACGGTTTCCGGATTTCGGTGCTGTTCGCTTTGACGCTGACCATTCTCAGCTCGATCATCGGCGTGATCGCCGGCGCCTTGCAGGGCTTTTATGGCGGCTGGGTCGACCTGGCCGGGCAGCGTTTCCTGGAGATCTGGTCCGGGCTGCCGGTGCTGTACCTGCTGATCATCCTTGCCAGTTTCGTGCAGCCGAACTTCTGGTGGCTGCTGGGGATCATGCTGCTGTTCTCGTGGATGAGCCTGGTGGATGTGGTGCGCGCCGAGTTCCTGCGCGGGCGGAATCTGGAATACGTGCGCGCGGCCCGGGCGCTGGGCATGCAGAATGGTGCGATCATGTTCCGCCACATTTTGCCCAACGCCATGGTCTCGACCATGACCTTCATGCCGTTCATCCTGACCGGCGCCATCGGCACGCTGACCGCCCTCGACTTCCTCGGCTTCGGTTTGCCGCCGGGCGCCCCGTCGCTGGGTGAGTTGGTGGCCCAGGGCAAATCCAACCTGCAAGCGCCGTGGCTCGGCATGAGTGCGTTTGCGGTGCTGGCGTTGATGTTGAGTTTGCTGGTATTCATCGGCGAGTCCGCTCGCGATGCCTTCGACCCGAGGAAGTGAAATGAATCAGGACAATCTGATCGAAGTGCGCGACCTGGCCGTCGAATTTGTCGTTGGCGAGCACGTTCAGCGGGTGGTCGAAGGCGTCAGCTTCGACATCAAGCGCGGCGAAACCCTGGCGCTGGTGGGTGAAAGCGGCTCCGGCAAATCGGTGACCGCCCACTCGATCCTGCGGCTGCTGCCCTATCCGCTGGCCCGGCATCCGTCCGGCACCATCACCTATTCCGACCGGAACTTGTTGGAGCTGAAAGAGAAAACCATCCGCCACATCCGCGGCAACCGGATCGCGATGATCTTTCAAGAGCCGATGACCTCGCTCAATCCCCTGCATTCGATCGAGAAGCAGATCAACGAGGTATTGGGCATCCACAAGGGCCTGACCGGCAAAGTCGCGACCAGGCGCACGCTGGAGCTGCTGGAGATGGTCGGCATCCCGGAACCCGAGAAGCGTCTCAAGGCCCTGCCCCACGAATTGTCCGGTGGCCAGCGCCAACGGGTCATGATCGCCATGGCCCTGGCCAACGAGCCGGAACTGCTGATCGCCGACGAACCGACCACCGCGCTGGACGTGACTGTTCAGCTGAAAATCCTCGAATTGCTCAAGGAATTGCAGGCCCGCCTGGGCATGGCGTTGTTACTGATCAGTCACGATTTGAACCTTGTACGAAGAATTGCGCATCGCGTATGTGTCATGCAGCGCGGTTGCATCGTCGAACAGGCATCGTGCGAAGAATTGTTCCGCGCGCCGCAGCATCCGTACACCCGGGAACTGCTGGCAGCGGAGCCCAGCGGCAAGCCTGCGACCAATGTAATTGGCCCGCCATTGCTGCAAGTCGAGGATCTGAAAGTCTGGTTCCCGATCAAGAAAGGCTTTCTGAAAAAGACCGTCGACCACATCAAGGCGGTGGACGGCATCAATTTCAGCCTGCCCCAGGGACAGACCCTGGGGATTGTGGGAGAAAGCGGTTCCGGCAAGTCGACGCTCGGTTTGGCGATTTTGCGGCTGATCGGCAGCAAAGGCGCAATCCGTTTTGAAGGCAAGCAGCTAGACTGCCTGACGCAGCAACAGGTTCGGCCGCTGCGGCGGGAAATGCAGGTGGTGTTCCAGGACCCTTTCGGCAGCCTGAGCCCACGGATGTGCGTGAGCCAGATCGTCGGCGAAGGCCTGCGGATCCACAAGATGGGCACCGAGGCCGAGCAGGAACAAGCGATTATTGCGGCACTCAAGGAGGTAGGCCTGGATCCGGAAACCCGGCACCGCTACCCCCATGAATTTTCCGGTGGGCAGCGGCAGAGAATCGCCATTGCCCGGGCTTTAGTGCTAAAACCGGCGTTGATTCTGCTGGACGAGCCGACTTCGGCCCTCGACCGCACCGTGCAACGCCAAGTGGTGGAGCTGCTACGTTCACTGCAAACCAAGTACAACCTGACGTATTTGTTTATCAGCCATGACCTGGCTGTCGTCAAAGCGCTGAGCCACCAGCTGATGGTGGTCAAGCATGGCCAAGTGGTCGAACAGGGAGACGCGCAAAGTATCTTTGCCGCCCCCCAACATCCGTATACACAGCAGTTGCTGGAAGCCGCTTTTCTGGCACCAGCCACTGCGCAATAAACCTGAAAGAGAGGAGCAACACATGGGTTTTCTCGCCGGTAAGCGCGTACTGATCGTCGGTGTCGCCAGCAAGCTGTCCATCGCATCCGGCATCGCTGCCGCCATGCATCGCGAGGGCGCTGAGCTTGCCTTCACTTATCAGAACGACAAACTCAAGGGTCGTGTCGAAGAGTTCGCACAAGGCTGGGGTTCGAGCCCTGAGCTGTGCTTCCCGTGCGACGTGGCCAGCGATGCCGAAATCGCCAAGGTCTTCGAAGAGTTGAGCAAGAAGTGGGACGGCCTGGACTGCATCGTGCACTCCGTCGGCTTCGCCCCGGGCGACCAACTGGACGGCGACTTCACCGAAGCCACCACCCGTGAAGGTTTCCGCATCGCTCACGACATCAGCGCCTACAGCTTCGTGGCCCTGGCCAAGGCTGGTCGCGAAATGATGAAAGGCCGCAATGGCAGCCTGCTGACCCTGTCGTACCTGGGCGCCGAGCGCACCATGCCGAACTACAACGTAATGGGCATGGCCAAGGCTTCCCTGGAAGCTGGCGTACGTTACCTGGCCGGCTCCCTGGGCCCGGACGGCACCCGCGTCAACTGCGTATCGGCTGGCCCGATCCGCACCCTCGCCGCTTCCGGCATCAAGAACTTCCGCAAAATGCTGGCCGCCAACGAAGCGCAAACCCCGCTGCGTCGTAACGTCACCATCGAAGAAGTCGGCAACGCCGGCGCTTTCCTGTGCTCGGACCTGGCGTCCGGCATCAGCGGCGAAATCATGTACGTAGACGGCGGCTTCAACACCACCGCCATGGGCAACATCGAAGAGTGATCTTCGGTTAGCCGTTAAAAAACCCGCCATTTCTGGCGGGTTTTTTTATGCCTGAAATAGCAGCGGTTACCGTCAGCTCTGGATACCCAGGACTTTCGGACCTGGACGTTCACCTGAGTTCAGATCAGCCGCAATGATGATTCGATTTCCGGTGCGTTGGACAATAATGTCGTTCACGCGACCTGTTTGCTCCCGAACCACCCCAGAGCGACCAAAAGAAACGTCGAGCACACCGCCTTCTGTGATGCGTAGCCAGTAAAGCTTCTGCGCAGGAAAATCCTCACTCCCTCCAACCACGATTTTTCTATTCGGTTGTACGGCGATGGAGGGGATATTTAAAAAGCTGGTATCCAGATCAACCACTTGGGTATTTCCACCGTTAAAGGACGGATCCGCGGTGGCATTACCCAGTAGGCGTTGCACGGAAATATAACGTTTACCATCGTCGTTGATCGACGTGACAGCGGCAATGACTATCTTGTCGCCGTCCAGCACCATCGCGCCAAAATTGGTGTAATCATCATTTTCCCAAAAACCGTCAATGCCGAAGGCCTTGTGCAACGTGCCGTCCCGGTTATAGCAAGCCAGGGCTGCCCTTGAGTTTGATTGTTCTTGAGACGGGCGATCAACGATCCCAAACACAACAATACGCCCATCTGGCAAGACGGAGAGGCTAAGGATCTTCGTTATCGGACCTTTAAACCTGACTTCGATCATTCCTGATTCGTTAAAACCGGCATCGGGATTACCTTGATCATCAAGGCTGTATACGCGACCTGCCGAATCGATGGTGATGCCATCGTTGTCAGACAATTGGTAACTTGCACCCACTAAAACATGGTTGTCAGCCGTGAGACATCCCGTGGGTTCGTCGGTCTGCAAACCCTGCCCCGGAGGGACAGGATCAACGGGCAAAGGGAAAATTCTTGTACCAAAGACTAAATTAGGACTTCCTTCTTCATTGAATTGCGTAATCGCAGCCTGCCTGATAAAGGGGTCACTACCTGTGTAACCAATCAACAGGAATTTGCCGTCTTCTCGAGCCAGTAAGCGTGTAGGCTTTTCGAACTGGCCTTTGGCGAAGCTCCACTCAAACGTTGTGAAATCACGATCGGGAGTGCCACCAGACGCGGCACGATACACCCATTGGGAATTGCCTTTTTGAGCCGCGTAAAGAAGTTTTTCTGCAGTTGTTTCAACGACACATTGAGACGAATCTTGCGGAATATTGATCATGCCTACTTCAGCAAATCCCAAATCCAGATCACCTGGTGTTTGCTCCATGCTGGCTTGTGCTGTCATGCGGTCATCCTCCTGAATTGTTGGTTTCATGCAATCCGAGGAATGCCACAAACCATTCCTACAGACGGCCGAGTCCGTTTGATAGGGCCACGATAGTGCGAAAACTGAAAAAAGCATCACTGCCAGAAATAACAGTTTTAGTGTCGTCAAGAGCCAAAATACATTCTTTACAGCACATACCTGCTACATCTGCTTTAGCCAGCAATTTGTGTGAGGCAGTTGGCGAATAGCTGCTGGATCGGCTGTGTGCGCTGGCTGTAGCGCTGTAAAAGGACGATATCGCGATAAAACGTCAACTTACCCAACTGGATGATCCGGACCTTCGCCCCATGCTCAAGCCACAGCCCCGCCTCGGGCAGCAGTGAAACGCCGAGTCCACATTCAACCATCTTCACGATCGCTTCCAGCTCGTCGAGCTCCAGCGCTACTTGCACATCAATCTGCTGCTCGCGCAAAAAACGCGTCACCAATCGCCCACCGAATGAATTGCGGTCGTAGCGTACATGGGGATGGCTGGCGAGTAACTGCAGCGGGTCATCCCCCTCAAGGTCGGCCGGCACGATCAGCACAAACGGCTCCCGGCGAATGACTTGCACCGATAATTCCTTGGGTAATTCAAACGGCGGCTTGATCAGAATCGCCAGGTCCACTTCGCCAGTGTCCACCTGGCTCAGCAAGTTCAGGGATACCCCCGGCACCAGTTTCGCCTCCAGCAATGGCGCCTGTTGCCTGAGTCGCAACAACGCCTGTGGCAACAAACCGGTCTGGACAGTGGCCACCGCGCCGATCTTCAATTCGCCACGAAACTCGCTGATGTCATCACTGACGGCCATGCGACTGAAGATCTCGAGCATTTCCTGAGCCATCGGCAACGCTCGTTGCCCTGCGGCATTGAGGAGTGCCTGACGCCCGGTGCGATCGAACAGACGTATGCCCAACGCCTGCTCCAGATTGCGGATCTGCGCGCTGACCGCCGACTGAGTCAGGCCGATGTGCATGCCTGCCGCTGCGAACGTGCCATGGCGCGTCACGGCAATGAAGGTTTTCAGTTCCCGCAGCATACGGCTCCCCAATTGATCGAAATAATTTGAGCTCGCTGCAAAAACTATCGTCTTTTAATCAAAAAGCACAGGACTAAACTCAGCCTCAACGCTCAACCCATCGAGGCACATCCGATGCAACTGTCCCCTTTTCATTTGGCCATCCCGGTTTACGATCTGGACGCTACCCGGCGTTTCTATGGCGAGGTGTTCGGCCTGGAAGAAGGTCGCTCCAGCGATCACTGGGTCGATTTCAACTTTTTCGGCCATCAACTGGTGATTCATCTGGCCCCGAAAAACGCTTCTCAGGAAGCCGCCCATACCAACGCCGTGGATGGCCACGACGTACCGGTACCGCATTTCGGCGTGGTATTGCCGATGGAAGAATGGGAGGCGCTAGCCGAACGCCTGAAAGCCCTGGGTACACACTTCGTGATCGAGCCGGGCATCCGGTTTCAGGGATTGGTGGGCGAACAAGCCACGATGTTTCTTTTCGATCCCTGCGGCAATGCTCTGGAGTTCAAGGCGTTCAAAAATATCAATCAGTTGTTCGCCAAATGATCCGCTCGCCCCTTGACGCCACCACCCTCAGTGAAGCGGTGGTCAATGGTGAAACTACCGCCGCCATCATCGCCGAAACATTTCTTCAGCGCATTCAGGCTCAAGAGCCGGATATCCAGGCTTTTGTCTCGTTCGACGCCCTGCAGGTCCGCGCCGATGCGGCGCAGCACAACGGCCGTGGCCTGCTGGCCGGCGTCCCCGTGGGCATCAAGGACATTTTCGACACCGCGGCCTACCCCACGCAGTTCTATTCGCCCATTTATACCGACCATCAACCCTCCCGGGACGCCCACGTCGTGACGCTACTGCGCCAGGCCGGGGCGCTGATCATGGGCAAGACCCATACCACCGAGTTTGCGTACATGCACACCGGTCCAACCCGCAATCCCCATGACCTTACGCGAACGCCGGGCAGCTCCAGCGCTGGCTCGGCGGCCGGGATGGCTGCAGGGTTCTTTGCCCTGGCGCTGGGCACCCAGACCGCTGGCTCGTTGCTCAAGCCGGCGTCTTACTGCGGCCTCTTCGCCTTCAAACCGTCGCTGGGGCTGGTGTCGCTGGAAGGGGTAAAACCGTTGGCGCCGAGCTTCGACACCGTGGGTTGGTATGGCCAGTCAGTGCGCGACCTGCACCTGGTAGCGCGCGTGTTGATTCCCGAGTTCGTGGTGCCTGACATCGAGCGGCGTACACTGCAATTGGGGTTCTGCCGCACGTCGCGCTGGGATCAAGTGGACCCCGACGTGGTCCTTGCCCTGGAACAGGCGGTGGATCAGTTGCGCAGCGCCGGCCATCACGTGAGCGATGTACGGCTGCCGGATGAGTTTGCCGGTGTATTCGACGATCATCAGTTGATTAACGATTGCGAAGGTGCCCGCTCGCTGGCAAAGGAGTTTCAACAACACCGAACACAATTGAGCCCTTCGACCCTGGCCATGTTCGAGCGGGCGGCAACCACAACCTGGCAACAGGAATCCGCTGCCAAGGCGCGCCTGGCTGATCTTGCCCCACGCTTGAGCGAGCTTTGCCGCCCCTTCGACGCCATGCTCGGCGCCTCTTGCGGGATGGTCGCGCCGGTCGGCCTGGAAAGCACCGGACCGTCGGATTTCATCAAGTTCTGGGGGGCGTTTGGCTGGCCGCAACTGAACATCCCGCTGAGGCCCGGCCAAGCCATGTTGCCTGTCGGGCTACAGATGATCGGAAGGTTCAGAGAGGATGGTCGGCTGTTACGAACGGCCGAGCACGTTGCAGCGGTTTTGCAAGGCGCCATTCAAGAATGACGAGCATCGAACTGTCGGGCACGCAACGCCTTATCGACCAGAGCCAGCAGGTCTTGCGCCGTTTGGGTTAGCTGAGCATCAAACTCGATCTGCCCGACACTGAAGCGAATGTCATAGCCACGATGCACCGTGGCATTACGCTCATCGAGTATTTCTTCAAGGCGCGCCCTGATTGCGGCAATCTCCACCGTGTTGGCGCCGGTCAATAAGGCGGCAAACTCATCGCTGCCCAGCCGACCGATCACATCGCTTTCACGAAAAGCGATGCGCAGCACGTCGGCAAAGGTTTTCAGGGCGTTGTCGCCCTCGGCACGCCCATACAACCGGTTGATGCGCTTGAAGTCGTCAAGGTCGAAAAACAACAAGGTCGCAGGTTGGCCCAACTGCCGACAGGCCTCCAGCGCCAATTGGGCCAGAGCCTCGAAGCCATGACGATTGGACAGCAGCGTCAACTCATCCATGCTCGCCATCTGCACGCCCATCAGTTCTTGCTCGGCCTTGCGCGCCAGGTCGCGCAGTACATCGCGGTCCTGCACGGCGCCGTCGAGGACGTTCGGCGTGCCCACGCCGGGTTTGAGCGGTTTGTCTGGGGTTAGCATTACTCACTCCCTTGATGGATATAAACGTTAGAGTCGTTCACACCCGGTTTGACTCCCTATAAACGCGCCGCTGGTCAGCTACCCGCCACCGGACACGGCCCTCCAGCGTCCGCCCAGAGTTTGAACTGGGTGACGAAAATGTCGTGGGGCACCGGCACCGGCGTCCGTCCCTCACCTGGATGCCAGCCCCAGAGCACCAGTTTGTCCTCGCTGACATGTTTGATCAGTGCCGCAAAATCACGATCGCCATTACTGGAACGATCCTTGATCATTGCGCACAACCTGTCGGGCGGCAGGCCGATCCAGGCCATTTTGTGCGCGGCTGGCGGCAGGCTCCAATGCGGCGCTCCAGGCGGTGTGTGAGGCCCATAACTGGCGGGCGGATTGCTGTCGGCATGGCAACTGGCACACGGCAGACCGGCCGCCCCTTTGCCATCCATCCCGCGAACCACCCTCATCGCGTGAGGATTGCCGGCGTCGAACTGTAAAGGCGAATCGCCGGGGATATGACAGTTCTGACAGCGCGGGCTCTGGAACACCTTCTGTACCGTGTCAAACGCCTTCAGCGCCTCTTTATCATCAGCGAACAGGTCCGAGGCATAGCCAGTCAGCCCGATCAGCACCACCGCGCCCAGCAACAGATGTCGTTTCATGTCACACCCCCGACAATTGCAGCGGCAGTTCCCGCAGACGCTGCCCGGTCAGGGCAAACACCGCGTTCGCCACGGCCGGCGCCACGGGCGGTACACCAACCTCGCCGATGCCGCCGGGTTTGTCGGTGCTGGGGACGATATGCACTTCGACCACGGGCATTTCGTTCAGGCGCAACACCTGATAGTCGTGAAAATTGGATTGCTGCACCTGGCCGTTCTTGAACGTCAGTTTGCTGTGCAAGGTAAATCCGAGACCGAAGGTGATGCCTGACTCCATCTGCGCGGCGATGCTCTGCGGGTTGACCGCAATGCCGCAATCCACCGCACACACCACCCGGTGTACGCGAATCGCCAGGTTGTCCTGCGACACCTCCGCCACATGGGCGACGTAGCTACCGAAAGACTCATGCACCGCCACGCCCAATGCGTGGCCGTCCGGCAATGGGGCTTTCCAGTCGGCTTTCTCCACCGCCAGATTCAGCACCCCCAGATGCCGTGGATGCGCCTTGAGCAAGGTTCGTCGGTATTCCACCGGATCCTTGCCGGCCGCCTCTGCCAGCTCATCGATCAACGACTCCATGACGAATGCCGTATGGGTATGCCCCACCGACCGCAACCACAGCACGCTGATGCCGGTTTGCGGGGAATGCAGGTCGATCAGGTGATTGGCCAGCCCCTCTAAATAAGGACTGTCGGACACACCTTCGACGGAGGTTTTGTCGACACCGTCCTTGACCATGGTCGCCTCGAACGACGTGCCGGCCATGATCGACTGCCCGACCAGCACATGCTTCCAGGCGATCGGCATACCGTCGGCGTCCAGCCCGATGCGTGCCTGATGCAGGAATGCCGAGCGATAGTAACCGCCGCGAATGTCATCCTCTCGGGACCAGACGGTTTTCACCGGTTCGCCCGCCGCTTTGGCGACGTACACCGCCTCGCTGACAAAATCCGAGGTCGGGTTGGCCCGACGCCCGAAGCCGCCACCGAGGAATTGGGTGTGGATCTCGACCTGTTCGGGCTTGAGCCCGGTGATCTTCCCCGCGATCATCTGATCCAGGGTCTGGAACTGCGTGCCGGTCCAGATTTCGCATGTGTCCTTGGTGATTTTCACCGTGCAATTGAGGGGTTCCATCGGCGCGTGGGCCAGGTACGGCACGCTGTATTCGGCCTCGATAGTCTTCGCCGCCCTGCCCAACATCACCGTCGCGTCCCCGGCCTGGCTGACCGAGGTGCCGGGGGTGGCGGCGAGTTTACGGAAGCTTTCCAGCAGTTGCTGGCTGTCGAGCCCGGCGTTCGGCCCCGGTTCCCATACAACCTTCAGCGCATCGCGCCCCAGCTTCGCCGCCCAATAATGATCGGCAATCACCGCGACCCCCGTGGGCACCTGCACCACTTTGTGCACGCCAGGCACCGCCAGCGCCTCGGCGCCTTCGAAGGATTTGACGCTGCCACCGAACACTGGCGGCCGAGCGACCACCGCAGTCATGAGCCCGTCGAATTGCACGTCCATGCCGAACTTGGCCTGCCCGGTGATTTTCTCCGGGGTATCGAGGCGCTTGGTGGGTTTGCCGATGACCTTCCAGTCCTTGGCTTCCTTGAACTTGATCGAGGCTGGATCCGGCACCGGCAACTTGCCGGCGTCATCCGCCAGTTCGCCGTAAGTGACGCGTTTGTCGCCGGCAATGACCACGCCCGATTCGGTGTGGATCTGCGAAGGCGCCATGTCGAATCGCTTGGCCGCAGCGTCGATCAGCATCAAGCGCGCCGCTGCGCCGGCCTGACGATAGCGATCGAACTCCATCCAGGTCGAGGTCGAACCGCCGGTGATTTGCATCCCGCCAAACGCCGGCAGGCCATACTCGGCGGCCGAGGCTGGCGCGTGTTCGACGCGTATTTTCGACCAGTCGGCGTCCAGTTCTTCGGCGATCAACATAGTCAGGCCGGTCCAGATGCCCTGGCCCATTTCCGAATGGCCGAGCAGCACAGTGACGCTGTTGTCGTTGCCGATG
This sequence comes from Pseudomonas sp. GW822-FHT07A10, assembly GCF_058798795.1. Classification (NCBI taxonomy): domain Bacteria; kingdom Pseudomonadati; phylum Pseudomonadota; class Gammaproteobacteria; order Pseudomonadales; family Pseudomonadaceae; genus Pseudomonas; species Pseudomonas sp. GW822-FHT07A10. The sequence continues at coordinate 34,778 of NZ_JBXAKV010000020.1, forward strand.
CGTAAAAAGGCATTGGGCGCGAACACCTCTCCTTGATTCTCGGCACCGAAGGCGAAGCGATGGCCGCCAGGAATGACAAACGCCACCACCAGACCGCCACCCAACACGGCACTGCCCTTGAGAAAACCGCGACGCGAGACAGGGTTGATGCTGTTCATTGCTCAGACTCCCTTCAACGTGGCTTCAACGTCGCCTCACCCGATCTCGGCGGCGCGTTTGACCGCGGCGCGGATTCTTGGGTAGGTGCCGCAGCGGCAAATGTTGCCGGACAACGCCTGGTCGATGTCGCTGTCGGTAGGCTTGGGGATCTTCGCCAGCAACGCGGCCGCCGACATGATCTGCCCGGACTGGCAATAACCGCACTGAACCACATCGAGTTCGGCCCAGGCCTGTTGCACCGGGTGCGAGCCGTCGCTGGACAGGCCTTCGATGGTGAGAATTTTCTGCCCGTGGGCCACCGCCGTAGCGGGCGTGATGCAAGAGCGCAGCGGCGCGCCGTCGACGTGTACGGTGCAGGCGCCACACTGGGCCATGCCGCAACCGAATTTGGTGCCCGTCAGGTGCGCGACATCGCGCAGAACCCAGAGCAACGGCATGTCCGCGGGGACATCCAGTTCCTGGTCCTTGCCATTGATATTCAGGGTCAGCATGGCTGATTTCCTCAGACTCACGGTGTTCTGAAGGGGCGCCGCTGTGGCAGCGAAATACCTACGCGGCGCCTTGGGTCATCCCTACAGCTAAGCGCAATTTCACCCACAAGCCATGTTCATCGACCACCGGTCGCTCCCGTCCCGTAGCAGCTCGGCAGCTGCTACGGACTTGTCGATCTACGGCGCCACCCGTCTACTGCGGACTGGCTAATCTGATAATCCAGTGTGTTTAACCTGCCGAGGACAACCGCCATGCAACGCTTTCCAAAAATCACGCCCTGCCTGTGGTTTGACGATCAGGCCGAAACGGCGGCGAAATTTTATTGCTCGATCTTCGATCACTCGAAAATCACCGCCATCACCCATTACGGCAAAGCCGGTCAGGAAATCCACGGCCGCCCGGAAGGTTCGGTGATGACGGTCAGCTTCGAGCTCGATGGCCAGACCTTCACCGGTCTCAATGGCGGGCCAGTGTTCACCTTCAACGAAGCGGTGTCGTTCCAGGTCAATTGTCAGAATCAGGAGGAAGTCGACCACTTCTGGGGCAACCTGTCCGCCGGCGGGCCTGTGCAGGCGCAGCAATGTGGCTGGCTCAAGGATAAATTCGGCGTGTCATGGCAGATCGTGCCGATCGCGCTGATGCACATGATGCAAGACCCCGATACGCACAAGTCCCAGCGCGCGATGCAAGCGATGCTGCAAATGAAAAAGCTCGACATAGCCGAACTGGAACGAGCCTTTGCCGGCCAGAGCTAATACACTCAGGCACTGGCCCGCCGAGGACATCGAGATGAAGCACACCGTCGCCAAAGATGCAGACAAAGCCCCGCGTTTCTGGCGCGACGACGCCCTGCCCTTCATCGAAGCCCGCTCCATCGCCGACGGCCGCGAGGTCTGCTACGCACGGCATTCCCACGAACACTTTTCCATCGGTGCAATCACCGCCGGGCGCAGCACCTACATCCATGAGCAATCGGAGTTTCAGGTCAGCTCCGGCACCGTGGTGTTGATGAACCCCGGCGATGTGCATGCCTGCAATCCGATCGACGACCAGCCCTGGTCGTACCTGATGCTGTACGTCGAGACGCCTTGGCTGACCGACTTGCAGCATCAGCTCGGCTTCAGCCAGGATTCGGCGTTTCGCCGGTTTTCCATCACCCACAATCGCGATGTCGAGCTGTTTGCCGGCCTGAAGAACGTATACGAGGTGTTGATCGATCAGCAGCAAGACGTGCTGCGCAAGCACAGCGCGGCGGTGGAGTTTTTCACCGAGGTGCAACAGCGGCTCAACCCTGTAGATCAACCGTTGCGCGAGCCTAACTTCAAGCTGGAACGGGCCGCCGACTACATCCGCGATAACTGCACGCATCAGCTCAAGCTCGAAGACATTTGCGAAGCGGCGCAACTGTCGCCGTCCTACCTTATCCGCGCGTTCAAACAGCATTACGGCATGACGCCCCATGCATTTCTGGTCAACCGGCGCATCCAGTTCGCCCGGGATCGACTGCGCAGCGGCAGGCTGATCGCCGATGTAGCACTGGAAGCCGGGTTTGCCGATCAGGCGCATTTTCAGCGGGCGTTCAAGCAACATCTGGCGGCGACACCGGGGCAATATCGCGGGTAAGTTAATACGCCGACAAACGCCCCTGTTAAAAACAGATTAGTTAATATCAACCCACGAGCCATACCGACAAAAGTCATACAAAGTCATATAACTAACATGACAACACTCAAAACTATTATTTAAGCTCCCTTCCCACGCGACAACCCAATATCAGAAGATGGAGCTTCTTACTTGAACACGTCGAATAACCACGTACTTCATTCCAGCAACCAACGCGAGAAACAATCAGTCATTGAAGCCATCGCCAACTTCCTCAGCGATGAAGACGTCATGGCAACCGTTGGATGGTCGTGGGATCGTGTATCCGTTACCTGTGACCCGAATTCCGACTTCTCCCAGTTACATCGTCCAGCTACTACCTGCCTGGCGAGGCTCACCCGGCAACCCGACTTCAAAAAAATCGGCGGCGAACAAGGCATCCCCCAAACAAACATCTTTCATGTCAATGAACACGGCCAACTCTTTTACGCCTATGACAATATCAGTACCCGTGAAGTCAACGGCGAGCTGGTCACCGTTGGTTTCTTCTCCGAGCGTAACGACATCGCCCATCACTACACCGGCGTTGCCGATATCGATGAACAGCTAGGCCTCCTTTCAGACAGTGCCAAGCTGACCGGCGGATGGGTGACGTCCACCGAAAAAATCACAATAAGCCAGTGGTTGCGTTTTCACGGCATGCCACTTCCGGCCAGCGTGGAAAGTGCAAAAGAGTTAATTGATTTACTGAATGTCACCACACTTCCAGCACCGTCCCCCTATGGGAACTACTGGGAGTTGCTGAGCCCTCCCAAAGACTCACCGTTCGAACTCACGGAGAAAAATCGCGCCCTCATTCGCGATGTGATCGAGGAAGAAACCGGAGGCGAACTTCCTTTGGTTTCGATTTATGGCCATGCGCTGAAACTTGAAAGCTTTTCCGCCGACAAACTGCCCACCAGCCAAGGTTACCGTCTGGCACGGCTGATCGATATTGCAGTGTCGAGCGCGAATAATGGGCATGCGTTCATGACGGCATTAGGCTGGTTCGCTGATGAAAACGGCCCCAAGCCCACCGAGCAGTTCATCGAACAGCTGATGATTGCGGTGATGCTGCTTGACCTTGATCCGGAACTGGACAGCGCCAATACCTCGTTTGCAGGTTTTGACCTCTACTCGAAGCGTTATTTGCTGCTTCCCCCCTCAGCGGTCCGCACGCAACTTGAACAGCATCTGGTCAGCCAACTCAAGCTCGACGCCATGGTTGCCCCGCTCGTCGCGGAACTGGTCTTGGGTGGCATGGCGCCGGAGTATCTTGCCGATGAACTGCCGTCCAATCTGCGTATCGGCACACCGGCATGGGTCGTCTTCACCCAGGCCGTACACTTTGCCGAAGCGATCACCCCCGGTGTTTCCCGGAACATGGCCTACCAACACCTGCTGGGGTTCGCCCGCGCATCGCAATTGACACCCGAGCTCAAAGCAGTGTTTACCGCACACTCGGCTGACCCGGTGATCACCTGGGCGCTGATGAACGACCTGATCTCCCGGAATTCAGAGGGCAACCTCAATCAGCAAGCCGTTACGGTGGCGATGGATGAGTACAAGCAACATGCGGACATGATGACGAGCGCCTTGATTGATCTGGGCAAACCGCTGCCCCATCGCAAGGCGCTCGCGCTTAAAGAACTGAAATCCCAGGTGCCGGATTGTGACCCCGAGGAACTGTTGGTCAAACATCGCGGAACGGGCGGCGGCGCAGGAAGGCGGGTATCGGTTGTCGATCTTTACCTGGGCGACGAGCTTCACACCCAGGATTGGGATCGAGCCAAAGGGACCAGCATTTACCAGTCCTTCCCTGATCTGGCTGACATGTACCCCGTTGCAGATTTATTTCAGCAAGCGATCCACAATCATTACAACTCAATGACCGAAGCGTTGTCGGCCATTATCAATGTTACATTTTCGCAACTAAGCCTGACGGACAGGTCGTTCATTGAGGACGGCCACCTGGGTATCTATTGTGTTCAGGAGTACACAACCACCCGAGCTCCTTATATTCCCGGCTGGCCGGGCGTCGTAAGACCGGCAACGCCCACCCCCGGAAAGACCGCTCGTTACGGCGTTCTCATCTGTGCGGTGCTCCATTCGGAGCTTCGTTGTTATCAACTGTTCCCGATGAGGACGGAATGTGTATTCAGCGAAGAACTCAGCGAAGTGTTTCGTCCTCTGGTAATGGCCAACGGGCCCATAGCCGGCGCAACATTTGTGGACCACCAACAACATTTGGAAGGCCGTCTGGATATACAGGCTTATCGAGCGAACACGGCCCCCCGCAGCTATTCAAAATCCGCTTTTTTCATCCACAAGATCGGTGAGTTCAACCCATCAGCAAGTGCAGACACCACCACACCGAACCCCTACTTTCGTTCGACGCGAAAAGAAGCAATCAGCAATCTTATTGCAAAAGAGAATCCTTATTTCACTGAAGATGAACTGATGCAACTGGGCTTCGATCAGACCAAACGTGAAAAAGCGATTGAAAAGACCGAAGCTATATACACGTTCATTCTGAACCTGATCATTCCGTTCAAGGAGTGCGTCGAGGAGCTTTCCTCGGGGGTTCCTGCCCGACAAAACCGCGCCATTTTCGGCTGTATCATGGATGCCGCGGCCCTCGCTGTTTCCGTTGCCGTCATCGGCATTAAAGTGGCCGCTATCAGCGCGAAGGCCACAACCCTGGTCTCGAAACTGCTTTCCACTTCCAAAGTGGTTGGCAGTACCGTCATCAGCCTCTTCACTCCCATCGACGATCCTGCAAAGTTACTCACCGGTGGCGGCAAGCTGCTGGCTCGAGGTGTAATGAAGTTGAGCGGCCACGCCCGCTCCGCTTCTCACCTGGCCAGACAGCAATTGCGTTTTATGTCCGGTGCAAACGGCTACGACTTGATCAAGGCCATCAACCATTCCGGCGCGGCCCCACGGATTCGAATGTCGCTGGACACGGTTGCCCATGGTCGTGCGCTGTTCAAGGACGACGGCATTCAAACCGTTGAACAGATTGTGACCCGCCTGGGCAACAAGCACAGTCGACTGCCAGATGGCGCTCTGCCGTCCGAACTGGAGCATCTGTTCAACAATGCGCTTGTTGAATCGGCGACCGGACTCAGGCAAACACAAGATCTGCAGGCATTGATCGGCCGAACGGCTGTTGATGATCTTTTCAAGGCCGTCCTGGAAAAAGCTCAATACAGCTACACCAGCGCCCGCTCCGCATCCGCTGTCCAAAGTTACGCCGATACGCTGGCAACCTTTGCCCAGGTCGAAACGAAAAACGTCACCTACATGAAGAATTACCAACAAAACGTATTACAGCAAGACCTGGGCAAGACACCGTTTAATCAGGTCATGCCAGAGTCAGCCTTCAATCCAATGGGCTTTACCGATAACTCGCAAAGGGCCGGCGCCTGGATCGTCAATGGTTCTACCTCCCCTGGCAACGACCTCGACAGCATCGTTTCGGTACTGCGCGAGTACGCCGGCAATCAAAAAACACTGACTGATCCGACCGTGATCAAACAGCTGCATGCCCGTATCGCGCCAGCCACCTCGGACGTCGTGCGCGTGGGCGTCAATGACAAGAAATACGCCAGCAACATCAGTGGATTCGCCGCGATGGAACAACATCTGAAAACACTGAATTCCAGTCATGAGCATTTCGACAAACAGTTGCTGGCGACCGTCGTAGGTTTCCACGGTCTAGGCGACGGTAATGGCCGTACGGGTCGTGCCCTGTATGCCATCAGCCAGCTTCGAAACAACCGGTTCACACCGCTGACAAAACAAGAGTTCAGTTTGCTGCACGGACTCGATTAAGGTGAATGACTGAGGGTATGTTGCTTAGGAAAGCAACAAATACACCGCACTCAGCCCTAGCAACAATGCCATGAGCCGGTTGAACCATCGCATGCCTACAGGATTATTCAGATAACCCTGCAGGCATGTCCCGGCATACGCCCAACATCCGACAGACACATAGCAGATCACCAGATACACCGCCGCGAACTGCCAGACCAGCCGCGCCTCGCCGTCCGCGACGAACGCGCCCATGCCCGCTACACAGGCCAGCCAGGCTTTCGGATTGAGCCATTGCATCATCGCGCCATATAACATCGACGGCGCCCGGCGCGATTTATCCGCATCGATGCGGCCATCGTCCGCCGCCAGTTTCCAGGCCATGAACAACAGAAACGCAACACCCGCCAGTTGCACCACTTGCGTCAGCGCCGGCCACAACCGCAATACCTCATGCAACCCCATTCCCATCAATACCAGCAATAAAACGAAACCCAGCGTTGCTCCGGCGACATGTCGCTGACTGGCGCGAAAACCGAACTGCGCCCCCGAACTCAACGCCACAATGTTCACCGGCCCCGGTGTAATGGAAGCGACCAAGGCAAACGCCGCCATGGAAAGAATCAGACTCATTGCATACCTTCTTCAATTCAGTTGAACCAGGGCTCAAGGTAAAGAGCCAGGGAAATGCTGTATTGAAGAAAACAACCCTTGCCTGTTCCGCGATGCATGTCGCGCCCTGTAGGTTGCAAGACTGTCACGAGGCACCTTATGGCGGGCCTATACTTCAAGAGTCGGCACACTCGATGCGGGGCGCGTCGAGTGATCGTTCACGCAGGCCACAGCCTGCCTTCATCGTAGGGAGGAGAAGATCATGGCGCGTAAATACATCGACTGCCGCGAGTTCCCAAGCGCTTCCAAATGCTCGGTCGCCCTGTCCGCAGACTCTGAAAACGAACTGCTGGAGGCCGCGGCACAGCATGCGGTCAGTGTTCACAAGCACACCGATTCACCAGAACTGCGTGCTCAACTGAAGACAATGTTCCACGACGGGACCCCGCCCGTAGAAGCACCGCGTCCGGCGTAGGAACTGCCGAAGACTGCGATCCGTAAACGCAAGAAGGGACAGACCACGACTCAAGGCAAATGCCGAACAATCGTGGTCTGTCCCGTGTTTTTCTGTACGGCTATTTGCATCCACCGCTGTATGGGCCAAATCACCAACCACCCGTGATAAAAATACCGCTCTCGTTCCTGGAGCCCCGTTCATGGACCTCGCCACCCTCCTCCTGTTTTTGCCGGCCTGCTTCGCCCTGAACATGGCCCCCGGCCCAAACAATCTGTTGTCGGTCAGCAACGCCACCCGTTATGGCTATCGTCGCGCCTGTGTGGCCGGCGTCGGGCGTTTGCTCGCGTTTGCCGGGATGATTGGCCTGGCCGCCGCCGGATTGTCGGTGGTGCTGAAAACCTCGGAATGGCTGTTCTACGCGATCAAGATCATCGGTGCCGCTTACCTGTTGTACCTGGCGTGGCAACTGTGGCGTGCCAATCCCGAGGCCGAGCAGCACGTCACCGGCACGCCGGTGGGGATTCTGGCCCTGGCGCGGCAGGAGTTTCTGGTGGCAGCGGGTAATCCCAAGGCCATTTTGCTGTTCACCGCCTTCCTGCCGCAGTTCGTCGACCCGACCCAGGCGGTGGCTCCGCAATTCGCGGTGCTCGGCGCGTTGTTCCTGCTGCTGGAATGGATTGCCATCAGCGCCTACGCCTACATGGGCCTGCACATGCGCCGCTGGTTTGCAGAACCACGGGGCAAGCGGATGTTCAACCGTTGCTGCGCGGGGTTGCTGTCGGCGGCAGCTTCGGTGCTGTTGATGGCGAAACGGGCCTGACCTTTACGCTTGGGACGGTCCTTTCAGTTCGACCTGGTTGCCGTCCGGATCGAAGCAATAGATCGACAGCCCGTTGCCCTCGGCACCAAAACGCACCGCGGCTTTCTCGGGTTTCAGGCCGAAGGACTGCAAGTGACTGACCAGCGCTTCCTCGTCAAACGGTTCGATGCGCAGGCAGAAGTGGTCGACGTTGCGCCGTTCGCGACCAGCGGCAGCCCCGCCCGTGCGGCCGAGTTCGCCCTGGATATCGACGAGGTCGATCATCGAGGTGCCCGCACGCAAATGCACCAGGCCCAGATCGTCGCGGCGCTTGACCAGTTCGGCGCCGAGAACCTCGCCGTAAAACGCGATGCTGCGTTCGAGATCCTCGACGCGCAGGACGATGTGATCGATGTGTTTAATCGTGAATGCTTGCATTGGGATGGATTCCTGAAAATATCGTTTACAGCATTGCCAGTGCCCCGATGACTGTAGCTCAGGGTACAAAAATTCTCTGTCGATTTTCCGGTGGAGGCGCCAGGCAACGCGGCTTATGCTCAGTCCATGAACCTACAAAACGCTGTGCTTCCGCCCCACGCCGAGATGGTTCGCGCCATGCTCGAACGCGACACCGCCTACGAGGGGGTGTTCTTTACCGCGGTCAAAACCACCGGCATCTTCTGCCGCCCCAGTTGCACGGCGCGCAAACCGAAGCCGGAAAACGTCGAGTTCTTCGCCCATGCCGATGAGGCGATGTCGGCGGGTTATCGAGCCTGCCTGCGGTGCAAGCCGCTGGACGCCGCGGCCATTGCGCCGGACTGGGTGCAACGACTGCTGAAATCCGTCGACGCCGCCCCCGACCAGCGCTGGACCGATGCCCAATTGCTCGCCGAGAGCATCGAGCCGCTGAAACTGCGGCGCTGGTTCAAGCAGCATTTCGGCATGACCTTTCACGCCTGGCTGCGCAGCCGACGCCTGGGCATCGCCCTCGGTGGCATCAAGCAAGGCGAATCCATCGACAACGCGGCGTTCGATTCCGGCTACGAATCCTTGAGCGGTTTTCGCGATGCGTTTCAAAAGTCATTCCACATCACGCCCGGTCGCGCCGCCCACAGCGAGCCGCTGCTGTTCACCCGATTGACCACGCCGCTGGGGCCGATGATCGCCATGGCCGAACAGCGTGGGCTGGTGCTATTGGAGTTTCTCGACCGACCGGCATTGACCAAGGAAATCGAAGAACTGCAGAACCATTATGGCTACGCCGTGGCCCCCGGCCACAACGGGCATTTGCAGCAGATCGAAGAGGAACTGGCGCAATACTTCGCCGGCAAACGGAGCGAATTCAACGTGCCCCTCCACCTGCCCGGCAGCGCGTTCGCCAAGCAGGTGTGGAGCGAATTGATGAAGATCCCCTACGGCCAGACCAGCACCTATGGCGCGATTGCCGCGCAACTGGGCAAGCCCGGCGCCAGTCGCGCCGTGGGCATGGCCAACGGACAAAACCGTCTGGCGATTGTGCTGCCCTGTCATCGGGTGATCGGCGCAGACGGCTCGTTGACCGGCTATGGTGGTGGACAACCGCGTAAAGCGTTTCTGCTCAGGCTGGAAAGCGCCGCGGTGCAAATCACCCAACAACTGGCATTCTGATCACTCCACGGCTTTTCAAAAAAAGGTTTTCCAATAAAGAGTCATAAGGAAGGACATTCGATGGACACACTCGACACTCAATTCCATCAACTGCACCAGAGCGGGCTGTTGATTCTGACCAACGTCGCCGATGCCACCGGGGCGCGACTGGTGGAACAGCTGGGCAGTAAAGCCGTGGCCACCAGCAGCGCTGCAGTGGCCTGGGTGCATGGTTATCCGGATGGCAACACCTTGCCGCTTGAGCGGCTGGTTTCCACCGTCGAATCCATCGCCCGGGTCATCAGCGTGCCGTTGAGCGTGGACATCGAGGCGGGTTATTCCGATGACCTGGGGCGAGTTGCGCAAGTGGTCGACGCGGTGATCGCCGCCGGTGCCGTGGGGATCAATATCGAGGACGGTGCTGCCCCGCCCGACCTGCTGGCCCGCAAGATCGAAATCGCGCGCCAGGTTGCCAATCGCCGGGATGTGAAGCTGTTCATCAATGCCCGCACTGACGTGTACCTCAGGGGGCTGGTGCCGGCCGAAGATCGTGTCGCCGAGACGCTCAAACGCGCCGCGTTGTATCAGGCGGCCGGTGCCGACGGACTGTTCGCCGCTGGCGTCACGGCGGCGTACGAGATCGACGCCCTGTGCCACGGCACGACGCTGCCGCTGAACGTGCTCGGCTTCCCGGGCCTGCCGTCGCCTGAAGAACTGCAAGCCCTTGGCGTACGCCGTTTGAGCGCCGGCTCGGGCATCGCCGAATTCCTCTACGGCGCCATGGCCGGCCTGGCCAAAAGCTTTCTGCAAACCGGCACGCTCGACAGCAGTCACCTCAAGGCCTTCACCTACAGCCAAGTGAACGCCCTGCTGGCCCCGACCGGGAAAGTTTGACCGCAAGCAATGGAGTGCGGCGCTGCGGGGAGACGACTAGTCTTCCCGCTGCCACCCGCCCCCTCAGGATGCTCCATGCCCGACAACTATCAACTGGCCAGCCAATTCCTCTCGGCCCTCGATGCCGACTGGCAGCGCCACATCAGCGCCATCGGCCCCTGCCTGCATCAGCCCCATGCGGCGCGCGATCCTTATGAGTCGCTGGTGCGGGCGATTGCCTATCAGCAACTGCATGCAAAGGCTGGCGATGCGATTGTCGGCCGGCTGCTGGCGTTGTTTCCCGCGAGCACCTTCCCCAGACCCGAGCAGATCCTGGCGACTGACTTCGAGCAGATGCGCGGTTGCGGCTTTTCCGCCAGCAAGATCGCGACCATCCAGGGCATCGCCCAAGCGGCTCTGGACGGCGTGGTGCCGGACTACGCCACGGCGCTGGCGATGGACGATGAAGCGTTGATCGAGCGTTTGATCACCTTGCGCGGAGTGGGCCGCTGGACCGTGGAAATGCTGCTGATCTACAGCCTGGAGCGGCCAGACGTTTTGCCGGCCGATGACTTCGGGGTGCGTGAGGGTTATCGCCGGTTGAAGGGGCTGGAACAACAGCCGAGTCGCAAGCAGATGATTGATATCGGGTTGGCGTGGAGCCCTTATCGGACGGTGGCGGCGTGGTACTTGTGGCGGGTGCCTAACCGGTAGACCGCGAAGGCGCCAGCACATCCAGCATAAATTCAACTGTCCAGAAACGCTTACGGTCTAGTCTGTCTTGAGTCATCCCAACCCCATCGGAGGCTCCCATGCAGCTCGAAGGCTCCTGCCATTGCGGCGCGGTGTCGTTCAGCCTGACCAGCGCCCACCCCTACCCTTATCAGCGTTGCTACTGCTCCATCTGTCGCAAGACCCAGGGCGGTGGCGGTTATGCGATCAACCTGGCGGGCGACGCCCAGAGCCTCAAGGTGCGTGGTCGCAAGCACATCTCGATTTACCATGCGCGGCTCAAGGACGAAGGCGATAAACGCGCCCGGCGCAGCACCGCCGAGCGACATTTCTGCTCCCTGTGCGGTTCGGGGCTATGGCTGTTCAGCCCTGAATGGCCGGAGCTGATTCACCCGTTTGCCTCGGCCATCGACACCCCGTTGCCGGTGCCGCCCGAGCACACGCATCTGATGCTCGGCTCCAAGGCGCCGTGGGTGGAAGTCGAGGTGTATCCGGGGGACCAGCAATTCGAGGTCTACCCCGTAGAGTCCATTGCCCAGTGGCATATTCGCCTGGGCTTAAGTCGGTAATCCCGTTCACAGTCTTTGACGATTGTGGAGCGGCGGATGCAGATGTCGTTGGCTGGTCAGGTGGTTTATACCTTTTGATGATGCGGTGTTGTTGATGGCGTCAGTGAGAGCAACCCCGAGCTAATCCAAATGCGCCCAGGTCATGCGAAACGACGCCCCGCCCCACGGCGAATCCGCCACTTCCACTTGCCCGCCATGGGATTGAGACACCCGCCGCACCAGCGCCAGGCCCAGGCCGAAACCACCGGTGCGGCGGTCGCGGCTGGCATCGAGGCGCGAGAACGGCTCGAAGATTTTCTCCCGCCCGTCCAGCGGCACGCCCGGCCCATCATCGTTGACCTGCACCTCGTAATGATCACCGGTGCGCACCAACGACACTTCCACCCGCTGATCGGCATAACGAATGGCATTGCGCAGCAAATTGATCACTGCCCGGGCCATGAAGCGCGGTTCGATACGAATTTCGTCAACCTGACATTCGACAATCAGCAGTTGCACCCCGGCGGCTTCAGCCTCCAGCGTCACGCTGCCCACCACGCTGTCTAGCCAATGGCTGGCCTGAATGTTCTCCCGGGTAATCACCGTGGCGCCGCGTTCAAGGCTGGCGTACGTCAGCAACTCGGAAACCATTTCTTCCAGCTCGCCGAGGTCGGCGTACATGTCGGCGATCAACTCGCGGTTCTGGGTTGGGTCGGGCTGTTGCTTGAGTTGGTCGAGTTCGAACGACAACCGCGCGATGGGTGTGCGCAGCTCATGGGACACCGCGTTGGTCAGCTCGCGCTGGTTGGCGATCAGCCCCTCGATGCGCGCGGCCATCAGGTTGAAGTGTTCGGCCAGGTCACGAATGTTCGAGCGCTTGGACAGCTGGATACGCGCCGACAGGTCGTTGTCGCCAAAGCGCTCGGCGGCCAGGCGCAGTGTCTCCAGATCGCGCCAATGCGGGCGCACCCAGAAAAACAATACAAAACCGATCATCACCGCGATCATCAGATAGGCCGCGGCAATGTAGAACGGCATCAGACTCGGCTCGGCTGGCAGCTTGATGCTGAGCAGTTGCGAACCGTCGTCAATGCGCGAAATGAACTGCGTGTACTTGTCGCGCATCACCAGCAGGCCCTGGGCCAACTCGGCTTGTTCCTGATCGGTCAGAGACAATTGATCGGTCTCGACCAGAGCCAGGCCCAAACCGTAGTGAGGGCGTATGGCTTCCAGCTGTCGCTCCCGGGCCGGACTGTCCAGGCCGCGCAATTGCTCGACCAGCGACCAGGCCTGACCACGCACCGCCTCTTGGTTGTAGCTGCGCATCTGACCGTCGAGCAGCGCATCGAACGTGCGCTCGACGGTTTGCAGCCCCAGTACCAGGCCAACCGTCATCACCAGAAACAGTCCCAAAAATAACCGCAGCATTTACAGCTCCCACGCAAACGGATTGAACAGATAACCCTTGCCCCACACGGTCTTGATGCACACCGGTTCGCGCGGGTTGTCCTTGAGCTTGCCGCGCAGTTTGCTGATGTACACGTCGACACTGCGGTTGAGGCCGTCGAAGGCGATACCGCGCATGCGGTTGAGGATGTCGTCGCGGGACAGCGTCTTGCCGGCGGCGCTGGCCAGCAACCACAGCAGTTCGAATTCCATGGTGGTGAGCTCGATGCCCTCGCCCGCCAGGCGCACTTCGCGGCAACTGCGATCGATGCTTAGATGACCGAATTCCAGTGAGCTGCACACACTGCTGTCCGGCAGCTGACGGCGTTGCAAAGCGCGCAATCGGGCGAGCAGCACTGGGGGTTTGATGGGTTTGATCACGTAGTCGTCGGCACCGGATTCCAGGCCGAGAATGTGATCGAGGTCGTCTTCCTTGGCGGTGAGGATGACGATGGGTGTGTCGGACACACTGCGGATTTCGCGGCACACGTGCAGGCCGCTCTGCCCCGGCAACATCAGGTCGAGCACAACGACTTTCGGTTTGAATTCAAGGAAAGCGGCTACCGCGAGGTCACCGCGGTGCACCTGTCGAACTTCAAAACCGTGTTGGGCCAGGAAATGCGCAATCAGCCCGGCGAGCTTCTCGTCGTCTTCCACCAGCAATACTTTGCCAAAACCCAGACTCTCCATGATGACCGTCTGCCAACCCTTGAATGAAATGGCCGGCATTATGGCGCCAATCGATAAAGGGACGGTTATCGCAGACAGCAAAAACCGGCCACGGGGGCCGGTTTTTGGCGATGTTTCATTCTTTTAAGAGTTTTTAACAATTATTGAAGATGAAACATTGTCACGCCGCGACCGGCACACCACTGTGAAACCTGAACTCCACATCCGGCGACTCGATCAACGCCTGTTCGGCGTCGCGCACTTTGTCGATCACCTGGGCGATGTCCTTGGCGTCACCGTATTGATAGGCCAGTTTCAGATACCCCTGGAAATGCCGGGCCTCGCTTTTCAGCAGGCCGAAATAGAACTTGCCCAGCTCCTCATCCAGATGCGGCACCAACGCCTCGAAACGCTCGCAACTGCGGGCTTCGATGAACGCGCCGACCACCAGCGTATCCACCAGTTTCACCGGCTCGTGGCTGCGCACCACTTTGCGCAGCCCCGAGGCGTAACGCCCGGCGGACAACTGACGCAGCTCGATCTTGCGCTTTTTCATCAGGCGCATGACCTGCTCGTGGTGCACCAGCTCTTCCCGGGCCAGACGCGACATCAGGTTGATCAGATCGACGTGGGAGTGATACTTGGCAATCAGGCTCAACGCCGTGCTGGCCGCCTTGAATTCGCAGTTTTTGTGGTCGATCAGCAGCGTTTCCTGATCGGCCAGCGCGGCCTGGACCCAACCGTCGGGCGTGCGGCAGCCGAGGAACTCGTGAATTTCGGGAAGGATCATGGGGCTCACGGATAAAAGGTTCAAAACGAAGGGCGCCGATTATACCGGCCTGCCGACAGACCACCAGTCGCCACCGTTGATATGCATCAAGTCGCGAATGCCCGACCAGCAACTATAGTTGTCCAACGCAGTGTTTTTACCTTCCTGGAGATCCCGATCATGCAAGCCATTCGCAGCATTCTGGTGGTCATTGAACCCGAACACTCGGAAAGCCTGGCGCTCAAACGGGCCAAATTGATCGCTGGCGTGACCCAGGCTCATCTGCACCTGCTGGTCTGCGATAAAAAGCATGATCACAGCGCGATGCTCGGCGTGCTCAAGGCGGCCCTGCTGGCGGACGGGTACAACGTCACCACCGAGCAAGCCTGGAACGAAAGCCTGCACGACACCATTATCGATGTGCAGCAGGCTGAAGGTTGCGGGCTGGTGGTCAAGCAGCATTATCCCGACAGCCCACTGAAAAAGGCCCTGCTGACCCCGGCGGACTGGAAACTGCTGCGCTACTGCCCGACTCCGGTGCTGCTGGTGAAAACCGCCAAACCCTGGGCCGGTGGCGTGATCCTGGCGGCCATCGATGTCGGCAACATGGACGGCGAACACCGCACCTTGCATGCCAGCATCATCGATCATGGCTACGACATTGCCAGCTTGGCCAAGGCCCATCTGCACGTGATCAGCGCCCATCCGTCGCCGATGCTGTCGGCGGCCGACCCGACGATGCAGCTCAAGGAAACCATCGAGGCCCGTTACCGCGAGCAGTGCCAGGCGTTCCAGGCCGAGTTCGACATCGACGACGACCACCTGCACATCGAGGAAGGCCCGGCGGATGTATTGATTCCGTTCATGGCCCATAAGCTGGGGGCCTCCGTGACGGTAATCGGCACGGTGGCGCGGACCGGGTTGTCCGGGGCGTTGATCGGGAATACGGCGGAAGTGGTGCTTGATGCACTGGAAAGCGATGTGCTGGTGCTCAAGCCGGACGACATCATGGATCACCTGGAAGAGATCGTGACCCGGCATTGAGATTTTCGGCGTCGGGTCGATCGCCTTCGCGGGCAAGCCTCGCTCCTACAGGGTAAGCAACGCAAGACTGTAGGAGCGAGGCTTGCCCGCGAAGCTTTTAAAAATCAGCCGCCGAAGGCGTCTTTTAGGAACCCCGGCGCAATGTAGCGCTGGTAATGCGCTTCCGAGAGCAGGAAAAATTCCCGATCAATGGCATCGCGCAATTCCGGCAGGTTCCAGTCGCGGAACTCCGGCAGCAGCACCATTCCGTAGGCTTCCAGATTATTGATGACCCGCGCGCCCCGGGCGATCAGCTGATAAGCCCAGCAATACTCCGACTGATGCGGCACAAAACGGATCTTGCGCTGTTCCAGCTGCATTCTCAGCAGCGCGGGATCGAAAATTTCTACCTTGGCAGCCATCACCTGCGACAACAGCTGCTCAAGCCGCAACCACACCGCGCGTTTTTCTTCCTCGTTGTAACCGTTCCAGTGGATCACTTCGTGATGGAAACGCTTGCAGCCACGGCACACCAAATCACCGTAAACAGTGGAGCAGAGGCCGACGCAGGGGGTCTTGATGGTCTGATTGGGCATAGGTAGACAAAACACGGGAAAGCAGAACAGGTCGGCATGTTAGCCCTTTGTCTAACATTCATCACCCCTCAAAGTTTTGGACCTAACTTACCTTTCAAATTTTTTTGCCGTAGAATCAGCCAGCCTTTTAAGGCGCCAATGTCCGTTAAGAAGCTGTTTTCAAAGCGTCACGAGCACAGTCGTTCCTTCAGAGCGGTGTTGGCGAAGGGTTTTTCCAGCGGGGAAAAGCCCAACGCCAACCCTCATCAGCTCCCCGTTCTGCAGGCGTAAAACTTTGAAAGCAGCTTCTGTAAGGAATTGCCGGTAATTCTGGCTAAGCGGCCCACAACGCCACGCAGCGCATGAGTACGGTAATTTCGGGATGAGCGTCCCGGACACCCATTTGGGACCACTGATGAGGGTAATAACTGTGCTTGAAGCCTACCGCAAACATATCGAAGAGCGCGCAGCACTGGGTATCGTTCCCCAGCCGCTTAACGCCGAACAAACTGCAGGCCTGGTCGAGCTGCTGAAGAATCCCCCGGCTGGCGAAGAAGCTTTCCTCGTTGACCTGATCACCAATCGCGTTCCGCCAGGAGTGGACGAAGCCGCCTATGTAAAGGCCGGTTTCCTGTCTGCCCTCGCCAAGGGCGAAGCCAAATCCCCTCTGATCGACAAGAAGCGCGCTGTTGAACTGCTCGGCACCATGCAGGGCGGCTACAACATCGTGACCCTGGTAAACCTGCTGGACGACGCCGAACTGGCGCCAGTGGCTGCCGAAGAACTCAAGCACACCCTGCTGATGTTCGATGCCTTCCACGACGTGGCTGAAAAAGCCAAGAACGGCAACGTTCACGCCAAGGCCGTGCTGCAATCCTGGGCTGACGGCGAGTGGTTCAAGAAGCGCCCGGTGCTGGCCGACAAGATCAGCCTGCGCGTCTTCAAGGTGACCGGCGAAACCAACACCGACGACCTGTCCCCTGCTCCAGACGCCTGGTCGCGTCCAGACATCCCGCTGCACGCCCTGGCCATGCTGAAAATGGCCCGTGACGGCATCGTTCCGGACGAGCAAGGCAAGACCGGCCCGATGAAGCAGATCGAAGAAATGCGCGGCCAGGGTTTCCCTATCGCCTACGTCGGTGACGTGGTCGGTACCGGTTCCTCGCGTAAATCCGCTACCAACTCGGTACTGTGGTTCTTCGGCGACGACATTCCTTACGTGCCGAACAAGCGCGCTGGCGGTTTCTGCTTCGGCAGCAAAATCGCTCCGATCTTCTACAACACCATGGAAGATGCCGGCGCACTGCCAATCGAGTTCGACGTTTCCAACATGAACATGGGCGATGTGATCGACCTGTACCCGCATGCTGGCAAAGTCACCAAGCACAACAGCGACGAAGTCCTGACCACCTTCGAAATGAAGACCCCGGTTCTGCTGGACGAAGTCCGCGCCGGCGGCCGTATTCCGCTGATCATCGGCCGTGGCCTGACCGAGAAGGCTCGCGCCGAACTGGGTCTGCCACCGTTCGACCTGTTCAAGAAGCCTGAAGCACCGGCCGAAAGCACCAAGGGTTTCACCCTGGCGCAGAAAATGGTCGGCAAGGCTTGCGGCCTGGCAGAAGGCAAAGGCGTTCGTCCTGGCACCTACTGCGAACCGAAGATGACCACCGTGGGTTCCCAGGACACCACCGGTCCAATGACCCGTGACGAACTGAAAGACCTGGCGTGCCTGGGCTTCTCCGCTGATCTGGTGATGCAGTCCTTCTGCCACACCGCGGCTTATCCAAAGCCGATCGACGTGACCACCCACCACACCCTGCCTGACTTCATCATGACCCGCGGCGGCGTTTCCCTGCGTCCGGGCGACGGCATCATCCACTCGTGGCTGAACCGCATGCTGCTGCCAGACACCGTGGGTACCGGTGGCGACTCGCACACCCGTTTCCCGATGGGCATCTCGTTCCCGGCCGGTTCCGGTCTGGTCGCGTTCGCCGCAGCCACCGGCGTCATGCCGCTGGACATGCCGGAATCGATCCTGGTGCGCTTCAAAGGCAAAATGAAACCTGGCATCACCCTGCGTGACCTGGTTCATGCCATTCCTTACTTCGCCATCCAGAATGGCCTGCTGACCGTCGAGAAGAAAGGCAAGAAAAACGCCTTCTCCGGCCGCATCCTGGAAATCGAAGGCCTGGAAGGCCTGACGCTGGAACAGGCTTTCGAACTGTCCGACGCGTCGGCCGAACGTTCGGCTGCCGGTTGCACCATCAAGCTGTCGAAAGAGTCGATCACCGAGTACCTGCAGTCCAACATCACCCTGCTGCGCTGGATGATCGGCGAAGGCTACGGCGATGCACGTACCCTGGAACGTCGCGCTCAAGCGATGGAAGCCTGGATCGCCAACCCGCAACTGATGGAAGCCGATGCTGACGCCGAATACGCCGAAGTCATCGAAATCGATCTGGCGGACATCAATGAGCCTGTGCTCTGCGCACCAAACGATCCGGACGACGCCCGTCTGCTCTCCAGCGTTGCTGGCGAGAAGATCGACGAAGTGTTCATCGGTTCGTGCATGACCAACATCGGTCACTTCCGCGCTGCCGGCAAGTTGCTGGAACAGGTCAAAGGTCAGCTGCCAACCCGTCTGTGGCTGTCGCCGCCGACCAAAATGGACGCTCACCAGCTGACCGAAGAAGGCTACTACGGCATCTACGGCAAGGCCGGCGCACGCATGGAAATGCCAGGCTGCTCGCTGTGCATGGGTAACCAGGCACGTGTAGAGCCGAACTCCACCGTGGTGTCGACGTCGACCCGTAACTTCCCGAACCGTCTGGGTGACGGCGCGAACGTCTACCTGGCTTCGGCCGAGCTGGCCTCCGTTGCGTCCATCCTGGGTCGCCTGCCGACCGTCGAGGAGTACATGGAATACGCTGGCAAGATCGACAGCATGGCGGCCGACGTTTACCGCTACCTGTCCTTCGACCAGATCGCCGAGTTCCGTGAAGCTGCTGCGAACGCCAACATCCCGGTCGTTCAAGCCTAACGCTACAAAGCCATGAAAAAACGCCGCCCATCGTGAGATGAGCGGCGTTTTTTTTATGCCTGACGCCAATTACCCAGCTATCTTTGCCTGATGTCGGCACCAGGACGGCGTGCCACGAGGCCCCACGGGCCTTATCTCAAGGAGGAGTCATGCGGGTCATCTTGATCGCCATCGGTTCGCCCGGTGACGTTTTCCCCTTCATTGGCCTGGCCAATGCGCTGAACCTGCGCGGTCATCGCGCGACCTTGTGCAGCCTGCCGGCGTTCAAAGCCACCGTCGAACAGTACGGGCTGGAATTCGAGCCGTTAGGCCAGCAAAGCTGCGACGACACGCCCCGCCCGCGAGACTCGAAAAGCGCTTTGGCAGAGCAGTGGAACGCGGTCTCGCACCTGCTCGAACCGACCTATGACTACATCGCAGCGCGGCGCCATGAGGATATCGTGGTGGTGGGCTCATTTTGGGCGTTGGGCGCACGTGTGGCCCGGGAGAAGTTCGGCATTGCCTACCTTTCGGTACAGATTTCACCGTTCTTGCGCGAGACCCACCGGCTGATGCTGGACCAACTCTGTGCGCCACAGCTCAACGCGTTACGAGCCAGAAAGGGACTGGGCGGGACGGTTCAACATGTTGTCAGTCAATGGATGCACTCGCCGGACGGCGTGATCAGCTTCTGCCCCGAATGGTTCGCACCGCAGCAAGCCACTGCGCCGGCCACATTGTGCAAGGCCTGCGAAAAAGCCGTTGCGGCTATCGAGCATTGCCGCCAGCGAACCAAAGGTCGTCTGGCCAGGCATTCGAAGGGGGCGATCAACCGGGGCAGCCCCGATTGATCGCCCGCTGCTTCAGGCGGTGAGCGAGTAGATCAACGCCGAAATGGCCACCAGGCCCACCAGCGTCACGAAGACGTTGGAGGCTTGGCCACGGTAACGCGCCATTGCCGGCACCTTACGGATCGCGTACATCGGCATCAGGAACAGAATCGCCGCGATGACCGGGCCACCGAGAGTTTCGATCATGCCGAGAATGCTCGGGTTCAGGGTCGCGACGATCCAGCAGACCACCAGCATGAACGCGGCGACGATACGGTCCAGGGTCTTCGGCGCCGGGCGTTTGCCGCTCTTGACGATCAAACCCTTCAAGCCTTCGCTGGCGCCGATGTAGTGGCCCAGGAATGACTTGGAAATAGCCACGAAGGCAATCAACGGCGCCGCGAAGGCGATGGTCGGGTTGCTGAAGTGGTTGGCCAGGTACGACAGGATCGACAGGTTCTGCGCCTTGGCTTCCGCCAGTTGCGCCGGCGACAGGGTCAGCACGCAGCTGAAGACGAAGAACAGCACCATCACCACCATCAAGAGGTGGGCGCGGGACAGGATCTGCGAGCTGCGCTCTTGAGCATGAGTGCCGTAGCGACGTTTCTGGTCCACCGCGAACGCCGAAATGATCGGCGAATGGTTGAACGAGAACACCATCACCGGAATCGCCAGCCACAGGGTGTGCAGCAGCGCCGACGACTCAGGCAGCGTGGACGCGGTGCTGAGGATGCCGCCATTCCAGTGAGGAATCAGGAACACCGCCAGGAACAGCAGCGCGACGATGAACGGATACACCATCAGGCTCATGGCCTTGACGATCACCTGCTCACCGCAACGCACCACCGCCAGCAGGCCGAGAATCAGCACGAACGACAGCACGGCGCGCGGTGGCGGCATGATGTGCAGCTGATGTTCGAGGAAACTGCCCACGGTGTTGGTCAGGGCCACACTGTAGATCAGCAGGATCGGGAAGATCGCGAAGAAATACAACAAGGTGATCAGCGCGCCGGCCTTAATGCCGAAATGTTCTTCCACCACTTCGGTGATGTCTGCACCTTCACGACCGGACAGCACAAAGCGGGTCAGGCCACGGTGTGCGTAAAACGTCATGGGGAACGCCAGCAATGCCAGGATCAGCAACGGCCAAAAGCCGCCCAGCCCCGCGTTGATGGGTAAAAACAGGGTACCGGCCCCGATTGCCGTGCCAAACAGGCCCAGCATCCAGGTGGTGTCATGGCGATTCCAGCTTTCGAGGCTCGCTGGTGTCGCCGCTACATAGCGTTCGTCGACGCTATTGGCCTGATCATTCATCCGGTCGGATCTCCGCTTTCCGGTCACTTGCCACTCGGTCAGGACGCGTCGGAAAAAACCGACAGACATGCTCCGGCCGAAACAGGGGCGGGATTCTCCGCGATAAACGAGCAGAAGCAAAGGCTTAGCTGAGCAATGGTTGTGCGGAGCAGATCAAAGGCCTGTCGCTTTTAGAAAAATAACTGTCGGCAGTTGGTATGCGATGTGTCGTTTTCTGACACGCTTTAGTAAACCCTGAATGTACGGTGTGCCTGACGGACCGCAGTGCCTGATTTTACGACTGCTGCGCAGCCGAACGCAGCCTCGCAAGCTCGACAGCTGCTACACCCGAATGCAGCCTCGCAGGCTCGACAGCTGCTACGGCAATTTCATCGCGGACAAATCCTCTCCACCTGCCGCGCACTGATCTAGTGTTGTATCTAAGAAGCTCGCCGGTATCGCCAACGCCTGCACAGGTGCTTGCCAACCAATAGCCTATGATCTCGGACCATTGCCAATCTGCTCTGGAGTCAGCAATCTGACGCGACGTTCGAGCCCCGACACTCCGCTGCCCACAGGAGCCCAGCATGACCGCAACCGTTCTGGTACTGGTTGAAACCATCAATGAATACCTGCCGATTCTCGAACATCAAGGGTTTCATTTGATCCTGGCCCCAACCCCGGCCGAGCGCGCTGCCGCCATTGCCCGCCAGGGCAGCCAGATCGATGCGGTGCTGACGCGTGGCCCGTTGGGCCTGTATGCCAATGAAATCGCCGCCCTGCCCAACCTCAAGATCATTTGCGTGATCGGCGCCGGTTACGAACACGTCGACCTGCAGGCCGCCGTCAACCGGGGCATCACTGTCACCAACGGCGCCGGCGTCAATGCCTCCTCCGTTGCCGATCACGCCATGGCGTTGCTGCTGGCACTGGTTCGTGACATCCCTCGGGCAGATGCTGCCGTCCGTCGGGGCGAGTGGCCGAAAATCATGCGTCCTTCGCTGGCCGGCAAACACATAGGCATTCTCGGCCTCGGTGCCGTTGGCCTCGCTATCGCCAAACGTGCCGCCAACGGCTTCGATATGAGAGTGAGTTACCACAACCGCCAGCATCGCAGCGATGTGCCGTACAGCTATTGCTCGACGCCTACCGAGCTGGCACGCCAATCAGACTTTCTGATAGTTGCCACCCCGGGCGGGATCGGCACCCAACACCTGATCAACCGGCAAGTGCTCGACGCCCTGGGGCCCAACGGATTCCTCGTCAACATCGCCCGAGCCAGTGTGGTTGTCACGGCAGACCTGATCACCGCGCTCGAACAGCGGCGGATCGCCGGTGCTGCGCTGGATGTCTTCGACCACGAACCCCAGGTACCGGACGCCCTCAAGGGGCTGGCCAACGTGATTCTGACGCCGCATGTCGCCGGATTGTCCCCGGAGGCCACCCAAGGCACCGTCGAACTGGCCGGCAAAAACCTGACGGCGTTTTTTTCCGGTCAACCGGTACTGACGCCCATTGCGTTGCCGCCACCGTCGACAACCACCCGACTCAATCACTAAAGAACGCCCAACAGTGTCCAGAGTCGTCGGGATTCGGCATCGGCGCTGATCAGTTCGCCCAGCAGCTCGCTCAGGGGTTTGTTGCCCCACTCCACTCCCCGCTTGATCAGATAGGGCACCGGGCTGTGGGGTTCGGTGCGCGCCAGGTACTCGGCGATCAGCAGCAACTGCCGGTACGCCTCTTCACGATTCGCCGGTTCGCTGAACACCTGGGGCACTGCAAGGACTTCAGGCGCGGCGGTCGGGCTGGGGCTCGATGCAGCCACCACTGGCGTTTCGACCGGAGGCGCCGGGGTCGGTTTTCGTGGATGCATGGCGATAAACTCCTGAACCAGCGTCAACAATGCGTCGATCACGTCCTGCAGCGCCTTGAAGCCTGGGGCCTGATTTCCGAGAAAAGCGTCGCTCCACACCTCCAGCCGCTGCAAGTGCTGCTGGCTGAGCAGCAGACTGCCCTGGCTGCGCAACCAGAATGACAACGGTGTGGCGCGAATCTGTTCGGTGATTTTTTTCTGTTCGTTGCGCGCGTTCTCGGCCGAGGTCTTGGCCGCTTTACTGTCGCTGCCCTGCACCTGTTGCAACTGCAACCGGCGCCAGGCGTCCAGACAGAACCCATCGAATTCGTGGTTGTGCGGTTCGAACAATGGCACTCGGGTCAGCAACACTTCAGCGTAGCGTCGAGCCAACCATTCCAGCGGTATCACTCGCCACGACAGGTCGCCATCCTCAGCCTGTGGGTGCAGGTGTTCGGGATAGCGTTCGCACAACCCGGCCACCAGCGCCAGGCTGCCCGGCAACCCATCGAGCCCGTCCTGATGCAGCCAGGCCTCCCCCAGCCAGGCGCTGAGCATCAAATCCTTGCTGCGTTCGAGCAGCAGGCTCGTGGCCAGTTTTTCCAGCTCCGGCCACTGGGCGCGCTTGATCGACGACTGCCACACCCCCGTCGGCAAACTGGTGTCATCCTCGCGGCGCAATTCGCGCAACCGGTCGAACTCGGGTTCATAACGCAAATCCTGACCACAAGGCGCCTCCTTGCTGATCGGTTCGAGCAGTTGCGCAATCAGTTCCGGCAACGGTGTTGATGGTTGATTCACAGGCCCTCCTCCTCATGGGATTCAATCGCCGCGGTTGAGCGCGTCACCAGGAACGGTGAACGCGGAGCCCGGGTCGGCAAGGGCTGGATGGACAACGGCAATTTCGAGCCCTGGGTCATCAACGACAGGCGCACAAACATCAGGGTTTGCTCCGCTGCGCTGGCCTGCGTGGTCACGGGCAGGCGCAAGGTCAACGGAAAATCCGTGTAGTCCATGCTGGGTTGGCGTTGCACCGACATGTGCGAACGCATCAAGCGCAACAGCGACCATGGACCGCTGTACTCCCAACCCGCTTCTAGATCCCGCACTACCAGGCTCGGCTGCAACGGATCGTTGGCCGGACGTTGATAGCCATTTCTGGCCCAACGCAAGGTCAGCCGGACTGGTTGGCCGACCATCCAGCGCAGGTTCTGCTGAGCCTCGCCGGGGTAACTGATCTGTTGATTGCCGGCGTTCAAGCCCCAGGCAATCACCTGATCGGCGCCACGCTCTTCCTCCCGATCGGTGCGCCAGCGCACATCCATCTCCACCCCCAGCACGCCGCTCTTGTCGCGCACGAACATCGGCCCCAGCCAGGTACTGGCTTGCTTCAGACGATTGAGAAAGTCCTCGGCGGCCAGGCGTTCCGGGGTCTGGCTCAGAGCCAATCCGGCCTGCGCCACCGGCAAACGCTTGTCGATCAGCTCCAGCAAATGCTGGACCCGGGCCGGGTCGGCGTCGCTGGCCTGCAAGCCATTGGCAAACGGAAAGCGCTCTGCCAGGTACTGGTTGAAATAATTGGCCAGCTCATTCCAGGCCGCCGCCGCCTGCTGCTGTTGCAGGAACTGGCAGCGTTGCATGGCGGTTTGTTGCAGATCCACGGCGCGCAATGCCAAGGTTCCGCGCCCGCCCGACAGATTGGCGGTTTGCAGAATCTGGCCGCAGGACGCGACGTCCATTTCGATGAAGTCGCGGCTCACCAACTGCTCGATCTGCGCTGGCGAACTGGCGGGGTTCTGTTCTTTGTATTTGAGCAGTTCATCGTTGAGCGCACTGAACTGCGTCACCCGTTCGTAATCCAGCGCCGAGAGGTTCTGTTGCTGGACTTTCAGCCATTCCAGCGCCGAAGTGCGGCGTTCGGTGATGCCGAGCATGGTGTTGAACTGCTGCTTGAGGCTCAGTTTCAGATCCTGCACGTCATTGGCGCCGTACAGTTGCAGGCCGAAGTTCTTCGAGCCGTCCCACTGGCTGATTTCGGTGCGCCCGCTGAACAGAGGCTGGGCGACGATTTCATCGAGGCCACTGACGATGTCGGCCAGGGCGCGGCGGTTCAAAGCGGTTTGCAAACGTGTGGCCAGATCGCTGCGGCGCACCTCGACAAAGGCCTTTTGCAAGGCAATCGCCTGAGAGGCCTGCACATTGAAGACACCACTGTGGACCTGCGCATTGTGCTCGCGCAGGCTCGACAACATGGCCTTGACCACCGCGCCTTCGGCCGCTTGCAGCAACGCGCCACGATACGCCGGGGGGATGCGCGGCAGCTCTTCGGCGGCATAACTCTTGTAACTGGCGAAGTAGTTCAGCGCACTGTCGAGGTCGTCGCCATCAACACCGCGCCCCTGTCCATCCGGGACGTCGGACTGATCCGCCTGCAAGGCGATGGCGACGAAATCACGCTTGAACAGTGCCTGCACCGCGTTGTTCAACTGCACCACATGCTCCTGCAAGACCAGTTGCCCGCTGCCTTGCTGAATCAGCAAATTGTCCCTGGCCCCGGCCTGGGTGATCCACTGGTCACGAAAGCTCTGCTGCAACTTCGACGCCTGTTGATCCAGTTGCTGTTCGACCTGCGGGCCAAGCAATGTGCTTTGGCGCACCTTGTCCATCATCGCCCGGTAGCCGGGCACCAGATCCTGTCCCTTGCCCCGGCTCCACGCCGAGTTGGTCAAGCCGACCAGCGCTTGCAGGTCGTCGATCAACGCCCGCAGATCTTCCAGCTCGGTGAGGGAATTGCCGCTGCCGGCCTCCAGCCGCTCCAGGTGCAATCTCAGATAACCGGCCTGGCGGACAAAGTTATCGGCAAGGAAATACTGGTCCAGCCAGCGCTCCATGAGCCCGAGGAAGTTTTCCTCGATCTGCGCGCGCTCGACGGTCAGGTCAAGTGGCTTCAACTCACTGTTGTCGACATCCAGCAGCGCCCGGTTGTAAAAACCGGCGCGGTGCAACGTGCCAGCGTTGAGGTTCAGCGACAGGGCGTTGTTGCTCAGCAACACCAGGTCTTCGAGCGGCGCCTTGGTGTTGTTCAGCGCCTGACTGAACCACTGGTTCTGCTGCTCCAGACTCACCGCACGCTCGACCAGCTCCGTGGCCTTGACGTAGTTTTGCCATTGGGCCGGGTCTTCGCTTTCGACGTTGCCCCGTCGTTCGGTGTTGCGAATGGTCTTGAGTTGCGCCAGATCCGCGCTCAACAGATCGCGCAGCGGCAACAACAAGTGACTATGTGCGGTCAGGCGCAATTCGTTCTCCAACTGCGCATCCAGCGAGGAGAACCAGGAGGTCGGAAACACCACCGAGGTGAAGCGCCAGCGCTGCGCCTTCTCCAGCACCCGCCAGAAACCCTGGACGTTGCGCCGGGTCGCCTCCCGCCGATGAGATTCATCCGTGACCGCCACGTAATTTTTCTGCGCCCCTTGCATCAGGCGCGACAACTCATGGGCATCCTTTTCCGAGTCCTGCCACACCCACAGCATGCCAGCGCCCCAGAGCAGCGCGACCACCAGCGCCACCCCACCGGTCACGCGCTGCCAGCGCTGACGCAGGCGTAACAGACGCGGCACCACCTGAGCCAGACCGCGTTCGGCAACCATCCGCCGCTGCCACAGTTGCCGGGCGAAAGCGCTCTGCTGCAAGCCGGTGTCGTAGGCCGAAAACCCGTCGGCGCTGTCGTCCGAGGGCTGGTTGGCGGTGAAATAGACACCGCGAAAACGTGGCGCCTCGCCTTGCGCATTACCCTGGAAAACCGGTTCCAGCAAGGATTGCAGATTGCGCCGCAAGGCTTCGAAGCGTTCCGGCAAGCCGTACAGATCGACGCTCAACTGCCCGGACAAAGCGCCGATTTCGATGATCGATTCCGCCAGGGCCCGATTGACCTGATCCAGCGCCTGATCGCTCCATTGCGCCTGCCACACCGCATCAGGCCCGTAGGGTGAGGACCAACCGAGCGTACGTTCGCGCGCCTCGACCGGCAGCGCGCTAATCAACTCCTGAAAACCCGGCAACTCTTCCATGCCGGTAACGACCACGTACACCGGCAGGCTCAAACCGAAGCGCTGCAATAGATCGATAAAACGTCGACGCGCCGCCAGGCCGAGGGCCGCCGCCTGCTCGGCATTGCCCAGCCGACTGATCGGCACCGTCCAGATCACGCCGTCCAGCGGACGCTGACTGCGCAAGCGCAGGATCAACCCCAGCAAGCGCCACCAGCCACCCCGTTGCAGGTGCATGCCTTCATCCGGCAAAAACAGCGCCTGGGGCACCACCAATACGGCACCTTCGGGGTCCGACCACCAGCGACCGAACCAGCTTGGTTTGTCGGTGGGCTGCAAGCGCCACTGGGTGCACAACTGCGTGCCCTGAGTCTCGTTGCCGAGCAACAGCAGCCAGGGAATCTGGTAGCGATCCCGGGTGCCCTGCTCCTGCTCCATCTGCCGCACCGCCAGGTAAAAACTGCGGATCGCCGCGCCGCTTTGCGTGCGCAACCACCAGACCGCCACGGCGACAATCGCCAGCACCAACAGCACGACGATGATCAGGCCGATAATCCCCAGCGTGCTCATGAGTCTTGCTCCGAGGTGGCCACCGAATCGGTCAGTTGCAAGACCGGTTCGAGCTCCTGGCGAATGTCACGCCAGAACAACTGCCCCAACCCGGTCAGCAGCAGGACCACGGCAAGAATTCCCAACCCCAGGCGAAAGCCATCGGGCAACGAAAGACGCACCGGCAATTGCAGCGGCGTCACCGCTGAAGGTTGTTCGAGCCGGGCACTGACGTCGGCATAACCCGCCTCGTGCTGCCAGGCAAAGGTGAACAGCGCCAGGCGCCATTTTTCATGCTGGGCCTGATTCTGTTCGCCCCGCAGACGCCCTTGAAAACCCAGTACCAGGCACTGCAAATAGACATTGGCCAGATCGCGCGTGGTGGGAAGCTGCTCATCCAGCAGTTCCTTGATCGCCAACGGTATACGTTCGCCGGCCTGACGGCTGGCGTACATTCGCGATTCCAGGGGTTTTTCCTGCCAAGTGGACTGGCCCGGCCACGACGTGAACAGCAAGGTTTCATCGACCAGCGCGACAAAGGCATAGACCAGCGCTTTGACTTGTTCAGTGGCGGCGTCACCGACTTTGGCGAAGGCCGTTCGCCAGAGGCGTTGGGAGATTTGCGTGGAGAGTTCGACCACCGCTTCCACCAGCGCTTCGTCTTCGCTGTCCTTGGGCAACTGGCTCCAGTCCTGGGACCATTGCTGCCAGGCCTGGCGAAAAGCGCTGCTCAGCGGCGCTTCGTTCAGGCCTCGTGTACCTGTCCCGGCATTCCCCTCAGACATATGACGTTCCTTCCTCGATCAAGCACTCTCACTCGCCTGGGCCACAAACAACACCACTTGCCATGGACTGCTGGCCAGCCTGGAAGCCGGTGCGGCAATCAGTAACGGCAACTGCCCGTCGAACCATTGGCCTTCGGCCGTCACCACGAACAACCGCGTATCGTCACCGACGCCGTAGGCCACTTG
Organism: Pseudomonas sp. GW822-FHT07A10; assembly: GCF_058798795.1. Lineage (NCBI taxonomy): Bacteria > Pseudomonadati > Pseudomonadota > Gammaproteobacteria > Pseudomonadales > Pseudomonadaceae > Pseudomonas > Pseudomonas sp. GW822-FHT07A10. The sequence continues at coordinate 63,575 of NZ_JBXAKV010000020.1, forward strand.
CTCATTGCGACTCATGGCCTGATGGGACAAACCGCTCATGCGCTGGCGGCTGAGCAACGGGATGTGCGGCTGCGAGGCGATGATCGCGCCGCTCAGCCATTCGCTGGCGGCCTGCTCGCTGGCGCCATTGGGCATGCGCAAACCGATGACCAGCCGTTGGCTCGGCTGGTCGTCGGGCAATTGAATCGAGAAGGATTGTTCGTTGCGCTCGAACGCCAGGCTGCGATAGCCGGCGCGGATCAGTTCGAGGGTCTTTTCCAGCCAGTCGAGCACCGCTTCGTAGCCGCGCTGCAACTCCAGAAAATCCAGCGGGGCGAACGCCGGAACACCCGCCAATGGATCGAGCGCCGACCAGGCTCCGGCCAACCCGAGCAGCAAGCCATACAGCGCCTGCGGCGTGGCCACGCGACTGTTCAGCAGACCTTCGACTTCCGGCAGTCGCGCCCACAGCGCCGTCAACTGACGCCGAATTTCCATCGCATCGTCCTGATTGCCGGCCTGCTGCGCCTGGCGCAAACGACCGGCGAGGAACATGCATTTCTCCCGCGCCCTGGCGCACAGTCCCGCCACGCGCCGGCCCACCACCGACTCGGGCAACAGGCACGGCGTCGGCGGTGTGTAAGGCAACGCAAGAAAGCCGCCACCTTCCTTGCGAATCCTCAGCAGCGGCAAGCAGACCGAATCGGCCTTGTTCAGTTGCGTGCACAAACGCGGATTCGGACGCCACACCGTGATCGATTCAGGGTACTCGCCGCTGGTGAGATCCGGCAGCGCATCGCCGACCACCGACTGCAATCGCCCCTTGAGCGGCAGCAACTGACCGGCACGCCACAGCGGGCTGACCGCCAGGTAAACGGTGACGGTGGCATTGTCCGTGGCATCGATCGCCTCACTGACGTCGAGCTCCAGCATCGGCCCGACACCGGCCTGCAAATTGACCGGCAAACCGTCCGGCAACGTCGCCTGCAAATTGAGCAGGCGCACCAGCCCGGCGCTCAGTGCCGAGGGATCGAATTCAACGCGGGTCACGCCCCAGAACCACGGATTACATGCTTGGGCGAAATGCGCTACCAACGCCTCGGCCCGCAGCCCTTGCAACTGAAAATGCTGGGGCAGCAACTGCATGCCCTCATGCCAGCAAACCGCGTCAGGAAGCAGACTCATACGACTCCTTTCGACCTCATGTGGTGCCTGACTTGAACATCAGCCCCTGTGGGAGCAATCCTGTGGCGAGGGGGCTTGCCCCCGTTGGGTTGCGAAGCAGCCCCAAAATCGCTGATGCACCAACAATCTTGTGAGTGCTACGCACTCAAACGGGGCGGTGCTGCGTTCCGACAAGCCCCCTCGCCACAGAGCCCCCTCGCCACAATTTTGTGTTCAGTTCGGGTGGTCGCTGACCAGTGTCATCTCGCGACTGTCGAACTTGAGCCAGGCGTTGCTTTGATCGTCCAGCCGCAACCGGTGTGCTCCGGGAGTGGTATAGCTGGCGAAGACTAAAAGTCCAGCCGCCCGCTCGCCCCCCAGCGGGAAGGGTTGTTTGTCGATGAATTGACCCGGAACCAGCTCCAGTCCCCAGACCGTCATCAGCTGTCGGTAGTCGCGCTGATACTGCTCACGTTCGGCGAACCACTGGCGGGCGGTGATGCCCGACAATTGCTTGAGCAGATCCGTGTCGTTCACCGCAATGAAGTCCACCGCTATCGGCGTGTCGTCGTTGGCGCGGGGCGCGACGTCCAGCGTCAGGCTATCGAGATCGACGCGAGGCCCGAACAACGAACACCCGGCGAACGACAGGAGCACAAGCAAAGAAAAAAGACGTGCGTACAAAATGAATTTTCCTTTTCTCGACACGGTCCAAAAACGTTTTTCGTTTGCTTTTTTATAGACCTGTTCTAGCGTCTTGGGTAGTTCGGTCGGCACGACGAATGTGGAAGGTTCGTCAAAGGAATGACAGGTCCTCTGCCCTCCCTTTCTAACCTACGGTCCAGTAAGGGAATGCGATGAAACGGGCCTCCCGATGCATTGCACCCGCCTCATGCATCGGAGTCAGCCACCATGGCAGAAAGTACTCAGCACAAGCTAGACAGGGTTCGCCCACCCCGTGTGCAAATCACCTACGACGTCGAAATCGGCAACGCGATCGAGAAGAAAGAATTGCCATTGGTTGTCGGTATTCTTGCCGACCTCTCCGGCAAGCCTCTCGAACCACTCCCGAAATTGAATGAACGGCGTTTCACCGAAATCGACCGCGACAACTTCAATGAAGTCCTCGCCTCGATCGGCCCGCGCGCCACCTTGCAGGTCAACAACACCCTCAGCGGCGACGACAGCAAGCTCAACATCGAGCTCAACTTCAAACACATCGATGACTTCGATCCGGTCAAGGTGGTCGAGCAAGTCACGCCCCTGCGGCGCCTGTTCGAAGCTCGCCAGCGTCTGCGCGACCTGCTGACCAAACTCGATGGCAACGATGATCTGGACAAGCTGCTGCGTGACGTCATTGCCAACACCGAGGGACTGCAAGAGATCAAATCGGCTCGTCCGGACACCGCCGCTCCCGCTCCTGCTGGCGACAGCGAAGCACCGGCTGAACCGCAAGCCTGATCGCTCATCCACCCAGGGAGAATTTTGCCATGCCCGCCTCATCCGCCGCCCAGACCCAAGCCAGTGACAGTACGACCGAGACCTTGTCCTTGCTCGATGAAATAATCGCCAAAGGCCGCATGGCCCATGACGACAGCCAACAGGATTACGCCCGCGACATGCTCGCGGAATTCGCCACCCAGGTCCTCGATGAGGGCATGGCCGTCGACAAGGACACCGTGGCGATGATCAACGACCGCATCAGCCAGATCGACGAGCTGATCAGCGCTCAACTGAACGAAGTGCTGCACCACCCGGACCTGCAGAAACTCGAAGCTTCCTGGCGCGGCCTGCACTTGTTGGTTAAGAACACCGAGACCAGTTCCCGGCTGAAATTGCGCCTGCTCAACGTGACCCAGAAAGAGCTGCAGAACGACCTGGAAAAAGCCGTCGAGTTCGACCAGAGCGCGCTGTTCAAGAAGATCTACGAAGAGGAATACGGCACCTTCGGTGGCCATCCGTTCAGCCTGCTGGTGGGTGACTACACCTTCGGTCGGCACCCGCAGGACATCGGCCTGCTGGAGAAACTGTCGAACGTCGCGGCGGCCGCCCATGCGCCATTCATTGCCGCCGCGAGCCCTCGGTTGTTCGACATGAACAGCTTCACTGAACTGGCCGTGCCACGGGATCTGTCGAAAGTGTTCGAGAGCCAGGAGCTGATCAAGTGGCGCTCGTTCCGTGAAAGCGAAGATTCGCGCTACGTGTCGCTGGTGCTGCCGCACTTCCTGCTGCGCCTGCCTTACGGTCCCGACACGTCGCCGGTGGAAGGCATCAACTACGTCGAAGACGTCAATGGCAGTGACCACGGCAAATACCTGTGGGGCAATGCCGCGTGGGCCTTGTCGCAACGGATCACCGAGGCCTTCGCCAAATACGGCTGGTGCGCGGCGATTCGCGGTGCCGAAGGCGGCGGTGCGGTGGAAGGCCTGCCGGCCCATACCTTCCGTACAACCTCCGGCGACCTGTCGCTCAAATGCCCGACCGAAGTGGCGATCACCGACCGTCGCGAGAAAGAACTCAACGACCTCGGCTTCATCGCCCTGTGCCACAAGAAAAATAGCGACGTGGCGGTGTTCTTCGGCGGCCAGACCACCAACAAGTCCAAGCTCTACAACACCAACGAGGCGAATGCCAACGCGCGGATTTCGGCGATGCTGCCGTACGTGCTCGCGGCCTCGCGTTTCGCGCACTACCTGAAGGTGATCATGCGCGACAAAGTCGGCAGCTTCATGACCCGCGACAACGTGCAGACCTACCTCAACAACTGGATCGCCGACTACGTGCTGATCAACGACAACGCGCCGCAAGAGATCAAGGCGCAGTACCCGTTGCGTGAAGCCCGGGTCGACGTGACCGAAGTCGCCGGCAAGCCGGGAGCCTACAAAGCCACGGTGTTCCTGCGGCCGCACTTCCAGCTTGAGGAACTGACCGCGTCGATCCGCCTGGTCGCGACCCTGCCGCCACCGGTAGCCGCCTAAAGTCGGTGAAACCTCTGTGGCGAGGGGGCTTGCCGCCGTTGGGGCGCGCAGCGGCCCTTGCTTTTAGGTCTGCTGCGCAGCCCAACGGGGGCAAGCCCCCTCGCCACAGGTTAAGGGTTCGGCAACCGTTCACGTGTCTAAATTGAATTTCTTCAGGAGTTTCATGCGATGGATGCAATCATTCTCGACCTCGGCGGCGACATCAAAGGCGATAGCTTGCTCGAGGGTTACAAGGACAAGATCGAAGTCATGTCCTACAGCCACAACGTGGCCATGCAGGTGACCAACGACGTCAGTAACTCGGAGCGCACCTCCGGCAAGCCGCACATCGGCGAGTTCACCCTGACCAAGTTCGTCGACAGCTCGACGCCTTCCCTCAACGAATATTGCTGCGCCGGCAAACCGATCCCCGAAGCCAAGATCACCATCGGCCGTAACGCCGCCGAAGGCAGCGGTCAGTTGATGCCGTTCATCATCTACACCCTGACCAACGTGGTGCTGTCCAACGTCAGCGTCAGCGGCGGCACGGGTGGCAAACCGGTGGAAACCATTTCCCTGAACTTCACCAAGATCAAGTGGGAGCTCACCGCCCAGAAAGACGACGGCACCAAGGAAGGCACGGCCGCCTCGACCTGGGACATGGCCGCCAACAAGCTCGTCAAGTAAGCGGACGCGTCGGCCATGGCAGGCACCGGCATGCTCCCACCGTTGTTCGAGCGCCTCGCCGCCAGCGAGGTCGACACCGTGCAGGTGTTCGATCGCCAGGGGCTGCTCGACTCGGTGCACACGGAGTTGCTGCGCCTGTTCAACACCCGACGCGGCTCACGTCCGCTGACCTCCCCGCCGAGCATTCTCGACTACGGCATCGCTGACTGGACCGCCTTGCAACAGCAGCGCAGCGATGACCGTCGTCAGTTGGCACGGGAAATCCGCGAGGCCATCAGCCATTTCGAACCGCGCCTGCAACTGGGCGAGGTCCAGGTCAATCCGGTCCCCGGCCATCCGCAGCAACTGAGCATTCGGCTACTGGGCGAGTTGCGCAGCGGCCAGCAGCACTGGCCCGTGGCATTTGTCATCGAGAAGGCCAGCCATGGCCTTGAGGTGCGTCATGAGCGACTCGATTGACCCGCAACTGCTCGATTACTACCAACGCGAACTGACCTGGCTGCGCCACGCCGGGAGCATTTTTGCCGAGCGATATCCCAAGGTCGCCAGACGCCTGGAACTGTCCCCCGGTGAATGCCCCGACCCGCATGTCGAGCGGCTACTTGAAGGTTTCGCCCTGCTCGCGGCACGCTTGCAACGGCGGCTCGATGACGACTATGCCGAGTTCAGCGACGCCTTGCTCGAACAGCTTTACCCGTTGGCCATGCGGCCGTTGCCGTCCTGCGCGATCGTGCAGTTCGAGCCGGACCCGAGCAAGGGCAACTTGAACGATGGTTATCCATTGCCACGGGACACACCACTGTTCGTGACCACCAGCAAAGGCGAGAGCATCCACTTTCGCACCAGCGCCGCGGTTCGATTGTGGCCGGTGGAAATCAACGAAGCGCTGCTGCTGGGCAGCGACGAAGCCCAGGCCCTGACCGGTGTGGCGCAGGCGCGTTCGGCCCTGCGCCTGAGCCTGCGTTGCCTCGGTGAAAGCCAGTGGGCGACGCTGGCCATCAAACAATTGCGCGTGCACTTGGCCGCCTCGCCGGTGATCAACGCCTGCCTGTATGACCTGCTCGGTGCCCACGCGGTGAAGGTGCTGGCCGGACCGGTCGGCAGCGTGCCGGTCATGCTGGCCGGGCTGCCGCAGATCGTCGGTTTTGCCAGCGACGAAGTGCTGTTGCCGGACGAGGATGGTGTGCATCCGGGCATGCGCCTGCTCGCCGAGTACTTTGCATTCCCGGACAAATTCAACTTCTTCGACATTCCATTGGCCGGCGCCGCCAGCGACAGCCAGACGCTGTACCTGTACATCGTGTTTGACCGTGCCCCGGCCAACCGCCTGCACCTTCAGGCCAGCGACTTCGCCCTGGGCTGCGCACCGGTGATCAACCTGTTTCCACGAACCTCGGAGCCCCTGCGCCCGGACGGCACCCGCAGCGAGTATCGCCTGGTCGCCGACAGTCACCGGGAAAACAGCGTCGAGATCCACAGCATCCGCGCCATGCGCGCCAGCTCAAGCCAGGGCGTGCAACGGGTACCGGCGTATTACGGCAGCCAGCATATCGGCGGCGACAAACAGTGCTATTGGCATGCGCGACGGGTCAGCGGCATGACCCCGAATCGGCTGGGCACCGACCTGATGGTGAGCCTGGTGGACACCCGGCTCGATCCGCTGACCGAGGCCAGCGAATACAGCCTCACCGCCGAACTGCTGTGCACCAACCGGCATCTGGCCCAGAGCCTGCCGGCCGGCACGCCCCTGGGTTTCGAACGACCGGGGCCGGTGGCCTGGGCCCGTTTGCGCAACCCGCCGAGCCCGCAGAGTTTGCCGCGACTGGATGGCGAATCCCGTTGGCGGCTGGTGTCGCAACTGACCCTCAATCATTTGTCACTGGTCGAGGGGCCGCAAGCGCTGGATGCCCTCAAGGAAATCCTGCAGTTGCACAACCTGCGTGACGAGGCCAGCGCCTTGCGGCAAATCGACGGTTTGTTAAGCCTCGGCTGCGAACGGGTGATCGCCCATGTTGGTGAAGACGCCTGGCGCGGCTGGCGCAATGGGCTGGAGGTTCAGCTGCAACTCGATCCGCAGCATTTCGTCGGCAGCAGCGCGGTGTTGTTTTCCGCGGTGCTGGCGCAGTTCTTTTCACTCTATGCCACGGCCAATCGCTTCGTGCGCACGGTTCTGGTCCAGTCAGACAAGGAGGTCAAGACATGGCAACCCCAAGCCGGCATGCCGCTGTCCCTCTGAGCCTGAGTCAGAAGCTGCGGCGCGATCCGCAGGCGTTCCAATTGCTGCAAGCATTGTTGCTGCTGGAGCGCGAACACCCGCAAGCCGAATCCCTGGGCAGCGGCACCGCCCCCCAAGCGGAAGCCTTGCGCCTGCGCGGGCCATTGACGCCGCTGTTTTCCGCCAGCGAAATCGAAAGCCTGACTCAGGAAGCTGACCAGCCACCGACGCTCACGACGCCAGTGTTCGGCCTCGGCGGACCGGACGGCCCCCTGCCCTACGCCTATCAGGAATGGCTGCAACAACGGGCCCGCGCCAAGGACTATGCCCCGGCCGAGTTCCTCGATCTGTTCCAGCATCGCTTGCTCAGCCTGCTGTACAAGGTGATGCGCAAACACCGGATCGCCGTCGGCTTCACCGCCCCCGGCGCGTCGCCGGTGCAGGCGCAACTGCGGGCGCTGACCGGGCTGTTGCCCAAAGCCTTGCAGGAACGCCAAGCCGTACCCGACTCTGCGGTACTGGCGTGCAGCGCGCTATTTGCCGACGGTCGTCGCTCCCTGGCCGGCTTCGCCGCGATCGTGCGCGAGCACTTCGAACTGCCGGTAGAACTCAGCGCCTATGAGGGTGCCTGGCGGGAAATCCCACCGGCCAGTCGCAGTCGCCTGCAACCGGGCGGGCGCAACCTGCAACTGGGCCGCAACGCGGTGGCCGGCACTCGGGTCTGGGATGAACACGCCGGCATCCGCCTGACCCTCGGCCCGCTGACCTCGGCGCAGGCGGCGCGGTTTCTGCCGGACGGTGAAGCCCATCCGGCGCTGGCCAGTCTCAGCGCGCTGTATTTCGGCCCCGACCTGGATTGCACACTGGTGCTGTTGGTGCGCGGTGCCAGTCCGATGAAACTCGGTCGCCAGGCCCCGCCCCTGCTCAGTTGGAACGGCGGCCTGCAACGCCAGACCAGCCTTGCCGTGCAACGGATCGAAACCCGCCTTCGTCAGCTGGAGATCACCTGAACATGGAACTGGCCAGCCTGATCGGACGCCTCAACCCGGACAACCGCCGCGCCCTCGAACGGGCCGCGCAGCGCTGCCTGCAACGGGGTCATCATTACGTCGAAATCGAACACTTGCTGCTGGAGTTGCTGGACATCGAGGGCGGCGACTTCGCCTGGCTGCTGCCGCGTTTCGGGCTGGAGCGCGATGCCCTGACGGCGGAAATCAACAAGGCCCTGGAACTGTTCAAATCCGGCAGCACCCGCACCCCGGCGCTCTCGGCGCACACCATCGGCCTGCTTGAAGACGCGGTGGTTCAGGCCAGTGTGCTTGGCCTGGAGAGCATCCGCTCCGGTTTGCTGCTACTGGCCCTGCTCGACCGTGATGAACGTCGCAGCCTGCTGCTCAATAGCGCCTCATCGCTGTTGAAAATTCCACGGGAAGCCTTGCGCAGCAATTTGCTGGAGTGGACCGAAAACTCACGCGAACACGTTGGTGGCACGCGGCCGGTCAGTGCCAGCCATCCGCAACCGAAACAGGATTCAGTGCTCGACCAGTTCACCCAGGACCTGACCGCCGATGCCCACGCCGGGCGCATCGACCCCATCGTCGGCCGCGACGGTGAGATTCGACAGTGCATCGACATCCTGCTCCGACGTCGGCAGAACAACCCGATCCTGGTCGGCGCACCGGGGGTGGGCAAAACGGCGGTGGTCGAAGGCCTGGCCTTGCGCATTGCCGCCGGCGATGTACCACCGTCATTGCAGGAAGTCAGCCTGCGGGTACTCGATCTCGGTTTGTTGCAGGCCGGTGCCGGGGTCAAAGGCGAGTTCGAGCAGCGGCTCAAAGGCGTGATCGACGCGGTGCGCAGCGCCGACAAACCGATCATTCTGTTCATCGACGAAGCCCACACCCTGATTGGTGCTGGCGGCGCGGAAGGCGGCAGCGACGCGGCCAACCTGCTGAAACCGGCGCTGGCCCGTGGCGAGTTGCGCACCCTGGCCGCGACCACCTGGCTTGAGTACAAAAAATACTTTGAAAAAGACCCGGCCCTGGCCCGGCGATTTCAGTTGGTGCAAGTCGAGGAACCGGACGAAATCACCGCTGTGGAAATGCTCCGTGGCGTGGCTGCGAAACTGGAACAGCATCACGGTGTGCAGGTGCTCGACGCGGCGATCCACGAAGCGGTGAAACTGTCCCACCGCTACATTTCCGGGCGCCAGTTACCGGACAAGGCCATCAGCGTGCTCGACACCGCGTGTGCCCGGGTCGCCCTCGGCCAGCATGACGTGCCGCCACCGCTGGAAAGCCTGCGTCACCGCCAGCAAAGCCTCAAGGAGGAAGTCGAACGCCTGCGCCGCGAACAGGCCACCGGGCTTGATCACCGTGAACGCATCACCCTGCTGGAAACCGAATCCGTGGGTAACGTGCAGGCCATTCGCGAACTGGAAACCCGCTGGAACGAAGAACGGATCGCCGTGCGCGAACTGCTGGAAACCCGTCGCGAATTACTCACCTTGAGCGAACGCGCCGACAACGAAAAACCGGACGAAGCCACCGACAGCTGCATCGATCATCTGGCCGCCGAACTGGTGCGCCTGGAGGCCGGTCTGGACGCCATTCGCCAGGACGATCCGCTGGTGCCGGAGCAGGTCGACGGCAAAACCGTGGCCGCGGTGATCGCCGGCTGGACCGGCATCCCGGTGGGCAAGATGCTCGCCGACGAAGCCCATGCCGTACGCACCCTCGGCCAGCGCATGGGCCTGCGGGTGATGGGCCAGAGCACCGCGCTGAACACCATCGCCCAACGCCTGCAAGCCTACCGTGCCGGCCTCACCGACCCGCAAAAACCGGTCGGCGTGTTCCTGCTGGTCGGCCCCACCGGCGTCGGCAAAACCGAAACCGCTTACGCCCTGGCCGACGCGCTGTATGGCGGCGAACGCAACCTGATCAGCATCAACCTTTCCGAATACCAGGAAGCCCACACCGTCAGCCAACTCAAAGGCGCCCCGCCCGGCTACGTCGGCTACGGCAGCGGCGGTGTACTCACCGAAGCAGTGCGGCGCAAACCCTATTCGGTGGTGTTGCTCGACGAAATCGAAAAGGCCCACCCGGACGTGCTCGAAGCTTTCTACAACGTCTTCGACAAAGGGGTCATGGAAGACGGCACCGGGCTGGTGGTGGACTTCAAAAACACCGTGATGCTGGCCACCAGCAACGTCGGGGCTGAGTTGCTGCTCGATACACCGACCGCGCAACTGGGCACCGATGCCTTCAACGAAGCGCTGCATCACGTGCTGCTGAAAGCCTTTCGCCCGGCGTTTCTGGCGCGCATGACGGTGGTGGCGTATCGACCGCTGGATGAAGCGACGCTGGAAGGAATTGTGTTGGCGAAGCTGGAGAAATTGCGCGGCCGGTACAAGGCCGCGACCGGGAAACAGTTTGAGTTCGATGCCGGGATTGTGCAGGCGGTGTTGGCCAAGTGCAGTGCGGCGGGTGCGAGGGATGTTGAGAATGTGTTGATGACGCAGGTGACGGGGAAGTTGGCGGAGTGGGTGTTGGAGTGAATCCCGTCGGGAGTCTTCCATCGCGTCAATGCAGCCAAAGAGCAGCTGAATAAACGATAGCAAGGAGCCAGTCATGCCAATCACCATCGTTATCGGCACAGGTATTTCGGCAGCCGCCTATCTCCTGTCCGTAAAACAGTACTTAAAATCCGTCAGTCAAACATTAGGTACTGTTGGCGTGGTAGGTGGCGCCGATCTCTGGCAAAAAATGAGTCACGCTCACGCCATGGGACAACCCGCTCAACTCCTGACCGGAAACCTTCTGGGCCATGGGCGAGAAGACAGAGGATTTACCCCGCCGCAACTGTCGGAACGGGGTTTCCTGACCGCAGGCCAATTTTCAAGAACCATCCAGTATTACCTGACTCAACATTCTTGCGCCCAACTTCCTGATTCGTATGTTTCTCGAATCACCAAAGAGGGATCGAAGTACTTGCTTACCACTCATGTCGAAGGTGAAATCGGCGGCATCATTACCTGCGACAGGGTCATTTTCGCGCCGGGACCTGGGCCGGCCAGGCCACTCGCTACCGAAGCGGGAGTCATGTCGGAAGAAGAGATCGCAAGCTTTGGCGGACGCATTATCAAAGGCAATGACTTCATGTCCCCGGACTGGAGAACTCCGCTCAGTCTTCCTCCTGAAAAAACCACTGTGGCCGTGTACGGTGGGTCTGCGACTGCGGCGTGGGCTGTAGAATTGGCTGACATGCGGAAAATGGATGTGATTTGCTGGTTCACTCGCCCGGGCAGAGATAAAGATGCCTGGAATGCCAAGGTCAGGTTCAACGAAGCGTTCCCGGCGGGCGACAGAAACAATACCGTAGAAGAAGTTTATGAAGCGCGTCGGCATGTTTATAAACTCAAGAAAGTAGAGAACGTAGAAAGTTCAACAAAAATTCGACTGACTTTCGAACGGCAAGATGGGCATGACGTTGTAACGTATGTCGACCTTCTGATTTATGCTCTGGGCGCCGAACACACACTCACACAAGGAGTCAGAGGCGTATTGGCGCCTGATCTTATCGACAGTCTTGTGGCGTTTTACGACAGAAACCGAGCCATAAGTTCAACACCCTCATTATTAGCTATCGGAACTGAAGACCGTTCATTAATGGTGGTTGGCTCGGCAATGAGTAGTGCAGGCGGGTTTGGAGGAAGTGCGCTGCAGGTACATGGCGATGAAGGCCGACTTATTAGTACGCTGGCCGCATACAGGGAGATCAACAAAACACTTCCCGATGCAGCCAAGCCCCCAGAGGGGATTGCCATGGTCATGGCAGGCATAGAAGCCCTGAACGAATACGTACCGGCCAGCCCCGTCAGGGGAGGAAGAAAAGCTGTCTTCATTACACCCCGATTAACAACAAGTGAGAGGAAAGATCTACCTAGAGGCTCGGCGAACCCTGATGCCAACCATATCTCCTCCCACGATATCGACTTCGAATGGGACATCAACTTCAACACCAGCAATCGCACCCAACTGGCCATTTATATTGCCCAAACGACGGACCTGTCACCCTTTGCCGCCAACCTGGCAGTGGCGCTGATCGTGTATTTCAGGACGCGCCCCGAGAACGTGCGGGGGTTGAGCGACCCACAAGTAGCTACCATTATCAATTGTGCGAATCTGATCTACAAAAGACTGGCTGAATTAAATCATGACCTTGATGCGCAACTATTGCACTTTGACAAAAAATGGGGAACCGAACAGCACATCGTCAACTGCGTTGGATACGTAACCACTACAACTGAGTGGAAACTGTTCTGGCGCAACAAGGGGATATCACTAACATGAGTGGAGCGACCTGACGGGGGTTTTCAACAGGAGATAGACATGACGGAAGTCCATAAAGTCGGTCGTTACGCAGGCGGCAATGTGGCCATGTCAGGGGCAAATCCCCTGTACGCCACCTGGCTGGCCGCCAACCACGCCACGAATGGCGCGACCATTCCCGACCTGGCCAGTATTTGCCATGAGTCCTCTTCAGCCCGTCGCGCCCTGGCAGGCTCGGGAGCGTCTCATGGAACCTGTTTCGCCGTGGTCGAACATTTCGACGCCTCGCGTAGCGTACTGATGTACAAATTCGGCGACAGCGCCCTGAAACTGGACCTCCTCGGAAACTACACCACCACGACCAAAAAAGTCGTCACGACCCTGCGCGGGCATGCGGAAATCAGTGCGTTGGTCCAGGCGATCAATAGCGTCGCACTGCCGGACGGTGATTACGGCAACTTCGTCACCCGTATCTATATCGAACTCAGCCCCTGCCCTCTTTGCGGGCCGCAACTCAGTCCCTATGTCGCAAATTCGGTAGTGATGTACAGCTACGTTTACGGAAATGACCGAGAGATGGATGGGTGGGTCAGCGATAACCAGGCTGCGATCCATGAAAGAGGCGGCAAGTTCAAGTGGTAAGCCCTCCCTTTATCCGCCAACCGAGGCCATTCAATGCCCCGCACGACCGACAGCAACACCAGCCTCTCCCTCACCGCCGCCTCACTGTCGGCGCTGTACCCTGAATCCCTTTCCGGCGAAGAGGCCCTCAACCAGCTCGGCTCGCAAATCCTCAACGGCCTCAACGACGGCGCCTCGCTCACCCTGACCACTGCCGTCGCCACCCACGTCACCGCCACCCTGCACAACGACGCCCTGACTCGCCCGTTGGACGCACTGGTCGCCGAAATCCGCCAACTCCCCGCCGACGCCACCGCCGAACGCTATCAGCTTGTGTTAAAGCCATGGCTCTGGTGGCTGACCCTGGCCAGCAACAATCGCGTGTTCCAGAACCTCAGCACTTCAGACATCGTCACCACCATTTTCAAGGCCCACGCCTTTACCGACTTCAAGCTCTCACTCACCGGCAGCTACACCCCGCGCGAATACTGCGTGCAGTACGGCGAAACCGATTTTGCGTTCGTCTCGCGGTTGCTGGAGGAAGAAGGGATTTTCTGGTTTTTCACCCATGAAGACGGCAAGCACACGTTGGTGCTGGGTGACAGTAACGATGCGTTCGTGCAGATCCCCAATGGGCCCAAAGTGAGCTATCTCGGTCAGCAGTTGGGCGAGCGTGAATTGCATGGCATTCGCTCCGGGCAGGTCTGTGTGCAGGCGGTGGCTGGGGTGTATCGGTCGACGGATTATGAATTCACCACCCCGACCACATCGCTGTACGGCCAGGCCGAAGCGGTGGCCGGGCCGCGGTCGATGTACGAACATCCGGGCGGCTACAACGCCAAGGCGCGCGGCGATGCATTGACCAAGCAGCGGGTCGACGGCTTGCGCAGTCAGGAGAAGCGTTTCGTTGGAGAAAGCGACTGCCGCTGGTTGGTGCCGGGGCATTGGTTCACCCTTGCGGGCCATGATGATGCGAGTCTGAACATCGATTGGGTGGTGACGGCGGTCACCCACGAAGCCAGTCACGAAAGCTATCGCAACCGCTTTGAAGCGATCCCCAAAGCCACGCCATTTCGCCCGGCGCGGACCACGCCCAAACCACGGATGCACACCCAGACCGCCATTGTCGTCGGCAAGTCGGGCGAAGAAATCTGGACCGACGAATACGGCCGGATCAAGTTGCAGTTCCCTTGGGACCGCGACGGCAAGAACGACGAAACCAGTTCCTGTTGGGTGCGAGTTGTATTGCCCTGGAGCGGCAAGGGCTTCGGCATGCAGTTCGTGCCGCGCATCGGCCAGGAAGTGATCGTGACCTTTATCGATGGCGATCCGGATCGACCGCTGGTAACCGGCTGCGTCTACAACGGCGACAACGCCCTGCCCTATGCGCTGCCGGCGAATCAGACCCAGTCAGGAATCAAGACCCAATCGTCCAAGGGCGGCGGCGGTTTCAACGAGTTGCGCTTCGAGGACAAGAAAGACGCCGAAGAGGTGTTTTTGCAAGCGCAGAAAGACCTGAAGATCAACGTGCTCAACGACACTAGCGCCATTGTCGGCCACGATGAAACCCTGACCGTGCAGAACGCCCGCACTCGCACGGTGAAAGAAGGCGACGAGACCGTGACCCTGGAGAAAGGCAAACGCAGTGTGACCATCCAGACCGGCAGCGACACGCTCGATGTGAAGGACAGTCGCACGGTGACCGTGGGCGCTGACCAGACTCACAGCACCGGTGGCAATTACACGCACAAGGTCACCGGCGATTACAGCCTGACGGTGGACGGCAACCTGACCATCAAAGTGACCGGCACCCTGACCCTGCAAAGCGGTGGCAGTTTTTCGATCAAGAGCGGCGCCGATCTGGCGGCCGAGGCCAGTACGTCGATCAGCCAGAAGGCCGGCACCTCTATGAGCAATCAGGCTGGTACCTCATTGGAGAACAAGGCCGGCACGACGATGACCAACGATGCCGGGATCAGCCTGACCAACAAGGGTGCAGCTTCGCAGACCGTGGATGGTGGCGGCATGCTGACCATCAAGGGGGGTCTGGTGCAGGTCAACTGACGAGGAGAAGCCATGGCCATCACGCCGCTGGATTTGCAGCAGAACGATAAACAGCTCAAAGGGCGCTTGCTCGATGGCCAGCTCGACGGTGCGCTGCACATCAAGGATGACGGGCGCGCGCAGGCTGATTTGCACTACAGCCAGGGCGAGCTGCAAGGCACCTCCCTGCTCTACCACCCCAATGGCAAGGTCTCGGCGCAGTTGCCGTTTATGCGTGACAAGCTGCAGGGGGTTGCCAGTTTCTACGCCCCCGAAGGCAGTCTGCAGCGCAAGGCGACTTACCACCGGGGGCTGCTGCATGGCGAGGCGTTCAATTACTTTCCCGATGGGCAACTGGCGGAGGTCGAGTTCTACCGCGACGGCGTGCGCGACGGGCGCTATCAACGCTTTCATCCGAACGGCAAGCCGGCCGTCGAAGCCCGGTATCTCAACGGTCAATTGCTGGAACCGGAACAGGGCTTCGCCAGCGACGGACGACCATTGGACGCCGACGGCAAGCCGATCTCACGAGTGCGCTGGTGGTTCAGGCGCTGGAGCGATCCCGAGCAGGCCTAAGCTCTGTTGTGGGCGATCAGGGAATCAGCATCTGCATTTGCCCCGGCATCACGATTTTGATCACTCCGGCCCAGTTGCACATCAAGGTGCTGTTGGCATCGATGGCCGGCATGCCGCCCAGCAGCAGGGTCGGCGCGCCGCCAGGGATCCATGGGGTGGCGGTGGCCGGGATGCACGGCATCGGTGTCAGCACGCCAAGCGCCGCGGCAGTGGCGGCCGCGACCATCGGGTTGGCCATGCTCATGCACGTGCCGAACGGCATGACGTTCACCAACGGAATGTGGTCCATGATGTTCGCCGCCGGCATGCCCCCGGTCATTGTGCGGTTCACTGGCAGCACGTTGAGTACCGCCGGCGCCGCGCCGAAACTGCATTGCAGGGTCGCGGTGGCGCAAACTTGCGGACAGCCCATGTCGAATCTCCTTCCTGGAAGCGACGCTCCCTGAACCATAGCCCGCCGCGCCTGTTCGCGCACATCAGGAACGCTGATTATCCGGCAACACGCTAACCTATAAGACCGTGCCGCGCTTGTGGCCACCCCGGCGCGCCATTAGATTAGCCAATGATGTCTGGCCTCCAAAATAAGCAGAAGGGATAAGCATGGCGCTTACTGACCAGTCCACCCGTATCCGCTCTGGCGAAGAACTCGATGCCAGCCTGATCGATCCGTACCTCAAGGCGCACATTCCGGGCCTGAGTGGCTTGCCTGTGATCAGCCAGTTTCCGGGCGGTGCGTCGAACCTGACTTACCTGCTGGAATACCCCGAACAGGAATTCGTCCTGCGTCGGCCGCCGTTCGGCCACAAAGCCAAGTCCGCCCACGACATGGGCCGCGAATTTCGCATCCTCAATCAACTGCGGGACGGTTTTCCCTACTGCCCCAAAGCCTATGTGCACTGCACTGACGAATCGGTGATCGGCGCCGAGTTCTATGTGATGGAACGGGTAAAGGGCATCATCCTGCGCTCCGAACTGCCACCGGAACTGGGTCTTGATTCAGCGAAGACCGAAACCCTGTGCAAGAGCTTCATCGACAAGTTCGTCGAATTGCACCGGGTCGACTACAAGGCTTATGGCCTGGGTGATCTCGGCAAGCCCGAAGGTTATGTCGCGCGGCAAATCAAAGGCTGGAGCGAGCGCTACGAAAAGGCCCTGACCCCTGACGCGCCGAAGTGGGAAACGGTAAAGGCCTGGCTCAACGACAAGATGCCAGCCGATCACCCGACGTCGAGCATCGTCCACAACGATTACCGCTTCGACAACGTGATCCTCGACCCGAACAACCCGATGCAGATCATCGGTGTGCTGGATTGGGAGCTGACCACCCTCGGTGACCCGCTGATGGACCTGGGCAACACCCTCGCCTACTGGATCGAAGCCGACGACCCGGCACCGGTGCAACTGATGCGCCGCCAGCCAAGCCACGCCCCCGGCATGCTGACCCGCCGCGAATTCGTCGATTACTACGCCGAGCGCGCCGGCATCCAGATCGACAATTTCGACTTCTACTACACCTATGGCCTGTTCCGTCTGGCCGGCATCGTGCAGCAGATCTACTACCGCTTCTTCCATGGTCAGACCCAGGACAAACGCTTCGCACAGTTCATTCACATGAACAAACTGCTGGAGCAGATGAGCTTGCAGGTCATTCAGAAATCCAGCCTCTGATCAGGCCCCATAACAAGGAAAAATCATGTCCAAGACTCAGTTGTTCGACCTCGACGGCAAGATCGCTTTCGTCTCAGGTGCCAGTCGCGGCATCGGTGAAGCCATCGCCAAACTGCTGGCGCAGCAAGGTGCCCACGTGATCGTTTCGAGCCGCAAGCTCGACGGCTGCCAGCACGTCGCCGACGCGATCATCGCCGCCGGCGGTAAGGCCACCGCCATTGCCTGCCACATCGGTGAGATGGAACAGATCACCCAGGTATTCGCCGCCATCCGCGAACAATTCGGGCGCCTGGACATCCTGGTCAATAACGCCGCGACCAACCCGCAGTTCTGCAACGTGCTGGACACCGACCTCAGCGCCTTCCAGAAAACTGTCGACGTGAACATTCGCGGCTACTTCTTCATGTCGGTGGAAGCCGGCAAGCTGATGCGCGAACACGGCGGTGGCAGCATCATCAACGTCGCCTCGATCAACGGCATCTCACCGGGTATTTTCCAGGGCATCTACTCGGTGACCAAGGCAGCGGTGATCAACATGACCAAAGTGTTCGCCAAGGAATGCGCGCAGTTCGGCATTCGCTGCAACGCCTTGCTGCCGGGTTTGACCGACACCAAGTTTGCATCGGCGCTGGTGAAGAACGAGGCAATTTTGAACACCGCATTGCAGCAGATTCCACTCAAGCGCGTGGCAGATCCGAGTGAAATGGCTGGTGCGGTGTTGTATCTGGCAAGTGATGCTTCCAGCTATACGACCGGGGTTTCGCTGAATGTGGATGGCGGGTTCCTGTCCTGATTCGGTTTTGCGAATAAACCAAAGGCAGCCTCAGGGCTGCCTTTGGTGTTTGATCGGAGGACTCTCGTGGAAGACTCTCATCTGTTTCTGAAATACATCGGGTGTCGGGTAATGGTTTGTATTCGTGGGACTGGACCCAGGAACGACTCTATTCCCCCTGCACAAACTCAACCGGCTTCCCAGTCAAATCCAGCGTAAGCATCCGGTGAAGACACCCACCCTGATGCAACATCTAGGGCAACGGGGTCCTCTGCGGCATTACCTCAAAACTTACTTCTGACCTATTCGAGTTGGTAATTCAACCAAATATGGTGCGTGCCATCGGTATCGACTTTGATCCCTCCTGATCCCGATATCCCTCTCAAATCACCTGTACCACTGCCTCCGACTATGCAGAAAAATTCATCTGCCCGATCAGTGCCGGTTGTGGAGGCAGAGTGGATGAAATTGAAGGCGCCTTCTTTTCCATTCACCGCACCTTTTAAGCTCTCAATAGCGATGTAACTGCCCGTCCTGGTCGTCTGATCGAACGCCGCAGTAAAAACTGTTGAGGAAACACCGTCGATAGCACCCGAGTAGAATTTCTCCATGGTGCTGATAGACACTGGTAAGGAGGTAGTAATCTCGGGGGTTGGGCTCAGGCCTGTTGGTTTGAAATTCTTAGTAGCAAAAGTGGCTAACGCTTCCATTCACATCCGTCCCTATCCAAATGAGTGAGGTTCTCATTCTAGTCCACAGCACAGCACGCACTGAGCCAAAAAACGCTCTACGGAGCTAAGCCTATTTCCATCTATGTGGCAGCAACTTCGCAGAGCCATATCGGTTTTGGGGGGGCGTACTCATAAGCTCCCGGCCAACCGCGCTGCTGAATCTAAACTTCAATGACGTACACACCAGCGCCCCCAGCGTTGGGATCAGAACGAGATGTCGGCTGAATAGTTAGGCCAATCCATCACCAGTTCATAATCATCGGCAACCCAGGACGGAAATCGTGTGTCTGGCCACTTGCGCCATGATCGATTTCCAATACGACCAGATGCTCATCACCATGAACAATTTCAAATCCTTTCAGCTGATTTGCGCAGTTCGCAGGGGTAGAAAAAGCTTGGCTGTTGGGGGTGGTAACTCGCACAGATGTAATGTCGCGAAAGCCGTTGGGATGTTCAAACGGCTGCGCTCGCTCAATCGGAGCCTCATCTGGTCTCTTGGCAAACGAAAGAAAAAACCACATCGGTTCGGATACAGGCGCATGCCCCACGTCGACTTTCAGGGCAGCTGGTAAGTAAACAGGTCGATATTCCCAGACCGGAAATATTGGCTTCTCGCCTACGGTGGATGGTCTGAAGCAAATTCCAAAGGGCGCGGCGACTCCATCTGCGCACTTGAGTCGGTCAAAGAGTTGGGTTGGCGCCGTTAACTGACTTTGAGCTTCTGATTCATCGGTGAGATGTAAAAGCTCAATGAAAGAATTTCGGAAGAAGAACCTTCTATTGGCAGTGCCTTGGCCTGGGTGTACGTTTGGCGTCCCTTCAGCGAGCCCGAGGGCTTTCAGAGCATCAGCGCCTCGCCCGTCATCACTCACACAAATAAAAATGTGATCTATTTCCATCGTTAATTCCCTTTAATCCTGTGATTTGATTGCCCAATTATTTGGCGGAAGGTCAGCAACTTCACTCGCCCGATGCGTAGGCAGCCGCGTGAGATCGAAGAGTTCCTACTTCATAAATGGAGCGAATCACATTCGGACTGGATTGGTGAGCGCTACGCCTCGAATAGGGCGATTCCAAGCGATGGGTGAGAGTAAGAATACTATGATAAGGAAAGCTATCTGGGACAGGTAGAACGGCTCCAGCCACTGCTGCTTCAATGCAACATAAAAAGTGTTATGGGTTACGTCTACCAAAATAATCGCTACCGTAAGCACGATTCCGGCTCTTGGCCTGATGAAAAGTAGCAGTGCTGCGAGCGGGTCAAAAAACGTAAGCGCCCCCCAGAAAATACGGCTAGCCAAGTAAGCGTTAGGCCCGTATCCGTAGTCCCAGAGCAACCCATGCGAAACGTCTGCACGAATGTGATTAGCGGTTGCGATGAAAAGGCAGCATGCGAACAAAATTCTGACGGCGAATGACAATTTTGGCATAGCGTTATCTACATTCGTGACCTATGCCATGCATGATAGCGGGATCGACCAACGACGCTAGCCGTTACAAGCTGAGAAGGTGTGATCGCTGAATAACTTCGTGTCGACCAGTTGAATCCACAGCCATGAACCGCCACTCGGCATCAATGCTGCCAGCCAGTTATGCTCGCGCCCACTACAAAATCAGATATGGAAAGTCTACTCAGCAGCTGATTTGATGGCCGGTCATAGCGTCTGAGAAATGGCTTCAACTCGACCATCAGGAAGTCCCCCATGATACTCGTGGGGCAACGCTCAGCCTGACTACTTTAAGGAGATCAACATTTTGACGGACCGCATCACAAGAGAGGAAAGCCTCCGCAGCTTCAGAAAGCATCTGCGTATCGACGCAGCCCTGTTTATAGCGAGCATGGTGGGAGCTTTTACCCTTAGCGGTTTTGCACACCTGGAGAAATTTTATCTAACACTGGATGTGCCGATTGATCGGGTGAGCATCAGCGCGCAGCAGTTCGTGGCCTACGGAGCCGCCGGGTTTGGGTCCTTCCTTGCAGCTCTGGTGTTCGCAATGGCTCTGGTCGGAACAGTAACCCTTCTTTTGGTACTTTTTGAGAAACCAGGAAACGACACGGGCAAGCCCGTCATAGTGCCGAAATGGATGGCCAACATGCGCGACCGGGCTGTTGAAAATCGAGGCGCGTTTGTGGTTGTCGGCTCCATTTGCATACTCGCGCTTCTGCTGATGTCTGCTTGGTATCTCTTGGTGCGGGTGCCATCGAACGCAGGACGGGCGGCGGCGCTGGAACTCGCTTCAGAATGTATTGTTCGCCAAGTGGTTTACGCAAATCTCGACCAGTACGAGGGATGCCAGGTAGCAGAGTCTGGCGACATGCTCTACTTGCTTAAGCGACACCACGCTGACTCAATGGGCGTTGAGTTCCATACGCTTGAATTACCGAAATCAGGCCTGAAAAGTGTTACAGGGCAAGTGCAGAAACTCACGTATAAGCAATGACCTCTACATGCCTAGGTGGGTGGATTACGAAGAGTGGAATTGCATTCGCTATAAATGCGCTGCGTGGAGCCGCGATGGTGTCATCCCTACCGACGAAATCCGGGCGTGAAACTGCTGAGTCTGGTGCGAAAAACTCATCGCGCTGAAGTCCGGGCATACGCTATCAGCCAGCTCTCCACGCATAGGGTCGATTACGGCGTACGCGCCCGGCAATCCCGTCTTGCGTAGTGTCATTGCCTTGGCAAGCAATGACTGGCGGGGCCATCTTGATGACCTAAGCCCGAACGTTTTAGATAACTGCGAGCACTCCACGAAACGCTTGTGCCTCTATCTCCACGAGACTAGAAGATGTACTGCCCTCATGCTCCAACAGGAATCGTTTTACGAGCTGAAATCCAAGGGAATAGCCCAACCATCTTGGGAGGTCAGATGCACCAAAGAACCACGCGTCGTGACCATAATCCTTGCGACTCCAGTAGCTTTCCGCCATTCCGATATGGCGTCGAATGTCAGACACATCGAGGCGCTCCCATGGTTCAGGTAAACCACCACAGATTTCCTGTGCAAAAGCGCCCGCCAGCCCCTCCGAAACAAGCGCTTCACCTAATGATGATCCATAACCTGGCCCATCCCATCGGGCGGCATGGTGAAGTTCATGTGCAAACATTCGTTCGAGCGACGCGTCTTGGTTTGCTCTGAAAATGTCACTTGCAGGATCTACGGTCAAAAAAATAAGACCTGGTTCCGACGCATATCCTAGATGCCCCTTTTCTGGAATGACATGAGTGCCAGCTTTCACTATCACATCAAGTGGGCGCAACGGCATCAACGCACTTGCTTTTGCGTAGGTTTCTAACAGGCGGGTGTGAAGCCAATCACGGTGATCGATAAGCGCGCCGCGCGCGTCGATGAAATGGAAATTTATGGATGTCATTATTATGCCTCCTTGCATAAAGCCTTGCGTAACGCGATAGGTTGCCAACTATGGCCCGGTACTCGCGCGCATGTCCATCGGCTCCGTGGCGAGCCAGATGGAGTCGATGCGAATCATCTCAGCAGGTCTCGGAGAAAGGTTACGCAGGCAGCAGCATTTTCAGTTGGCCAGTTCACTTTGACGGTGCCACGTGGGTGCTGGATTTCAACACAGATATTCGGTGACGCGGCTTGCGAATTTGCCATTCGTTAGCCGGACAATGCCGCCGTGCTGGAATCCTGCAGAATCACGTACAACCTTTGCTTCATGACGGTCACCATCAACAAAAACATAGGCCGTTTTTTCGAGATCCTTCGACATAGCCACCGCTATTCGAGCTTGGTTGCATTGCTCAAACTTGATTAATTAGTGGCCAACACATCTGTGGTGTCTGTCCCGTCATCAAAGCCCGCGATTTGTGGCTGATCTGCACACCTGGAAACGATAGAGGCCGCTAGCAAGACGCACAAGCCAGCAGATTCCGGCGTTGTTGTAGGCAATGACGCAAGGCGGTGTAGCCATTCTCAGCGCTTCCTGACCTCGCCAAGAAAAAGAATATTTATTCCACTTTATTGCATGTTACGAATTTTTATTCCATAAATAGCCCTCCTGAAAATAAAAATCCAAAGGACCCCGGCTATGCGCGAACTCGGTATCGGACTCATCGGCACAGGTTTCATGGGCCGCGCCCACGCCCTGGCCTTTCGCAATGTCAGCGCTGTTTTTGAATTGCCGCTGAAGCTCAAACTCGCCGCCCTTGCCGACGCCGACCCGCAGCGCGCCCGCCACTGCGCCGACGCCTGGGGCTTCGATGCTGCTCACAGCGACTGGCAACAGCTGATCGATGACCCCAAGGTCAACCTGATCGCCATCACCACCCCCAATCATCTGCACTACCCCATGGCCATGGCTGCCATCGCCGCCGGTAAACCGGTGTATTGCGAAAAGCCGCTGGCGGTCAGCCTCCAGCAGGCCAGTACCATGCACCTTGCAGCCAAAGCCGCAGGCGTGGTGACGCGGGTGGGTTACAACTATCAGCACAACCCGATCATCGGCCTGGCTCGGGATTTGATTCAAAACGGCGCGCTGGGGCAGATCATCAGTTTCCAGGGCGAGTTCAGCGAAGACTTCATGGCCGATCCCGTTTCACCCTGGTCCTGGCGCTGCGACGCCAATTACGCCGGCGGCGCCCTGGCGGACCTGGGCAGTCACTTGCTGGCCATGGCCCGTCATCTACTGGGCGACGTCGAGGCGGTGTGCGCGGATACCCAGACCGTGCATGCGCAACGCCCCGTGACGGCGGGTGGTCAGGAACGACGCGAGGTCGCGGTCGACGATCAGGTCCACGCGTTGCTGCGGTTCGCCAACGGCGCACGAGGGACGTTCAGCAGTAGCTGGCTCAAACACGGTTACAAGAATCACCTGAGTTTTGAAATCAGCGGCACCCAAGGCACCCTGGCGTTCGATCAGGAACGCTTGAATGAACTGCGGTTGTATCGTGCCGGGCAAGGCGGTTTCCAACGGCTGCTGGCGGGGCCGGATTTGCCGGGTTACGCCGCCTTCAGCCCGGCGCCGGGGCACCAGTTGGGTTACAACGAACTCAAGACCCTTGAAGTGCATGAGTTGGTGATGGCGCTGGCCGGTCTCGGCCAGGACGGGACCGATTTCGAGCAGGCGTGGGAAGTCGAACGCCTGGCGACGGCGATTCGTCTGGCGGCACGGGAGTCGCGGTGGGTCAGGATCGAGGAAGTCTGAACCGACGCTCAGGTCATACACCGCCAGTTGCACGTGCTACTGGCGGTACACCAGACCCGGTTTACTGAGTGACGCAACGGGTCAGGGTCGTGGTTCGGGTCACCTGCCCTTCAGCCCTCATATCACCCTGTACATCGGTGCTTTCGGTGGTCGAACAGGTACGAACCGGTGTCGGTGGTGGTACGGCCGGGGGTGGAGGCGGCGGACTGGCGCAACCACCCAGAATCGCCACGCAAAGTGCGAGCGACAGTGGTGAAAAAGCACATTTCCCAAAACTGTTCATAGGCTGACCCGCGGTAAGTAATCGACATTTTCCGCGACTCGAAAACCACCCCGCGAACCCGCGGCCCTGTCACAGAAAAGAAATACCCTCGCATTCCTTATAGCTTAGCTACCCGCCAATGCCAGAAAGACAGTAACCACTGCATTACCGCTGGCCTGCGGGATATGACGCCTAAAGAGCGGAGGATCGATTCAAGCCACTGCTTTCAAGCTCATAGCGCAGCTCTTCAATCAACGCCGCCACTGCCTCCGGCGTCCGGAGCGTCGCCACGTTCAACCCGCTGACCACCAGATCCACCTGCCCTGTCGCCGGATGGTAAAGCTTCACCGTCAACGAATTATCCCCGGCAAGCGCACACTCACAGGCCAACGGCAAAAAGCTCCGCTCCAACTGCATACGCAATTGCACCAGATAACTCATCCCGACTCACCTTGGCGACAGCGTAAAGCCGACTGCCCGCTTGTTCTTTTCGCACCCATGAGGTTGTTCCTTCAGCTGCATCGAAGAGGACGCGATACCGGGCCCAAGCCACGTCTCGCACCCCGACAGCCTAGAAAAAGCCCCATATGATCAATACATGAAATTGCACCACCCGCACTAGTGCATTTGCACCTTAACGTTGCCCCTTGATCCGCTTCACGCCGGAGAACAGACCTCGCTCGCGAGCCCAGACAATCGCCTCGCTACGGCTATGCACATCGAGTTTGGAATACACCGTCGACACATGATTGCGCACCGTATTGGGTGCCAGCTTCAGACGCGCAGCAATCTCCTTGTCGGCCAGGCCTTCACAGATCAGGCCGAGCACATCGCGCTCCCGGGTGGTCAGGTCGGTGAACGACACACTGAGTAACTGCGGCGAATTGACGTTCTTCACATTGGCCAGTTTTTCGATCAGCGTGCGGCTGAACCAGGACGCATCTTTCATCACCTCTTCGATCGCCGACACCAACTCCAGCTCGGTGCGTTTGCGCTCGGTGATGTCCATCAACACCAGCAGGTAACAAGAGCCATCCTGAATGTTCACGGTGTCCGCCGAGACCGCACAATCAATCAGCCCGGCATCCTTCCTGCGCACCCTGACATCGACACGATCCACCCGCCCCGTCTTCTCCAGAGCTGTAAACAGTCGAGTGCGAGCGCCCGCTTCATCAATGAAACCGAGTTGCGCCACGGTCTTGCCGAGCACTTCATCATTGGGAAATGCGAGGGACTCGAGGAAGGCTTCGTTGACGTCCATCACCACTTGGTCGGCGGCGCGGCACACCAGGATCGGCACCGGAGTGAGGCGAAACGCTTTGGCGAACCGTTCCTCGCTCTGGCGCAGGGCGATTTCGGCCTTGTGCCGAAGCTCCATGTCGACGAAGGAAAACAGCATGCAAGCTTCGTCGTTGAGCTCAAGCGGTTGCCCGGCAACGATCACTTGCTTGCTGCCACCGTCGGCCAATCGCAGCTCGGCCTGCATCTGCGGAATGGTGGCGCCGTCACGCAAACGCTGCTTGGCCAAGTCCTTGTTCTCGGCGCGCTCCAGCACATCCAGCTCATAAGCCGAAGCGCCGATCACCTGATCACGGGCATAGCCAGTCATTTCCACGAAGCCCTGGTTGACCTTGATGTAACGTAAATCGCTGAGACGGCAGATCACTGCCGGGGCCGGGTTGGCATTGAAGGTCTTTTCGAAACGCTGCTCGGCGCTGGCCCAGTCGGTGACGTCGTTCATGATCAGCACCAACGACTCCGGCTCACCGGCACGGTCCGCCAGCACCATACTGCGCACGCTGTGAACCCAGGTGCGCTCTTCATTTTCCAGCTGCGTCACCTCCACCATCACATCGCTGAACGTCTCGCCACGGGCCACGCGG
Organism: Pseudomonas sp. GW822-FHT07A10; assembly: GCF_058798795.1. NCBI lineage: Bacteria > Pseudomonadati > Pseudomonadota > Gammaproteobacteria > Pseudomonadales > Pseudomonadaceae > Pseudomonas > Pseudomonas sp. GW822-FHT07A10. Next base: position 89,633 of record NZ_JBXAKV010000020.1, read on the forward strand.
CTGATCGGATAGTTCTCGATCGCTACCGGATGATTGTTGCGATAACGCAAGGCAAAACGTTTGGCGTACTCCCCGGCATTGGCCCCCAACTCGCCAATCTCGCTGACACCGTGCATGGCCAGCGCGGCGTCATTGGCCCAGAGAATGGTCTGGTCGAGCTCCAGCAGAATCACCCCATCAGACAGGCCGGCGATGATCTGCTGCAACTGGCGGCGATTGGTTTCAGTGCTCAGGACGTCCTGGCTCATTGGAACTCCACAATTGCGGCGGCACTTTTGCGCGCTGCCCAGTGAAGATTACGACCGCAGGCGTTTGTGATAGTGCAAAGCCCGGCACCCGCGGCCTCCCAAAGTAGCCCTATGCTCAATACGGAAAGAGTGGTTTAGTGCCGCTTTTTGTCTATACGGAGAGTTGCCATGGTGTTTGATTCTCTTCACTTCACCCCCTGGTCTGCCCTCGCGGGAGGAGCGCTGATTGGCCTCGCCGCCAGCGTAATGGTGGTGGCCAACGGGCGAGTTGCCGGGATCAGCGGGTTGTTGGGCAGCCTGCTTGAGCGAAATGATTCAGGACGAGGTGAAAAAGCCCTGTTCCTGCTTGGACTGTTGGCGGCACCGTTGGTGTGGGCGCTGTTTCATGTGTGGCCGGCCATCGAATTCAAAACCGGTACGGTGGGGCTGATCGTCGCCGGATTGTGCGTCGGCATCGGCACTCGTTATGGCTCCGGCTGCACCAGTGGCCACGGCGTGTGCGGTATCTCGCGCCTGTCACCACGCTCCATTGCCGCGACATTGAGTTTCATGTTCTCAGGCTTCGTGACCGTGTTCGTCCTGCGTCATCTGCTGGGGTATTGAACATGCGCAAACTGACCGCTTTCCTCGCCGGCCTGCTGTTCGGCGTCGGCCTGTTGCTGGCCGGCATGGCGAACCCGGCCAAAGTGCTGGGTTTTCTGGACATTGCCGGCCTGTGGGATCCCTCACTGGCGCTGGTCATGATCGGCGCCATTGCCGTGGCTTGGGGGCCGTTTCACTGGGCCATGAAACAACCGACGTCCTTGCTGGGTGCGCCTATGCAATTGCCGGTCAGCCGTGAGCTGGACCGACGCCTGATCGGTGGCAGCCTGCTCTTCGGCATCGGTTGGGGTATTGCCGGCATCTGCCCCGGCCCGGCACTGGTGTTGTTGCCGACGGGGCACTGGCAGGCCTGGGTGTTCGCCATCGCCATGCTGGCGGGGATACTGATGTTCAAGGCGCTGCAAACCCGCCGTTGAGCATCCCCGCCAGGCCAGTGGTCAAGCCGCCTGCTTACCACTGGCAATCGCCTGCGACGCCGCCAGCATCGCCCGCAACAACACGGCGCACCCGGCGGCCAGATCATCCGGCGCGGCGTTTTCGATTTCGTTGTGGCTGATGCCACCTTCACAAGGCACGAAGATCATCCCGGCCGGGCCGAGTTCGGCGAGGAAGATTGCGTCGTGCCCTGCTCCACTGACGATGTCCATGTGCGACAAACCGAGCCCTTGAGCAGCACCGCGTACCGCTTCGACGCAGCCCTTGTCGAAATACAGCGGCGGGAAGTCGGCGGTGGGTGTCAGTTCGAAGCTCAGGCCGTGTTGCTCGCAGGTGGTTTCGATGACCTCGCGGACTTCGGCGATCATTGAGTCGAGTCGCGCCGGTTCCAGATGACGGAAGTCCAGGGTCATGCGCACTTCGCCGGGAATCACGTTGCGCGAGCCGGGATAGGCTTGCAGGCAGCCGACGGTGCCGCAGGCGTGGGGTTGATGACCGAGGGCTGCGCGATTGACTGCGCCGACGATCACCGCGGCGCCGACCAGCGCGTCCTTGCGCAAGTGCATTGGCGTCGGGCCGGCGTGGGCTTCGACGCCGCGCAGTTTCAGGTCGAACCATTTCTGCCCGAGGGCCCCCATCACCACGCCGATGGTTTTGTGTTCGTCCTCAAGAATCGGGCCTTGCTCGATGTGCGCCTCGAAATACGCTCCCACGGCATGACCACTGACCTTGCGCGGCCCGGCGTAACCGATGGCGTTCAAGGCTTCGCCGACGGTCACGCCCTCGGCATCGACCTTGGCCAGGGTCTCCTCGAGGGTGAATTTTTCCGCGAACACGCCGGAGCCCATCATGCACGGGGCGAAGCGTGAGCCTTCCTCGTTGGTCCAGACCACCACTTCCAGCGGCGCTTCGGTTTCCACGCCGAGGTCGTTGAGGGTGCGTAAGACTTCGACCCCGGCCAGCACGCCGAAGCAACCGTCGAACTTGCCGCCGGTGGGCTGAGTGTCGATGTGGCTGCCGGTCATCACCGGTGGCAGGTTCGGATTGCGCCCCGGACGACGGGCGAAGATGTTGCCGACAGCGTCGATGCTGACGGTGCAACCGGCCTCCTCGCACCACTTCACGAAGATATCGCGCGCCTGGCGGTCGAGGTCAGTCAGGGCCAGCCGGCAGACACCGCCCTTGACCGTCGCGCCGAGCTTGGCCAGGTCCATGAGCGACTGCCACAGACGGTCGCGATTGATGTGCTGATGGGTGGATTGCAGAACGTCTACAGCAGCGTTCATGGTGATCTCCTCAGTTCTTCTAGTTCCCACGCTCTGCGTGGGAATTCATCCATGGACGCTCTGCGTCCGATTCTGGGACGCGGAGCGTCCCGGGCTGCGTTGCCACGCAGAGCGTGGGAACGATCAAACTGTAGATTTCGCAACAGACGGGCTCGGCCGCATCGAACACAACCCGTAGTAAATCAGCCCGCCAAGGGCCGAGCCGGTGAACCAGCCGTAGCTGTAGAACCAGCTGAAGGCATCGCTGCCCAGCGACAGCAGCGTCAACACCACCGGCACGCCGAATGCAATGAAGCCGAACCAGTTCCACGCCGGATACACGTCGTCACGATAGAGGCCGGCCAAATCCAGTTGCTGTTTCTTGATCAGGAAATAGTCCACCACCATGATCCCGGCGATCGGCCCCAGCAGGCTCGAATAGCCGAGCAGCCAGTTGGAATACACCGTCTCCAGGCTTAGATCCGAGACAATCAGCCCGAGCTTTTTCAGCAGTTCATGGGCCATCAGCGCCAACCCGACCACCCCCGTGAGCATCACCGCCGTGGTGCGGTTGATGTACTTGGGCGCAACGTTCTGGAAATCGTTGGTCGGCGACACGATGTTGGCCGCGGTGTTGGTGGACAAGGTGGCGATGATGATCAGCGCCATGGCCAGTGCGACCCAGACCGGGCTCTGGATATGGCCGATCAGGGTGACCGGATCAGAGACAGTGACACCCACCAGTTTGACCGACGCGGCCGTCATCACCACGCCGAGGGAGGCGAACAGGAACATGGTCAGGGGTAAACCGATGATCTGCCCGACGATCTGGTCCTTCTGGCTTTTCGCGTAGCGGCTGAAGTCCGGGATGTTCAGCGACAACGTGGCCCAGAAGCCGACCATGGCGGTCAGCCCGGCGGCGAAATAACTGGCCACGCCGGCCCCTTCCGGACGCTTGGCCGGGATCGCCAGCAACTCGGTCATCGATACATTCGGCATGGCCCACACCAACAGCCCCACGCCCACCAGCACCAACAACGGCGCCGAGAGGGTTTCCAACCATTTGATCGAGTCCGCGCCACGAATCACCACCCACAGGTTCAAGGCCCAGAACAGCATGAAGCCGATCACCTCGCCGGTACCGCCAAGGGCCTTCCAGCCATCGAACACCGAGCCGAGAAACAGGTGAATCGCCAGCCCGCCGAACATGGTCTGGATGCCGAACCAGCCGCACGCTACCAGGGCACGGATCAGGCACGGGATGTTGGAACCGAGAATGCCGAAGGACGAGCGCAGCAATACCGGAAACGGAATGCCGTACTTGGTGCCGGGGAAGGCATTCAGGGTCAGCGGGATCAGCACGATGATATTGGCGAACAGAATCGCCAGCAGCGCTTCGCCCACGGTCAGGCCGAAGTAGGCCGTGAGCACACCGCCGAGGGTGTAAGTCGGCACGCAGATCGCCATGCCGACCCACAATGCGGTGATGTGCCATTTGTTCCAGGTTCGTTCGCGCACCTTGGTCGGTGCCATGTCGTGGTTGTATCGGGGACTGTCGAGGACATCGCTGCCGGCTTCGAGCTCAAACAAGCCGTCGCGCTCGGTCACTTGCGATCTGATCTGTTGCATGGCCGCTCCACTGTTCTTTTGATTATTTTTGCTCATCAGAGGCTGGCGCAATGCGCGCGAGCCGGACGATGGCCGGAGAAACTGACAACTTTTACGGACCGGCCACGGTGCCAGCGGCGGCATCAATAAACGTGCCGGGTGCCCCGCTTGCGCCTCGGGCAGTGCCATAAAACTTTGCTAACCAACTGATGTTAATCAGCTTTATTTATCCAACTAGCGAGTCCCCGGTCAGTTGCCCTGTCACTCAGGCCGAATGCCAGGCAAGTTGTCCGAACAGTCAGGACTCAATCTGGTGCGTCGATCTTTTTTTGAAAGGTTGCGCATCAACCATAGACCATCCTCAACCGGCTGATTTCACATAGAAAATCTTGACCATATTTCCAACCTGTCAAGTGCGTCAAAATGGTGAGCGGCCTCACCATTTTGGTGATTTTCACTTTTTATCGTTATTTATCAAACAGTTAAAACAGTAATAAGCTTATAAAAAATATTCTTGCTCAATCCACAAACTGCAGCTAGCGTCTATTCTTGACAGCGCTGACAGGAATACACCGATTGGCGTCTGCTTCATATAAAACATCTAGAACCGGCAATAGTCGGTCATGCCTGCGAGGAACTCGGAATGTCTCTGTTGATCCGTGGCGCCACCGTTATTACCCATGATGAAAGTTATCGCGCCGACGTCTATTGCGCTGACGGCGTGATCAAAGCCATCGGTGAAAACCTCGATGTTCCCGCCGATGCGCAAGTGCTCGACGGCAGCGGCCAATACCTGATGCCCGGCGGCATCGATCCGCACACCCACATGCAACTGCCCTTCATGGGCACGGTGGCCAGCGAAGACTTTTTCAGCGGCACCGCGGCGGGATTGGCCGGTGGCACCACGTCGATCATCGACTTCGTGATACCCAACCCACAACAATCATTGATGGAGGCCTTTCATCAATGGCGCGGCTGGGCCGAGAAGTCGGCGTCTGACTATGGCTTTCACGTCGCCATCACCTGGTGGAGCGAGCAAGTCCGCGAGGAAATGGCCGAGCTGGTCAGCCAGCATGGGGTCAACAGCTTCAAGCATTTCATGGCTTACAAGAACGCGATCATGGCCGCCGACGATACGCTGGTGGCGAGTTTCGAGCGTTGTCTGGAATTGGGCGCGGTGCCGACCGTACACGCGGAAAACGGCGAGCTGGTCTATCACCTGCAACGCAAGTTGATGGCCCAGGGCATCACCGGGCCGGAAGCGCATCCGCTGTCGCGGCCTTCGCAGGTGGAAGGTGAAGCCGCGAGCCGGGCGATCCGCATTGCCGAAACGTTGGGCACGCCGCTGTACCTGGTCCACGTCTCGACCAAGGAAGCCCTCGACGAAATCACCTATGCCCGCGCCAAGGGCCAACCGGTCTACGGCGAAGTGCTGGCCGGGCATCTGCTGCTGGACGACAGCGTTTACCAACACCCGGACTGGCAGACCGCCGCCGGTTACGTGATGAGCCCGCCCTTCCGTCCACGCGGTCATCAAGAAGCCCTTTGGCATGGCCTGCAAGCGGGCAACCTGCACACCACCGCCACCGACCACTGCTGTTTCTGCGCCGAGCAAAAAGCCGCTGGCCGTGACGATTTCAGCAAGATTCCCAATGGCACCGCCGGTATCGAAGACCGCATGGCGGTGCTTTGGGATGAAGGGGTGAACACCGGGCGTTTGTCGATGCAGCACTTCGTTGCCCTCACCTCCACCAACACCGCGAAGATCTTCAACCTCTACCCGCGCAAAGGGGCGATTCGTGTCGGGGCCGATGCCGATCTGGTGCTGTGGGACCCGGAAGGCACGCGGACGATTTCAGCCAAGACTCACCACCAGCAGGTCGACTTCAACATCTTCGAAGGCAAGACCGTGCGTGGCGTACCGAGTCACACCGTCAGCCAGGGCCGTGTGGTGTGGGCCGATGGTGATTTGCGCGCCGAGCGTGGCGCGGGCCGGTATATCGAACGGCCGGCGTATCCGGCGGTGTTTGATTTGCTGAGCAAGCGGGCTGAGTTGCACAAGCCGACCGCAGTGAAACGCTGAAATCGAGGCCTTCGGCCTTCGAGGGCAAGCCTCGCTCCTACATTTGGAATGCGTTCCCCTGTAGGAGCGAGGCTTGCCCGCGAAGAAGCCGGCCCAGACAACACAAAACCAATGCCCACCAGAGGCAGTACCTCAATTAACCGTGAGGCCAACACCGTGATCAAGACTTTGAACCACCTCCCGCATCCCCATGAGGACGCGGCCGCCCTCGCCGGCCATTTCACCGACCTGGCGCCGCCGCTCAACGAGCGTCAGGCGCATCTGGAAGCCTCGCGCTGCCTGTATTGCTACGACGCGCCGTGCGTGAACGCGTGCCCAAGCGACATCGACATTCCATCGTTCATCCGCAATATCCATCAGGAAAACGTGCAAGGTGCGGCGCAGAAGATCCTCTCGGCCAACATCCTCGGTGGCAGTTGTGCCCGGGTCTGTCCGACGGAAATCCTCTGCGAGCAAGCCTGCGTGCGCAACAACGCCCAGGAATGCGCGCCGGTACTGATCGGCCTGCTGCAACGCTATGCCGTGGACAACGCACACTTCAGCGAACACCCGTTCCAGCGCGCCGCCGCAACCGGCAAGCGCATCGCCGTGGTGGGTGCCGGCCCGGCCGGTTTGTCCTGCGCGCACCGCAGCGCCATGCACGGCCATGACGTGGTGATTTTCGAGGCCCGGGAAAAGGCCGGCGGCCTCAACGAATACGGGATCGCCAAGTACAAGCTGGTGGACGATTACGCGCAGAAGGAGCTTGAGTTCCTGATGGGAATTGGCGGGATCGAGATTCGCCACGGGCAGAAACTCGGCGACAACCTGACTCTGAGCGAACTGCATCAGCAATTCGACGCGGTGTTCCTCGGCCTCGGCCTGGCCGCCAGCAAACAATTGGGCCTGCCCAACGAGGATGCCCCCGGCCTGCTCCCCGCCACCGACTACATCCGCGAACTGCGCCAAGCCGATGACCTGACGCAACTGCCGCTGGCCGAGCGCTGCATCGTCCTCGGTGCCGGCAACACCGCCATCGACATGGCCGTGCAAATGGCCCGCCTCGGTGCCCGGGACGTCAATCTGGTGTACCGCCGTGGTGTCGCGGACATGGGCGCTACCGCTCACGAACAGGACATCGCCAAGGCCAATCAGGTGCGCCTGCTGACCTGGGCACAACCCGAAGAGGTGCTGCTCGACGATCAGGGCAACGTGCGCGGCATGCGCTTCGCCCGCACCCGCTTGGAGGAAGGTCGCCTGCAAACCACCGGCGAAACTTTCGAACTGGCCGCCGACGCGATCTTCAAAGCCATCGGTCAAGCCTTCGACACCGACGCCCTCGCCGACCCGCTGGCCCGTGAACTCAAGCGTCAGGGTGATCGCATCCTGGTCGATGAACAGCTGCGCACCAGCATTCCCGGCGTGTATGCCGGTGGCGACTGCACCAGCCTCGATCAGGACCTCACCGTGCAAGCCGTGCAGCACGGCAAGCTGGCCGCCGAGGCGATCAACGCTCAACTCATGCTCAACGTGGAGGCTGCGTAAATGGCCGATCTCTCGATAGTCTTCGCCGGCATCAAGGCCCCCAACCCGTTCTGGCTCGCTTCCGCGCCGCCGACCGACAAAGCCTACAACGTGGTCCGTGCGTTCGAGGCCGGCTGGGGTGGCGTGGTCTGGAAAACCCTGGGGGAAGACCCGGCGGCGGTCAACGTGTCGTCACGCTACTCGGCGCACTTCGGGGCTAACCGTGAAGTGATGGGCTTCAACAACATCGAGCTGATCACCGACCGCTCCCTGGAAATCAACCTGCGGGAAATTACCCAGGTCAAAAAGGACTGGCCGGACCGCGCACTGATCGTGTCGCTGATGGTGCCCTGCGTCGAAGAGTCGTGGAAAAATATCCTGCCGCTGGTGGAAGCCACCGGCGCCGATGGCATCGAGCTGAATTTCGGTTGCCCCCACGGCATGCCGGAACGGGGCATGGGCGCGGCGGTCGGCCAGGTGCCGGAATACGTCGAACAAGTCACTCGCTGGTGCAAGACCTATTGCTCGTTGCCGGTGATCGTCAAGCTCACGCCGAACATCACCGACATCCGCGTCGCCGCCCGTGCCGCCCACCGTGGCGGCGCCGATGCGGTGTCGTTGATCAACACCATCAACTCGATCACCAGCGTCAATCTGGAGCGCATGGTCGCCAATCCCGCCGTCGGCAGCCAAAGCACCCATGGCGGTTATTGCGGCTCGGCAGTGAAGCCGATTGCGTTGAACATGGTCGCCGAGATCGCCCGCGACCCGCAGACCCAGGGCTTGCCGATCAGCGGCATTGGCGGCATCGGCAGTTGGCGCGATGCGGCGGAATTCATTGCCCTGGGCAGCGGTTCGGTGCAGGTGTGCACGGCGGCGATGCTGCATGGTTTCCGGATTGTCGAGGAGATGAAGGACGGTTTGTCACGCTGGATGGACAGTCAGGGTTACGCCAGCGTGTCGGATTTTTCCGGGCGCGCAGTGGGCAATACCACGGACTGGAAGTACCTGGACATCAACTATCAGGTGATTGCGAAAATCGATCAGGAGGCGTGCATCGGTTGCGGTCGCTGCCACATCGCTTGCGAAGACACCTCGCACCAGGCGATTGCCAGCCTCAAACAGGCCGATGGCACGCATAAATATCAAGTGATCGATGAGGAGTGCGTGGGCTGCAACCTGTGCCAGATCACTTGTCCGGTGCAGGATTGCATCGAGATGGTGCCGGTGGATACGGGCAAGCCGTTTCTGGATTGGAACCATGATCCCCGCAATCCGTATCACGTTGTGGTTTGATCGCCGATCATTCCCACGCTCTGCGTGGGAATGATCTGGTTACGGCTCCAACCCGATCCCGCGCAAGATCACACTGGTCACCGTCTGCACCGCCCGTTCGAACTGCATGTCCGACAACGGCTGATGATCATTCAGGATGTTCACCTGATGATCGAAGTCGGCGTAGTGCTGGGTCGAGGCCCAGATCATGTACAACAGGCTGGAAGGCTCCACCGGCAGGATGCGTTTGTCTTCCACCCACTGGCGAATTTTCGCTTCCTTCATCTTGGCCCAGTCGTACAGACTCGCGTCCAGCTTCTCACCGAGGGTCGGCGCGCCGTGGATGATTTCGTTGGCCCAGACTTTCGAACCGTACGGCCGGCTGCGGGAATGGTTCATCTTGGCGCGGATGTAGCTGCTGAGCACCACGCGCGGGTCGTCGAACATCTCGAAGCACAGGGCGTCCTGCTTCCAGACCTCCAGCAAACCCAGGAGCACCGCGCTGTACAGCTCGCTCTTGGTGCTGAAGTAGTAATGCAGGTTGGAGCGCGGCAGTTGCACTTCGGCGGCGATGTCGGCCATCGCGGTGCTGCCGAAGCCTTTTTCGGCGAAGACCTTTTCGGCCGCCAACAGGATTTTTTCGACGTTACTGCGACGAATCTCGATCTTGTGATTGCCCATGAGGGCTCCCTGACAACAGCGTTGCTCAAGACTAGCATCCGCTCTACGTCGCGGCGACAGGGGAAAACGAAACTTCGTACAGCGGCCCTGCGGCAGGTAAACTGCCCGCCACTTTGAACCTGCCGCTGAGGTCTTCACGATGCTGATCAAGAACGCCCTGACCACCGCTGCCCTGCTCGGCTCGCTGCTCGCCGCCTCATCGGTGTTTGCCCACGCCCATCTGAAAAGCCAGACCCCGGCGGCCGACAGCACCGTGCAGGCGCCAACGGAACTGCGCCTGGTGTTTTCCGAAGGGGTTGAAGCAACGTTCACCAAAGTGAAAATCAGCAAGGACGGTGCCGACGTACCGGTAAAAAGCCTCGTCACCGAAGGCAGCGACAAGAAAACCCTGGTCGTCACCCCGGCAGCGCCGTTGGCCGCAGGCGATTACAAAGTCGAATGGCACGCCGTGTCGGTCGACACCCATAAAAGTGAAGGCGCCTACCGCTTCAAGGTGGGTCAGTAATTCATGACCGATGCGCTGGTGCTGTGCCGCTTCCTGCATTTCACCGTGGTGCTGATGTTGTTCGGGGCCTGGGTGTTCAGGCCTTTGCTGTTGGGCCGCGAAACGGTGTTGCTGGATACGGCCCTGGCGCGAGTGACCCACTGGCTCAGCGTGGTGGCGTTGCTCAGCGGCGTCGGCTGGTTGCTGCAGATCACCGCCAGCATGGCCAGTTCCCCGGAGGCGGCATTCGACCCGGCGACGCTAGGCCTGGTGCTGAGCAATACCTTTTTCGGTCAGGTGTGGCGCTGGCATCTGCTGCTCAATCTGTTGCTCGTGGCATTGTTGTTGACGCCCTGGCGTTCCAACATGGCCTGGCGCATCAGCCTTGCCAGCCTGCTGCTGGCGACCCTGGCCCCGGTCGGTCATGGCGCCATGCTCGATGGCCTGCAAGGCCGGCTGCTGATCCTCAACCAGATTGTTCACCTGACATGCGTCGGCGCCTGGCTCGGTGGGTTGATGTTGCTGGTGATGATCCTGCGCCAACCGGACGATCATCCCTTGAGCGCAATACTGCAACGCTTCAGCGGGATCGGTTACGCGTTGGTGGCGGGGTTGGTGATGACCGGCCTGATCAACGTGCGTGTACTGACCGGCGTGTTCTGGCCGACACCGTTGCTGTCCGGGTTTGCGCTGATTCTGTTGATCAAGGCTGTGCTGGTGATCGCGATGCTGGGGTTGGCGCTGTTCAATCGGTTGCGGGTCAAGGATTGCCAGCAGCGTCCGGGGCTGTTGCGCACCAGCGTCATGCTGGAATGGATACTGGGGATCGGCGCGGTAGCAGCGGTTTCACTGCTGGGCACCCTGCCCCCGATGATCGCCAACTGAAACACACCCCACCTGTAGGAGCCCCCTGTGGCGAGGGGGCTTGCCCCCGTTGGGTTGCGAAGCAGCCCCAAAGTTTCTGTTGTACCAAAAATCCTGTGAGTGCTACGCACTCAAACGGGGGCAAGCCCCCTCGCCACAGGTCACCCCCCACAAGAGTTATGCGTTAGTCAGGGGTACTGGGATCCCCTTCGGCAGCGGTATCAATACTCACCACCACCGACATCCCCGGCCGCAGCCGCTCACTCTGCTCCTGATCGGCATCGACGCTGATCCGCACCGGCACTCGCTGGGCAATCTTGACGAAGTTGCCAGTGGCATTGTCAGCCTGCAACAAGCTGAACTCGGAGCCTGTGGCCGGTGAAATCCGCTGCACCCGCCCGTGGAATTTCTGGTGGTTCAGCGCATCGACGGTGAAGCTCACCGGCTGGCCGACCCGCACGTTGTCCATCTGGGTTTCCTTCATGTTGGCGATCACCCACAACTGGTTCGGCACCAACGCCATCAGCTGCGCCCCGGAGTTGACGTAGGCGCCGAGGCGCACGCCAATCTGCCCGAGTTGACCGTCGCGCGGCGCCACCACGCGGGTGTTCGACAGGTCGATCCGCGCCAGTTGCACCGCCGCCTCAGCACTGGCCACCGCCGCTTCCAGCGAGCCGCGATTGACGATCACCGTTTGCAGATCCTGGCGGGCGATGTCCAGATTGGCCTGGGCTTGCGCCACGGCGGCAACGGTCTGGGCGTTGGCGGCCAGGGTTACGTCCAGCTCGCGTTTCGACACCGAGCCATCACCGACCAGCTCTTTGTTGCGGCGCAAATCCGCTTCACTTTTGCGCAACTGCGCCTGGGCGTCGGCGACGGCGGCCTGACGCAACTTGATGGTCGCCTCGGCGCTGTTGCGTTGCTGCACCACGTTGGCCAGCGCGGCTTTCTGCACCGCCAGTTGCGCCAGGGACTGATCGAGACGCTGCTTGTAGATGCGGTCGTCGAGACGCACCAGCAAATCGCCGGCCTTCACGAACTGGAAATCCTGCACCGGCACTTCGTACACGTAACCGCTGAGTTGCGGGCCGATGATCGTCACCTGCCCGCGCACCAGGGCGTTTTCCGTAGTCTCGACCGCGCTGCTGAACGGTGGCAGTTGCCAGGCGTACAACACGATCAGTACACCGACGAGAGCAATCGCCGCAAAGCCCAGGGACGAGATGATCCGCACCCCCAGCGAGCGCGGTTCAGAGCCCGGCGAGGATGGCGGCGTCACGCCTTCGGGGGTGGCGGCAATAGTGTTGGTGGTCGTGGTGGTCGGTTCGGTCATGAAGAAGTGGCACCGCTGGATTGTTTGGTTGGAGTGGCAGGCGCCGGGGCGACGGCTTGGGTAGTGCTCATCAGCCACAGGGCGCGAATGGAAATCCAGATCATGGTCAGCACCGCGATCACGGCAATCAGCATGAACACGTCGTTGTAGGCCAGGATATTGGCCTCGCGGGTGGCGGCGACGGCCAGGCTACGGATGCCCTGCAGGTTGCGCAGGCTCGGGTCGGCAATTATCGAGCCGACCGCGTTGCCGCCGCTCTGGACCCGCGCCGCCACACGCGGGTCGAGCAACGTCAGCTGCTCGACGATGTGACTGGAATGAAACTTCTCGCGCGCGATCTGGAACGTCCCCAGCAGTGCCGCGCCAATCAGGCCACCGAGGTTCTGGCAGATACCGAACAGCACCGAGAAACTCACCAGGTTGCGCGGGCTGGACAGCACGTTGCGCATGCCGTAGACCATGGTCGGCCCGAGGAAAAACGTCCCGCCGAAGGCCAGCAGAAACTGACTGAAATACAGGTTTTCCGGGCGGGTCAGGTTGTTCGAATAACTGTCCATCACCGAACCGACCGCCATCAGCGCCAAGGAGATGTTCAGCGGCATGATCAGGTGCTTGGGGTCGATGGTCAGGGCGCTGGTGGCAAGGCCAGCGATACTGCCGATCAACATCACCACATACAGGCTGTGCAGCTGCTGACTGCTCATGTTCAGCGCTTGCATGAACCCCACCGCGCCGGTGGACTGCTCCGACGTCACCATGCGGATCAGGATCACCGCCAGGGCCAGGCGAATCATCGCCCCGCTGCCGAGCCAGCGGGTCATCAGCATCGGGTTGCTGCGATTGTGCTCGATGGCCAGGCCCGTGAGGATCAACACGATCGAAGCCGCCGAGGCCACTCCGATCCACTGCGCCTCGAGCCACCAGTCGATCCGCCCCAAAGACAACACCGCGCAGAGCAAGGCCACGCCACTGGCGAGGATGGCGAAGGTCAGGAAGTCGAGTTTTTCGAAGGTCTTGAAACGGTCACCCGGCGGCAGTTTCAGTAGAAAAACGCAGCCCAAAGACAACAGCGCCATGCCCAGTTCGAACAGGTACAGCCCGCGCCATTCGGCGATTTGCAACAGGTCTTCGGAGAACAACCGCGCCATGGGCAAGGCCAGTTGCGAGGTGCCGAGGCCCAATACCAGCGCCTTCATCCGCCATTTCGCCGGGAAGGCCTGGATCATGTAATACAGGCCCAACGAACTCAGCGCTGCGCCGACCATGCCGTGGGCCGCGCGCACGGCGATCGCCGAACTCAGGTCGTTGACGAACAAATGGCCGAAGGTCACCAGCGCATAGAGCATCAGGAACACTTCGGTGAACGCCCGCAGGCCGAACTGCTGACGAAACTTCACCAGCAGCAGGTTCATCGACACGTTGGTCATGACAAAGGCCGCCGGCAGCCAGGCCATCTCGGCGGTGGTCGCGCCCAGCGCGCCTTGCAGGTACGGAAGGTTGGCGACCACCAGCGAGTTGCCGAGACCACCGGTCAATGCCACCAACACACCCACCAGCGCGTAGGCCAGCCGCCTGGGGTTGGAGTGCAACGGCGTCGAGGGCGATCCGGGCAGGCTGGGCCGCTCGTGGGGCTGCCAGTCGCGCGGGGTGTAGTGATTCATTCGATGGCCTTGGTTCAAGGAGTGTTGTCAGTTTGCCGCAAAATCACGGGGAGAACACACCCTTGCAAACACGAGCCTGTGGCGAGGGGGCTTGCCCCCGTTCGGCTGCGAAGCAGTCGCAATTCAGACAACTCGACATGCAGGAAAAAATAGGGGCCGCTTCGCGCCCCAACGGGGGCAAGCCCCCTCGCCACAGGACTTCTCCCACACTGGACTGTGTATTCGGCGGGATTCGTAAATTCTGTTTAAAAGTCTTCTCGCTCGCGGCGGATTTTTCCGGGGTGCGCCAAATGACACCCTCACGGCACTGTTCAACTCAAAAGGTGCCCCCTATGACCACCGCCCATTGGCAACGCTCCCCCCGCTGGCTGAAAAATCTGCTGGCCGCCGCCCTGCTGCTACCGTCCCTCGCGTTCGCCCAGGAACGCCCGTGGCCGGATGGCTCGCAACTGGTGATTTCGTTCTCCATGCAATTCGAAACCGGCGGCCAGCCCGACGGTGCCGAAAGTCCGTTCTCCGGCACTCCATTGCCCAAGGGTTACCCGGACATGCCGGCACAGACCTGGTTCGACTACGGCTACAAGGAAGGCCTGTGGCGGATGCTCGACCTGTGGGACCGCAACGGCATCAAGGTCACGTCCCATGTGGTGGGCGAAGCGGCGTTGAAACACCCCGAACTGGTGCGGGCGATCGCCGACCGTGGCCATGAAGTCGCCGCCCATGGCATGCGCTGGGCCGACTCCTACAACATGAGCTACGAGCAAGAGAAGGCCTTCATCGGCGACGGCGTCGAGGCGGTGCAGAAACTCACCGGCCAGCGCTCGGTGGGCTACAACGCCAATTGGCTGCGGCGCAGCCCCAATACCCTGAAAGTGCTGCAGGATCTGAACTTCACCTATCACATCGATGACGTCAGCCGCGACGAGCCGTTTGTGACGCTGGTTCGTGGCAAGAAATTCGCCGTAGTGCCTTACACCCTGCGCAACAACGATATCGTGTTGATTGAAGGCCGGCACTTCTCGGCGCAACAGTTCTACCGGCAATTGGTGCTGGAATTCGACCGCCTGTACGCCGAAGGCGCCAACCGGCGGCGGATGATGTCGGTGAGCCTGCATGATCGTATCGGTGGCACCCCGGCGATGATCGAGGCGGTGGAGCGCTTTATCCATTACGCCAAGTCCCATCCGAAAGTCAGCTTCATGCGCAAGGATCAGATTGCCCAGATCGTGCTGACCGAAAAGAACCCGCTGATCGATAACACCGAGGCGGCGTACAACCACTGAGCCAAGTCACCGCCAAAACTGGAATGAAAAGATCGCAGACTGCGATCTTTTCAACGGCTCGCTACGCCAACAACTGACTCAACACTGCACGCAACTTGCCGGGCTTCACCGGTTTGTTCAGCAATGGCGCGTCGAGTCGCTGCAACGAGCGTCGACACTGATCGGTGCGGTCGGCGGTGATGATCACCGCCGGTATCGTCCGGCTGAAATGCTCGCGCAGATGCCGGACCACTTCACAGCCCACCACCCCGTGATCGAGGTGGTAGTCCGCCAGAATCAGTTCCGGCGCCTGCCCTTGCAAGGCCGCCAGCGCGGTGGCCTCATCGGTGGCGGTAACCACCTCGCAGCCCCACTGCCCGAGCAGCGCGCTCATGCTTTCAAGGATGCTGACTTCGTTGTCCAGCACCAACAGGCGCCGGCCCGGCAACGGGTTGCCGGTACTCGGCTGCGGTGCGGCCTGACTGATCGGCAGTGGAATCTCATGGGATATCGGCACCTCGATGCTGAACATCGAACCGCGCCCCGGCAGTGAATGCACCTGAATCCGGTAATCGAGGATCTTGGCGATGCGTTCGACAATCGCCAGTCCCAGGCCCACGCCCTTGCGATCGGCGGCGCGGCCAACGTCCAGTTGGTTAAATTCAAGGAAGATCGAATCGAGACGATCCGCCGGGATCCCGCGCCCGGTGTCCCAGACTTCGATTCGCAGTACGTCGCCCCGGCGCCGGGCACCCAGCAGGATGCTGCCGTCGTCGGTGTAGCGGCAGGCATTGCTGAGGAAGTTGCGCAGAATGCGGGTCATCAGGCGCAAGTCGGTATGAATCGCGTAATCACCCATGTGCACCCGCAGGTTCAACCCGGTCGCCGCGGCCACCGACTGAAACTCCGAGACCAGTGGCGCGAACAATTCATCGAGGCGGTACAGGGCGATGTCCGGTTTCACCGCAGCCTGATCGAGCCGGGAAATATCCAGCAGGTCGGTGAGCAGGTCTTCGGCCCCTTCCAGTGCCTGATGGGTGCGCTCCACCAGCACCTGTTCGACGTCGGGCAAATGCCGTTCGCGCAAGGTCGAGATCAACAAACGCGCGGCGTTGAGCGGTTGCAGCAAGTCGTGGCTGGCGGCGGCGAGGTATTTGTCCTTGCTGCGATTGGCCGCTTCGGCGGCATCACGGGCGTCGCGCAAGGCTTCGGCGGCTTCCAGCAACTCATTGGTGCGCGCGGTGACCCGTTGCTCCAGTTGATCATTGAGCTGTTGCAAGCGCTCCTGGGCCTGTTTTCGTTCGGTGATGTCGGCGACGAACCCCTCCACCAGGCCTTCCTGATCCGGTTTGAGCAGCAGGTTCATCAACACGTCGAGGACAGTGCCGTCCTTGCGCCGCAGCTGGGTTTCATAGCCCAGCAGGCTGCGCTCACGCTGGAGGACTTCGCCGATGCCTTCCAGCTCTTGCGCGCCGCCGACGAACAGCGTGCCCGCCAGGTCCGTCAGGGAAAACAGCACCTCCTGCGGGTCCTGATAGCCAAGCATCCGCGCCAGCGCCGGGTTGGCGGCGCGCATGCCTTCCTGCAGGCTGGCCTGGAAGATTCCGTGCACGGCGTTTTCGAACAACCATTTGTAGCGATTGCGCTCGGCCTCCAGTTCATCCAGGCGCGCGGCCAGTTCCGGGTAATGACTCTTGCGCGCCGAGTGATTGCCCAGCCCGAGTAACCCGGTCAGCGCCCGTTGCTGTTCGTCAGAGGGCTTCGCCATAGACGACCTCGACGTCGCGCTGACTGGACTCGCGCGGGTTGGTAAGGATGCAGGGGTCATCCATGGCATGTTGCGACAGGAACGGAATGTCTGCCGTGCTGACCCCGTGCAGCCCCAGGGTTTCGTGGAAGCCGATGGCATGCTTGAGGGCGATCAAGTGGTCGACCAGACGTCCGCAGATCTGCCGGTGGTTCAGGCCGCGACAATCGATGCCGAAGGTCTCGGCGATCACCTTGAAGCGCTCCGGCGCCGAGCTGTAGTTGAACGCCACCACGTGTTCCACCAGCACCGCGTTGCACAAACCGTGAGGCAGATCGAGGAATCCACCGAGGCTGTGGGACATGGCGTGCACCGCGCCAAGAATCGCGTTGGAAAACGCCAGCCCGGCCTGCATGCTGCCGAGCATGATCTTTTCCCGCAGGGCGATATCGCCGGGGTTGGCGATCATTTGTACCAGATTGCCGTTGATCAGCCGCATCGCCTCCAGCGCATGGGGATCGGTGAGCGGCCCGTGGCCGGTGGAAACGAAGGCCTCGATGGCGTGGACCAACGCGTCGATGCCGGTACAGGCCGACAGGAACGGGTCCATGCTCAAGGTGGTTTCCGGGTCGATCAGCGACACGTCCGGCACCGCAGCCTTGCTGACGATGGAGAATTTCATGCGTTCTTGCTGATTGGAGATGATCACGAACTGCGACACATCGGCCGACGTGCCGGCGGTGGTCGGGATCAGAATCAGCGGCGGGCTGGGCATGCGCAGGGTGTCCACGCCCTCGAATTCAAGGATGTTGCGCCCGTGGGCGACGACGATGCCGATGCCCTTGCCGCAATCCATCGGGCTGCCGCCGCCGACCGCGACGATCACATCGCAGTGATTCTCCCGGTACAGCTCGGCGCCGAGCATCACTTCCTCGATCCGCGGGTTGGGCGAAACGTCGCTGTACACAAAGTAATCGATGCCCTGGGCTTGCAGGCTGGCCTCGACATCGGCGACCCAACCGGCGGCGATCACCCCGGGGTCGCTGACCACCAGCACCTTGCGGGCACCGAAAGTCTTGGCGTAGTTGCCGACGTTATGCCGACAGCCGGCACCGAAGATGATTTCAGGTGAAACGAATTTACGCAGTTGACTGAGATTCTGGCTCATTGGAAAGCCTGTTTTTATTGTTTTGAAAGGTAAAGCCAACACTAAAGCATCCGGCTGCGAATGCAATCAGACCAATGGGTAGCAACTACCGGGGGTGGGGGCTTCGCGTTCGCAATTTATCCGCGATAGATCAGCCGCGAAGCCTTTTCATTGCGCAAGGTCAGGTGTTCCATGCCCAGCCCCGGCGCATCGGCTTCGTCCCGGGCCTTGAGGATGACGCTGTGGTGCGGCGACTTGCTGCACACCGGGTCGGCGTTGCTCGCGTCCCCCGTGAGCATGAATGCCTGGCAGCGGCAGCCGCCCAAGTCCTTATGTTTTTCATCGCAGGAACGGCACGGCTCTTTCATCCAGTCATCGCCGCGAAAACGATTGAAGCCGAAGGAGTCGTTCCAGATGTGTTCGACGCTGTGCTCGCGCACATTGGGGAACTGCACCGGTAACTGGCGAGCGCTGTGGCAAGGCAGCGCCGTGCCGTCCGGGGTGATGTCGAGAAACAGGTTGGCCCAGCCATTCATGCAGGTCTTGGGGCGCTCTTCGTAGTAGTCCGGGGTGACGAAGATCAACTTGCACGGGTGGCCCTCGGCCTCAAGCCGCTGGCGATAGTCGTTGGTGATGCGCTCGGCGCGCTGTAATTGTTCGCGGGTCGGCAACAGGCCGACGCGGTTGAGTTCGGCCCAGCCATAGAACTGGCAGGTCGCCAACTCGACGAAATCCGCCTCCAGCTCCAGGCACAGTTCGATGATCTGCGCGATCTGGTCGATGTTGTGCCGATGGGTGACGAAGTTCAGCACCATCGGGTAGCCCTGGGCTTTTACCGCTCGGGCCATGGCCAGTTTCTGGGCGAAGGCCTTGCGTGATCCAGCGAGCATGTTGTTGACCGCTTCGTCGGCGGCCTGAAAGCTGATCTGGATGTGGTCCAGCCCGGCGACCTTGAAGTCGCGGACCTTCTGTTCGGTCAGGCCGATACCCGAGGTGATCAGGTTGGTGTAGTAACCCATGTCCCGCGCGGCCTTGATCAGCTCGGCCAAGTCCTGGCGCACCAACGGCTCGCCACCGGAAAAGCCCAGTTGCGCGGCGCCCATCTCCCTGGCTTCGCGAAACACCCTGATCCACTCTTCTGTGCTCAACTCCTCACCCTGTTGGGCGAAATCCAATGGGTTGGAGCAATACGGGCATTGCAGCGGGCAGCGATAGGTCAGCTCCGCCAACAGCCACAACGGTGGGCCGGGTTGCTGCTCGATCGCGTTCACAGGGCGATCCCCCGGTGCCAGACCCGATCGGTGGTGACGGTGTGATACGGCGGGCGGTCCAGCTCATAGGCCATGCTCATCGCGTCGAGCATGCTCCACAGCACATCAAGCTTGAACTGCAGAATCTCCAGCATGCGCTGCTGGCCCTCGACCGTGACGTAATGCGCCAGGGTGATGCGCAAACCATGCTCGACATCACGCCGGGCCTGGCTCAGCCGCGTACGGAAATAGTCGTAACCGGCCGGGTCGATCCATGGGTAATGGCTGGGCCAGGCGTCGAGCCGAGACTGATGGATCTGCGGTGCGAACAGTTCGGTCAGCGAACTGCTGGCCGCTTCCTGCCAACAAGCACGGCGGGCGAAATTGACGTAGGCGTCCACGGCAAATCGCACACCCGGCAGCACCAACTCTTGCGAGAGAATTTGTTCGCGATCCAGCCCCACCGCTTCGCCCAGACGCAACCAGGCTTCGATGCCGCCTTCGCTGCCGGGGACTCCGTCATGGTCGAGAATCCGTTGCAGCCATTCCCGGCGCACGTCACGGTCCGGGCAGTTGGCGAGGATTGCCGCGTCCTTCAGGGGAATGTTCACCTGATAGTAGAAGCGATTGGCGACCCAACCCTGGATCTGCTCGCGGGTGGCGCGCCCGGCGTACATGGCTTGGTGGAATGGGTGGTGGATGTGGTAATAGGCGCCTTTGGCGCGCAGGGCCGCTTCGAATTCAGTGGGGGTCATGGGAGTGTCAGTCATTGCGGTTCTCCGGGGAATAACCGTTGGGTTCTGCGATGAGGCCATCCGCTACAGCTCAATACTCATGCCGTCATAAGCCACTTCAATCCCCCGCCGTTCCAGCAACGCCCGCTCGGCCGAGTCTTCGTCGAGGATCGGGTTGGTGTTGTTGATGTGGATCAGCACCTTGCGCTGGCGATTGAAGCCCTCCAGCACTTCGAGCATCCCGCCGGGACCGCTTTGCGGCAGGTGGCCCATTTCGCGGCCCAGGCTCTGGCCGACTTCGCATACGCGCATTTCATCGTCGCGCCACAGCGTGCCGTCCAGCAGCAGGCAATCGGCGCGCTGCATCCAGCTCAATACCTCGGCGTCGACCTGCCCCAGACCCGGCGCATAGAACACCGATGCACCGTTGCGCAGGTCTTCGATGAACAGGCCGATGGTGTCCCCCGGCTGCGGGTTGCCACGGTTGGGGGAATACGGCGGTGCGTTGCTGACCAATGGAATGGCGCGAAATTGCAGGTGTTGGCAGGCTGCGATGCTGAACGGCTCACGGTCCAGTTCGATCGGTTGCCACTGCAAACCACCGTTCCAGTGCTTGAGCATGGTGAACAACGGGAAGCCGCTGCTCAGGTCTTCATGCACCCGCTCGGTGCACCAGACCGAATGCGGGCAGCCTTCGCGCAGGCTCAACAGGCCGGTGCAATGGTCGATCTGACTGTCCAGCAGGACCACGCCGGCAATCGCCGTGTCACGCACGCGGCGGGCCGGTTG
Organism: Pseudomonas sp. GW822-FHT07A10; assembly: GCF_058798795.1. NCBI lineage: Bacteria > Pseudomonadati > Pseudomonadota > Gammaproteobacteria > Pseudomonadales > Pseudomonadaceae > Pseudomonas > Pseudomonas sp. GW822-FHT07A10. Next base: position 110,605 of record NZ_JBXAKV010000020.1, read on the forward strand.
CAGCGTCGGGAAGCTTTCGAGTTGGGCGCGGATGTCTGGTGAAGCATTGCAGAGTATCCATTCCACACCGTCGTCGCTCAGGGCAATGGACGACTGCGTACGGCGTTGCGCACGCAGGTTGCCGTGACGCATCGCCGCGCACTGGCGGCAGTTGCAGTTCCATTGCGGAAAACCGCCGCCGGCGGCGGAACCGAGAACGCGGATGTGCATGGCAGGCTCCAGAAAGCAGGCCCGGCCAACGTGACGGCTGACCGGGCGATCAATCAACGGTTGGCGAAATACATCGTCACTTCGAAGCCAATGCGCAGATCGGTAAACGCGGGTTTATGCCACATGGGTCATTCCTCTTCTTGTGCCGGACGATTCCGGTAGAGCCATTAATGCACGGAGGGCGCGGTGACCGAATGCTACTTTCGAAGGAGGTGGCGGCGTGCGTTGGTAGGGGGGCGCGCAGATCTTAAGCACCACACAAAATCCTGTGGGAGCGGGTTTGCCCGCGATAGCGGAATGTCAGTCAACGAATGTGTTGAATGTGACGACGCCTTCGCGGGCAAGCCTCGCTCCTACAGGGATGCGCGGACCTCACGGCCAACACATAACCTGTAGATACTCTGTTCACGGTCAAGCTTTTAGTAGATGTTTTTCGCTGAAAAGCTTGGCCGTATCGAAATCCT